>CAZEWG010000023.1:0-38375 GCA_964514485.1 uncultured Pseudomonadales bacterium
TCAATAGAGCTTCCCTGGTACTGAAGCAGAATGGGCTGTACCGCGATACTATCGATGCCATATTGAAGGGCTACGGTGACCGGTTCTGAACTCACCGTCACATCGTTGATGACAATCGATGCATGCAATGACACCTGCGGCTGGCTGATCGCCACGTTTGAGAACTCATAGTAGCCCTGCTCATCGGTGGTCACCGTGCTGTTGCCCAGATGTACCGTTGCATCTGAGACTCCTGCACCGAGAGCATTCACGACTTGACCATGAACACGGGCCAGAGCATCCTGCTCCGCCACGGTTGGATCCCGACCCAGAAGAATCTCCAGGCCGTCCGCCACACCATCACCATCTGTATCGGGATTATCCGGCAGGGTGCCAAGAAGCAGCTCTTCTTCATCGCTCAAGCCGTCCAGGTCGGAGTCGGTATAGGCATAGAAGTTGACGACACTGGCTTGATCCTCTGCAGACAAGCCATTGATGGCTAGCGCATCCAGCGTCCTCAACATTTGCAGATTGGCCTCGGCCTGCTCGACTGAGCCGTCCAGAGTCGCAAAATGCATCAGAATCCGCCGTTCACCGGCCGGTACGGTCACATCGAACCGAACCTGATAGTTACCATTCCCACTGGCAGCACTGGATTGGGGTGAAATCAACGACCGTGCATTGGGCCCCCTGAAGTAGTGGAGAACGGTGGGTGTCGATGCGTTGGCCGTGTTACGCAGAACAATATAGCCATCAGCACTGGTCAAAGTTGACGAGCCAGACTCCGTCACTACTTCAGTGGCACTGCCACCCGCGTAAGAGGACTCCAGTGCGACCGTCGTCGTCACATCACGATCGGTCGGGTTTTCCAGGATTTCCAGGTAGCGGACAAAAGCTCCGCCGCTGCTGGGAACATAAGCCCGTCTGGAAACAAGAAGATCCCCCATTACCTGCGTATTGAAACTCAACTGACGGCCATCCATGTTCCGGGCAGCGACATAGGGCGAGCGACTGCGATAGTAGTTGTCCCCTACACGCAGATCGAATCCGTTGTCGAGCGCCGAACTCGTGGTGATTTCCACATAGCCGTAAATATCGAACGTCCAGTACCTGCCGTTCTGATCGTAGAGCGAGTAGTTCAGCGATACTGTGGACAGATCTGGACCGGCTGTCGGATCAGTGCCATCGCCGATCACCTCGTCAATGTCCAAGCGTCCGCTATCATCCGTGTCTGGCTTGTGCGGATCCGTGCCGTAGCGTTTGACCTCCCAGCCATCCAGCAGGCCATCGCCATCGGTGTCCCGATTCCAGGGATCGGTACCGGCCAAGAACTCTTCCAGGTTGGTCAGACCGTCGTTGTCAACGTCCGCCTCCGCCGTGGAACCCTCCAGGCCATAGGCAACCTCAAAGCCATCGCTCATGCCGTCGCCATCGCTATCAGGATTCAGCGGATCAGTACCGAACTCATAGAGTTCCTCCGCATCCGTTAATCCGTCATTGTCGGAGTCAGCATTCCAGGGATCGGTACCGGCCAGTGACTCTTGGAGGTCATTCAGACCATCACCATCAGTATCCGCCTTAGTAGGATCAGACAGGGTGTAATGGATTTCATCCCAATCCGTCAGTCCATCACCATCGGTATCCGCAGCAAGCGGGTTGGTGCCATAAGCCTGCTCCTCAAGATTGGTCAGTCCGTCATGGTCGGGATCTTCATGGGTCTCACCTTCACCCGCAAGCGACAGCGGATTGAAGCCATAAGCAACTTCGAACCCATCCAACAGTTGATCACCGTCAGAATCCGGATTGAACGGGTCCAGACCCAGCGGGACTTCATCGGCATCGGGTACGCCATCATTGTCACTATCGACCGCGACAGCATAAGTGGCCGCATAGTTCAGGATATTGGGCGCGAAGATATCGCGGAAGGCGCTATGGCCATTACCAGCCAAGTAGTGGTCAAGCGGGACCGTTGTATAGATGACCTGCCCGTTACCGTAGGGGTAGGTAAAGGCTGCCCAACCACCACTCGCCACATGACCCAGCAGCCCCTGAGCAGAATCGGGGACAGAGCTTGGTAGGACATAACCATGGCTTGAGCTATTGCCATAATCCAGAGTCGTGTCATCAATGGTGCCTCCCGGCCCATTGATAAAGGCTTCATCATCCGTCAGCACGGACAGGTTGTTCGTTGAAGAATAATAGAACGATCCTGCATTGCCCGGCAGCAAACTGGCTCCGGCGATGTCTCGATCGTGCACAACCAGAACACCGCCCTGGGCCACGTAGTCGAAAATTCGCTCCCGGTGATTCAGGTATGAGGAGCGGTTTCCGTAGACGTTGACCGTCAAAATGCCCAGCTCTGTCAGCTCCTGAGTCGCTAGATTGGTAACTGCGACAGGTTCCAGCCCCGCCCGCTCGATTGGCGGTACCTGGTTAGCATGGCCTTGACCGGACGAGGTGAAGAAATAGCCGACGCGTGTGCCGAGACCCGCGCCTCTGGCGGTCAGGGTAATATCCCCCACATCCGCTGTGCCGTTTCGTTCCAGTGACGCGATCACCTGCCCTCTGACCACTTGCGCGCCAAACAGGGTTTCTGCCGTCACTTTGGCTTCAGGGTAAACGGTCGGAATACCTTCAATGGTGAACAGACCATTTTCTGCCGATGTGGCAAACAGGTCATAAACCTTGACCGTCGCGCCAGCAACAGGCTGTCCCAACACATCGACGATACGGCCGGTGATGGTCGCCAAGGGGTCAGAGCTCACTGCAAACTGGTAGATTTCCGAGTGCAGGGTGTTCTGGTTCGTGTCCACCGCCTCAATGCGAAGCGTCACTTCGCTCGCCACCGACGGTACCACATAGGCGACACCGTAGACGGCAGGATCTGCCACATCCAGCACCTGTGCGGCATAAGCGATGTCGTTGATCCAGAAACGAACCTGGGTGATACGACCATCATCCAGCACCTGGGCTCTGATGGTCAGGTTTTGTCCGTGCACCAACTCTTCATGAGCAGCGGGAGCCAACAGCGTCGCCGTCGGCGCAGTGTCATCCGCAATGGTCGGCTGTGCATCTTCACCATCGAGCAGACCATCCCCATCCATATCCGGGTCAAGCGGATCCAGATTCCGGCTGATCTCTTCGCCGTCGGGAATACCGTCGCCATCCGTGTCGCTATTGTTGTAGTGAGTGCCGTACAGGTTGATTTCATCCCGCGTAGACAACCCATCACCATCGTGATCCAGGTGGGCATCACCGCCATAGGTCGGATTCAGTCCATGCAAAACCTCAAGATAATCGGAAATGCCGTCACCGTCGGTATCCATGGCATGGGGATTGGTGCCCCAGTTATATTCGTCATAGTCACTCAGCTGGTCGTTATCGGTATCAGCCAACAAAGGATCCGAGCCGAAATTGCGCTCTTGATAGTCCGTCAAGCGGTCTAGATCGGAATCCACTCGAGTTGGATCGGAGGGCCGCTCATGATGAATTTCCTGACCATCGGTCAGGCCGTCATAGTCAGAATCTGCCCTTCTCGGATGTGAACCAAACGCCTGTTCATCCAGATTGGTCAGGCCATCTCCGTCGCTGTCTGCATGCGACTCGCCCAGATCCTCCAGCGGATTGAAGCCAAAGCGCAACTCAAAGCCATCCAACAGGCCATCGCCATCGGTATCCGGATTGTTAATATCCGTGCCTGCAGCAAACTCCTCTGCATCCGTGGCCCCATCGCCGTCGGTATCAGGCAGCGACTGCCGGTACAGATGTTGAAGCAAATTAGGAGCATAAACGTTCCGCAGCGTGCTATTACTGTTATTCCACAGACGAACCGCAGAGAAATACACCCGCCCATCACCCCAGGGATATTCAAAGCTGGTAATCCGCTTCTGATAGGGGTAATCGCTGTACGTCACCGGGGTTACAAAATCGGCCAGGCTATCCAGCTCAGCATAGCCATAGGCAAAAGAACTGATATAGTGCCTGTAGGTCAGCGAGCCGAATTCACCATCAGCAACCCGAGACACCGGATCCCACGACGAGAAGTAATTCAGGGAACCGTGATAGACCAATGTTGCAGGGTTACCCGGCAGATCAGGGGCCGAGTTGGTGCAACCGGATGGCTGCTCCTCATGCATGATGAGCACGCCGCCCTGATTGACGAACTCAAAAACCCTCTCCCGATGCTGCGTATAACGGCTATGGGAGGAGCAGTTGCGGGTTTCCAACATCAGCATATCGATGCCGGACAGGTCGAAGCTGCCCAGATTGGTGATCTGGATGGCTTCCATTCCTGCGGCTTCGATAATTTGCAGCTGGTGAGCCTGCCCCGCATTGTTATAAGTGTGATAGTAGCCAACCCGTGCCTTATCGCGTCTCAGCACCAGGTTCCCCATATCGGTGGTTCCACCCCAGACCGGATCAACGGCTGGGCTGGTCGCGATATAATTGACACCGTCGAGCACCGCTCTAGCGGTAGCCGTAATCTTACCGGTTGCCACGGGTACATCTGGTAGCACAAAGCGACCATCGGCTTGCGTTTCGGTTGCAATGCCCTGTACCACAACCGTGACATTGCCGACCCCTTGGCTGGTCTCATCCAGCAATTGTCCAACCACCGTGGTCAGCGGATCATCAATCAACGCGACGCGAATCGCCCCACTGCTGCCCTGGTTCTGATTCGTGTCGGTTGCCAGGATTTCCACCCAAACCTCATCGGCATCAGTCGGCAAAGTCATGGTCCAGACATAAGGCGCCTGGGTCAGACGGGCAACCTGTACATGGTTGATCCGTACGCGAACATCCACAACCTGTCCCAAATCTTCCGCACTGATCATCAGCTGGACGGGTTGTCCCTTCAGGAACTCCGCCGACAGATCAGGACTGGTCACGGACACAACCGGGGCTTCCTGATCCGGTATGGTCGGTGCATAGTCGATGTCATCACGCAGGCCATCGCCATCGGTATCGGCGGACAGAGGATTGGTGCCATAAACCAGCACCTCCTCACCATCGGAAAGGCCATCATTGTCTGTATCACGACGGTTGATATCCGTACCGAGCTGCATCTCTTGCAGGTTGGTCAGCCCATCATTGTCAAAATCCGCCAAAGCATCGTTGGCATCGTTGGGGTTCATGCCATTGATGCGCTCGAGATAGTCGTTGATTCCGTCGCCGTCGGTATCTGCAACGTTTGGATTCGAGGCCGGAATGCTACGCACCTCATCACCGTCCGACAGGCCGTCGCCATCGGTATCCCAGAGAAGCGGATTGGTGCCATGAACCAGTACTTCTGCGCCGTCACTCAGGCCATCACCATCCGTATCCGGATTGGTCAGGCTGGTTCCGGCAGCCACTTCCTGCAAGTTGGTTAAACCATCACCGTCCAGATCCTCATCGCCATCAGGACGACCGTCCTGATTACTGTCCGCAGTGGCTGCACTCAGACCTGGGGTTTCAACTTCCAGACGGTTGCTCAGGCCGTCACCGTCATAATCCAAATCAGGCTCAAAAACCCTGAGCTCGAGACTGTTGCCAATGTGTGCCGGCTGGTTGCCAATCAGTCCCGCAACCGTCACCGAAATCCGACCACCATCTTCGACGGTACGCGGGTCATTCGCCGAAAACTGCGGAATCGTAATGCGCCGACGGCTACTGTAGTTGTTGTTCCAGTCAAAAGATTGAGATTGGTCCTGAACCTGTGCCGTTCCCCAACGGGCAAAGCTGCTGTAGGACAAGCCCTGGGCCAAGGCAAACTCCAAGGTAATTTGCTGCCCCTCAATCACTTCCAGTTTGGCGGGAATCTGGATCAGGACCTGCGGCGCGCACACTTCACCTTCTTGCAACCGCACGCCATCGCCTCGGGACACTCCCATCAAGATCGAACCTTCCGTTGTATAGCGATAGCAGCGTCCCAGACGGAAATCCGATACCGGCGCAAACACAACGGTGCGCTCATCCAGGAGCGTACTGCCCGCGACACTCTGATTCTGATCAAACAGACGAATGAGATGGCCTAACCCACTGGGCTCGACGGGTTCGTCGTACACGAAAATCGCCAGCAGCTCCGTGGAATTCGGCAGTGCCCGAATTTCACTGGAGATGATCTCCGGTGGCTGCTGATTGAACTGAATGGTGAAGGTGCTGGAGGTGTCCACACCCGCCAGCGCGGCCGACACACTACTGATGCGTAAGGTCACCGTTTCAAATGCGGTATCGGTAATCTTCACCAAAGCCCGACCCTGCACCAGGGTAGCAGTCGCCGGTGAAGACAGGCCGTTGATCAGCGCACTACCCGTGGCACTGAGATTCACCATGTATTCCGTCTCACCAGCCGGCTGGGTTTCCACCCGGTTGCCCCAAGCATCCAGCAACACCACATTCACCGGCACTTCATGCTTGGTGCCATAAACCGGAATATTGCCTTCCGTCTGAGGTTGCAACTCGCCATCCAACAGCGCCAATTTGGTCGGAGCACCGGCCGTAACGTTAAACGGCAAGGCCGAAACGGTTCTGCCCTGGATCTGTAACACGTGGCCCGCAGGAGAAGTGACTGGCAGCTGATAGCTGCGCGCCGCAGTTCCCGCCTGCACGCTGACCTGAGCCTGACCATCCTTCAGGGTCACCAGCGCTTCCTGAACCCTTGAGGCTCCCAGAATGACTTCACTGACTACCAGATTCGCGGCCTCCACGAAACGGAACTCCGGCGTCGGCAGCCTCAGTCGGAACTGGGTTTGCTGATCATTGGATACCGCGTTCCCCACCGCATCTTTAGCCTGTACCGAAACTGGGAATACCGTATTCGCAGCACCCGCTTCAGGCAGTCTGAACTCCAGTGCCGCCGTGGCTCCCGGACGTACCGTGACCATCATGGCGGCCGGGGAGATGGTTGGGTACTGAGGCAAGCTGGCGCGCAATTCATAGGCCTGCACGGTCAGAGCGCTGTTCAGCGAAAGTGTGGCCGTTCCGGATGCGTCTGTGGTGCTAGTGCCCACCGTCGTAGTCCAGCCACTGCTCTGTTTCAGACTCCAGTTCACCGGCTGGCCCTGTACTGCACGGCCACTACTATCCAGCACCATCACCCGATAGCGTGGTGTCTCACCGACCTGCACCAGGCTTGGGTTCTCAAGCTCCGTTACGGCACTGAAGCGTACCTGGTTCGGCGCCTGTGTCAGCGGAATGGCATAAACCGGGGTTTCGACCGACTGACTCAAGTGATCGGTAAACACCAGCTTGAATCTGAAGGTATCGTCGGGCAGTGCCGTTGCAGGTACACGCATGGTGCGGCTCAGGCTACCGGTGTACGACTGAAGCTGATAGCTCCAGGACAAGGTTTCCTGGTCCCCTTCAATGATCATAAGCTGCATGGCCAACGGATAGGTATCATCCAGCGAATTGAGGCCCGCTAGCTGCAGATAGACTTGGCCCCCATAGAACGCCTGATCAGGTACGGAAACGGTCAGGTTCGCCAAAGTCGGCACCTGATCCTGCACCACTACAATCGGCTGTTGCAGGATGGTTTCCTGGCCGGAGCTGTCGACAGCACGAACCCGCAATGTCTGGCTCAGTGATCCAATAACCCGCTCCGCACGTTGATCTTTGAGATTCAGCGTCACCGACTGAATCTCAGCGCGTTGGAAGTCGAAGCGCTTGCTAAAGCCGTTCCACAGTACCTCAATATAGGCAACGGCCACATCGTCCTGTGCCGAGACCTGAATGGCGAAATCTGACTGCTCACGGATCTGGGCCGGCGTAGACAGTAGCTCCAGCGACGGCTTGTTGTCTGTCACAGTACTCAGGCTATGGCTGACCGTGACCCTGTTCAGGGCCGCATCCACCACTTCTACCGTATAGAGATCACTACCTGTAACAGCTGACGTCACGGAATAGCTCAGCACCCCGTTTTCAAACCGGGCAGCAACCAATTCGCCATTACGTTTTAATAGAACACGATCAATACCGCTTTCCTGATCCTGGGCGTGAACGTCGACACGATAGGCCGTACCCGCGACCACCCGGGTTCCGTTCTGAGTAACACCATCACCGACAACCGTCACGGTGACACGAGGATCAACATTGTCCTGATAACGATAGAACTGGGCCGGGGCGGTTTCTGCCACGTTGCCGAACACATCAATGGCGCGTGCTTTCAGATACCAGCCACTGTGCTCAATGCCGTAGGCTTTCTTGAGAACATATTCCGGTCCCTGATGAGTCCCAATGAGCTGCCATGGGCCATTCGTCTGCTCGGCGAGATAGTATTCCACCCGCGCAACAGGCTGCTCACTACCCTGAATGACGGCTTTGAGAGCCAGGGGTGCCGGCCCCCAGCTATGCGCCGGGAACTCCAGACTCAGCTGGAACGGATTACTGATCATGTCAGACGAACGCAACAGAAGCGTACGCTGAGGTGAGCCTGTCACCCGTCCGGAGAAATGTTCGACTTCGGTCTGCAAGGTAAAGCGGTTGCCATTAAGCAGATTCGCCGGAACCCTGACCTGACGCTCAAAAGGAGCCGCATCAGCGGTTGCGACCCGCTGTCCGTTCACCAGATAGCGAACAGCTGTCACACCCGCGGTCTCTGGAATACTCAGGGACAACAGATCGGTGCTGATAACTTCTAGGTCATCCAGAGGTGTACTGAGGGCATTGTGGGCATGCAGCAGTGCAGAAGGTATCTGCACGATCTGGACACCGTCCTCTCCATAACCAATTACAAGACGATCATGCTCTACCGCCAGGGCAGACACGGGACGCGCCGCAGAGAAACCACTCTGTGTAACCGGCGCCAGGAGGTGAGGATCAACCGCTTCGATGCGAGTCCCGTCAACCGTATCATAGGCAGTCCACAGCAAACCTTCTGCATAGGCTATCGCCTGCAGGCTCTGAGCCTGCTCAGGCATATAGTTGGTGATACTGCCGTCATGAACGGCAATCCGGACGACACGACGACCGTCCTGATAGAAAAAGTAATCATCATTACCAACAGGGTGACGGACGGCAGCAACCGCTTGGTGAATCTGATGTTGCCGCTGGGTTACGGGATCAACCCGGAACACTCTTCCGGAATCGGTGATGGCAAATAGCCAGCCATCGGCACCCGCCAACTGACTGATGGACTCTTCCGTGTGCAGAGAGATGGTGGAACGGACATTGTTATTCAAGCGCTCCGCCAGCACGACCTGATTGCCATGGGCAGTCGCGATGTAACGTCCTATGACAGCCACATCTACAAAGTTGTTTTGCCTGAAGAGTTCGGTGCCCACCAAGGTCTGACGAGCGACCTTCAGAACCCGCGATTGCTTAGGTTGCAGCACATAGTAAAAGTGATCATCTGCTGCGACTTTGGTTGCCATCTGCGTGAATGGCTGCGCAGGATAGGGCTGCTGGTGCCAGCTGTCAGCCTGCTGCTGGTAGATCACGGTCCCGTAGTTATCAGCAGCCGCAATCAGGGTACCCTGATGCAGAGCCAGGCTACGGACGAAACCACTGGTATCATCCCCAAGCGTCGCCGCATCATAAAGGGTCCGGTAGGGACCTGACGGCAAGGAAAGCGGCAGCTGGGCAAAGCCCACGTCCCCCAGCCACAGGGCACCTGCCACTAACACCGGCTTGCTGTGCCAGGCTTTGATGGCAACCGACCAGGCACCTAGATTCAGCGCCCGCCGAGGATCGGTGATATCCACCACCGACAACTGCTGTTGAGCAGCATCTAACGCCAGCACATAGCCTTGGAGCGGCACCAGATAATCGGCCGCAACCGAGTCAGCCTGTCCCAACTCCGTCAGATCTCCGGCCAGAATCCGCAGCTCACCGGCCCGATTGGTCAGCAGGATTTCCCGGTCATGCACCGCCAGAGCGGTGAAACCGGCACCGACGACAGACGCCAGGGTTTTGCCGGTCTGGTCAAGCAGATAGAGGCGGTCCTGGGTCAGGACCAGGAACTTGTCTTCATAGGCGTGCACATCTCGAATCTGGCTGAAACTGCTGGCCATGCTCAGCGGCTGCAGGGCTGTGCCCTGAATCGAGAACAACTGGAGCCCCTGCGCCGTCACGGTCAGCAAGGCCTGTTCGGTCACAGCCAGATCCCGGACTGACAAGGCTTGCGGATACAGTGAGCGAACCGCATAGTTGGCCTGGGGGTCTACCAATGCTAGGCCAAATCCCTGCATTGCCAGCAACAGATGCTTGCCGACATGACCCAGTGCCGTAATCGGCCCCTCAAATGTTTTCTCCAAACCTGCCTGACTATAAAGCCTGTTATCGCGGCTATACCAATAGCTGCCAACATCAGGCAGGAAGGCATCATAGGCTACGCCTGGACGAAGGGCACCTAACGCTAGCGGCTGTACCACCTGGGCATAGGCCCGGATGCTGCGCACGTGGCCATACTGGTCATTGATCTGGACCACCGCTTCCAGACGTTCTGTGGTCGTCGGCACCGTCAGTTCAACCGTCTTCTCACCAGCGGCTAACAGCTGCCCCTGATCATCCAGAACACGGATCACACTCTCAAAATCAGCTTCAACATCAGACGCCAGGCTCAGGTGCAATCTGCTGCCGCTGAGAACACGACCGGGCAGTCCCTGCAGTTCCGGTTGAGGAATGGCCATGTCAGGCGTCAAACGCAGTCCTATCGCTGACTCCGCAAACCGATAGGTCTCACCAAAGTAAGCCCGTACCCTCAAGGTATAGGTTTCCTGAGCCGCCACAATGGGCAACCGCAGGCTAAAGGCACCGCTCTGGCTTGGCAGCAGCAACTGAGCCTTGAGATTGCCATTAAAGTCGATCAAGGCCGCTTCCACGTAGTGCAACGCAGCAGTCTCGGACTCGCTCTGATTCAGTCGGTATTCAGCCTGGAGCCAGTCACCACTGACCACCAGCTGATTGTGCGAAATGCCACTGAGAATGACCTGGACCGCTGGCGGCTCATTATCTACCGTCGCCACCGTGGTCTGTTGCACCAGATTTTCCGCAGCGATGATATCCCAGCGCACCGCTTCGGCAGACGCCGGCATGCGCTGCCATTGATAAAGCGCCTTTTCCACCCAGGCCATGGGTAGAGTGTCGCCCTGGTGACTTTGCAGTTGCAGGCCAGACACGCGCGCTCCCGCAGCCGGTGTCACCTGAATCGGAATGAGGCTGCCAGCGGTCAGATGAGTATTGTCTGACGGCTGAATGGCCTCAAGCAGCGGTGTTGCCTGTGTCATCGACTGCATCACCGAGCCGACGCTGATCTCCTCGGAGTGCGCCTGCAGAGTCACAAGCAGGGTCTGCGACTGTTGTGTCGCATAGGGCAGCAGCCAAGCCCAGCCCTGGGGCAATGTTTGGCCCAGCACCGCGTCAAACTGGCCACGGTTCCAGACCTGAGCTGCCGGTACCAGGCGCCCATCCGCCTGTGCAAAGCGCAACTGGTAACCACCCAGGGGCAGTGTCGGCAACTCTGCCGTGACCAACAGTCCTTGTGGCAGCTCATAAGAGGCCAGATTAATCAGCTCCGGAGACTCTTCCGTCACAATGGCACGGGTCATGAGCTGCGTTCGGTTGTCCTGCTGGGTCACCAAATAGGCGACCCCGGGTGCAATCAGAAGCTCCTGGGCATTGTGGTTCAGGTTAGCGACAACCTCACCATTCTCCCAAGCCTGCCAGTAGGAGCCGGTTTGCACGTTTTGACGATGCAGCCAGAACAAACCACCGTCAGTGACGCCACCCAAAATCCCATCGCTTATGGCTAATTCATGTAACCGGGTTAGATGGCCGGCAAAATCCAGCCGGTATTCAGCCAACGTGGCCTCATTCCAAAGCAACAGTCGCTCACCCGATACGATCAGGCCACTATAATCAGCCACCGCATTGACCTTCACCGGGCTCAAGACCGGGGCGCCTTGGCTCTGCAATTCGAGCAGGGTCAGTTTCGAGGCCGTCAGTACCAACAACTGCTGACCTCGCGTGGCTATCGACCGCGGGGCCTCCTCAAAACTTTGCCCCACCACAGGGACAACCGCTCCCGCACCAACCTGTACGGCACTGATCGCCTTACCCTGGAGCAAGAAGGCGGTTTGACCATGCACTGCGACCAAGTCACCGGACAGAACAGCCGTCACTCCCTGCCCCAGAGCAGACCCCGCAAACGGCCAAACATGAAGTTCGTGGCGGCCCTGTAGGCTGACCTGCGCAAACAGATACTGCCCACTCGCCTGCAACTGTTCGATGCGTCCCACATCAGCCGTGGCCAAGGCACCCGCGCTACTCCGAATCTGGTAGCCGCCGTGTAGATTGTTCTCTGCCCACACCACTTCATGGCCGGGCAGCGGCGTGGTCACCAACTGTCCCATCAACCGATCACTGGTTTCAGTCTGCGCGGCGAGTGTCCACTCACCATGGAAGTAAGGCTGTTTGACCAAAGAACGGTTGTCGGCCTTGCTATGACCTGAGCGGTCCATCAACAGGGAATGAATCGCCAGCTCGGCACCCGTCGTCGCGGTCGCCAGAACATTGCGCCCCAGATTCATGGCATAGCGTTGTTCCGTGCCAGTACCGGCCGGATCCTGAACGATATAGTGAGACTCTGCGCTATAGTCGGTCATGCCCACCGGTATCGCACTCTCAATCCAGAGATCGCTTCCTCCCAATACCCGGTTGACCGGCAGTGTCTGCAAGTTGACCACTTCCGGTATACCGTGGTCGGCGATGATATTGACCATGCGCTGACTACGGAGGCTATTGCCATCCACCTCAGACTCAACCCGAACAATCACCACGCCACTGTCCGTGAGTGCAGGCAGGGTGACTGATTGACTGATGACATCATCTGCCTGGGCATCACGACGCAATACCACAGGCGCGGGATTACCCCCATGGTCAGGTTGCCCGGCAATATCCAGATACAGCTGAGCGGTCTCAAGATTTGTCATCCGCACCCGGAGTTCGACCGTTTCACCACCCTGATACGTGTCGCCATTGTCGGGACGCAAAATTTCCAGCGAAGGTGTCTTCTCACCGGCGTCGGTCGGATGAAGCTCAAGGCGCGCAACAGGGCTCACCAACCCATTGAGGTCTCGGGCTCGTGCATCAATGCGAATGGTCTGAGTCGCATCGGCCGGCACGGTAAAGCTGAACAGAGTGGAATCCGCCAGCGTGGTACAGGCCGAAGAGTCGCCAAAAGGAGCCTCGACATTAGAGCTGTCGAGACAAACTTCGACCCGATCAATGCCGTAACGGTCAAAGGCGCGTAAGACAACTTCAACCGTCTCGCCCCGGGGCACATAGCTGCCATTCACCGGAGACACGATGGTCAACGAGGGCGGTGTCTGATCCGGATAGAGCTGATAGAACTCAACGAAACTCGCAATGCTGCTATTGCCCTGGCTGCCATAGGATACCCGCAACTGCACCGGTACCTCGATGCGGTCATAGGCACCCAGGGACTCCAGCGTCGGGTTGGTGAACTCAAGCGTCACCTGCCCAGTCTGTGCGTCATATTGGGCCGACTGCCAGCTCCCCTGCTCCAGAACCTTGATTTGCGCACCGGCCACCAGGTCCAAATCGCCCACCAGATTGAATTGCAGCCGTGCCGTTGTCAGCTCTTCAACCTGACCCGGAATGGTCAGGAACGGCTCTGTGGCGGACAACGCAATCATCGGATCGGTCAGAGCAATACTGTACTGACGATCGGTATGGTTCACCCCATCACTGGCGCGGACCAGGACGGCCAACTGAGTATAAGCGTCCGTTACCGCAACTGAGAACGCCGGTGCCACCGTTGCGCTACTGCGGATTGACGTCCAGTTCGTCAGGTAGGTCAGTCCGCCATCAGCAGAGATACGGTATGACCACTGCAACTCCTCGGGCGCCTTATAATTATCCGTCCCACTTAACAGGAATCGATAGGTCATGCCTTTCTTCAGCGTGGTCATCGCGCTGACCGGCTCTGGGTCTGCACCGACCTTAAGCTGCAGACTCTCATACTGGGGAGGCAACAGATCGTTGGCACGATAGACATAGGACAATGTGCCCTGGCTGACATTCGCAGTATCCAGCACCGGGTTTCCGGCAAAGTCCACCAGCCCCTCAATTCTCACCTGATAATGAGCGTTAGGCTCAAGGCTTGCACCACTGTTTAAGCGAAGCGTCAGGGTGTTACCGCTGCTGACCAGACTGGCAAAGCGGGCGGAAACATCTTCGTCGGGACGACCCGAGTAGTCCTTATAAAGCTTGGTGACGGTAAAGCTTCGATCGGAAGCGGCCCGAACCGGTTCACTAGCTTTAATGATCAGGGGGTTCACCACGCTCAGCTCTTGCAGAATGCTGATCTGAGGGCGGGTATCATCAATCGCCAACAGTTGCTGATCCGCAGAGGCGGACACCACTTCGCCCGTTGCCGCACGTACCAAGACCACCTGATACCGTGCACCGGTTATGGCGGTAGGAGCCACAAAACTCAAACTGCCGTCTGTCAGGACAAACTTCACCTGATTGCTGAAACCCGGCTCAATTCCCATACCGGCAGGATACCAATGGACCTGCAGGTCACTGGAGAACCCGGTACCGGTTACCACCACACGATCGCCTCCGGCATCACTGATGGATTGCGAAGAGGCTTGGTTATCGGACACCACGTTGGCAATCTGCAGCGGTTCAACCACCGCAACAGCTGCCGGCAAGACACTGGCTTGGTTCGCCTGCTTCGCTTCCAGCGCATGCAGTCCTTTCGTGGCCACTGCCAGAGAGAAGGTCAAACGACTACCGGTAGCATCCAGCTGCCATTGCTCTGGCGTCAAGCTGGCGCCGGCGAGATTCAACTCGGTTGCGGCACCCAGGCCTGAGCCTTCCACCGTAAATTCAGTCATCACGCCCGCGATGACTGTTGCCGGAGTGATCCGGTGCAGCGTAATTGGCGTGATACCGAAGGACGGCTGAACCTTGATCAACCAGGGCATGTCCAGGGTGAGCTGGCCACCGGCAATCACCGGCAATGGTTGCTGATCCAGTGTCAGTTCGTACACTTCATCAAGTTCGAAGAGCCCGGCCTGGGGTGTAAAGCTCAAACGATCCGCTTCAAAGGTTCGGGTTCCACCCAGAGAGGTAAAATCACTGCGGGCTTTCAGATGAAGCGCCGACTGCAACCAGGCCTCATTATCGCCTGCCACCTGCAGATGGACCGTCTCAGCCGGATGGGTAATTTCCCGGGGCGTCACCATCCAGGCATTGGCCAACGGCACGATCGCATTGAAGTACCGTCCATTGACTTGCCATTCCAGCAGACCACCCCGAGACTGCATCCAGCTAAATTGCTGATAACCTGCTCGATCCAAAGCAACATCAACCACCTTGGTCCAGGCCAGTTCACCGCCAGGCACCGGTGACAGATCATAAAGAGTCAGAGTACCGTTGTGTAAAACTGCCAGCAGCTCCCCGTTGATCGCGACACCACCAATCCGGGCCGGTGCAAGATCTTTAACGCCCAAGGAAATATCGGTCTGCAACAAGGCCAGCGCGCGATGATGAACCACCTCAAGCGTAGACGTACCCATCAAGACCAGATGATTAGGCGCCATCACCAGCTGCTGGGCACTCGGGACCTGATGCTCATAGCTGTTACGAATCAGTTCCGGACGATCTCCCTGACGGACCTCCAGACGATCGGCAAACAACAGGAACAGATCTCCGGAAACCAGGGCAAAATCAACCAGGCCGTCATCCAGGGTCAGTCTGGACCACTCCTGGCCATGTACATTGGCGTGGATCAGTTGCTCGCCTTCAGAAGTGACCGCTTGGGCAAACAACAGGCCGCCATGCAAACGGAGCTTGCCCAGATCCCATGGCCGCACAGTCTGGAGGCTGTTGAGGAGTGTCGGGGCATACAGATTGCGAATATCAAAGACTGATAGCCGATCATCAGCGCCTGCCAGCACCGCCAGATGGGCGCCATCCAGTGCAATTTCAGAAACCTTCTGACCGGCATCAATCTTGGACAGAAGCACAGGGACATCGCTGTCGCGCAGGCTATACAACCGCACTTCCTGACCATTAGCCGTAGCCAGCAGGTCACCATCCCGCGCCACGCGCTCAGCAGAGGTCAATCTCAGATTGGACGCAAGCTCCACAACCAGACTACTGTCAGTGACCAGGTCAGACAGGAAATCACCATTGCTCACCTCTACGTTGAGCGTACCGACAGTGTCATCTGGCAGCGCAACGCTGAGCAGATCCTCTTGCTCCACTCGCACCTGGGTTTGCAGCACGCCATTGATCCGGACCTTGGTCGTCACGCCCAGACCACGACCCTGGATGCCAATGTGCTGCCCCGAGTTAAACAGGAAGCGCTTGTTTTGCGCGGAGAATTGTTTGCTAACCGGATCAAAGCGTCCGATCGAAGTAATGGCCGGGTCTGCCACATAAGTCAACGCGGCTGGCAGGAACGCACTCAACTCGCCATTGCGGACCTCAACCCCCACCACCAGATTGTTATGGGGTGCCTGGGACAAAGCCGGAACACGGAAAGATAGCTCCGTGCCGTTAAAGCTTAGGATCTCTGACACAGCGACAATCCTGCCGCCGACCCGCACTTCCGTACTCGCACCCAAGCCCTGGCCACGCAGCGTGACCAGCTCACCGCCACGCCATCCGACCTGTTGCGGGCTGACCTGAGCCAGCACCGGCTGTACCTGGTCTGTCGCAATAAACCGGAAACCATAATCCTGCGACAGAGTCTTGCCGTGCAGATCTGTCACATCCTGGCTGACGATGACCTGATAAAGCTTACCAGCTTCCAGGGTCTGAGCCGGACGGAAAATCAGTTGAGAACCCGCTTCATTGACCTGCTGGGACACAAAGCCACTGAGCGGCACACCGTTCAGGGTGACCTTAATCAGGCTGTCACCAAAGTTGACGATCTGGCTGTAATCTAAAATCCGATTGAACTGGACCGTGACGGCATCATCTGTCTGGAGATAGCCCATGCTGAGAGGTTTCTGGTCAATGATCATCAGTTCATCATTGACGATCGTATTCAGAGCGCCGCCCAGGCCATTCACGGTCGTTTCGCTGTCGACCGGATTTTCTGCCGGCTGACCGTCCACATAAATAAATGCCGAGCCTGCATACAAGGCTGCCGGGCTAAACGCCACCGTGCCTACATTTCCTGTCACTGTGAAATAGTTTTGCAGGTCAATATCAGCAAAATAATTGCCATTGAGCCAGGACGAGACATCGAACAGTTGGATATCCCCCTGTCCGGCGGCCACCACCAGCGTTTGCCCCTTAAGAAGTAGGTTGCCTGCAAACAGATCACCATTGCTGATCAGATACGCCAGTTTCAAGTCGGTCACTGGCGTGGCGCTGGTGTCATTATCCAACCGATAGAGCTGGACCGTGCCCTGGCGCCCGGATGAGACAAAAAGCAAATCGCCATAAACCAGCAGATCCTCTGGTGTAAAGGAACCACCTGCGGCATCTCGCGTAGCGATGCGACGCTGCACTTCAAAATGACCCGACTCCAACTCAAGCTGAACCACCTGTTTGGCGGCGGGCAGACTCAACCACAGCTGCTGGCCACGCACCTCCATCCGGGCGGGTACGCCACCTAACTGGTTCACGGAAAGCTGTTTCAGTCGGACCAGTTTTTGGCCATCAACCAGCTGATGAATCTCCAGACCCGCGTCCGTGGCCAAGAAAATCAGATCATGGCTCGAAGCGAGGCCACGAATGGTCTTGCCAACATACAGGTCGTTGATCAGTAACGGATCTGCCGGCAGTGTCGTATCAAACTGTAGCAGGCGATTACCGCCCACGATCCACAGGCGGTCACTATCCACCTGGACATCCAGGAAGCCATCAGGAGATAGCCCTTGAGTGATTTCGAAATGATACGGATGGCTACCCGTCTCAAACTCTTTATGGAGGATCACGGGGTGGACCGGATCTGAGATATCAGCCAACACCAGTCGGGCGACAGTCGACTGCAGGCGTTGCGCCGTCTGACCCGCGCGGGTCACAACATCAAAGCTGCCACCGGTCACGGAGTAGAGCATCTGGTCCTTAAGCGCGATGGCTCGCACGGGACTGGACTTGTCACTCGCTAGAGGTACAGATCCGGTTTCCCGCCCGGCATAGAAGTATTCCACCGGCGCAACGGACTGTTCACCCTCAAACAGCAGGTTTTCAATTCGGACCGGTACTGGCCCAAAGCTACCGGCAGGAACACGAACGCGACTGTGGTTGCTGCTATAGATCTGGAGATCTCCGGCTCTTGCCTCGCCAAAGCGCACAATCATGTCGTGGTGGAAGCCACGACCATACAGATCAACATAATTCCCCCCTTGCGGCGGGCCGGTATGAGGGTTGAGGCTGTCAATACTGATCTGGGGCACAATCAGCAGTGCGCCATAGCGCTGGTAGGACAGGCCCGAGTCCACGCGTTGAACCGTCAGCGCCAGAGAAGCGGTCGCATCACCCCACTGAAGATTGGGCAACTGGAACTGCACAGTGTCATCAGTCACCGCCTGAATTGCTTCTGCCGGCAGCAAGGTCGTACCCAAGTGCAGGCGGAGCAATGCAGGATCTGCCCCAAAGCCCTGGCCCCGTACGAAGACGACTTCTGAACCATTGCCATGGAAGAAGTGGCTATCGATCACCTGGCCGTCCACCAGCTTGTGAATGCTGCGGATTTCCGGGCGCTCTCCTGCTGAAAACCCATAACTCAGTTGAGCGGCGGTATGAAGAGCCTTGCCGTACAGATCGTTAAGATCGGTGGTGACGACAATGCTGAACGTTCCCGCCGGTGCAAATTCGGGCAACAAAGTCACATCTACATAGCCGCCGGACAAGGTATTGATCGCGGTCAGCGTATAGTGATCCGCAGGTAGCTCAACCCCCACCTGATCGACCAGGCGAATGGCCGATGCGATGTGGGCCGGATCGGTATTGATCAGATGGCTAAACTGGATGCGGACCTGCTCACCGACCGTCAATTGCGCACCAGGCGCCGGAGACACGCCACTGAGTACCAGGCGGCTGCCCGGGTTGTAGACGGTGCCGCCAGCGTCGGCCAGGAATTGGCCACCACCATACTGGGCCAACTCCGTACCACCGGACAGATCACGCCAGTATTGAATCTCGTAGCGACCGGTCGGGGTCTGCTCATAAACCAGCAACTGGTGACCGGTGCTGACACTGACCTGGCCATACTGCACCTGCAGAGACAAGTCTTCCAGGTCAGAGTCCACAACACCGCGATCAAGACGCTGAATACTGTAAGCCGGAGTGTTCCCAAAACTACTGATCACCACCAGATGGAGGGTTTTCTTCTCACCCTCCAGGCGCGCCAGTAACACATACAGCTTGCCATCCTGCCACTGGATATCCACCGGCATGCCAAGCAAGGCCTCGTCGGCGCTAGAGTCCTGATCAAACTGGATGGTCGCAAAACCGGGAGCCGGCCCCAGATTTTCACTGCCCAACGCAAAGAAGCGGATATAGCCGGTACCCAGCTCGTTTGCGGCAGCCACCGCCAACACCCCACGGTTGCGGTCTACTGCCACATCCAAGGCGCGGTGGGCAGGCAAGCTCAGCTCGTTGACAACCAGCGGCTTGGCGAGATTGTTCAGGTCCACCAACAGCAACCCCTGACTGCCGGCGGCGAGGAAGGCCAACTGATCCACAACTTCCAGCCCTGTCACCTTGCCGGTGGTGCGCATCTGGCTGATCCGAATGGGGCGATCCCAGATACGGGTGTCGTAGATCTCCAGCCCCGCTTCCATCAGGAAGCGGTTGACTGCCGTCGGCTTGGCACCGGCTTTGACCCCAATCAACAAGGTGTCGCCAACGGCCTGCATCGCCCCGATTTCCATGGGCGGATAGTTGGGAAGGTCAATGCTGCGTCCCTGGGGTACCAAATAGGAGAACTCACCGACATAAACTTCTTTAGTCTGCTCGCCATAGGGCATCCGCAGATAGAGCTCATACAGATCTGGTTCAATCACACCCGGCAACACAAACTGGAACTGGTTCAGTTGCACCACGTCGTCACGCAGGTTGACCACCTCCAGACCCGGCGGCAGATCGAAGCCACCATAACCGGTATAAATCTCTGAAGGGCTGTGCTTGGCTCTCAGAATAATCTTCGAACCGGGCAGAATCACCGGGGACTGCGCCTGTACGTTGATCAGGATACCACCGTCAGACAAACCGAAATCCGGGGTGATACGGAACGGCTGTCCTATGTTATTGATTGGCTCAGCAACCACCAGAGCGCCCGGCCAGAGTGCATCAAGCGGCCCATTCACGATTCGCAGATGGTGCTGTCCAGCTACCAGGGGCAATTGTGATGTGGCATTTTCCGGAATGATCAGCTGCCCATCCGCATCCAAAGTGGCCGAAATGAGATACTGACCGACATAAACCTGAGTGACAGCACTGAAGTGCTCGCCCAAAATCCTGATAGCGGGCTGATCGCCGAAATGGAAAGCTCCGCCGATCACGTCGTGAATGATGGGCCGGCGCAAATCAGATGCCACCACATTGAATGCCAGGTGGTAGGGTGCCCACAGCCCCTGACCACGCAGGTTGCGGGCCGATTCCACACGCAGCCGGTAGGGGCCGCTCTGGGAGCGATCAAAGTTCACGATAAAGTGACGCGCCGCCTCGGTCACCTCACCTTCCAGCTGCGCGGTTAGGGAAACCGGTACTTCCTGTTCCTGACCACTGAGCGGGTCGACCTGGTACAGGGACACAGCACCTGCGGTGGCGACGGACTCCAGCGTCACCAATTCGTTAAACGAAAGCATCAACGGCTCATCAAGAGTGCTGGGCAGCTCGCCCTGATGGGCAACGGACGCGCCAGTTACCAAGGCACCGGGCAATTCAAACAGCTGCAAACCGGCCTGGGCACTGGCGGTCACCAAGCGATCCCGGTACAGATCTACGCCTTCGATCGCTTCATCATTGCCGGCAGAAATGATCCGTGGCGCTTGAACATTCGATAGATCCATCACCACGATACCGCGATTGGCGGCAACAAACAGGGTGCTGCCCTGCATCGACAACCGCAGTGCACGTCCGACCTGAGCCTGCAGGGATTGATCGAACGCGACGCGAATCCGCTGCTCTGGTTGATCACGATGGAAAATTTCCACCCCGACGCTTCCCAGTGCGGCGATGATATAGTCACCATAGGTCAGTACATCAAAGAGGTTGCCCGGCAACTCGTATTGCTGGGTCAGAGTCTGATCCAGCAGATTGACGGCAGTTAACGTACTCACCTCAGCATCTTGAGGCTTGCCAGACGTGGTAGAGCGCCAGCCGATTGGGCAGCCATCCAGGCCCCAGTAAGCACCGGAGTTGGTCCCACCACTGTACAGCCAGTGGTGGTTCAGGTGAAGTGCACTACTGCCGGAAACACCCGCCAAAGTGCCCAGGCTGACAGGATCGGTCGGGAACAGATAATTGAGTATCGACACGCCCTTCGACTCGCCCGGCACAGACTTGAACGCGCAGCCATCCGGCGTTTTCCCTTCAGGAAGGGCGATGGCCCGTGCTGCAAAAACGGTCTCTCCTGACTTCACCAGGGCAGTGGTATGCACCGTATCATCAACCAATGCCTCGTTGATGAACTGCAACCCGTTCTGCTCATCCAGGTTCAGACGGGCGACTCCGCCCGCGCCACTGGCCACATAGAGGCGTTTGCGCCAGACACCTTCCTCCAGCTCCTGATCCGCCACGATCTGGATCGAATCAATTGCCGTCGCAAAGTCCAGAGCACTGGCACGTTTGAGGGTATGCTCTTCCTCTTCAGTCAAGGGCACCCCGCCCAACACATCAGCCGCCAGTGACTTAGCCGCCAGAGCCTGCGCCGTCGCCTTGGACTGCAGCAACATGGGCGCCTCCGTACCGCTGGGGAGGCTGGATTCACCGCCTACCATAATGGGACGGTTAGCATCCTGAATATCAAAACTGATCGCCCGCAGCGTATCACCAAAGGTGGCACCCAGCATTTCTAACCGGGTGTAACCTTCCGACAAGTAGCCTCCGGAAGTAATCGCCACACCGGTTTCGTGATCCACCCAGGTATCCGCCGGCGCCGCATTATGAGGCTTGACGACAGACAGCCGCTTCATCCCGTAGCCGAAACCGGCTTCGCCCTGCAGACTGGTCTGGTTGCCATAGCGGTCTTCGCCATAGACGTTGTGAAGTCCGGACACACCCCGTGGAGACAACACTTCGATCTGCCGCGTCGACAGCACTCGTACGCTGCTGGCGGGTGTGGAGCCGACCCGAATCTTCAGGCCATCCATCACGGTATTGCCTGGCTCAAAACCACGTCCGGTAATGGTGATCCAGGTTCCGCCCGTTATCGGACCCCATTTCGGCGTCAGCTGGTCAAAATGAATCGGGGCATCCAGAACCAGGCCGCCATGCAGGACGGCGGATTGCCAGACGCCTGCCTGGTTCACCTGTACGGTAACGTCATACAGTCCCGGTGTCGCAATAGCCGGCACACTGGCACGGAGAATAACGGCATTATTTTCTTCGGTACTGGTTTCCACCGTCTCGACCGTGGCGGCCACGCTACCGATATAAACACGCAGCCGGTTGGGGTTGGTCGGTGCATTCAATACCGAAAGGGTCACCACCCCGCTACGGTTAACCGACAATCGCCGCGGCACAACCGACCCGATGGCAACCGTCCGGTTCTGGTCACCCCGGTAGGTAAATACAAAGCGCTGATCAGAGGGCAACCGATATAAAGTCAGCTGCTCCCCTGATGCCAGCGTTTTCACCGAACGCACACCACGGGCAACTTCCAGGCTAAGGGTATCCCCTACCGCCAGCATCGCAACCGCCGGTTCCGCCAGCTGAATAACAGCGTCATTATTGACCAGAGTGACCTGGCTCGGCAGGGTCTGGCCCTGGGGTCCAAACACCCGGAAATGGGCCTGATTGTCATCGTTCTGGTCAATCGCTTTATTAAACCGCACCCGCAGCTCAATACGCTGGTCTGTGGTCTTGTCCAGGATACGGTTGGTCGGTGAAACCTCATGGATTTTCAGCAGGCTGTCGGGTGAGACCTGTACCTGGCTACCCTTTCCGTTGGTATTGGCGCCAGCACCGATCGCTGAATAACTATCGGCCACCACGACATCCACAAAACTGCCGGCATAAACTTCCGTGCCTTCCTGAACGACCGGCTTCTCGGGCGAGGTGATATCCACCGCCAAAATGCCCTGGGTGCCGCGAGCGGCATATAAGGTATTGCCATTGAGGTCCACATCATGGACGAAGCCGATCTCGCTCAGGCGAGCCACAATCTTCGGCGCAGCAGGGTCACGAATGTCCACAATGACCACGCCGCTAGCACCTGCGGCCAGATAGGCGTAATGATTCTGGACCCGTACAGAACTGGCGGGAATATCCAGGGAGCTAAGCAGACGGAAACCGGCCTGGGGTGAGTGCTCGACCAGATAAAACCCGCCACTACCCACGGTTTCCTGTTCCAACAGGATGTTTTTGACATAGTCAAACTGGCCACCCACCGCAACGTAACGAGCCACGTCGCCAGGCTTGGACGGCACCGCGTGAACATCCAGGATCGGCTTTTGATTAGGCGCGACATACTGATCAACCAGATACAGCTTGGTGTGGAGAAAGGCATCGACAAATCCGATCCCCCCCTGATCCAGAGCGATCGTGACCCGATTCTCCGCCACCGACAGGCCGCGAGCCACTGGTGACGGCAAGGTCAGGCTGCCGATAATAATACTTTGCGTCATATCCAGTTCATTGAAGGAAATGACGAACAGACGCGCGTCTGTATAGCCGGAGCCTGTAAACCGGGCGCCGGTCACGAAAATACGATCCTGATTGTTCTCAAAATAGCCGGCCAGCGCCAGGGCATGATACCCCTGGGGCAAGGCTACGGAAGTGACGATGCGATCATCCCTGCCGTCCTTGTTCCGGTCGATCAGGCGTCGCAGGTCATCGAGGTTTTGCGGATCCGTGGGATCGGTTGTAAAAGACGAAGCGGCAATATTATAAATCACCACCCCTGCTGCGCCGGAGGCGGTCATCAGGTAAGTGCCGGTAGGATCGAGCTCCGCATCATAGATACGTCCCTCGCCCTGAATACTGGCTTGAACCGGCTGCAGGTAGCGGAAGGCATTTTTAAGCACGCCTACCTGCCCGCTGTTAAGACTGACCTCTACATCGACGGTGCCGATGCTGCCACCCGGTGTAACGACCCGCAGGGTTTCCGTATCCACAATCTGGATCTGCTCTGGCGCCACCGCCAGATTCCCGAACTTGACCTGGAGGGTGCCAACGCCGGGCCGGAAGCCTTGGCCTTTGATCTCGACCAGGGTCCCCCCATTGAGGGTTCCCTCTACCGGAGACAAAGAGGTCAAGACCAGCGGCTCAACATACTGAAGCGCGCCGATCAACTGGTCTCGCGAGCCATTGCCATTGACCACCACTAAAGTTGCCGGTCCCGCCAGTTGCGCAGGCACCCGTACCTGATAACGCTGACGGCCATCTTCCAGTGTCTGGACTCCCAGCACCGAAGCTTCCTCACCGGATACAATAAAGCGAGGCGATCCCTGGGCGTGGCGCAAGGTAATGGCCACTTCTGCCCCGCTGATATCGACGACACTGGGAGTGATGGTGTCGATCTGAACTACGGGCCCCACCACATGGCCGGTGCGGAAATCGATTTGATGCTCAAACAGGCCCTGCGTACGCCGGCTTGCCAGCACACCGCTTAGAACGATCCGATAGGCGTGGCCGGCCTGTAACCCCTCAACAGGTTCGATATGCAACGTCTGTGGATCTTCTGCATCCACGACAAGCTGGATCGACTGCACCTCACCTTCGGCGCCCCCCGTCTCCCGAACCAGCGTCACATAGGGTCGCAGCGCTTCGACCTGACCCAGCGGCAAGCTGAAGCGCAGGCTGATGGCAGAGTCGATGGCGACATTATCGGCACCATGGGCAGGCACACTCGACACCAGATCTTGTGCCAGGGTATCCACGATGTGCAGTCCCGACACGGTTTTCGTTTGCTGCAGGTAGGGAATCGCAAAGATCGCCAAACCATCATCGGTATATAGCGTCGGTACCCGCTCATCGAGTCCGCTCTGAAGCGGAAGTGGTGCTTTATGTTTCATGCTAACCGGGCAGCCCACAGTATCGTCGATAGCCAGCGCATCAAACAGGGAGATGTCACTGAGGCGGCTGGCATCATAAATGGCCAGATAGCTATCCAGGCGCTCCCCTGCGTTACCACACTTCAGATTGGCTTGGCGCGTCACATTGCTCAGGGTTGTCGCCAGTGCTGCCTTTCCGGCACTGCTACCCGGTACATTAAAACCATAGCCCTGATAGGAGCCTGTGGCTCTCATATACGCCGGTCGTTGTGCATCAATCAATTGCAAGGCATTTCCAGTCGCCAGCAGAGACTGCTGGGACAGCATGGTATTCGGCCGTCCGCCCCCGGCATAGGAACCTACCTGCGGCAAGCTGGGCTTGGTGATGTCATAGGCTATCTGAACACTCTGCGCCGCCTGATATCCCTGTCCATGCGTGACCAGCAGGTACTGCTCTACCAGATTGAGATCCTTCACATTCAGAGTGGTGGTCTGGCCATTGAGCGAGGCCGAGCGCAACCGGGTCACGACCGTAGGACGGAGCGGGTCCGCCAGGCTCACCACAACGACGCCTTCAGAGCCTGCATTCAAAAATGCCAAGCTGTCACGAACCTTAATCTGGGTTACCAGACTGCTGACGGGTAACGGCAACTTGTACAGGATATCGCGATCTTTGCCATCGGGCTCTGCCGTGCGCGTTTCCCGGTCATAGACCAACAGGTACGTCTGGTTCTCATGGGGCATGCTGATGTGGGGGAAATCATAGCCACGGGCTGAAACATACAGCTGACGCTCTGAAAGGGCGATCGCCTGGGGAACCAGGTCTTGGGGCAGGTTGTAATATCCCAAACCATGCTGAGGCGCTGCATTGGCCAGCTCTTGGCGATTGTATTTCACCAGGCTGATCCAGCCTGCCGGGTAAAAGTCGGCCACGTAATCCGCTGAAAAGACCCGCTCAGGACGGTCTTGATCTTCAAAAATCCCTTGGCCCAGAACATACAGCAACTGACGCTGTGTATCCGCAGCCAAATCCACCACCTTGCCCGGCGGCAGCTTTCCGGCATCCGGCACATAGTTGCCCGAGTTGCCGTGCTCCCGGGCTTTGATTTCCGCAGCGATCAATTCTGTGTCAAAAGGTAGTTCGGTCTCGATGGTCCGATTAATCGCCAAACGGCCATAGAACAGCGCATTTCGCTGCGTATAACGGCGGCCGGCGTCATCGCTCACGATCACATCGATAAAGCCCCGATACCCATTGCCATTGTCACCGGTAAAGCGCGGCACCACCCAGGTCATCCGCTCCGCGCTGTACAGTGACAGCTGGCCGTCGCCCACGCGATAAGTCACTGCAGATTCGGGCTGACCACTCTTATAGGCCGTTAGCGTCAAGCCACTGTGGAAACCGTAACCGACGACATCCACCTTCTCCGCCAAACCCGTCTGCTGGGTAGTCACCACCGCCGGGGTCAGGAAGGAGACTTTCAGAATGTCCACATAAGTGAAACCGCCAATGACGGTATCACTCAAGCCCCAGCGATTGGTGACTGTGACCGCTGCCGGACCGGCGTAGTTGGGAATGGTTTTGGCATAAAGACGATCATAGGGATCGGCTTCATCAGCAGCCTCAACCCGTTCAACCACCACAGGCTGTCCACCAATGGTGAGCGTCGGGCGCTCACTGAAGTGATGGCCACGGATTACCAGTTCCGTCCCACCTTCCACGCCACCCACAGCGGTACAGGCACCCTGGCTTTGTAGGGCAGTGAGCGCACAAATCTGGGTAATATCCGGGGCCAGGGCACTTCCCGCCGCCGAGGTGACAAAAGCGAACTGATAGTCCTGCGCCAGCGGTTGCCCGGTCACAGGTGCCAGGCCGGCCTTCACCCGTACAAAATACTGGGTATTTTCCCGGAGCTGGAAGCCTTCCACGGGGACCAGTTCTAGCCGTGAGTGGTGTGGCTCACCATTGCGCTCGCCAAAACGGATGCTGAACTGCGAGCTGATCTCTTCGCCAATCAAAGGGTCGCCCTCGATCACCTGTACCGACTGAGCAAGCTCCGCATTGGCCGGTAACGGGGCAGACAGCACCAAATGAATACTTTCAAGGCCCGTGGACACCTCCGTCTCGGCAAAGGCCGGGCTATGATCCAGAACCGTCAACTCAGTCAATTCGATACGGCCAATCCCGGCCTGGCCGGTCGCGACGTGCATGGCCCCCCGCGCCAGGGTAACCCCGCGAGCGGCGGCCTTGGCATCGGTGGCCTGGCGATGGACCATCACCGGTAGAGTCGCATCCCAGGTCGGGTCCAAAGCTTTCTCAAGGTCGATAATCTCGACCAGAGCCTGTGCCGGCTGGTCTTCCTGATCGGAATAGGCAACCGTCACATACGCCAGATTCCCGGTCAGCGTGACATCATAAACACCTCGAGAATGCAGGTCTTTGCGGGCTGGCTTAATATCGACCGTGCGGGTGACTTTCGGTTGATAGGGATCACTGATATCGACCACATTCAGCTGAGAAGCGCCGCCATCACCTGACATGTCGGCGACATACAGGAGGTTGCCCTGTAAATGAAGACGGTTGGCCACGCCCAGGGTATCAACCTTAGCCACGATGGGTAACGCCGGGTCTGCGATATCCGCGACCACCACACCTTCGTGTGAGGCGGCAATAAACGCAAACCGCCCTTGCACCACCACATCGCGAGTGAAGCCATTGGGCTTGATGTAGCCAATATGGTAGGGCGCATTGAGCAGGCTGATGTCCAACACCTGAACACCACCATGACCATTGGCAACCAGCACCAGATCATCCTGTCGCGCCAGTCCATACACATCTGGATAGGGCAGATCTACCCGACCCGCCAGCAGATAAGGCAGGCCGAATTGCGCTTCACCGTTTTGATGATTGAAAATCAGCAATTCACCCGAGGTGTTTTCCAGATACAGGTTGCCGCTGCCTTCCGCGCCAGTGTCACCACCCAGCCAATCTTTACGGATTTCCGTTTTCAGTGCCTCGACAAAGCGGCACGCGCCTTCCGGATTCCCTTCGTGACAGAGAGCATCGCCGATGACGCCTGACTTTCCGGCAAAGACCAAGTTCTCGTCCGCCAGGATTTCACCGATAGTGCCGCGAAAAATCTCCGCCGACCCTGCCAGCAAGGGCGAATACATGTAAAAGTTTCCGGCTTGGTCACCATCTTCGGGGTCCATCGCATCCACGATGAACAGCCCCGTATACTCCGGCTGTACGACCTTGCCTTCATTCAGGCGGCTGTAACCCAGCCCCTGCTCGACCCGCAAAGGATCAGCGGTGGCCCAGGCGCTCACCATTTCACCGGTCCGTTGTTGGCTCTGATATTGCCCGATGCTGGTGTAGTAGATGTGCGCGCCGATTTCCCGGGCATTCGAACTGGGCGCGATATAACGCTGCTCAGAGAACCTCAGGCCCACTTCATAAGTGGTGGTTTCAGTAATGCCACTATGGGCTGGCGTATCGATCCGGGTGATAACCCGAATCCGCTCATTTTTATGGGCTTCGCGATTGAGCAGCGTCCCGTCAGCAAGATCCGCCCAATAGATGTAGTAATGATTATTCGGATCACTGACCGGGGTTGGATCACCCGGCGCCCGGGTATCGTCTCTAAACAGCTGAACCGGATATTCAACCAGGGTAATCCAATGCCCTTCCCGGGACTGATACTCCCGAATCCAATGCTGGGTAACACTCGTGATCTCACCAATATCCTCAATACCCACCACAGCACGAACCGGCTCGGCCACCGTGAGAATGTCTTGGTGTGGCGGGTTCAGCACATTGATTTTCGGAACCACCGTATCCTGGATAGTGCCAACGGTAACAACCTGGGAGGCACCCGATTGTCCCAGCACATCATAGGCCACGGCCTGGATCGTAAAGCCGCCGATTCCTTCCGGTGCCGCCAGCAAGGCACGATAGACATGCTCCTGAGCATAGCTGCCGCTCACGGCCGAATAACTTTGATAGGCCGCTTCGACCGGGCTGTCGTTCACATAGAACACAACGCGGTCGATCCCCTCTGCCCCCAGATCATCAAAGGCCTCAACAAAGACCTCAATGTCCTGACCATCGATAATCACGGAGTTGTTATTCGCAGGTTTGACGATGGTGGCCGTCGGCGGCTGATCCGCATCAATCTTCAGTTTCAGCAGGGCCGGCGACAAGGCCGACTCATAGCCATCCACATCCACAGCTTTAGCTTTGAAAAAGAGCGTCTTGCCAACCGCCCCGGTGGGTACTTGGAAATGGAAATTGAACGGCGCTGCGCCATCCGTGCCCAACGGCAGATAGGTCAGCGACTCAGCATCCTGCCCAGCTCCGGCTACTGCATGGAACAGCGAAATCCGGTCAACGCCGGCTTCTGGATCATGAGCCATGACATTGATGACAATGCCGCGCCCTTCGGTAATGGATTCAACTTCACCCAGACTGAACCCGCGACTATCCAAAAGCCGCATCCCGGTGACTTCAGGAGCGGTGTTTTTCACCAAACTCAGAGGTGTCGCTACCCTACTCTCATTGCCGACACCATCCAGCGCCTTGGCAACCAGTTGTAAGGGAAGCTGAGTAATGGATTGATTGGGATCGCGCAGGTACTCCGCAATGGTACCCACCACCAGGTTTCCGGAGTAAGGCGGTGTCAACAACAGGTTGCTGGAAACCGTTTCATCCTCAGTGAAGTGACCATCAAGGTTTTGGTCCGCAATCAGGCTGACCTGCAAGGACGAAACCGAGACGTTGTCGGAAACCTCATAGCGGTAGGCCAGATTGCGCTTCTCCACCAACGTGGAGCCAGACGTTGGCGGCTGAATCTGCACAATGGTGGGTGCAATTTCGTCTTTGATGACATGCACCACGACCGGCGTCAGGGTTTCGATGGAGCGGGCAACTCCCACCGCTTTCAACTCAGTCGCAGTTGCCGACAGCGTCAGGTTGCGCCCGGCCTGCCCATAAGGAATCTGCAACAGGAATTCATAAGGATAGGTCAGGTCACTGAAACTCTTGTCACCCTGGATCAAACCACTGACATTCAGCGTGACACGATCGATACCCACATCATCAATGGCATTGACCTGAACCAGCAGATATTCGCCTTCGGTGGCTTCATGGTTGGTAGTCGGCGTACCGATCACAACCGTCGGTGGCTGGTCGCCAATGATCTTCACCGCCAGACTTTCACGGGCAGTATGATTGTCGGGGTCGTTGAATGCCGCCCCATAGGTATCCAACGCTTCGACTTCAATATCAATGCGGTTATGGGCCGAGTTTTCAGCGCTATAAACGGGCACTGGTACGGCAAAGTCATAAGGCGGCTGGCGTAGGCGTGCCGTATAGGCCGGCTGGCCATTACCGTAGCGCGCAGTCAGGGCCACATAATCAATGCCCACATCGTCAAAGGCTTTGACGCTGACCCGCATGGAGGTCTGCTCGACCACTTCTTGCGCTTCAACCGGCGCCACAATATCCAGGGTCGGACGCTCATCAGCCCGTACCCGGAAGCTTACTTCCTTACTCTGACTCTGGGACTGATCGTATGCCGTACCTTTGACCCAGATATCCATGGCCGCCACATCCGCCATGGCAACGCCCGGGAACAGGCTCAAAATGTCAGACAACTTACGCACATGCAGCAACTGTGCATATTCCGGCGTATCAATATTTTGGGTGGTTACCGGCTGATAATCGAGCGAAGCGATGGAGGTAATGCTTCTTGCCAGCTCATAGTCAGTCTTCAGATACGTGCCATCCATCTTGCGGATGCCATAGGCGGATGCCAGGTCCAGCCTCTGTACCTTAACGTTGTCATAGGCCGCAAAGCCCACCGTGAAGTCGGAACTCTCGACAGGACCAAAGGTCGGCTCTGGCCGGGTAAAGTAAACTTCCGGCTTAATTTCATCGGCCACAACGTTGAGTGTGATTTCCGTACTGCCCACCGCATTGTCGGAATCATAGACGTAAGCGGTCAGTTTCAGGGGCTCATTGGCCCGCACCACGTTGGCCGGAATCGCCACCACATAATTGCGCATCAGTGCATAGGCGCTGTTGGGCGTTCCGTAATTATCCGCCGCCTCCAGACCAAACTTGTCCAGTAAACTTCCATGAATATCCGCAAATGCCTGAGTGACGGCAGAAATACCACCAGACACCTCTTCTGCTTCCGGACTGACATCCTCAATCGCAAGGGGGACGCCGTTGGCGAACACCTTTATGGATTGGCGAACATCCAGCTTACGGTCATCGGTGGCAACGACGCCCACCTTGATGCGGAAAGTACCTGCGGCAATGTCCTGATCCTGAGACGGACCGGTAATGCGTACTTCTGGAATCACATTGGTCAAGGGATGAACAATAAAGGTCCGAATCGCCTGCTGACCGATATTGTCCGTGACCACCAACTCATATTCCGTGGCCTCATAACGGTCAAACACCACCGTCGCCTGTTCCTGGGCCTTAACGACCAGGGGAGCCGGACAAGCGTCGCCATAGTGCTTCACGTAGACCTGCTCTTCGCGAACGCCGGTGGCAGATTTACGGTAGATTTCGAACTTCGCCAGACCCGCATCGTCGGTCAGGTTGGTGTCGACCCGGAACGGCTCGCCACGCCGCACCCAAAATTCGCCGATATTGAGGCGCTGCGGCTCGGTGTAGCTCTTTTCGTAACGGTTATTCGCATAGTAACTGTGGAATCCGGTTAGCCCGATCATGGGCTTCTCATTGATTCCCACCGGAAGAATGACCTGTTGCTGGGCCGAATAGCCGCTCTGATCCTCGACCACCACATTCAGTGCCAGCTCCCCCCAGCCAAGATCCTTGGCAACGGTGTAGGGGAAGCTGAACTGGGCCTGGTGATAGATACCGCCGAACTCATGCAGGAGCTGGTGGTTGTTCTGGTAAACCTTAATGGACTTGAGAGCTTTCGTGTCATCGCCCAACGCCAAGGACACGTCAAAACGCTGGCCCGGCACCACGGTTGTGCCGCTCTTGGGCGAGACAATCTCCAACTCCGGTCCGGTGGTATCCGGAATCAAACGATGAACAGACAAGGGAGCTAACGGCTGCGGCCCACGACGGCCCGACAGCCGGTCAATACCATGCCCCAGCAAGTAGACCTGCGAAACGCCGGGGTGGACCTTAGTTGCATAGGCAAATCCCCAAGGATCGTTGTCACGTCGCTGCGCATAGGCAGAACGCGCTTCAACCACGGCCACCCCGGAGCTGTCTGGCCCAGTATCATGAACCATCACGGATATTGCAGGCGAAAGCTTTGCGACATCCCGCTTAGCGCCATCTACACGATAGTCACCAGTATTTGCTACCCGACGTAAATCGATTTGGACGGATTGCACGAACCCATCGGCTTGATCATAACGGGGGGTTAGGATCAGTTGCGTGGTTATCTCGTCGATGTAGGGCGCTAGGTCTACACTGTTTCCAGCGACAAAAATCGTGGCTTGCGGGCCCATGCAAGGGCCTTGCGCCAGTATGGAGACATCAAACCCGCTAAGACCACTTAAAGCCCCGGTAAATGCGATACGCATCGCTTGTTGCGGATTGACGGAGGGCATCGGAAACACGACCAGTCGGTCATTGTCCGTCGCCAGGTAAGGTGTGCCGTTGAGGGTGACTGCACCGGAGGCACCCTGGGCTTCCGGATACAGGAAAGAGATGACGGGATCGATCAGGCTCTCACGAACACTCAGGTCACCGGTCGGATCGCGGCTACCGCCAGCCCCCAGCCCAGTTAAGGAGGTATAGGTGAGGAAGAAACGGTTATCCTTGGTGACATAATCGTCTCTGACCCGGGCCGTGGAATACAGCAACTGTCCGCTGACCACATCCTGAGCCGGCTGTTCCTGCTCCACCGTCAGCATCGGCGGCATATCCCGCTTCAATTGTGCCACATGGCTGGTGGTCGAACGGTTGCCGGAGCTGTCTTCAGCTTCCACCGTGAATGCCAGTGTGAGCTCGTTGGCTGTCTCGGCCAGTTCAGGCAGGGAGAGGACGATAGCACCACTGTCAAAGCTCTTTCCGGTCACATCGCTGATCTGCAGCAGGCTGATTTTCTCGCCGGGCTGTCCCGCCTCAATGGTCTGCATGAAGGCTTCGATGGACTGAATTTCGGTATCATCCGTCACCCGGAACTGTAAATTGGCTTCCTGCTCCTCATACAGGGTTTTCCCGGGCTGCAGATAGCTCACTGCAGGCGCTTCAGTGTCCGGCAAAATCTCCAGCCTGACTTCCATGGAGTCTGCAGAGTTAATACCCCGATCTTTAACCCGGATCAGCAGCCCTAAGGATTGCTCCTGATAAATCAGGTAGCCCGTTGGAATACGCAGCCGCCCTTTAAAACTGGTCTTGAAACGGGTGTCGGCAACAATGCTCCCAAAGGAGCCCGGATTCGCGATCTTGATCTCTTCGACTCGGTCATCACGACCCAGCGTTTCCCATTCAAGAATGGATTCTTGTCCATCGGGCAGTCTTACAACGGCTTCAATACGATCCACGTAGAAGTTATCCAGGGCTTCCCCGGTCACCTCCAGACTATCCCCGGGACGAATTTTGGTCGGCCCCTGGGGCGACAACAAGGTGACAGCTGGTGCTTCCTCATCGTCCAAAATGTCCAGGTCCAGGATCTGAGTCGTTACCTGCCCTGCACTATCGATGGCTTTAATCCAGATCTGTGCTGCACCGTCGTCAACTTTACCCGGCACCCGCAACTGTGCCGTGACGTATCCTGCCGCCTGCTGGCGCTTCTCAATTTCCTGCTGACCAATCACAACGTGCTGGAGAACCTCTTGTCCCCGCTGGCTGTAAAAGTGCGCCTCCCTCACGGCCACATCATCGGTGATCAGCGCATTAACCACGACCGCTTCACCCTCATAGAGGCGGCTACCCGCTGCCGGTGACCGAATCGAGATTTCAGGTGGGTTGTCCCGAGTCACATTAAACGTCCAGTCACTGGAAGCCACATTGCCATAGAGGTCAGTAGCTTCCAGAACCAGGGTATACGTCGCCACATCGGGAATGACGACCTGGAAATGATCGATTACTTCAGTACGGGGCTGAGCGGTTGGAAAACTCAGATCTTTGATCAGGGTACCGTTACCAGTAATCCGCAGGCGCTGAATTCCTGTTTCATCACTGGCGCGCCAGTCAAACCGGGTGGAGCGGTCCACATATAAGGGAGCGCCCAGAATCGGTTTGGTAATGGCCACATCAGGGCCAGACTGCTCAGGGACCACGTTTAAGACCGTGCCAAACGGTTCCGAAACCTGCCCCAAGCTGTCCCAAACTCTGGCTTCTACACGGATCTGATGAGCTTGATTCGTTAAGTCGAGCGAGGTCAGATCAAACTCGAAACGATCAACAAACTGATTACCCGGAATCAGCCCTGTGCCGGCGTCATGCTTGATTACCGCCGCAGCATGGGAAACTCCATCCACAAACAGTTTCAGTTCAGAGCTGACAATCGCCTTGTCATCGCGTGCCACCAACTCCAGAGCCACCGGCTGTCTGGAGTAATACCGGACCTGATTGGCAGTCAGGGCTCTGATAACAGGAACTTGGTCCTTAAAAACACCAATCACTGCTGAAACGGTCGAACTATTACCCGCTTCGTCTTTGGCCTGCGCCGACACTTGGTACCGGTCGTAACGCACCCCTTCCAGGTTCTTGAACTCGGGCACCCGCACCAGGCGTAGCGCCGAATAAGCACGCAACGCCCCCGGTATTTGCTGCAATGCGAAGTCCTGGCCGGTGAGGACATCTGAGTCATTACCAGTTAAAACCGCACCAACACCATCAACCAGCTTAACCCCACGGACTTCCAGGGCTGTGACTTCAACGTTGTCATAACCAGAAAACTTGATCAGGACATCGCTGCTCTCAACCACAGCAGCAATATCACTACCCGCATCGGTTTCATTGATGGTGGGAGAGACAAGGTTGATCACTGGTGGATCTTCATCCTTGCCCAGCGTCACGTTCACAATCTGACTTTCTGCTTCCTGACCACGACTGTCTTTCGCAACCGCCTTAACCGTCAGCGGCTGCTCGTTACCCTGCAATAATGGGGTTTCATAAATCACGGCAAACGGCGCCCGATGATCGGTGCCAACCAACTTGCCATTGACGTAGAAGTCCACTTGAGCCACACCCAAGTCATCCGTGGCATTTGCCCGCAGCTCGACCGCAATACCCGATACCAGCTTCTGCCCTTCAACCGGATGGCTGACTGCAACGCTGGGTAACTGATCATCCTTAACCTGCACGGTAATGGGATCTGTTCGCCCGGCTTTTTCGTGGTAATCAATCGCCCGCGCTGCCAACTGCAGGTTACGCCCAAGATAGGCTTCCTCAATGGCAAGCTTAAAGGTTTCCTGGTGCACACCACTAGTATAGGCACCCTGCCACTTGGTCTCTGCATCCTGGTAACGCTTGCTTGCGACCACCTTGCCATCGAGCAGCAGTTCGATCAGGGTTCCCATGGACAAGGTGTCGTCCGCCACCTGAACCACAACGTCCAGCGTCTGGCCGACCGTTGCCAGCGCGCCCTCAATGGGCGACAGAACCGACAAAGTCGGGGGGCTGTTCTGAATCAGCTTGACCAGTTTGGCTTCTGCATCAGCAGTGGCCTTAGCCAGGGTATGTACCCGTGCCGTCAAGGAAAGGGATGTCTGCTGGGTCGCTATCTGGGGGGCAATAACGTCTGCACGCCAGACTTCCCACAACTCCTTCGTTTCGGAGTCGAGGCTATTCTCGCGAACTTCGAGATTCGGGTAATAGGACTCCGCGACTTTCTGGCCATCGGCAAAAAACTCCACATAAGAGATCTCGCTCCTATTTCGGCTGTCCGGGATCACGCCGAGGTTATGAGCTACGCTCATCCGGTACGGAGTACCTTCAACGATCCGAGCGTTATGGGCGGGGAGTTCAAACTGGAAACTGGGAATAACCGGCTTTTCTTTGTCGACCACCACTACCGTGCTAACGGATGTGTCCGTGACCTGACCAGCCGTGTCCTTGGCCTGAGCACGCAACATCAACTTCCGACCCAGCATCAGCTCAGATACTGGCATATTTATTTCATAAGGCAGCTGCTGTCTGCGTCCCAGAACTTGGTTATCCAGGAAAAACACAACGTCCGAGATCCCCACATCGTCTTCTGCGCTCGCCTTAACGGTTAGCACCGAATCAACCTCAACTTTGCCGGGGACTGCCAGTGATGCCACCGGGGGCGCATCATCTGCGGACACATTGATGAGCGCGTTCACTTCTGGGAAGCGGGCAAGTGCCACTCGCATTGGAATAGCTGCGTCTGGCTGAATGGCCAAAAGGGCTTTTAGCCCCTGTTTTTTGTCATATTCCAAAATCCCTTTGGCTGAGTCAGGCAACGTCACTGTCACAGCCCTGGGGTCGGTCAGGGGCGCTTCAGAGCCGTCATCGAAAACCGCCACAACTTCCGGCAGGGCATAGTACTTGTTGAGGGATGACAAGGTCAGGAGGTGGTTGCCCCCTATCCCAGCCAGCTTTAAGGCGGTTAGCTGTTTGCTGTAGTTCACCACAACCGGCACAGTAACAGGATCTTGCCCGGCGTAGCGAACCGTCAGCTCTACCCCAGCCTCTCCCGTCTCTTTCAGGGGATAAACCCGGCCGGCTTCCGTGACATAAACCGCATTAGAGTTACTGGAGGAGTACGTCATGCCATTGCCCGAGCCGGGCACCGGAGTCCAGCCCCGGAACTGGAAGTTCAGAGATGGCACCAGTTGCGCCTCTTCCAGGGCATTGCTGAAAATCAGTTTATGGGGCGCAACCGACAGCCCTTCAACATTCTCTTGAACATCATCGCCGACGAAGACAATGTCAGAGTACGTACTCTGGTTACCACTGGCATCTTCCACGATCACATTGACCAACACGATGGCATCATGGGCGATAGCTGCACCATCCAGACGCTCACGATTGGGCAACGATAACGAGAACTGGGTTTGATCATCAGATATCGGATAAAGGCGCGCATAGCCACCAGAATCCGCAAACGCTGTTTTTGCGGCCTTGGCGATTACACCACCTGCAGCTCGTAGAGCCGACGCCCGAATTCCTTTGATATCCAGCGCAACATATGAAATATCAACATTATCCTGCGCATTCACTTTGATATTCAGAAGCTGTTGGCCATTCTGTTCTGTAATGGCCACGCCCTCTAACGAAACCGAGGGTAATTGATTCTCTATGTTGAACTGTTCTTGAACCGTCTGGATCTTTCCATCGGTTGTTAAGATACGCAATTCGGGATTGAGTTTCTGTGGGCCTTCCAGGGTGAATCGATGTTCGCACGCCAGGGAGTCGTTTGCGACACGCTGCATTTCGGCGGGGATGATGGGGTTAGCGCCATCGGCCCCCACAGAGACAGAGACAACCCGTGAACAGTCAGAGAGACGAGCGACGTATTGCGCAGAGTCTAGAGAAGACCGAAGCGGTGATTGACTGCGTATATCAACCAGCACTTCCGATTGAACTGATGTTGAAACACAAAGCAAACCTGCCGCTAACCAACAGCCTAGGTAGCCATACTTCATGAAGCTATTCCCTACAAGTCCTTCTATTGGACGTCCCTAACCAGTTGGTGCTTACCCGCTAGCATGGGAAGCAGCAAGAATTTCAAAGCTGTGTTTAGAAGTTTGCTTACCTGATGCTCGTCGTTAAAAGAGCATCTCTCACAAGACTTCGCACCATCTGGGAGAAGCCTGGGGAGGCAAATTCGCATGAGTGAGATTGAACTTTTTCAAAAACGCGACACACCCACTCATTTTATCGTCGCAAAGTACCAACAAGCCCGAACAATATCCAGCGTTATTTATGTGACCTGCACGTCATAATTTATGAGATCTTTATTAGAAGGCTGTTCTATCGGCAATTTGGTTGTAAATGCCTAAATAACGAAACTTTTGTGCCAGATTTAAACTAATAAAAGACTTGTCTCTGATGACTGATTGGGTCGTCAAAGTCGACGCATCCTGAGCAACCCTGAACAAAAAAACGCCTCCGAAGAGACGTTTCTTTATTCCGGTGTCTAACAGTGATTATTCCACTGTCACACTCTTGGCCAAGTTGCGGGGCTGGTCCACATCGGTGCCCTTGAGCACTGCCACGTGATAGGACAACAGCTGCAACGGCACGGTGTAGGCAATGGGTGCTAACAGTTCATGCACCGCCGGGATCGG
>CAZEWG010000024.1:0-1837 GCA_964514485.1 uncultured Pseudomonadales bacterium
TCCACCCTCACCCCGGCCCTCTGCCTGCGCGGCCCGCCATCAAGGGAGAGGGAGTCAATTCGTCAGCTAGTGTTGCCTGTTCTCCCCAAGAACAAAACATACACGGATGATTCCCTCTCCCCTTGCGGGAGAGGGTAGGGTGAGGGGATGGCGGCAGAGCCGCCCTGAAACATGCAACGGGCTTGCTCCACCCTCACCCCGGCCCTCTGCCTGCGCGGCCCGCCATCAAGGGAGAGGGAGTTAAATCAACCGCGCCAAACAAAAAAGCCGATGGGTTTTCCCATCGGCTTTTTGCATCCAAACCAGAGTTCAGATCTTAGCGCACACCGGCCTGACGCAGCGCTGCCGGAGTAAAGTCCAACTTGGAACGCTTGGTACCGAAACGGAGTGTACCCGCCGGCTCTTCGTTGGTCAGACCCAACGCCAGGTAACGTCCAGACAGAAGATCATACAGGGTTTCCACCGACACGCGGTTCACCTTGGCATCGTAATAGTTGATGGTATGGCCTTCCGCTACACGCCACAGCTCACCGCGGCCGTCGTAGTGGTCAATTTCCGCCGCTTGCCAGGTATCCTCGTCCACATAGAACACCCGCTTGCCGTACACGTGACGCTGTCCATCCTTCAGGGTCGCTTCCACAACCCAGACCCGGTGCAACTCATAGCGGGTCAGATCCTGATTCAGATGGCCAGGCTTCACGATATCGCTATATTTGTACTTGGTATCGGACAGCTCATAGGAGTTGTAAGGGATATAGATTTCCTTCTTGCCCAACAGCTTCCAGTTATAGCGGTCGGGGGCTCCGTTGAACATATCGAAGTTGTCACTGGTACGCATACCGTCTGCCGCGGTACCCGGGCCATCGTAGGCAACCTGGGGCGCACGGCGTACGCGACGCTGACCTGAGTTATAAATCCAGGCCATCCGCGGCTCTGCCACCTGGTCGATGGTTTCATGCACCAGCAGCACGTTACCCGCCAGACGCGCCGGAGAAACAATAGCCTGCTTGAAGTAATACAGGATATTACGCTCTTCGTTGGGATCGAAGTCGGTCAGGGCCGGCTGGGAAACAATCTCTTCCTTGAATCGAACCGGCGAATAGCTGCCGTTCGCCAGTGGCGTGACCTGTACAATGGTCCGCTCGATGGCATCACCCACATAGCGACCAATGTGGTTCCAGATCACCTGAAGCCCTTTGGAGCTATCGTCACCGTTCAGGATCGGGAACGGAAAGGACTCCTGGTAATTAATCAGCCCGTTACCGCCTTCCGCCAGCTTCACGTTGGTGGCGTTCTGCTTGGCGATGTCATAGATCTTTTGCGGGAAAGAAGCTGTCCGTCGGGTTTGATACACCGGAATTTTATAGGTATCCGGGTACTTGGCCAGCAGGGCCAGCTGCCCCGGGGTCAGGTTCTCCTTATACTGATCCGCGTTCTTGTGGGTAATGATGAACAGTGGCTTGTCGTCCGGAAAAGGATTCACATACTTGCCGTCGTTCTTGTAACCCGCCGGAATATCCTTCAGCCCGCCCGTCCACTCGGGAATGGCACCGCCATTCCCTGCTCTTTCCGCGCCAACGGGAGTGAGATCCTTGCCCAGTCTCGCAACATCGGCTTCAGATACCGCCGCGATGGCACTAGCTGACATCCAGGACAAGGCCATGACACTGCCAGTCAATAATAGTTTTCGTAGTTTCATCGACTTCACCTAAATAGACCGATTAAGTACTTATTGTTATTAGAAGGACACGCTGACACTGGCAGACACAAAGTCACGGTCATTCATCAGGTTATAAGGTTTTCCACCGAAGAAATTGGTGTAACCGACCTCTGCGGT
>CAZEWG010000024.1:1937-37051 GCA_964514485.1 uncultured Pseudomonadales bacterium
GGCGTGCCCCGGCGGTGGCTGACTTCACCACCGATCGACAGCCCCAGGGAGTCGGCTGTGGTGGAAAAGCTGATGCCATAAAGTTTGATATCTTCCGGGAACTCAATGAAGTATTCCGGCATGTCTTTGGGACCAGTGGCGACAATACCACTGACCACCGGCAACCGGCTGTGATAGTTGATATGGTAGAAGCCGAACTCCGTTCCGCCCGGGGTAAACCAGCGCACGGCAATACCGTACTGACCTTTATCATCAGGCTCTCGGTCCCCCAAACGCGCTACATAGAGCCCCGATTCATAGGCTTCCCAGTCCGGGTTTTGTCCCGCCAAGAGTACTGGACCACAGCCATCGGCCACGAAATCCAGGGTTGAGAAGAAGGTTCCGCAAGGGTCAATCTCGGTCTTTTCCCACTCCAGCTGATAAAACGCCTCAATGGAGATATCGGTGGTGACGCCCAGGGAGGCGTATACCATGTTGACGGGCAGCAGAATGTCCTTGATCTCGGCACCCGGTGCACGCAGAGCGGAAACGTCGGCGGGGTTAATGGTGTTGATCCCCCCCTGGATGAAGGTACTCTCCCCCCAGCTCACCACCTGGCGGCCCAGTCGGGCGTTCAGGGGCATATCGCCAATTTCAAAGTCGCCATAGACATAGGCATCCATCAGTTCGATGTCAGCACCCGCCTGATCCAAGGCTTTTTTATTCAGTGGACGGGAGATGCCATTGTTATCCTTGGCACGTCCTTCGTCCATCAGCTCAAAGTCATAGAAATAACGGCCGCGGACGAAAGCACCATAGTTATCGTATGAGAGCGACAGATCACTGGTGCCCTTGACGATCTTGGAGAAGGTCTCGCCACGCTTGAAGTTCCAGTTACCGTCGTCGGCGTTGTTGGTGGAGCTGCCCACCGTGGAGCCTTTCAAGCCGGGTGCGATGTTACCCTGCGCCAGCTGGTTGGTGTCACGTTTTGCAACTCGCCAACTCGCCCCCGCACTGAGCGTGGTATCCAGAGAACCCTCAATTTCACCAAGATAGAATTGGAAGGCATGAACAGGAGTAGACACAGAGGCTGCAATTGCTGCTACTAGGGGCAGCTTAGCCAGTTTGTGCCATCGTTGTATTTTTTTTGTCATCGAACGCCACTCCGTTACTTATTATTGATATGTCGCACTCACGGCGAAACCGGTTTTTAAGACGCGCACAGACGCCTGACAGCATCACTGTCTGGCAATCTGCTTAACTCTGGGCTTGGGTATTATTTTTATGTGGGTAGGGAGTCACAAACTTCCTCGTGCTGTGCCAGTACATCTAAACCTAGTTCTAAAACACTATAGACGCTAATTTTAAGTTGCACCACTTCGTCACAATTTTCCGCTGGACTCAGCGCACTAAAGCCCCCCTAAACCACCGCGATTGAAGCGAAGGTATGCCTCGGTGACGGGACAAGCTAAAATAGCCGCCTTCCGTATTACTCACTTTTCTTAACGATAGGGGATAGAATTCATGAGCTCGGATTATGTCGTCATTGTCGATGGCGCCCGGACACCCATGGGCGGTTTTCAAGGCAGCCTGAGCAGCGTCAGCGCTGTGGACCTGGGCACCATTGCCATTGCAGAGGCTGTGAAGCGGGCTAACCTGAAGCCGGAAGATGTGCAAGAAGTCATCATGGGCTGTGTCTTGCCCGCAGGCCTGAAACAAGGCCCGGCCCGTCAGGCGATGCTCAATGCCGGCCTTCCCTCCTCCACTGGCGCCACCACCATCAACAAACTGTGCGGCTCTGGCATGAAGGCCACGATGCTGGCTCATGACCTGATCAAAGCGGGTACCAATGACGTGATGATTGCCGGCGGCATGGAGAGCATGTCAAATGCCCCCTATGTTCTGGAAAAGGCCCGCAGCGGCCTGCGCATGGGTCATGGCGAGATCAAGGACCATATGTTCCTGGATGGTCTGGAAGATGCCAAAACCGGCCGTCTGATGGGCTCCTTCGCCCAGGAAGTGGCGGATCGCTTCAACCTGACCCGCGAGCAAATGGACGAGTACGCGATTCTCTCCCTGACCCGTGCCAAGCAAGCGATCGCCAATGGCAGCCTGGCGGCGGAAACCGTTCCGGTCACCATCCAGACCCGCAAAGGCGAAGTGGTTGTGAAGGATGACGAGCAGCCGGGCAACGCCAACATCGACAAGATCCCGACCCTGCGGCCGGCCTTCAAGAAAGACGGCACCATTACCGCAGCGAACTCCAGCTCCATTTCCGATGGTGCCTCTGCCCTGGTGCTGATGAGCGCCCGCGAAGCGGAAAAGCGCGGTATCAAGCCCATGGCGCGGATTATCGGCCATGCCACCCAGTCCCAGGATCCCAGTGAATTCACCCTGGCGCCGATTGGCTCCATTCAGAAACTGCTGGATAACATTGGCTGGAAAAAAGAAGACGTCGACCTGTTTGAAATCAACGAAGCTTTTGCCATGGTCACCATGCTCGCCATTCAGGAGCTGGGCCTGGATCTGGAGCGCGTGAACGTTCATGGCGGCGCCTGTGCTCAGGGCCACCCGGTCGGTTCCACCGGATCACGTATCATCATCAGCCTGATGTACGCCCTGAAGCAATACGGCAAAAAACGCGGTGTCGCCTCCCTCTGTATTGGCGGCGGCGAAGCAACTGCGATTGCGATCGAGCTGATCTAAAGCGCTGAAACGATCAGGGCGGACTTGATGTCCGCCCTGTCTAGACCGCCTGAAAAACCCAGCCCTTCGTTAGAGCCACGAGCCAAGCCCGTCAGGCCCGATGGGGTGCGGCCAGATATTCCTCAGACTGCATTTCCAGCAGACGACTTTGGGTCCGTTCAAATTCAAAAGTGAGCTTCCCGCCGGCATAGAGCTCCAGAATGGGCGCTTCCGCTGAAATGATCACCTTGACGTTACGATCATAAAACTCGTCAATCAGGTTAATAAAACGGCGAGCCTGATCGTCCTTGTCCACGCCCATCACTGGCACGTTACTGAGAATCACGGCGTGGAATTCACGGGCCAGCTCAATATAGTCGTTCTGACTGCGGGGCCCATCACAAAGCTCATTGAACTCGAACCACACCACGTCATCGGAGCGTCTGACCGCTTTCAACTTACGGCCATTCACCTCCAAACTCACACCATGCACACCGGCTTCCACCGCCAGCCGCTCATAGGCCTGCTGTAGGCTCTGATGAGCCTGCTCCGTCAATGGGGCATGGAACAACTCCGCCTGGGTCAAGGAGCGCAGGCGATAATCCACGCCACTATCAACGTTCACCACTTCGGTATGGGTCTTCAGCAACTCAATGGCCGGCAGGAACCGGGCCCGTTGCAGCCCATCCTTATACAGGCCATCGGGAACGATATTGGAGGTGCAAACCAGGCTCACGCCATTGGCGAACAGCTCTTTCAGCAGCCCCGCCAGGATCATGGCATCGCCAATATCGGTCACGAAAAACTCGTCAAAGCAAATAATGCAGGTTTCCCGGGCAAAGCGTTCCGCCACGATATCCAATGGGTTCTTTTCGCCCTTCAGCTCAGTCAATTCCCGATGGACTCTTTGCATGAAGCGGTGAAAGTGCATCCGCATCTTGTTCTGAAAGGGCAGCGCTTCATAGAAGGTATCCATCAGATACGTCTTGCCGCGCCCAACACCACCCCAAAAGTACAAACCTTTCACGGGCTCCGGCTTTTTCCGGCGCAGCTTGGCCGCCAGCTTGGTCAACCCACCGCGCTGCCGTTCGGCTTGATCTCGAATCAGGCGCTCGTACAAATCCTGGAGTTTCATCACGGCCATTTCCTGGGCCGCATCATATTTAAAATCGGGACGCTGCAGGTCTTGCTTGTACTTCTCGACAGGGGTCATAGGCGTAATAAATGCTTGCAGATTCAACGTTGCGAAAAAACAGGGGCCATATTTTGCCCGTTTATCGCCCTAAAGGCTAATGTTTCGCCCCTCGGGCAAACTGCCCACTCCGGAATCGCCGTTGGCGGCCCGGGAATGAAGCCGGTACTGCTTCAGCCATGGCAAACCGCGCAACGAAGCCGCTATACTAATTCAACAAGGCCAACCACAGGACTTTTACTCAATGGAATCCACCGCCCATGTCTGAAATCATTATTGGTATTCTCTGCTTCGTGGCAGGTCTGGTGCTGGGTGCCCTGATTTATCGACTAACCTCATCAGACACCGCCAAGAACCGTCGCCTGGCTCAGCAGCTGGATCAGCTGCAAGCCCAACATGAACGCTACCAGGCAGATGTCAGCGCCCACTTCGCAAAGTCGGCAGATCTGTTCAGCAAGATCAATGGCACCTATCGCGAGCTGATCACCCATATGGCAGCCAGCTCCGAACGACTGGCTGAAGATGTGGAGTTTAAGCGCAACCTGAACCTGGCCCCTCCCTTCCGTCAGGCCAGCACACTGGATATCGATGAACTGACGGATGTGGTGGAACCACCCCGGGATTACGCGCCCAAATCCAAGCCTGAAGAAAAGGGTACCCTGGCCGAGGATTATGGCCTGGAAAGCAATGCCAAACCCTAACGTCTCTGCCGCCTTACATAAAAAACGGGCCTGAACTGGCCCGTTTTTTTGTGGGGATCCGGCTTAAACCGGATTATCAATATCAATGAACTGGTGCTCCAGGCCAAAGGTTTCCGCCAGCCGCTGCCCCAGCGCCTGCACCCCATAACGCTCCGTGGCATGATGACCGGCCGCAAAGTAATGAATCCCCCCTTCACGGGCTGTATGAACCGTCGGCTCGGAAATCTCCCCGCTTAGATAGGCATCCACACCCAGGGCCAAGGCTTGATCGATATAGCCTTGAGCCGCCCCGGTACACCAGGCAATGGTCTGGATACGCTGGGGGCCGCCGTCGATATGCTGAGGCATTCGTCCGAGGGAGCGACCAATATGAGCCGACAGCTCCTGGGCGGTCATGGGCTGCGCCAGCTCTCCCACGCGCAGCAGGCCTGTTTCCAGGCCGGTCGCAGGCTGCTTAAGCGTAAACCCCAGTTGCTGCCCCAGGCGCACGTTATTCCCCAGCTCATCATGCAGGTCCAATGGCAGGTGATAAGCCAAGAGGCTCACATCATGCTTCAACAAGGTTTGCAGCCGCTTTTTCTTGAGACCCACCACCGGCGCCGGCTCATTTTTCCAAAAATAGCCGTGATGCACCAAAATGGCATCCGCGCCTGCGGCAATAGCCGCATCCAGCAAAGCCTGACTGGCCGTCACCCCGGTTACCAGCTTGCGGACCGTTTCCCGGCCTTCCACCTGCAAGCCATTGGGACAGTAATCCTGGATTGGCTTTGGCATCAGCCACTGATCGGCGGCCTTCACCAGTTCGCGCAGCGTTACCCCCACGACATTCTCCTCTTGGCGACTCACTGAATTTCAGTACCTATGTTAACATCCGCACGCAACGAAACCAGTTTCCGGAGCAGCGTTTGAACCTGAGTACCAAATTGCTGGCCCTGTGCCGCGACCTGCGTTGGCCCGTCCTGATCGGGTTATTACTCGGCATCGCCGGGCTGCAGTGGCTGCAGCTTCAGCAACCACCCGCTCCCCCGGTCTTCTCCTATAGCAGTGCCGTGCAGCGGGCCGCCCCCGCCGTCGTTAATATCTACACCACCCACCAGATCGAGCGCTCGCGACACCCGCTGCTCAGCCATCCCCTGCTGGCCCCGTTGCTACAGGAGCGCATGCGCTCGGAGCAACGCCAACAAACCCGCCTGGGATCAGGCGTGATTGTGGACCCTCGCGGACTGGTCCTGACCAACTACCACGTCATCCGCCAGGCCAATAACATTCGTGTCGCCTTGCAGGATGGCCGGGAAGTCGGCGCCAATATCATCGGCGTGGACCCGGAAAGTGATCTGGCACTCCTGCATATTGCACTGCAGCCACTCCCTGTCATCCACATCCCCGAGCAAAGTCAGGCCAGCATTGGCGACGTGGTACTGGCCATTGGCAATCCTTTTGGGGTTGGGCAGACAGTGACCCAGGGTATCGTGAGCGCAACCGGCCGTAGTGAGCTGGGGCTTACCACCTTTGAAGACTTCATCCAAACGGATGCAGCCATCAACCCCGGCAACTCCGGTGGCGCCCTGGTCAACGCCCGAGGCGAATTGATTGGCATCAACACCGCTATTTTCTCCGGTACCGGGGGCAATCAGGGCATTGGCTTTGCCATTCCCGTCCAACTGGCCCAACTGATCATGCACGACCTGTTACAGCATGGACGGGTCATCCGGGGCTACTTGGGCGTGGAGATGCATCAGCTGGGACGCAAGGAAGCCGAGTTTTTTAACCTGGAGCATACCAATGGGTTGATCATCACCGGCGTGCACCGCAACAGCCCTGCCGAAGCCGCCGGCATTCTGCCCGGCGATGTGATTCTGAGCATCAATGGCCGCCCCATTCAACGTGCCGTGGAGGCCCTCAAGCAAGTGGCCCAGATGCAACCTGGTGAATCCATTGCGTTGGGCATTTATCGTCAAGGCAAGCTTTTGGAGCTCAACGCCCAGGTGACAGAACGGCCCCTGGATTTAACCTCCGCGTCTTAACCACGGGGCAAAAACAAACCGCTGAAAAACCAAAAAGGCGGCGCCGTGATGGCTGCCGCCTTTTTAAGTGTTTCGCCAGACCTGGAGCCCCTTGCGAGTAGGCCGGCTATTTGCCCTTCCGTTAGCTTTCCTGATCAGGCAGGATGCGATATTCAGCAGAACGGGCATGAGCCGTCAGTCCCTCTCCCCGAGCCAGCACCGAGGCCGTTTTACCCAGCTCACTGGCGCCCTGGGCCGAGCAGAAGATGATCGACGACCGTTTCTGGAAGTCATAGACCCCCAGGGGCGAGGAGAAGCGGGCCGTTCCGGAGGTGGGCAGCACGTGGTTGGGCCCTGCGCAATAATCACCCACCGCTTCCGCCGTGTAGCGCCCCATAAAGATGGCGCCGGCGTGACGAATGGCCGGCAGCAACGCTTGCGGGTCTTCCACCGACAGTTCCAAGTGCTCGGGGGCAATACGGTTGGTCACCTGTGCCGCTTCCGCCAGGTCTTTCACCAGAATCAAGGCACCACGACGCTCCAGGGACTTACGGATGATCTCCTGACGCTCCATGGTGGGCAGCAATCGGTTAATGCTGGCTTCCACCGCATCCAGATGGGCCGCATCGGTGGCAATCAGAATGGACTGTGCATCTTCATCGTGCTCGGCCTGGGAGAACAGATCCATCGCCAGCCAGTCCGGGTCAGTGCCACCATCAGACACCACCAGGATTTCAGAGGGTCCGGCGATCATGTCGATGCCCACCACGCCAAACACCAGTTTCTTGGCGGTTGCCACGTAAATGTTGCCGGGGCCCACGATCTTATCCACCTGGGGTACGGTTTCGGTACCATAGGCCAGCGCCGCGACCGCCTGGGCGCCACCAATGGCGAAGACCCGGTCCACGCCGGCAATCGCCGCTGCCGACAGCACCAGATCATTCATCTCGCCCCGGGGCGTGGGCACCACCATGATAACCTCGGCAACCCCTGCAACCTTGGCAGGAACCGCGTTCATCAACACCGATGATGGATAGGCCGCCTTGCCGCCCGGCACATAAAGACCGACACGGTCCATGGCGCGAACCTGCTGGCCAAGTACCGTGCCATCGGCTTCCTGATAGGTCCAGGAAGTGCCAAGCTGCTTTTCGTGATAGCTGCGAATACGCTGCGCGGCCTGCTCCAGGGCTTGGCGCTGCCGGGCATCAATCCGCTCCAGGGCCTGCTGCAGTCTTTCCCGGGACACTTCCAGATCTGCCAACCGATTGGCCTGGACCTGGTCAAAGCGCTGGGTGTACTCGAGCACGGCCGCGTCACCGCGGGTTTTCACATCCCGTAGAATATTCGTCACGGTGGTGTGGATCGCATGATCCTCGGCATCGTCCCAAGCCAGCAGATGGGCAAGCTGACCATCGAAGTCGGGGTCTGTTGTTGCTAGCCGTTTAATCTTGAGTTCGCTGGTCATGCGTATCTTCCTACCGTGAAAACATCTAAATATTCTGGGATTGGGCGCGTTTTGCTTCGAGCTCGTTAACCGCTACCTGGAGCATGTCGAGAATTGGCTGAATCCGGGTATGCTTCATCTTGAGCGACGCCCGGTTAACCACTAACCGTGAACTGATCTGGGCAATCAGGGCGCGCGGCTCCAGCCCGTTGGCTCGCAGGGTATTCCCGGTATCGACGATGTCGACAATTTCATCCGCCAACCCCATCAAGGGGGCCAACTCCATCGCTCCATAAAGTTTGATGATATCCGCCTGAATCCCCTGGCTGGCGTAATAACGCTTGGCCAGATTGACGAATTTGGTCGCCACCTTGATCCGTCCCTGCACTGCCTTGGCCTGCACGGGAGCCGCAGTCATCAGCCGACAACGGGAAATTTTCAGATCAAGCAGCTCGTAAACCCCTTCGGCGCCATGCTCCATCAGCACGTCCTTTCCGGCAACGCCCATATCGGCGGCCCCGTACTGGACATAGGTGGGCACGTCTGTCGCGCGGATCACCACCAGCTGTACATCCGGGCGGGTGGTTTCAAAAATCAGTTTGCGGCTCCGGCTAATGTCTTCAACCGGCTCAATGCCCGCTTGCGCCAGCAACGGCAGGGTTTCCTCAAGGATTCGCCCTTTCGAGAGCGCAATAGTCAGCATATCTGGCATAACAGAACCTGTTGAAATCAGCGTGGCAACCGGCGAATGCTCGCACCTAATAATTGCATTTTCTCTTCAATGCACTCATAGCCACGATCGATATGATAAATACGGTCCACCACCGTTGTGCCTTGTGCCACCAGACCGGCAATGACCAAGCTGGCCGAGGCCCGCAAATCAGTCGCCATGACCGGCGCCCCGGTCAAATGATCAACCCCTTCGATAATGGCCGTATTCCCTTCCAGGCGGATTCGTGCGCCCATCCGGCACATTTCCTGAACGTGCATGAAACGGTTTTCGAAAATGGTTTCAATAATGGTGCCCGTCCCTTCGGCCACCGCATTCATTGCAACAAACTGGGCCTGCATATCGGTGGGGAACGCCGGATAAGGCGCGGTGCGCAGGTTAACGGCTCGCGGCCGGTTGCCTTTCATATCCAGCTCGATCCAATCGTCTCCGATGGAAAGATGAGCACCGGCCTCTTCCAGCTTCAACAGCACGGCATCCAGGATATCCGCCCGAGTATCCTTCACCTTGACTCGACCACGGGTAGCGGCAGCGGCTACCAGGAAGGTTCCGGTTTCCACCCGGTCTGGCAGCACATTGTAGTGGCAGCCTTTCAAGGACTTCACGCCATTGATCTCGAGAGTGGAAGTGCCCGCCCCTTTAATATCGGCGCCCATGGCGATCAGGCACTGGGCCAGGTCGACCACCTCCGGTTCCCGGGCGGCGTTTTCGATAATGGTTTTCCCTTTGGCCAGGGTCGCCGCCATTAAGAGGTTCTCGGTGCCGGTCACGGTCACCGTATCCAAAAAGATATGCGCCCCCTTCAGCCCCTGCGGTGCACGAGCCTTGATATAGCCGCCTTCAACCTGAATCTCGGCACCCATGGCCTCCAGCCCCCGCAGGTGCAGGTCTACCGGACGACTTCCGATCGCACAACCACCCGGCAAGGACACTTCTGCCTCTCCGAAATGAGCCAGCATGGGCCCCAGCACCAGAATGGACGCCCGCATGGTTTTAACCAGCTCATAAGGAGCCGTTAAATGCTTGATGGTTGTGGCGTTGGCTTCGACACTCATTTTTTCGTCGATCATTAGCTCGACGCCCATGCGACCGAGCAACTCGATCATGGTGGTGATGTCGTGTAAGTGCGGCAGGTTGCCTACCGTGACGGGTTCATCCGCCAACAGGGTTGCCGCCAGAATAGGAAGCGCGGAGTTCTTCGCGCCGGAAATTCGGACCTCGCCATTTAATGGCTTACCACCCGAAATTTGTAATTTGTCCATGAAGGATACCGGTCAAGAAACGGAAAAATACGCAAGTTAGCCTTGCTTGGATTGCCACTCCTCTGGCGTATAAGTCTCCATTGGCACCGAGTGCAGGGTACCGTCATTAATCAGGTGGCCAATACAGCCATAGACTGCTTGCGAACGCTTGACTCGGTTTAACCCTTCAAACTGCGCGGAAACAACCGTCACCTTATAGTGGTAACCATCTGTTTCCACGTATACCTGACTATCGGGCAATCCGTTGGTGATCAACTCTTTGATTTGCTCGGCCAGCACTATTGCCACTCCAATATGAAAACTCTATGTAAGACGCGCCCGGAGCCTCGCCAGCCGGCAAGGTCTCGGAACAACACCCAAGACGGGGGCTGTCGCCCAAACCCGACAGGCGCCGCGAATCAGACTGTGGGGCGGCATTGTAACGAATCTGGCTATGACGACCAATATCGGCAAGCCACAACGTCTGCAATTCCCCCAGGGTATCTACAACTCCCCTATGACTCGGACGCCAGGGGCAGGATCGTTTCCATGCCACTGACCCGGGCCACATCAAATAATTTGGCGGGCATGCCGCGGATCTCAAAGGCTTTATCCTGCCGCTTGGCGTGGGCCAGCCAGCGCACCAGCAATGACAATACCACACTATGGGCAGAGGTCAGCCCCTCGAGATCCACTGAAAAGGATGAAGGGGCCCGGTCAATCAACTTTTCACCGGCCTGACGCACCTCGGTCACCGTAGTAAAGTTCACATCCCCCATCACCTGGAGTACACCCGGCTCCTGCCAGGAAACGGCCCCCGTCTTCATCAGTTGGGCTCCGCCTCGAACTCTTCTTCGGCGATCTGGCTGGTCCAGTTGGCGATGACCTGATCGAGATTGCCCCGCCGGGCGGACATTTCCTGGTCAAAACGATCCCGGAAGGCCAGCCCAATGTTCACCCCGCTCACAATCACATTCTCAATGTACCACTTATCATCCTGCTTATTATGATACATGGAGTAGGTGATGGGATATTTGCTGCCACTGGGAGAGGTAATCTCCAGCTCGACACTGGCCCGGCTGTCATCCCGTGCGTTGATCGAGGAGCTTAACACCGCCACCTTGAAATCGCCGGACTCCACCAAGGTTTTGGCATAGGCATTGAACAGGCTTTTCTTGAACACCACGACAAACTGGTCCCGCTGCTCCTTGGTGGCCTGACGGGCATAGCGCCCCATCACCCGGGCAGCAATGCGACGGAAATCCACAATCTCTTCCAGAGACTCTTCCATCAACCGGTAAAACCGCTCGGGATTCTCATGGTAGAGGTTTTTTTCATTTTCAAAACGCTCAATCATCCGCTCGGAGCTTTCCCGAACCTGGGCGGTCAAATCGGCTTCTGTCGTTGCACCCGCCAGCGGTACCCAACAGGCCACCAGCAGCATGAAAACCTTGGCAATATGTCTCATAGTTCTGTCCTGCTCACTAATAAACTTCGACTACAGTGACCCTACTACCCGGCTCATTTGCCCAGGGAGGAGGCGAAATTACTGACCAGTCGCTCAATCGACAGGGCGCTCTGAGTATCAATGATGGTATCGCCATCGGCCAGGTAGTCCGGATCCCCGCCGACGCTGATATCAATGAACTTCTCGCCCAGCAGGCCTTCCGTGCGGATGGAAGCGATGCTGTCGACGCTTAGGGTATCGACTGACTGGTCAATTTCCATTTCCACCAACGCCACCATCCGATCAGTATCTAATTGGATATTACTGATCCGCCCCACCGTAACGCCCGCAATAGACACCCGCCCCCGCACCGAAAGCCCCCCCAGATCCGAAAACTGGGCATAGAGCTTATAGGTGGGTTTGGCAGGACTCAGCGATAGTCCACTGACCTGCAAGGCCAGCACGGCCAACGCAATAATTCCTGCAAGAATGAATATACCGACGGAAATCTCCACCGTTCGAATGCGCATCAGAAATCTCCAAACATGACCGCAGTGAGAAGAAAGTCCAGTCCCAGGACCGCCAGAGATGAAATCACGACCGTTTTCGTCGTGGCATTGCTGATTCCTTCCGAAGTCGGAATCAGGTTATATCCCTGGAACACCGCAATCCAGGTGCAAACCACTCCAAACACAACACTTTTTATAATGCCGTTGAGTACATCTTCGCCAAAGTCGACCGAAGCCCGCATATTGTTCCAGAAGGAGCCTTCATAAACTCCCAGCCATTCCACACCGACCATCATCCCGCCCCAGATTCCCACGGCGTTAAAGATTAACGCCAGCAGCGGCATCGCCACGAAACCGGCCAGCAGGCGAGGAGCGACAATCCGGCGCATCGGGTCGACGCCGATCATTTCCATGCTGGAGATCTGCTCCGTCGCCTTCATCAGGCCGATCTCCGCGGTCAGCGCCGAACCCGCCCGGCCGGCAAACAGGAGCGCCGTCACCACGGGCCCCAACTCCCGCACCAGCGTCAGCGCCACCATCGGCCCGATAGCCGACTCCGAACCATAGTCCACCAGGATGTTATAGCCCTGCAAGCCCAACACCATGCCGATAAAAAGCGCCGACACCACGATAATGGGCAAGGACAGAACACCAACGCTGAACAGCTGGCGCACGAACAACGGAAAACCCCGCCAGCTCGGCATGACAAACAGGCCATTGACCAGGAAGATGCCGGCCCGCCCCAGCGTGCTCAACGTCTGGAGACCACTTCTACCGAGCCTTTGCAAGGAATCGAGCATTCCCATCTCCCTCTATCAAATCTTGGGCGTAATCCGGCGCCGGATAATGGAATGGAACCGGGCCATCAGGCAGGCCATTCAAAAACTGTTTCACAAAGGCGGAGCCATTGCGCTTAAGCTCGTCCGGACTCCCCTGCCCCATCACCCGGCCATCGGCGATGATGCAGAGATTGTCAGAAATACTCATGGATTCCTGCACATCATGGGACACCAGAACGCTGGTTAATCCCAGGGCATCATTGAGCATGCGAATCAGCTGAACCACCACCCCCATGGCGATCGGGTCTTGACCGGTGAAGGGCTCATCGTACATCACCATTTGCGGGTCCAGGACAATGGTGCGTGCCAGCGCCACCCGCCGGGTCATCCCACCGGACAGCTCACTGGGCATCAGCGCCCGGGCGCCCCGCAACCCCACCGCGTTGAGCTTCATCAGCACAATATCCCGAATCATGTCCTCGGGCAGGCGGGTGTGAACGCGTAGCGGAAACGCCACGTTCTCATAAACCGACAGGTCGGAAAAAAGAGCACCACTCTGGAACAACATGCCCATTTTTTCACGCATGTGGTAGAGCTCGCGACGGTTAACCTTGGTGATATCCTCACCGTCAATCAGAATGCTGCCCCGATCCGGCCGTAACTGCCCACCAATGAGTCGGAGCAAGGTCGTTTTGCCGGTACCACTGGGGCCCATGATGGTCGTGACCTTGCCTCTGGGGATGTCGATGCTGACGTTATCAAAGATACGTCGCTCACCTCGGGAGAAGGTCATCCCCCGAATCTCGACATAGTTGTTCGACTGGTTGCTCATGTAGTTTTCCGCACAACTTTTGTCCAAGTGCGCCGCGATTGGCAATCGACCATTGTAAAGGCTAACCGTGAGTGTTTGTACCCCGACCATCGGCAGGGCCGGTAGACGGGCTTGGCAAAATGACAGATTCTTCACAAATCCCGAACCCTGTCACAGAGACCACCGCCTCGGCAGACGCCCCCCAATCGCCGGGGTTGCCGGGCCATGACAGCCCCTCCTGACAACCTGTATAATTGCGCCCGCGCATTGATCCGCGCTTGCCTTACGCTCGCATAGAGAAGCGCTTACAGAGAGAGGAACCTACACCCGTTTGATCTGCGTTATACTGGTGTATCCCAACTCCCCGTTGTCCGCGGCATCTCCGGGCTACTCCGAGAGCAACCATCAATCTGGCCGCGTTTTCACAGAGACCGTTTCACCATGAACAATCCCCAAGATCTCATTGAGTCCGCCAAGCGGGCGATTCAAATCGAGACCCAGGCGGTTGCCCAGTTGGCAGACCGTATCGACGCCAGCTTCGTCAAAGCCTGCGACCTTATTATGGCCTGCAAGGGTCGGGTGGTCGTGACAGGCATGGGCAAGTCCGGCCACATTGGCAGCAAGATCGCCGCGACCTTGGCCAGCACCGGCACGCCAGCCTTTTTTGTACACCCCGGCGAGGCCAGCCATGGAGATCTGGGCATGATCACCAGCCAGGACGTGGTGCTGGCGATTTCCAACTCCGGCTCTACCGCCGAGATCATCACCATCATTCCCCTGATCAAGCGCATGGGCGCTCCCCTGATCAGTATGACCGGCGCTCCTCAATCGGTCCTCGCCCGCGAGGCCGATGTGAATCTGGACGTAGGCGTTGAAACCGAGGCCTGCCCCCTGGGGCTGGCACCGACCTCCAGCACCACCGTCACCCTGGTCATGGGCGATGCCCTGGCTGTGGCCCTGCTGGAAGCCAAGGGTTTCAGTGCCGAAGACTTCGCCTTTTCCCACCCGGGCGGACGCCTGGGCCGGCGACTGCTGCTCAAGGTGGGCGATGTGATGCACAAGGGAGACCGGATCCCCATGGTCACGGAAGGCACCCTGATGCGTGACGTTTTGCTGGAAATGTCCCGCAAGGGGCTGGGCATGACAACCATCGCCGACAGCCAGGGTTTCCTGAAAGGCCTGTTTACGGACGGTGACCTGCGACGCTCCCTCGACAAGGGCATTGATATCCACAAAGTCACCATTGACGAGCTCATGACCCGCAAGTGCCGCACCGTCCATCAGGACATGCTGGCCGCCGAGGCCCTGAACATCATGGAAGAAGCCAAGATCAATGGCCTGGTGGTCACCGATGCCGACGAGCGGGTCATTGGCGCCCTCAATACCCACGATTTGCTGAGAGCCGGAGTCATATGAGCCTGCTGCCCTATTCTGTTCCCCAGGAGGTCCGAACCAGGGCCTCCCGCATCAAACTGCTGGCCCTGGATGTGGACGGCGTGCTGTCTGATGGGCGGCTGTACTTTTCCGCCCAAGGCGATGAGCTCAAGACCTTCACCACCCTGGACGGCCATGGCATCAAGATGCTTCAACAGCACGGGATTGATGTGGCCATCATTACCGGCCGCAACTCCCCCCTGGTCACCCGCCGCGCCACAGACCTGAAGGTCAAGCACCTGATGCAGGGCCGCGAGGACAAACTGGTGGCCCTGCAGGAACTGGCCGACAAACTGGAACTAACCCTGGACCGCATTGCCTATATGGGAGACGATTTGCCAGATTTGTCCGCGATCCGGGCAGCAGGGCTGGGCCTGAGCGTTCCCAACGGCTATTGGCTGGTGCGCCAACATGCGGACTGGTGCGTGCAAACCCCCGGCGGACTGGGCGCCGTGCGTGAAGCCTGCGACCTGATCCTGGACGCCCAAGGTCTGTTGGCACAGGTGTTTGACGCCCACCTCTAACCCGGCAACGGCCATAACCCCAAGGAGCAAAACAGCTGATGACGCGCCTGATGGACCGGAAAGTGCTCATTTTCGTTGCGGCCCTGGCCGTGGCGGCATTGCTGGTGTGGAGCTGGCAGGATGACAACAGCCTCCTGCCCTCCGCCGGCCAGGAGGCTGAATCGGCACACAATCCTGACGCCTTCGTGACCAATGGCCACTACCGCACCTTTCGCGGCGATGGGCAGCTATCCAGCCTGCTCACCTCGCCCCGGGCGGTACACTATCCCCACGACAACAGCGGACACCTGCAAAGCCCGCAGATCCAGCTGTTTCCGGAAGATGGCCAACCCTGGCATGCGGAATCAGAAGAGGGGCTGCTGGATTTCAACTCCGACCTTGCCACCTTGCGCAAGAACGTTCGCCTCCAGAGCCTGGGGGATTCCCCACACGCCTCCACCCTGGAGACCGAGGAACTGATCCTGAATAACCGCACACGCTTTATCACGACAGACCAACCCGTTAAGATTACCTCCCTACAAGGCGAAGTCACCGCCATCGGTATGGACGCCTACGTGGATGAAGAACGCATGATTTTAAAATCGCATGTGAAGGGTCTTTATGCTCCAGCCTCGCCGTAACAACCTTTTATGCCTGCTGCTGGTGTTATTCGCCTGCACTTCCGCCCATGCCCTGGGCCCCAACCGGGACCAGCCGATCCGCGTCGTCTCCGACCGGGCCGAGCTGGATGAGCAAAAAGGCATTTCCACCTATACGGGCAATGTGGTGATCACCCAGGGGCTGACGCGCCTGGACGCCGAGGAGGTGGTGATCCACAGCACGGAAGCCGGCCAGATCTCCAAGCTCATCGCCACCGGAAAACAGGCTCACTATCAAGAGCAGGAAACGACGGCGGCGCCCGTCACTCACGCTTATGCCGATACCATTATTTACAACCAGGCGGATGAAACCATCACCCTGATCGAAAACGCCCGCCTGGAGCAGAACAAGAACTCGTTTCAGGGCGCTGAAATCCAGTACCACACGGTTAACCGTAAAGTGATCGCCTCCGCGGGTACTCAAGCCGGTAATGGCGGACGGGTGGAAATGATCTTTCACCCGCAACCCAAAGAAAGCACCAACGGTGAGGCCTCCAGCCAGCCATGAGCATTCTGAAAGCACAGCACCTGGCCAAGAGCTATAAAAAACGCAGCGTGGTCAAAGACGTTTCGGTGAGCATCGAAAGCGGCGAAATCGTTGGCCTCCTCGGCCCTAACGGGGCCGGCAAGACCACCTGCTTTTACATGATCGTCGGTCTGGTGCCGGCCGATGCGGGCAGCATCAGCATCGACGGCGTGGACATCACCCCGCTACCCATGCATGGCCGGGCACGCAAAGGCATTGGTTACCTGCCTCAAGAGGCCTCGGTGTTTCGCAAGCTCAGCGTCGCCGACAACCTGATGGCGATTCTGGAAACCCGCAAGGAACTCAGCAAGGAAAGCCGCCGACAAAAGATGGAAGAGCTCCTTCAGGAATTTCACATCACCCACATCCGTGACAGTCTCGGCATGAGCCTGTCCGGGGGCGAACGCCGCCGCGTGGAAATTGCCCGTGCCCTGGCCATGGAGCCGGCTTTTGTCCTGCTTGATGAGCCCTTCGCCGGCGTTGACCCCATTTCCGTCAGCGACATCAAGCAAATCATCACGCACCTGAAATCCCGAGGGATCGGCGTTCTGATCACCGACCATAACGTACGTGAGACCTTGGACATTTGCGAAAAAGCCTATATCGTTAGTGAAGGGCACATTATCGCGAGTGGCTCTCCCGATGACATCCTGAGCAATCAGCGCGTCCGGGAAGTTTACCTGGGAGACCAGTTCCGCCTGTAATCAGAATCTCATGGGCCGGTGAGTCGGCCCAGACGGTCCGGGCCGCGGCAAAGATTCGATAAGTCCCTGTCAGTCTTGGTTTTGCATCACGGCACTAAAAGGCGATTTCCTATTAAACTAAGACTAAACTCTATTGCGTTCGCAGATCATTTTCACTTGAGGCAAAGTATCGGGTGTTAAACGCTTAATGGTTATGAAGACATCTCTGCAGCTAAAAATGGGCCAACAGTTGACGATGACCCCTCAGCTGCAGCAAGCCATTCGCTTACTACAACTGTCGACATTGGACCTCCAACAAGAAATCCAGCAGGCCCTGGACAACAATCCCATGCTGGAGCTCTCCGAGGACGATCATGATACCGACCATTCCCTAGACAACGATTACGAATCCTCCTCCCTCCCGGACGGCGAACTGAAGGCCGAGCGGGAGCCAGTGGCTAATCCCGAGCCGAATATGGATGGCTACTCCGGAGACAGCGATGTTGGCGAAAGTGAAGAACTCTGGACCGAGTCCATTCCAAACGACTTACCGGTAGACACCGCCTGGGACGATATTTATCAGGGCACGGGCAGCATCGGGCCAGCCAATCCCGATGACGATTACGACTTCGAATCCCGCAACTCCGCGGGAGAAAGCCTACAAGACCACTTACAGTGGCAGCTCAACCTGGCGCCGATGTCCGACACCGACCGGATCATCGCTCTGGCGATTATTGATTCCATTGAGCCGGATGGTTATCTGTCGGCCTCCCTGGAAGAGATTATGGGCGGCCTGATTGATAACCATGGCCTTGAGGTCGAGCTCGATGAAATGGCCTGTGTACTCAAGCGGGTCCAGCAGTTTGACCCGCCTGGCGTGGCCTGCCGGGATTTGCAGGAGTGCCTGATGATCCAGCTCAACCAGCTGCCAGCAGACACCCCCTGGCTGCCCCAGGCCAAACTGGTGGTCAGCCATTACCTGACCCTGCTGGGTAACCGGGACTATGCCCAGCTGATGCGCCGCAGCCGGTTGCGGGAAGAAGACCTGCTGCAGGTCATCCGCCTGATCCAAAGCCTGAACCCCAAACCCGGCTCGATCATTGCCGACTCCAAACCGGAATACATCATTCCCGATGTGATCGTACGCAAGAGCAATGGTCGCTGGAAGGTGGAACTGAACCCGGAAATTGCACCACGCCTGAGAGTGAACCCGGACTACGCCTCCCTGGTCAGACGTGCCGACAATAGCGCCGACAACGCCTATCTCAGGGACCACCTGCAGGAGGCACGCTGGTTCATCAAGAGCCTACAAAGCCGCAACGAAACCCTGCTCAAGGTTGCAACGCGTATTGTGGAACACCAGCAAGGGTTTCTCGAATATGGCGAGGAGGCCATGAAGCCGCTGGTTCTGCATGACATTGCAGAAGCGGTGGAAATGCATGAGTCGACTATTTCCCGGGTCACCACCCAGAAATACATGCACACCCCCCGGGGTATTTTTGAATTGAAGTACTTCTTCTCCAGCCATGTGAGCACCGATGCTGGCGGAGAGTGCTCTTCTACCGCGATTCGGGCTATTATCAAGAAACTGATTGCCGCGGAATCGCCGAAAAAGCCGTTGAGCGATAGCAAGATTGCGTCCATGCTGGCAGAGCAAGGTATTCAAGTGGCGCGCAGGACGATCGCCAAGTACCGGGAGGCAATGTCTATTCCACCTTCCAACGAAAGGAAGCGGCTGGTATAAAACGAACAAAAACAATATGAAAAGAATTTGCGCAACCATTTACCCAGGTCAAGGAACCGGGAAATCAATATGGTAGTATGCGTAAAAAACCGAAGTGTAGCAGTTACCAGACACTTCCCTCGCTCAATGATGAAAGAAGGTACAGGAGCATCTTATGCAGCTGAACATTAGTGGTCATCAAGTCGAATTAACGGAAGCTCTGAAAGCATACGTAGAAAACAAATTTCAGAGACTGGAGCGACACTTCGACCAAATTATGAGTGCGCAGGTAGTCCTGACCATCGAAAAACAGCGGCAAATCGCGGAAGCGACCATCCGTATCAGCGGCGCCGACCTGTTTGCCAGTGCGGAAGCGGAAGACATGTACGCGGCCATTGACGAACTGGCCGATAAACTTGATCGCCAGATCCTCAAGCACAAAGAGAAGTCTGTTGATCGCATGCAAAGGGTCACAAACCGATAACTCTATGACTGAAACGTCTATTTCGCTGCAATCCATCCTCTCTCCCGCGCTCACCCGCTGTGGTGTGCCGGGAGGCAGCAAGAAGCGCATTCTGGAAACCATCGCCAAGTTGGTTGCCGAGCATTATCCATTCTTGGATGAAAACGCCATTTTCAACAATCTGGTCTGCCGTGAACGACTCGGCAGTACCGGAATTGGCCAGGGTATTGCCATTCCCCACTGTCGTCTCGAGAACTGTGATCGGGTTATTGGCGTGCTGCTGACCCTGGAGCAAAAAATCCCATTCGACTCCATTGATAACGAGCCGGTAGACTTGCTCTTTGCCCTGATCGTTCCTCAGGAAGCAACCAGCGAGCACCTGGATTTATTAAGTCAGCTCGCAGAAAAATTCAACGACCGCAGCTATTGCGAAAAACTGCGTGCTTGTCGCAGTGACACGGAGCTCTATGAGCTTGTCGCTGCGGGCAGGCTAACGCCCAACTCACTCTAGTGTGGCTTAACCTATGCAGCTGATCATTGTCAGCGGCCGTTCCGGCTCCGGTAAAAGTACCGCCCTTCAGGTTCTGGAAGACGTTGGCTTTTACTGCATTGACAATTTACCCATTGGCCTGCTGTTCCCTCTCACGGAAGAAGCGCTGGCCGAACAGGGGCGCCTGAAGAAAATTGCGGTCAGTATTGACGCCCGCAACCTGTCCAGTGAAATCAGACAATTTCGGCAGATCTATGAAAATCTCAAGGAAATGCCGATTGAACTGGGCATTATTTACCTGGACGCCCAGAACCAGACCCTGCTGAAGCGGTTCCACGCCACGCGGCGCAAGCACCCCCTGAGCAATGATCAGGTTTCCCTGAAAGAAGCCATTAACCAGGAAAGCGAGCTGCTCGCGCCGATCCGCGCCCTGGCGGATCTTTACCTGGATACCAGCGCTATGAACATGTATGAGCTGCGGGATCAGGTCAAACTGCGGGTGGTCGGCCACAGCCGCCAGGAAATCGCCCTTCTGTTTCAATCCTTTGGCTTCAAGCATGGCATCCCCATGGATGCGGACATGGTGTTTGATGTCCGCTGCCTGCCCAACCCCCACTGGGATCAGAACCTCCGCCGGTTTACCGGGCGAGACCTGCCGGTCATCGAGTTTCTGGAGCGCCATGAAGAAACCGGAGAAATGGTGCGGGATATCATCCGCTACCTGGAAAACTGGCTGCCCCGCTTCCAACAGAACAACCGCAGCTATATGACCATCTGCATCGGCTGCACGGGCGGACAGCACCGCTCCGTCTATATCAGCGAAAAGCTGGGTGCCTACTTTCGCAAAACCTACAATAACGTGCAGGTTCGACATAAAGAACTGCCCGACCCTACCCAACCATCACCGAAAGAATGATCACTAAAACCGTCGTCATTTCCAATAAGCTCGGGCTTCATGCGCGAGCGGCCGCCAAGCTGGTTACTACCGCCTCCCAATTCAAGAGCGGACTACGTCTTCACAAAGATGACAAAGTCGTGGATGGCAAAAGCATCATGTCCGTGATGTTGCTCGCCGCCGGGATCGGGACCGAACTGGTCATTGAAGCTGACGGGCCCGACGAGGACGCCGCCCTTGAGGCGGTCTGCGCGCTGATTGACGACAAGTTTGGTGAAGGTGAATAAAGGTTCTGTTATGCAAGATTTCGAAGATGACGTCTATGAAGGGGAAGAAGAGCTTCCCAAAAGCAAATCCCAGGTCAAACGGGAGATGCACGCCCTGCAGGACCTGGGCAAAAAGCTGACCCAGTTAAAACCCGACCAGTTGGCTCGGGTCCCCATGAGCGATACCCTGCGGGATGCCATTGCCGAAGCCCACCGGATCAAGCAGCATGAGGCGAGTCGACGTCATCTGCAGCGTATCGGCAAGTTGATGCGCGCCGAGGATGCCGAAGCCATCCAACGGGTCATCGACGAGTTCGACAGCAGCAGCCAGGTGCACGCCCAAAAATTTCACGAGCTGGAAAAGTGGCGGGACCGCCTGATCAATGAAGGGCCGGAAGCCGTCACTGAATACCTGAACGAATATACCCAGGCGGACATTCAGCATTTACGGCAACTGGTTCGCAATGCGGCCAAGGATGTCCGTGACCAGAAAAACCGTGGTCACAGCAAAAAGCTGTTTCAATACCTGCGGGAAGTACAGGAGCAGGCCATCTAACGCCTGCCCGACTCGCTTTTCCTGCGAGGGACCTCTCCTTCAGCCTGCAACGCCCAGGCTGAAGGAACCCTCTGGAGCTAGAGACGACGATGTTGCTGGACCGGCATCTGACGCCTGACTTCTTCCAACCTTTCCCATTGCAAGTCAGCAACGACCACCCCCGGCCCAGTTGCCTGTTCGGCCAAAATATGTCCCCAGGGGTCAATCACCAACGAGTGGCCATAGGTCTGGCGTCGCTCGGAATGACGGCCACCCTGCCCCGAAGCAATCACAAAGCACTGGTTTTCAATCGCTCGCGCCCGTAACAAGACGTGCCAATGAGCCTCGCCGGTAACCTGGGTAAAAGCCGCCGGCAGGGCGATCAGTTCAGCCCCCTGATCCCTCAGCAACCGAAACAGCTCCGGAAAGCGCAAGTCATAACAAATGGCCACTCCCAACTTGCCCCAGGGCGTGTCTACCACCAGGGGCTGATCACCGGGCTCAAAAACCTCGGACTCACAGTAGCGACCATGCCCGTCCTGCACCTCCACATCAAACAGGTGAATCTTGTCATAGCGCCCGACCACCTCGCCCTGATGATCAAACACCCAGCAGGTTGAGCGGGCCCGATCCGCCAGCCGCTGCCCATCCGGACGCTGGGCGCAGGGAACCGAGCCGCCGACCAGCCAGACACCATGAGTTCGGGCCTGCTGGCTCAGAAAAGCCCGCACCGTTTCGCGCTCGGCCTCTTCTCGTCCGGCGTCGCGCATGGCAGCGGTATCGAATAAGGCAAAGTTTTCCGGGAGCACGACCAACTTCGCGCCCTGCTGGGCGGCATAACTGATAAGCTGCCGGGCCTGTTCAAGATTGGCCTGCAGATTGCCACCACTGACCATCTGGATGGATGCCACTCGGGTCATTGCTTTGACTCCTGCTTGCTGCTGGTCGCATTTTTCCGTTTATCGTTGCTATTGCTCTGGCTGCGGCTATCAAACATCCCTTTCAGCTCCAGCTTGGGATCCTGAAAATTGCCTTTTATGGTATAGGTCACGGAAGTCAGTCGGCTCAAGGGATCACCCAGCAAGCGGTCTATCAAAAACAGCGCACCGCCCACTTGGGGCGCCCCAACCAGCAAAGCCGCCAAGGGCAAGTTCTGGGTCACCGGCAGAATCGTTACCATTTCCATATTCAGGGTTTCGGCATTCAGGTCCGCCTCGCCCGTAATCTTATAAGCACTCGAGGGCGCCTTGATAGCCAAGGGCTGCTCAAGCTTCATTACGCCATAACTCAGGGAGGCTTTGCCCTCCATCAGGTCATAGCTCAGCCCCTTCTTATACAGATCCGAAAAATCCAGCCGCAGTCGACGGGTGATGGACTCCATATTCAACACCCCAAACACCCGAACCGCCTCGGCGGATCGCCCGGTCTCCCTAAAAATGCCATCTTCCATCTTCAGAGCCACAGAGCCGGATGCCCGGGCAATCTCGAAGTCCATGGGCGCCGCCGGCCACACCAGGCCCACCTCCAGCTCAACGCGCTTGCTGGTCACAGAAGAGGTTTCACCCAAATGGGCAAGGATTTTCTCCACCTCTTTACCCTTTAGCGTGCCAGTCAGGATGGTCGTCTGTTGACCGGTATCCCCGTCCTCAAACCAGCTCATCCGCCCCTCAACGAGTGCACCACCAACACGCCCGACCACATCCTTGAAAATGGTGCCCTGATCACGACGCTCGGTTATAAAGGACCAGGTGCCAAAATCCTGCTCGCCCAACATCAGTTTTTTAACGTCAATATCCAGAAGCGGGAGGGATCGAGGCGACACCACCTTGCCGAGCTCCTGGCCGTCTCCGGAGGCGAGCTTCAGGTAGTCAAAACGTCCCTGCACCGGGGACTTATCGTTATCGGGCAAAAGCAGGTAGCCCGCCACCTGCTCAGGACTGTCCAGGGCAAGCCGCCAGCCGGCGTTTTCCCGTCCCAGCTGGAAGTGGACCTGTTGCAGCTCCCGCCCCAACAAATGCAGACGATCGACCTCCAGATCAACCCGCAAGGCCGGGCCCTGGGTCTCGGGCTGGGTGGGCAACTGCAGTTGGTCTTCCAGCATGGTACGCCAGGCATCGGCATCAACCCGCTTGAGATTGCCCTTAATCAGGGTGCCTGAAAATTGGGTCGGCAGCTTTTTATCATTAAAAGCCAGCACGCCACCCTGATAGCCCTCTTCACCAAACCGAAACTTGCCGTTGGCCAGGTTGCCCAAGGCCAGCTGGGCTTCAGAGACGGCGGAGTCCAGCGGAAAACGATGCACATAGCGCAGATTCAGTTTTTCCGCAGCATCCTTGCGCAGGGGCTCCGGCCAGTCCACCGCCACGCCCACCAAATCCGTTTGTACATCCAGGGTCAGATTGGGCTTGGCATCACTGATCTCCGCCAGCAGACTGGCCTTGTAGGCCGGCTCGCCCTGCACGCCTGGCAGGGCTTCCAGGGCACGCCACGCATAAACGTCAGGCAGGGATAGCTTGCCGGTTGCCTCCACTTGAATCACTTTATGATCCGGGCGCCAACTGGGGCTGCGCAGAGTTAACTGTGCGGGCCTTCCCAACAGGTCTGCCTGAACCTGCTTGGCGGAAAACCCTTCATCACTGTCAAAAACAAAGGTTCCCTGGAGCTCTCCCAGCGTCAGATCCACGGCCGGGATGGTCAAGGCCCCATCCGCTGTCGTGGTGACCACCCGGACATGAGCCGGCTCTTGGGACAGGGGGATTTTCAGGTCGACATTGGTTTGAAACTGGCCCGCCAAGCTCCAGTCATCGACAATAGCGCCCGCCGCTTCCTTCAGAACCGGCTGCTGCAGCCAACCACTGACCTGGTGGGCTGAGAGATTGGTTTGAACCCGGGCTTGCAGCACCGGATCGCCTGTCGGTGCAGGCGGAATCCAAACCCGCGCATCCCGCACCAAAGTGTCAGCAAGTCTGGCATGCTGGATGGCGACCTCCAGCACCCCGCCATCCAAGGCAACCGTTGCCGCCACGTCTTCGGCGGCCGGCCACTCCGGGGCCAAGGCCACCACGCCCTGCTCCAACTCCAGGTGAAGGCGGGAGATGCTTTCCTTAAGGCCCGAATCCGGATTGATGAAGTGGCTGTAGTCATAGCTCCCCCGGGGAACGCTCCCCTCTTTCACACTCGTGGCCACCCAGTCACAAATGCCCGCGCTGACAATCAGGCATGGGATGAAAGAGCGTGCCAGGGAGGCATCCATATCCCGAATTTTGAGGGAGAGATCGAAACGGTCTTCATCCGGCAACTCCTCGTCGCCGGTTCTCAGCAGAAAGCCGCCTTCGATATCACCCCGCCGGTCCGGCAAACTCAGTCGGATATTACGCCCGACCACTTCCGTCCGCCCCGCCTCGGTTTGCCAGGAGACCACTCCTTCACCACGCCGGAACGTCCAGCCCTGGTCAAACAGCTCCGGAAAGTTCAGTCCCAGGTTACGGCTTTTGAACTCCACCAGCCCCTGTTTTTCAGTCAGCCTCAGGTAGCCGTCAATACCGGTGGCCCCCGGCGCGGAGTGAAATCCGGTCACGTTTACGCCACTGAGATCAGCCCGAAGCTCAAACAGTTCATGAGCAGACTCCCCCAAAGGGACCCGCAGCCACAGGTTGCGCAATTCGCCAGTGGGCTCACGCCCGGCCAGTTCATCCACACCCACAATCGGCAACAACTGAGTCGCCTGGGCCAGCTGTGAGGCCAGCCCCAAGGGAATACGGCTGACTTGGGCGATTAACTGCCGGCCCTGTCCAGCGCGCACCGCCAGGCTGGAAGGCTTCCAGCGCTCCCCCTGCCAGTAGAAGTCCAACTGATCGACCAGCAGCTGCCAGTTATGTTGCTCCAGCGCCAGGTGAAACTTGAAAGACAAATTCTCCACCGGGGCAATCGCCAGGGTGTCGGTGCGCCACTGCACCGCATTAAGTCGCACGTTGCCCTGAACATCCTGCAGCCTGCCCTGTTCAAAAGTCAGCCAGCCGGTACCGCTGGCGTCAATATGGGACAGTCGGACATCTTTCAAGCTATAAGCCTGCAGGAAAGGATCCAGAAACGGCCCTGACAGCCAGTCAACGTAGATCAGCCCGCTAAAGTCACCCCCCAGCGGGTTCCCTTGACCCCGTAGGGAGAACTGTAAAAAACGCTCGTTGCTACCGGGTTGCAACAGGCTGCCACTGGCTTCATAACCCTTGCCCAGATCCTGCATATGCACCCGTGGCAGCCGCCACAGGCTGCTCTCGCCGTCCTGGTTCACCAACGTCACCTTCACCTCGGCGATGTCCACATTGGGCTGAGCCAGATACTGGCGAACTTCCTGCCAGCCGGAGCCTTGGGAGGGCTGGGGGGACAGGCCGACCAGGTGCCAACCGCCCCCCGCAGATTGCTGCAGCCGGAGGTTGACGCCGGTGATATAGATATCCTGAAAGATAAATTTGCGCTGGCGCAGTGACTGCCAGACATTCAGACGCAGGCGAAAATCCCGCATGGAAAAGGCCGGTTCAACATCCGCTTCGGCCACCAGTTGCACTTCTCGGACGAACAGAACCGGGTCAAATCCGTCCCAGCCCCCGCGAATCCCGCCGATTTCCAAGGGATGCCCCAGAAGCTGCTCCAACCGCAGCTCCACATCCTCTTTGTAAGAAGCCACAAATGGCATGAGATAGCGGCCCAAGGCCACGTAAGTGGCCAGCACCACCACCAGCAGCACTGCAACCAGCCAAATGCCATTGGAAAATTTTAGGAGCCAGTGCCGCCAAGACATGAAAATTCTTTACTGATATCTGCTGTTGTTCCGCATCCCCGCAAGGGGATTCAAATGACCACGTCCCGCTTAAAGCAGAACGACATCGTACTGCTCCGGACTATACATGCTTTCCACCTGGAACTTGATGTTTTTGCCAATAAAGGTTTCCAGGTCCGCCACGCTGTCGGACTCCTCATCCAACAGCACATCCACCACCGACTGAGAGGCCAGCACCAAGTAACTGCTGGCATCATAGGCCCGGTTCACCCGGAGGATCTCACGGAAGATCTCATAGCATATGGTTTCCGGCGTTTTCAGAATACCGCGGCCATCACAGACCCGGCACGGCTCGCACAGGGTTTGCCCGAGGCTTTCGGTGGTCCGCTTGCGGGTCATCTCCACCAGCCCCAGCTCTGACACGCAGGAAATATTGGTTTTGGCGTGGTCCCGCTCCAGCATCTTTTCCAGCATGCGGATCACCTGGCGCTGATGCTCCACATCTTCCATGTCAATAAAGTCGATAATGATGATACCGCCCAGGTTACGCAGCCGCAGCTGGCGGGCAATGGCCCGTGCCGCTTCCAGGTTCGTCTTGAAGATGGTTTCCTCAAGATTGCGATGTCCCACAAAGGCGCCGGTGTTCACGTCAATGGTGGTCATGGCCTCCGTCTGATCAATAATCAGATAACCGCCGGACTTTAATTGCACCTTGCGACTCAGGGCGCGCTGGAGCTCATCTTCGACCCCGTAGAGGTCAAATACCGGCCGCTCCCCGGGATAATATTCCAGCTTGGGCCGCACCTCGGCCATGAACTCCTCGATGAAGCGCAGCACTTTCTGATGGCTTTCCCGGGAGTCGATGCGGATCTTCTCCGTCTGCGGGCGGACCAGATCACGCACCGTACGAATATAAAGGGGAAGATCTTCATAAACCGTAGAGGGCGTCGGCGCCAACTTGATACGCTCGGACACCGAGTTCCACAGCCGTTTCAGGAAATGAATATCCTGGAGCAGCTCCTCTCGCCCGGCCCCTTCCGCCGCCGTCCGGATAATATAACCCTGGGCGGCCCCGTCGCCGATCTCCGTTAACAGCTCTTCAATCAGATTCCGCAGCCGGTCCCGCTCGGCCTCATCCTCAATACGCTGGGAGATGCCAATATGCTGGGTACCCGGCATATAGACCAAATACCGGGATGGCACTGACAGATGAGTGGTCAGACGCGCCCCCTTGGTGCCGATGGGGTCCTTGGTCACCTGTGCCACCAGGGACTGCCCTTCATAAAGCAGCGTACTGATATCCGGGACCACCCGGGGCGCCCCTGGGGCCTTTTCCTCCCCCCGGGGCGGCTCGCCGATATAGACATCGGAGGCATGAATAAAGGCGGCCCGCTCCAGGCCAATATCGACAAAGGCCGCTTCCATCCCGGGCAACACCCGCACGACCTTGCCTTTATAGATGTTGCCCACGATTCCCCGTCGGCGACTGCGTTCAATATAAACCTCTTGCAGCATGCCGTTTTCAACCACCGCGACGCGGGTTTCCACCGGGGTGACGTTAATCAGAATTTCTTCACTCATGCACTATTCCTCCTCCGTCGGCCATAGCGAGTAGCCCGACCGGCGCAGCATGGCCGCGGTTTCAAATAAAGGCAGCCCCATGACTCCGGAATAGCTTCCTTCAATCTGTTGTATAAAAACAGCGCCCTTACCTTGAATGGCATAGCCCCCCGCCTTATCCCGTGGCTCTCCGGTTCGCCAGTAGGCACGCATTTCCGCCGGCTCAATAGCCCGAAACCGCACCCGGGTGATGACCACCTCAACCAAGGGCTCCTGAGTCTCGGCAACCAAAGCCACCCCGGTCATCACCTGGTGGACCCGCCCGGAGAGAGCCTGCAGCATTTCCATCGCCTGCTCCTCATGGGTGGGTTTGCCGAAAATACGCCCGTCCAGCACCACTGAAGTATCAGATCCCAGCACCAGCCGGGACGGCACTTGGGCATGCAGGTTAGAAGCCGCCCGCGCCTTCTCAAGCGCCAAACGTTTCACGTAGTCCTGCGGAGACTCGCCGGGCTGAACGGACTCATCCAGGTCTACCGGACATTGCTGAAAATCAATTCCCAGTTGACGCAACAACTCCGCTCGTCGCGGAGAGGCTGACGCAAGAATAATGACCGGTGACTTCTGGAAACTCATAACAATCCGCAACGGGGGTTTAATAACGATCCAGGCGATTCATAATCAGGTACAGTATGGGCCAAATGAGCGCGGACGAGACCGCCGGAAACAGGAAGCTCATATCCGCCGGCCGATAACCGATTAGACTCTTGATCCAATGGCCCAGCATGAGATTGATGCCAATCACCATGAACACCGTAAACGACTGCTGCAGAATCGGGAACATCTTGATGCGCTGGTGCATGGTCAGCAGCAGATAAGCCACCACCGCCAGGGACAAGGCATTCAGCCCAAACAATGTCCCTTCCAGAACATCCAGTAACAGCCCCACGCACCAGGCCGTCCCCAGCCCAACCTTATCCGGCGCCTGCAATACCCAATAAAACAATACCAGAGCCACCCACTCCGGCCGCCAAAGCATCAGGCTTTCCGGCAGGGTGACCACGCTCAGCAGGAAAGCCACCAGGAAACTGAGAATCAATAATGGAATATTCATGGATGCAGACTTCAGAATTCAGCCGCAGGCGGCTGTTTAGATCCTTCGCGACCGCGTTCTGCCTCAACAGAGGAGGTCGGCAGCGGTTCCCGCTTGAACACCAGCAGCACATGGCGAATCCGGTCCAACTCCGCCGCCGGCTGCACTCGAATACGCAAAAACGGCTGGCCAGGCTCCTGTTCCAGGGACGTCACCGTCCCGACGGGATAACCCACCGGAAAGCGCCCGCCCAAGCCAGAACTCACCAACAGATCACCGACTTCGATATCGGCGGTTTCCGCCACATTAACCAGCTCCAGTTCACCATGGGTTCCCACGCCAAAGGCAATGGCCCGCATCCCATTGCGGTTAACCTGCACCGGAACCGCATGGCTGCTATCGGAAATCAGCAGCACTCGGGAGGTGAATCGGCTGACATCCACCACCTGCCCCACCAAGCCACTCGCACCCAGCACCGGCTGCCCGACATAGGTGCCGGCATCGTATCCTTTGTTGATCGTCACCTCATGCACATAGGGGTCCGGGTTCACACTGATGATTTCACTCACCACCACCGACTCATCCACCACCGCCGAGGCGTTGAGCAAGTCACGCAGACGGCTGACCTCGGCCCCCAGCGAAACCATTTTCTGCACCTGGGCTTCCAGCACCAGCATCCGCGCCCGCAAGGTTTCGTTTTCTTCCCGTAACCGGGCATGACTGACAAAGGTGTTCCCCGCCCAGCGGGAAACCACATAAGGTATATCCACAGCATGGTAAATGGGGGTCATGAGAGAGCTGAGGGTGCGTCGTGCCGGGTCCAGATAGGAGAAGCGATAGTCCACCAGTAACAACGCCAATGACAGCAGTGCGATAACCAGCATCTGCAGTCCAAGATACGGCCCTTTGACGAAAATATTCTTAATGGTGTTTCTCCTGACGCAAAATCCGCCCCACCCGCCGGTGGCGCAGGGCCCATGCTACCAAAAGCAGGCGGCCCGCGATCAATTCCAACCTTCAAAACGTAAAAAAGGGCCCATCGCAAAGCTCCCTGGTCGAGATCTCTGCTGGACCCTTTCTGACCGTTTTTGGCAAATCAGTCGATCGGGAACAGGCCGCTGCTCTTGTCGATCAACTCCAGCGCTCGACCGCCGCCACGTGCCACGCAGCTCAGCGGGTCATCCGCGACAATCACCGGCAGGCCGGTTTCTTCGCTCAACAGACGATCAATACCCCGCAGCAGCGCACCACCACCGGTCAGCACAATGCCCCGCTCGGCAATGTCAGACGCCAACTCCGGCGGAGACTGCTCCAGCGCACTTTTTACCGCCTGAACAATCGCTGCCAGGGACTCCTGCAGAGCCTCCAGAATCTCTTCGCTGTTCAGGGTAAAGGCTCGGGGCACACCTTCGGCCAGGTTACGACCGCGCACATCGATTTCGCGCAGTTCAAGCCCTTCAAAGGCACAACCGATCTCCTGCTTGATCCGCTCGGCCGTGGAATCACCAATCAGGCTGCCATAGTTACGGCGTACATAGGTGACGATGGCTTCGTCAAACTTGTCACCACCCACACGTACGGATTCGGCATAAACAATGCCGTTGAGGGAGATGATTGCCACCTCGGTGGTGCCACCACCGATATCCACCACCATGGAGCCGTTGGCTTCTTCCACCGGCAGCCCAGCCCCGATCGCCGCGGCCATGGGCTCTTCAATCAGGAACACTTCACGGGCGCCGGCACCAATCGCCGACTCGCGGATGGCCTTACGCTCTACCTGGGTGGATTTGCTGGGAACGCACACCAGCACTCGGGGGCTCGGGGTAATAAAGCTGTTTTCATGAACTTTGTGGATAAAATGCTGCAGCATTTTCTCGGTCACCACGAAGTCAGCGATCACCCCGTCTTTCATCGGACGGATCGCGGTGATGTTGCCGGGCGTACGACCCAGCATCCGCTTGGCTTCAGAGCCTACCGCCGCCACGCTTTTCTGGGAGCCGACATTGCGGATCGCCACCACAGAAGGTTCATTCAGGACAATGCCCCGTTCACGTACGAAAATTAAAGTGTTTGCGGTACCTAAGTCGATAGAGAGGTCGCTGGAAAACAGACCACGTAATTTTTTAAACATTCGATGCTTTTAACCCAATCAAACCTGTGAAATTCGGAGCAGCCTGTTGATGTGGGGATTTGCGGCCACAACAACCTGTGTTCATCCCGTAAGGACCGCTTGGCTGCGGCAACTTTATCAACGCCTCCGGTATAGAGCAAGAATCGATTTAACGACAACTGTCGCCACTTCGGGACCCATTGCATAGCACTTTGAAAATGCTTCAATTGCGAATGGTTTAGAACGATTCCACAAAGACAAGTACAACCGTAAAGACGCAGGCTAACGAAGGCGCAACATGCTACACAATTCCGGCAGCCCATAGTATAGTCCAATTTTTTTGCACATCCGCGTATTTCTTGCCCTAAAAGCGGCTTTTATCGAATGATATTCCGCTGTTTGCCTCCCTCAATGGCGGATGTTAAACATTATTCACCGAACACGGAGAACCCAGAGTGTCCATTGAACGCGGTGACGTTGAGAAAATCGCCTATCTGGCGCGGATTCAGATTACCGACGCACAACTGGACAAGGTCACCGAAGACCTGTCCCGTATCCTGTCCCTGGTCGATCAAATGCAGGCTGTCTCGACCGAAGGGATCGAACCCATGTCCAACCCCCTGGATATGGTGCAAAGACTGCGTGCGGACCAGGTGACGGAAGAAAACCAGCGCGAACGCTTTCAGGCCATCGCCCCCGCCACGGAAGCGGGCCTGTACCTGGTTCCCAAAGTGATCGAGTAAGCAGCCGACCGCTGCCCTGACTCCACCCACACATACAATTGACTGACTATCGGACTCCTATGCATACCAAGACGGCTGCCGAAATTTCTCAGGATCTTCAGGCCGGGAAATACACCAGTGTCGAAATCACCCAGGTGTTCCTGCAACGAATCAAGCAAATTGATCCTTCCCTCAACAGTTACATCACCGTCAGCGAAGAACAGGCGCTGGAACAAGCCAAAGCAGCGGACGCCCGCCGGGCGGCCGGCAATGCCGGGCCACTGACGGGAGTGCCCTTCGCCCATAAAGATATTTTCTGCACGGACGGCATCCGTACCACCTGCGCCTCGCGCATGCTGGAAAACTTCGTGCCGCCCTACAACAGCACCGTAGCGCAGAAGCTGATTGACGCTGGCGCCGTCTGCCTGGGCAAAACCAACATGGACGAGTTCGCCATGGGCTCCACCAACGAGACCAGCTTTTTTGGCGCGGTGAAAAACCCCTGGGAGCTGGATCGGGTCTCCGGCGGCTCCTCCGGCGGTTCCGCCGCTGCCGTAGCGGCACGTTTGGCGCCCTTTGCCACCGGCACCGACACCGGCGGTTCCATCCGCCAACCCGCGGCCTTCTGCGGCCTGACCGGTCTCAAGCCCACCTATGGCCGGGTGTCCCGGCTGGGTGTGGTCGCCTTTGCCTCCAGTCTCGACCAGGCCGGCCCCATGGCACGCACCGCCGAAGACGCCGCACTGATGCTGCAAGCCATGGCCGGCTTCGACCCGCAGGATTCCACCAGTAGCGAACAGGAAGTCCCGGATTACCTGGCCGCCCTGAACCAGCCCCTGGATGGGCTGCGCATCGGACTGCCCAAAGAGTATTTCGGCGCCGATCTCGACCCCGCCATGGCGGAGGTGATCCAGGCAGCGATCAAGGAACTGGAAGCCCTCGGGGCCCGGGTTCAGGAAATCAGCCTGCCCAACACCGCCCTTTCGGTTCCGGCTTACTATGTCATCGCGCCCGCGGAAGCGTCCGCCAACCTGTCTCGTTTTGACGGGGTTCGCTACGGCTACCGGTGCGAAAACCCCACCAGCCTGGACGACCTGTATCTGCGTACCCGCGCCGAAGGCTTCGGGGACGAGGTCAAGCGGCGCATTCTGATCGGCACCTATGCCCTTTCCGCCGGCTATTACGACGCCTATTACCGCAAAGCCCAGCAGCTCCGTCGCCTGATCCGGGACGATTTCGTCAAGGCCCTGGAATCGGTGGACGTGATCCTGAGCCCAACCACGCCCGGCACTGCGTTTGGCCTCAACGCCATGCGTGCTGATCCGGTTTCCATGTACCTCGCTGATTTGTACACCATCCCGGTTAACCTGGCGGGACTGCCAGCCATTTCCATGCCTGCCGGCTTGATCAATGGCCTGCCCGCCGGCCTGCAACTGGTGGGCAACTACTTCGAGGAAGCACGTCTTTTAAATATCGCTCATCAGTTCCAACAGCGGACCCAGTGGCACACACTGGCGCCCCAGGGCGTCCCAGTCTGATCCTCCGCACGCCAACGACCGAGATGAACGATTAACGAGGTGAATTGAATATGGAATGGGAAGCGGTCATCGGGCTGGAAATTCACACCCAGCTCTCCACCAAGTCCAAGATTTTCTCCGGCTCCAGTACCGCCTTCGGTGCGGAGCCCAACACCCAGGCCAGTGCCGTGGATCTTGCCATGCCGGGCATGCTGCCGGTGCTGAACGAAGAAGCCGTGCGCATGGCGGTGAAGTTTGGCCTGGCCATTGATGCCGAGATCGGCAAGCGCTCAGTGTTTGATCGCAAGAACTACTTTTACCCGGACTTGCCCAAAGGCTATCAGACCAGCCAGTTTGAGTTCCCCATCGTGGGCCGCGGCCATGTGGAAATCCAACTGGAAGACGGCACCACCAAACAAGTCGGAGTGACCCGGGCCCACCTGGAAGAAGACGCGGGCAAATCCCTGCACGAAGACTTCCATGGCATGACGGGCATTGACCTCAACCGGGCCGGTACACCCTTGCTGGAGATCGTCTCCGAACCCGACATGCGCAGCGCCAAGGAAGCGGTGGCATACCTGCGCAAGATCCACTCCATTGTGACCTACCTGGGGATCTGTGACGGCAACATGGCAGAAGGCTCCATGCGCTGCGACTGTAACGTGTCCGTGCGCCCCAAAGGCCAAAAGGAATTCGGCACCCGCACCGAAATCAAGAACGTTAACTCGTTCCGTTTTGTGGAGCGGGCCATCAACTCCGAGATCCAGCGCCAGATCGAGATCCTCGAGGACGGCGGCCGCATTGAGCAGGAAACCCGCCTGTACGACGCCGACAAGAACGAAACCCGCTCCATGCGCAGCAAGGAATTCGCCAACGATTACCGCTACTTCCCCTGCCCGGACCTGTTGCCGGTGGTGATTGGCGATGACTATATCGAAGCGATCCGCAACTCCCTGCCGGAATTGCCCGAACAGAAGCGCCAACGCTTCTCCGAGCAATATGGCTTAAGCGACTATGACGCGTCGGTCTTGTCCGCCTCCCGCGCCATGGCCGACTACTTCGAGCGCTCCGCGGAAGTAGCCGGCGATGCCAAACTGGCTGCCAACTGGGTGATGGGAGAGCTGTCACGGCTGCTGAACCAGAACAACCTGGAAATCGAGCAAAGCCCCATTTCCGCCGAGCATCTGGGTCAGCTGATCCAACGCATTCGCGACAACACCATTTCCGGCAAGATCGCCAAGCAGGTGTTTGAGGATATGTGGAACGGCGAAGGCAGCCCCGACCAGATCATCGAGAGCAAAGGCCTGAAGCAGGTCACCGACACCGGCGCAATCGAGACGGTTGTCGACGACATCATTGCCAAGAACCCGGCTCAGGTGGAGCAATACCGGGCCGCCGACGAGGACCGGCGCAAGAAGTTGATCGGCTTCTTCGTGGGGCAGACCATGAAAGCCTCTCAGGGTAAGGCCAACCCGCAACAGGTGAATGAAGTGCTGAAGAAGAAGCTGGAAGGCTGAGCAACCAACTCAGGAGCCCAAGCCTCCCCTCTCCCTCCTGGGGAGAGGGGCTGGGGGAGAGGGCTGAGCTCACAGGCTTGCTCAAAGTCCCCACGTGGCTGATAACTCCGGCCCTCTCCC
>CAZEWG010000025.1:0-31071 GCA_964514485.1 uncultured Pseudomonadales bacterium
TTTGGTGGAGACGGCGGGAGTTGAACCCGCGTCCGCCAGCACTCTGCCATCGGCTCTACATGCTTAGACACCTTCTACTTATTTAACCTTTTGCGGCCCGAAGGGCAGGGCGCTCAAGGTGAGCTCCTAAGTTTTAGTGCGTTAGTTTCGGAGCAAAACTAAAACACGAGCTTGTTAAATATGACACTTGAGAAATCCCCGTTACAAGCACCGAGGCTCAAGTGCTGGCGGCCCTTAGGCTGCCAGAGCGTAGTTGTCGTCGTTTGCGACTATTTTTTGTAACGATGGATTTACGAGATTCGTTACGCTCTCGGCATGCACCTCAGGTTTCATCACCGACGTCGAAGCCAGGTCGTCCCCTTAGTGTTATCTCAGTATATGAGGGTCGGCCCCCGTCTTTCAAGGGGCGTCCCCTTAATCTTTTGTTAGCCATAGGCCATGGCGAGCTGCTCGATCTCCCGGTAAGAGGAGGCGAAGTCCTTCATCAGCAGGTCAGGGTATGGGATCAGGTTCTTATCCGCGATCAGCCCGAACTGCACGCTGCCCGCGTAGCTGAAGATGCTCAGCCCCACGCCCACATCTCCTGATTGAGGCACCCAGAACATCGGCTGCTTCAAGCGGCTGCCCGCCAGGTACAGGTGCTCGGTGGGGCCGGGGACGTTGGTCATCACCGCTGAGGCCTTGCGACTGAGCAGTTCCAGGGCAGTCTTTTCCAGGCCATGGGGGCCTTTGCCCAGAGCGCCCAACAGCCCATAGAACGTTTGGGCCTGATAGGATTTCTTCAGGGCCAGCATATTGTCGCGGACCTGCTCGAACCGCTCCAGGGGGTCATGAATACCGATTGGCAGGGGGAGAATCACCAGCCCGAATTCATTACCCAGCGTGGTAATGGGCTTATTCAACGGCCGCAGGTTGAAAGGCACCGCCACGTGAATTTTCTCATTGGTGATGTCATCTCCGTGACGGACCAGGTATTTGCGTAGCGCACCCGTGGCCGCGGCCAACAGCACGTCATTGATGGTCGCGTCGAGGGCGCGGCTCATCTCCTTCACTTCCTTGAGGTTCAAGGGTTCGGCCCAGGAGACCCGCTTACGGCCGCTGAGCCGCCCTTTGAGCCGGGTGGGCGGGTCAGGTGGCATGATCCCAACCCGGGTCAGCTCTGAACTCATTACCAGGCCCTGACGAGCCAGCTCGACCAGTTGTTTCGGCTCCCGGATAAAGTCCCAGCTATCCTCCAGCAGCTCTTGGCCCTGCTGGAGTGTGTTGCGGATTAGCTTCCGGGCCGGCTGCCACAGGTCATTGCGATGGCCGTTTAAATAGGGTTTTGCCCGAGGCTCGGACAACGGGCCGCAGGAAGTGGGGGCGGTGGACGGTGCGTCGGTGAGTGACAACAGCACCCTTACCAGTGCAAGGCCGTCGGCAATGCAATGGTGAATGCGCGCGATAATGGCGGAGCCACCCTGGTAGCGGTCAACCAGGTGCACCTGCCAAAGCGGCATGTCATGGCACAGGGGGGTGCTGTTGAGATCGGCGGCGAGCTTTTGGAGTTCGAGCTGGGTGCCATCTCCTGCCAGGGAAATCCGGTGGACATGGTTGTCGATGTCAAAGTAGGGATCATCTTCCCAGTAGTAGCGGCCATCGTCCTGCACGACTTTTTGTCGGAAGCGTTGGAAGCTGAGCAGGCGATCTTCCAAGAGGGCCAGGAAGCGGAGAAAGTCTAAAGGGTCTTCGAGTACGAGCACCACGCCAATCATCATCAGATTGGTGGATGACTCCATGCGTAACCATGCGGTGTCTACGGCCGACATCGGCTCACGTTTTAATATCACGGCAGTCCTATCTTGCTTATTTGTTAATTCTTATGCGCCCATCCAGGGGCTTATTAGTGATTTTTGCGGTGAGACGAAAAATAAGAACGCTGTTTCAAATCCTTGTATTAGTGTCGATGAAAGTAGGCTGTTATCGCAACTTAAATGAAGTTCATGTTTTATTTGTTGTGCTCACGCACAATCCGCTGCTTTTGGCGGTTCCAGTCCCGTTCTTTTTCCGTGGCGCGCTTGTCGTATTCTTTTTTACCCTTCACCAAGGCGATTTCGCATTTAACCTTGTTGCCTTTCCAGTAGAGAGCTAGCGGAACACAGGTATAGCCGGCTTGTTCCACGCGACCGATAATTTTGTCGATTTCTTTTTTGTGCAGCAACAACTTCCGGGTGCGGGTCGGGTCGGCAACCACGTGGGTTGAGGCAGAGGTCAGTGGCGTAATGTGAGCACCTAACAGCCAGGCTTCGCCATCTTTGAGCAGCACGTAGGAGTCGACCAGCTGAGCCTTGCCGGCACGCAGGCTTTTGACTTCCCAGCCGGTCAGCGCGAGGCCTGCTTCAAACCGTGTCTCGATGTGGTACTCGTGCTTGGCTTTTTTGTTAAGCGCGATGGTACCGCTTGAGGGAGTCTTCTTTTTGGATGCTGCCATAAATCTTTGATATGCCTTCTGTCGCCAACCCTGGTGATGATATTAGGTGATGGTGCCCGTTCGATTTCTCAAGGGGCCCGTCAACGGGCTATTGTATATGATCCCCCGGCAACTTGCCTGTTTTGCTGAAGGGGCTGCTGTTCATATCAGGGCATGATCTGTGGCCTCACTCTCATTCGACGGGTTGCCTGCTAATCTCATAGAATACTGCCAGTCCTACGCCTCATGGGTGGATGGTATGTTTGCAGGTAGATTGCAGCCATTCCGGGCTGCCTTTTAATCCACTGATCCGAGTATTGTCCTAACCCATGCTGATAAAGCACGAAACGATCCACGGCTCCTGGACGCGAAGCCCCGTGTTTGTCATGGCCGGCGTCGGCGCCACTATCGGCTTGGCCAATTTTTGGCGGTTTCCCTACGCCATGGCGGAGCATGGTGGGCTGTGGTTCTTGTTGGTTTATGTGCTGTTTTTGTTGGTGTTGGGGCTGCCGCTTTTATATGCCGAACTCTTGTTGGGGCGCGTCAGCCGCAGTAGCCCGATCACGGCGTTCAAATCTCTGGTGGGGGCGTCGGGCTTACACCCTCGTTGGCGCTGGGGCGGGATTTTGGGGCCGGTTGCCGGAATCCTCTCGCTGGCCACCTATGTGCTGGTGGCGGGCATGGTACTGGCGTATCTGTTCAAGGCCGCGCTGGGGGAATTCAACGGCGCCATGCCTGATGACACCGTGCAGTTGCTGGCGGGGCTCAAACACAGTCTAACCAGGCTGTTTGGCTGGGAGCTGCTATTCCTGGCGGGTGTTTTTTTAGTGTTGGCCCGGGGCGTCAATCGGGGGCTTGAGCGGGTCATGTGCTATCTGATCCCGCTGTTGTTCTTGTTGATGGTCGCGCAGTTGGCTTATGCCTGGCGCTATGGGGATCTGGCCACGGCGGTGGATTATCTGTGGCTGGATGGGCGTCAGGGCTTTGGCTGGCAAAGTGTGGCCCATGCTGCCCAGCATGCTTTTTTCACCCTGGCAATCGGAATGGGGGTGATGATGATGTTTGGCGCCTATTCGCCTGGCGGGCGAGGGTTGCTGTGGGGCGGCGTTTTGATTATCGGCCTGGATCTGGTGGTGGCCGTGCTGGCCGGGGTGATGATTTTTCCCTTGGTGTTCTCGGCGGGGTTCGGGCCAGCCCAGGGCTTTGATCTGCTGTTTCGGGTTGTGCCAATGACCTATGGCCAGTTACCCGGCGGGCAGTTTTGGGCCACCCTGTTCTTTGCTCTCATGGCTCTGGCCGCCTGGGTGGCGGCGGTGGCTTTGGGAGAGTCCTGGGTGGCCTGGCTGGTAGAGCGCTTTCACTGGCGCCGGTGGTTGGCGAGTCTGGTCACGGTATCGCTGGCGGCCCTGTTGGCCTTTGGGCTCAGCCTGAGCTTTCGGGCCGGGGCAGACTGGAATCTTGCTGGTATTTCGGTGTTCAGTTACATCACCTTGGTGGTGTCGGCCGTGCTGATTCCGGGGGCGGCACTCCTGGTGGCGGTCCTGCTTGGTTGGGCGCTACCCCGGGCCAGGGTGCGGGAGTGGGTGGAGCCTCTGGATGGGAGCTGGTTTTACCTGGTTTGGCACTTTCTGTTACGATTCCTCGCACCTGTGCTTTTGTGCGCCCTGATCCTTTTTACGATTACCAGTTTCTTCCAGTCTGCTTGTGCCCTAACCGGCGCCGGGCAGGGTGAGCTTTGTAGTTGGCTGGCGTCTGGCGATGAGCAGGTTGTCTCTGAGCAGCCTGAGCCTGTCGAAACGCCACCCGTATTTGATAACACACAATCTTCCGAGGAGATCGATGATCAAGACCGTTGAACGCAGTGCGCTGGTCTGGTTCTCCGCGCAACGTATGTACGACCTGGTCAACGATGTCGCGTCCTATCCCCACTTCCTGCCCTGGTGCGACGCGGCTCAGGTATTGCAGCAGGAGCAGGATTGGATGCTGGCTTGCCTGACTGTCGCCAAGGGCGGGGTGCGACACCAGTTCACCACCCGCAACCAATTGATTCATCCAGCAGAGATTCATATGGAGCTGGTGGATGGCCCGTTCAAGCATTTGCAGGGGCGCTGGCGTTTTCTGGAGCTGGATCAGGATGCCTGCAAGGTAGAGCTTAATCTGTCTTTTGAGTTGGCCGGACGCCTTGCCGGCGTGGCCTTGGGGCCGGTTTTTGGCCAGGCCGCCAACTCCATGGTGGATGCCTTCTGTAATCGGGCTCGGCAGATTTATAGCGCGGTATAGCCGGGCTGTTGTCGTCCGGCGGAATGAGCTGGCGCCATGAACAGCATCTGAATCAACAGACGAAGCGAGCAAGAGAGAAGGCGATGAGCAAGATTCGGGTTGAAGTTGCCTATGCATTACCCCATCAGCAGAAATTGATTGCGCTGGAGGTGGAGCCGGGTACGACCATGTATGAGGCCGTATTACGCTCTGGCATTCTGGAAGCTTTCCCTCAGATTAATCCTGAGCAAGACAAAATGGGGATTTTCGGCAAGGCGGTAAAGGATCCCAAGGAGCATGTGCTTAGAGACGGGGAGCGGGTGGAAATCTATCGTCCCCTGGTGGTGGATCCCAAGCAGGCCCGACTGAATCGGGCCGCCAAAAGCTAAAGGGCTTAGTCCGGAATAATCGGCTCTTCTTCGAAGACCGGTGTCTCCGTGGCCGGGCGGGGCGTCAAGCCGGTCACATCGGTGGGCAGCAATGAGCCCGAGTAGTGGGTCATCACGTCGTTGTCATAGTGAACGTTGATGGTTTGCCTGCGGATCTCGCCACCGGCTCGCTGAATCGTGTAGACATAGCTTTCCAGCGTGGGGTCAAAGGTGTTTTCGGCAATGGGAGTGCCGAGCACATAATGTACCTGACGGCGAGTCATGCCTGGCTTGAGCTGGTCGAGCATATCCTGGGTGACGATATTGCCCTGTTGAATATCGATCTTGTAAACGCCGGGAAAGCAGCCTCCCAGCGACAATGTCGCACAGGAAAGAATCAGGGTGAGCAGGGCGGGCATGAACTTTTGCATCTGAAAGAGCTTTCCTCTATCTTGGCTCGAAGGCGAATAATAACTGATTCGCGTTTGATCTGCTAATGAGGGTTAAGAGTCTAAATGGCGAGTGATAATGCAGAGTTGCGCAAGGCCGGGTTAAAGGTCACGTTACCGCGTCTCAAGATTCTGAATATCTTGGAAACCACTGAAAACCACCACATGAGCGCCGAGGATGTGTACAAGGCGTTGCTGGAAGCTGGGGATGATGTAGGGTTGGCGACGGTCTACCGCGTCCTGACTCAATTCGAGTCTGCCGGGCTGGTGGAGCGCCATAACTTTGAAGGGGGCCATTCGGTCTTTGAATTGGCCAAGGACGATCACCATGACCATATGGTCTGCACCAAAACCGGTGCTGTGATCGAGTTTGTTGACCCGGTCATTGAAGAGCGTCAGCACGAGATTGCCGCCGCGCATGGCTATGAGATTGTGGATCACAGTCTCATTCTTTATGTGAAGCCCAAGGGCAGTAAATAATTTGCAGGGCGGTGCCATGGTGCGCCGCCCGTACCCTACCTGAACCGCCACTAGTCTGAAATGATGCCTGCCAGCCTAGCTGACGGGCTGAGCCAGCCGCTCCTGCTTCTGACTTTTCGTCAACATTTCTTTGGCATGCGCCAGGGTTTGATCGGTCACTTCAATGCCGCCCAGCATGCGGGCCACTTCCTGAATCCGCTCGGGTTCCGACAGTCGCGTGATTTTCGAATGGGTCTGGTTTTTCGTGACCTGTTTGCTCACAAACAGGTGGTGATGGCCCTGGCAGGCGACCTGAGGCTGATGGGTAACGCAAAATACCTGCCCCTTCTCGCCCAAGTCACGCAGCATGCGCCCGACCACCTCGGCCGTGCCGCCACCGATTCCCACGTCCACTTCGTCAAAGACCAGAGACGGAATGCTGGAGACCTGGGCGGCGACCACCTGGATAGCCAGGCTGATCCGTGACAACTCACCGCCGGAAGCGATTTTGGTTAGGGGCTTGGCGGGCTGGCCCGGGTTGGGGCTGATCAGAAACTCCACATCTTCCAGCCCCTGTGGGCCAAACTGCGCCGGCTCCTGGCCTTTGCTCTGCAGCTGGGTGATAAAGCGCATGGACGGCATGTGTAGCTGTTTGAGTTTTTCCTGAACCAGGGCATCCAGCCGGGCGGCGGCTTTTTCGCGTCTCTGGCTGAGCTTCTGGGCTTCCCGCAAGTAATCGGCGGCCAGCTGGCTGACTTCTGCTTCCAGTTGCTCCAGGCTTTGCTCGCCCCCGGACAGGCTTTCCAGTTCCTGGCTCAGGCTTTGTTGGAGCTGGATCAGCTCGCCGGGGCTGGTGCGGTGCTTGCGCGCCAGTTGGAAAATATCGCTCAAGCGCTCTTCAATCTGCTGCAGCCGCTCCGGATCGGCCTCGAAGGTATCCGCGAAGTGGCGCAGGTCATTGCAGGCTTCCTCAATCTGGATTTCAGCTTCCTGAAGGAGTTTGAGGGCGTTTTCAATGGCGCCATGGGTATGACGTATGGGCTCGAGCTGGTGGATGGCGTAATGCAGCCGGCTGGTGCAGCTGTCTTCGTCTTCCTTGCAGGTCTGCACGGCGACATGGCAAGACGTCAAAATGCCTTCGGCCTGGCTAAGGCGTTCCTGCTCCTGTTCCAGCTCCTCTATTTCCCCTTCTTTCAGTCCCAGCTGTTCCAGTTCCTGGGCCTGATAGGTCAGCAGCTGAACCTTGGCCTGCATTTCCTCGCTTTGGCTGGAGAGTTGCTCCAGGCGCTTGCGCTTGTCCTGCCAGCGCTGGAAAAGCTGCCGCACGGTTTCCAGTTGTTCCAGGTTGTCGCCGAAGTGGTCGACCAGCTTGCGGTGGGTTTCCTTTTTCAGCAGGGACTGGTGCTCATGCTGGCTGTGGATGTCCATCAGCATTTCACCGATTTCCCGCAGCATTTGGAGGGGTGAGGGGTGGCCGTTGATATAGCCGCGGGACTTGCCGTCCACGCTGATCACCCGGCGCAGAATGCACTCCTGGTCTTGGAGCAGGTCGTATTCTTGTAGCCAGGCCTGGGCCTCGGGAATTTTGCTGATATCAAAGACCGCGCTGATATCGGCCTTGTCGGCTCCGTGGCGCACGCTATCACTGGTGGCGCGATCCCCCAGGGCGAGCCCCAGGGCATCTAGCAGAATGGACTTGCCTGCGCCGGTTTCACCGCTGATGACGGTCATGCCCGGTTCAAATTGCAGGTCGATCTGTTCGGCAATGGCAAAATCACGAACGGAAAGCTGGAGGAGCATAAGGAGACATCCTGGCGATTTTTTATGTGTATTTATACAGTATTTTTCGCGTCCTGCACAAGAATGTTTTACGCCGCTTGAAAGCGTTTTTTCTAACCCCATATAGAGCACAAACTTCATCAACCTTCTTACGTCATTTTTGGGAGACACGCGATCATGTCGGTCGACACGCAGAACGAAGACCAGAAGCAGGAACCGAACGCTCAGCCCGAAGTCGACGCGGTGGATACGTCACCAGCGCCAGAAAGTGAGCTCGATGCGGAGAAACTGAACGCGGAGCTGGACAGCTTGCGGGACCAGTTGATGCGGGCCGTGGCAGAGACTCAAAACGTCCGCCGCCGCGCCGAACAGGACGTGGAAAAGGCCCACAAGTTTGCCTTGGAAAAGTTTGCCAAGGAACTGCTGCCGGTGGTCGACAGCCTGGAGAAGTCCATTGAGTCCAGCCAGGGCGAAGAAGGTGAGCGACTGGCATCAATCCGCGAAGGCGTGGAAATGACGCTGGCGCTGATGCTGGGTGTGTTGAACCGGTTCAATGTGGAAGTCGTGGACCCGCTCGGGGCTCCCTTTGACCCGCAATTGCATGAGGCCATGTCGATGGTGGAGCAGCCGACGGCTGAGCCGAACTCGGTCATTGCCGTGGTGCAAAAGGGCTACACCCTCAACGGTCGTCTGTTGCGCCCGGCCATGGTGGTTGTGGCTAAAGGTGGCAGCGCAGCCAAGGTTGATACGCAGGCGTGATGATCGGCGCCGCAAATTTCAGCAGTCAGGCGCTTGAAAAATAGAGATTCACTCCAATATAGGCAGTAACTTCGACCGGTTAAGCAATCGGGCATTTTAAGAATTCGCAGATCGAGATCAGTTTGGGAGCGATTTATGGGCAAGATTATCGGTATTGACTTAGGGACGACCAACTCCTGCGTGGCGATCCTGGACGGCGACAAGCCTCGGGTCATTGAAAACGCAGAAGGCGGACGTACCACTCCTTCTATTGTGGCTTTCACCGAAGATGGTGAGATCCTGGTCGGTCAGTCCGCCAAGCGTCAGGCGGTGACCAACCCGACCAACACCCTGTTTGCAGTTAAGCGTTTGATCGGCCGTCGTTATGACGAGCAGGTCGTGCAAAAAGATATCAACCTGGTGCCGTACAAGATCGTCAAGGCTGACAACGGTGATGCCTGGGTTGAAGCCCGTGGCGAGAAAAAGGCGCCGCCCCAGATTTCCGCAGAAGTTCTGAAGAAAATGAAGAAAACTGCCGAAGACTATCTGGGCGAGCCGGTCACTGCAGCGGTGATCACCGTTCCGGCCTACTTCAACGACTCCCAGCGTCAGGCGACCAAAGACGCCGGACGTATCGCGGGTCTGGATGTGAAGCGGATCATCAACGAGCCGACTGCCGCCGCGCTGGCTTATGGCCTGGATAAGAAAGGCGGAGATCGCAAGATCGCTGTGTATGACCTGGGTGGTGGTACTTTCGATATCTCCATTATCGAAATTGCTGACGTTGATGGCGAAATGCAATTTGAGGTGCTGGCAACCAACGGTGATACCTTCCTGGGTGGTGAAGACTTCGATATGCGGGTGATCGACTTCCTGGTGGAAGAGTTCCGCAAAGAGTCCGGCATGAACCTGAAAGGCGACCCGCTGGCCATGCAGCGTCTGAAAGAGGCCGCGGAAAAAGCCAAGGTCGAGCTGTCCAGCAGCCAGCAGACCGATATCAACCTGCCGTACATTACGGCGGATGCCAGCGGTCCGAAGCACCTGAATATCAAGCTGACCCGCGCTAAGCTGGAGTCGCTGGTGGAAGATTTGGTTGAACAGAGCATCGAGCCGTGCCGCATTGCCCTGAAAGATGCGGGCCTGAGCCATGGCGAAGTGGATGAAGTCATCCTGGTGGGTGGCCAGACGCGGATGCCGCTGGTACAGGAGAAGGTTAAAGAGTTCTTCGGCAAAGAGCCCCGTAAGGACGTGAACCCGGACGAGGCGGTTGCGATTGGTGCGGCGGTTCAGGGTGCGGTTCTGTCGGGTGAAGTGAAAGACGTACTGCTGCTGGACGTGACCCCGCTGACCCTGGGTATCGAAACCATGGGTGGTGTGGCCACTCCGCTGATCGAGAAGAACACCACGATTCCGACCAAGAAGTCGCAGGTCTTCTCCACTGCGGAAGATAATCAGACGGCGGTGACCATTCACGTGGTTCAGGGCGAGCGTAAGCAGGCTGCACAGAATAAATCCCTGGGCCGCTTCGACCTGGCAGACATTCCGCCCGCGCCCCGGGGTGTGCCTCAGATTGAGGTGACCTTCGATATCGACGCCAACGGGATTCTGCACGTGTCCGCCAAGGACAAGGCAACCGGCAAGGAGCAGTCCATTGTGATCAAGGCATCTTCCGGTCTGTCGGATGATGAAATTGATAAAATGGTCCGTGATGCCGAAGCCCATGCGGCCGAAGACAAGAAGTTCGAAGAGCTGGTGGCGGCCCGTAACAAGGCTGACGGCATGATCCACGCGACTCAGAAGTCGTTGAAGGAAATCGGCGACAAGGCTTCCGAGGAAGAGAAAGCCAATATCGAGAAAGCCATCGCGGAGCTGGAAGAAGCCCTGAAAGGCGACGACAAGGATGCGATTGAGGCCAAGACCGAGAAATTGGCGGAAGCCTCTGGTACATTGGCGCAGAAACTGTACGCCGAACAGGCGCAAGCCGGTGAGGCTCAGGGTTCTGAGCAGGCCGATGGCGCAGGCAATGCCGATGAAGTGGTAGATGCCGAGTTCGAGGAGGTTAAGGATGATGGCCGCAAGTAAGCGGTTATCAAGGTCCTGATAGTGGAATCAGCGCGGGAGACTCTCCCGCGCTGTTGTCTTGACGATTCATAAAGTACTGCGACAAAGCTCGTTTCGAGTTCCCCGGTGCGCCAGGATTGCGAGGGGGAGGCTGTGTAACCGAGAGGGCTTTTCGGCAGCTGATGGTGACAGCTCAAGCTATGGCTAAGCGCGATTATTACGAAGTACTGGGTGTTCCCAAGTCGGCGGACGAAAAAGAGGTCAAGAAGGCCTATCGTCGTCTCGCCATGAAGTATCACCCGGACCGCAACCCGGGTGATAAAGAGGCTGAAGACAAGTTCAAAGAAGCCACTGAAGCCTATGAGGTGCTGTCCGATGCCAACCGCCGGGCGGCCTATGACCAGTTCGGCCATGCCGGAGTTGATGGAGCGGCTGCGGCTGGTGCGGGTGGCTTTGGCGGCGGCGCCAGTTTCAGTGATATCTTTGGCGATGTGTTCGGTGACATCTTCGGCGGCGGTGGGCGCACTCGTGCCAACCGGGGTAGTGATCTGCGCTACACCTTGGAGCTGGACCTGGAAGAAGCGGTCCGCGGTACCACCGTCAAGATCCGGGTACCCACTCACGTCGAATGTAGTACCTGCCATGCGACGGGCGCGGAACCGGGGACCCAGCCGGAAACTTGTGGCACCTGTCATGGCTCCGGTCAGATCCGGATGCAACAGGGGTTCTTTTCGGTACAGCAGACCTGTCCCCGCTGTCGTGGTGCGGGCAAGACGATCCGCACACCCTGTAAGACCTGTCATGGTGCAGGCTATGTGGAAGAGCAGAAAACCCTGTCGGTGAAAGTGCCGGCGGGTGTTGATACGGGTGATCGGATCCGTCTGGCGGGCGAAGGCGAGCCGGGCGTCAATGGTGGGCCGCCTGGTGACTTGTATGTGCAGGTTGCGGTGCGTGAACACCGGATTTTTGTGCGCGATGGCAAGAATCTCTACTGCGAGGTGCCGATCAGCTTTACCGATGCGGCCTTGGGTGGCGAGTTGGAAGTGCCGACGCTGGATGGACGGGTCAAGCTCAAGATTCCGCCTGAAACCCAAACCGGCAAGCTGTTCCGGTTGCGCGGCAAGGGGGTGACCCCGGTGCGTGGCGGTGAGCCTGGAGACCTGATGTGCCGGGTGGTGCTGGAAACGCCAGTGAACCTGACCAAGCGGCAGAAAGAACTGCTGAGAGAGTTTCAACAGGAAGAGCAGGGTAACCAGCAAAATCCGAAGAAGCACTCCTGGTTTGAAGGGGTGAAGAACTTTTTTGACGATATGAAGTTCTAGAAAACAAGTGGATGAGTGAGAAAATGCCAGGGCCAGCCCTGGCATTTTCTTTTGTGGCCGGCTCTGCCGGACGGATGCCTTGGCGTCGAAGGTGGGCGTTGCTCTGTTTTTATTTCTCGGGTTGAACCTTGTATCATGGCGCCCGGTTTGCGAATGATTGATGGGGGTTTTTATGAGTCGAATAGCCATTGTTGGGGCGGGCGGCCGTATGGGGCGCGTCCTGATTCAAGCGGTGCAACAGGCCGAGGGGGCCGTTTTGGGCGGTGCGCTGGAGCGCCCGGACAGTTCCCTGGTGGGCACCGATGCCGGCGAACTCGCTGCGGTCGGGCGTCTGGGGGTTGCAGTGACTGGTGACCTGCAGGCCATGCTGCCCGAGGTTGATGTGCTGATCGACTTTACCCATCCAACCGTTACCTTGAAAAACGTCGAGCTGTGCCGTCAGGCGGGCAAGGCGATTGTGATCGGTACCACCGGCTTTACCGAGGAAGAAAAAGAGCAGCTGCGTGAAGCCTCCCGCGAGATTCCCGTGGTGTTGGCGCCGAACTTCAGCGTGGGCGTCAACCTGTGTCTGAAGCTTCTGGATATGGCGGCCCGGGTGTTGGGTGACGATGTGGATATTGAAGTGATTGAGGCCCATCACCGTCATAAAGTGGATGCGCCTTCCGGTACGGCGCTGAGAATGGGGGAGGTGGTGGCCGAGGCGCTGGGGCGCGATCTGGCGGAGGTTGCCGTCTATGGCCGGGAAGGCCAGACCGGTGCCCGCGACCGTCAAACCATCGGTTTTGCCACGGTTCGCGGCGGCGATATCGTGGGAGACCACACGGTGCTGTTCGCCGGTGAGGGGGAGCGGGTGGAAATTACCCACAAGGCCTCCAGTCGGATGACGTTTGCCAAGGGTGCGGTGCGTGCCGCGCTCTGGCTAAGCGGCAAGTCCAATGGCTTCTACGATATGCAGGATGTGCTGGGGCTGCGTTGATTGGTCGCCCCTTGTCCGGGGCTGTCGGTTCAGGGGGAGGGCTTGCCGCTCCCCGGGAATATCCTGCGGGGTGTCGCCGAATATTGGAGGGGCTCCAAATCTGCTGGATTATTCATAGACAGCCCGGATTCGCATTGATAGAATATTGCGGATTTGAGCGCGTCATGCGCCTTTTTTTTGACCGATTCTTTCGCAAAGGCGAGACGGAGCTCAAACTCCCTCTCGCTTTTTTGCAAATGAGGCCCTCACGGGCTCATCCTGGCCTTTGACGACGGTAATTATGGACTCAAGAAAACCTGCATTACTGGCCCTTGAAGACGGCAGTATCTTCAAGGGAATATCGATCGGGGCGGAAGGAGTTTCCAGCGGTGAAGTGGTGTTTAACACCGCGATGACCGGCTACCAGGAAATCCTGACGGACCCATCTTACGCGCAACAGATCGTCACTTTAACTTACCCGCATATCGGCAATACCGGCGTCAACAATGAAGATGTCGAGTCTGGCAGAGTCTGGGCTGCCGGGTTAGTGATTCGCGACCTGCCTCTGACCGTCAGTAACTGGCGTTGCGAGAAGCCGCTGGATCAGTATCTGCGGGAAAACGGTGTGGTGGGCATTGCTGAAATCGATACCCGCCGCTTGACGCGCATTCTGCGTGAGAAGGGCGCCCTGAATGGTTGCATCCTGGCGGGTGACAATATCTCCGAAGCAGAGGCCTTGGAAAAAGCGCGGGCATTCCCCGGCTTGAAGGGCATGGATCTCGCCAAAGAGGTGTCCCGCACCGAGATTGAAGAGTGGACCGAAGGCGAGTGGGATATCCGCGACGGATATCGCCAGCTGGAAAACCCTGAGTTCAATGTGGTGGTGTACGACTTCGGGGTCAAGCGTAACATTCTGCGGCCACTGATCTCCCGTGGTTGCAAGCTGACCCTGGTACCTGCCCAGACGCCTGCGGCCGATGTGCTGGCGATGAATCCGGATGGCATCTTGCTGGCCAATGGGCCGGGCGACCCCGCCGCCTGCGATTATGCCATTAAGGCGATTCAGGAAATTCTGGCAGCAAAAGTGCCGACCTTTGGTATCTGTCTGGGCCATCAGCTGTTGGCGCTGGCCAGTGGTGCCAAGACCCTGAAAATGAAGCAGGGCCATCATGGGGCAAACCATCCGGTTCAGAATCTGTCCAATGGTACCGTGATGATCACCAGCCAAAACCACGGTTTTGCGGTGGATGAGGCGAGCCTGCCGGCCAATCTGGTAGCTACTCACAAGTCGCTGTTTGACGGAACCCTGCAGGGCGTCCGCCGTACTGACGTGCCGGCATTCGGGTTTCAGGGGCATCCGGAAGCCAGTCCGGGACCGAAAGACGTCGCGCCCTTGTTTGACCAGTTCGTTGAGCTGATGCGTGAGTACAAGGCGCGCGGTTAACCGGGAGCGGTGCACAGTACTTGATGTTTCGGGCCCGGTTGGTGCAAGGCGCTAATCGGGCTCTTGTTGAATTATGATTCGGTGAATAGAGAAAGATGCCAAAGCGTACCGATATTCAAAGCATTCTCATTCTGGGCGCGGGGCCGATTGTTATCGGTCAGGCCTGTGAGTTCGACTACTCCGGGGCGCAAGCCTGTAAGGCACTGCGTGAAGAGGGCTACCGAGTCATTCTGGTTAACTCGAACCCGGCTACCATTATGACTGACCCTGCCATGGCCGACTCAACCTACATTGAGCCGATCAACTGGCAGACGGTTGCCAAGATTATCGAAAAAGAGCGCCCAGACGCCCTGTTGCCAACCATGGGCGGCCAAACGGCGCTCAACTGTGCTTTGGATCTGGCGCGTAACGGCGTACTGGATGAGTTCGGTGTTGAAATGATCGGCGCCACCCAGGACGCGATTGATAAGGCGGAAGACCGCGAGCGCTTCGACAAGGCCATGCGGGCGATTGGTCTGGAGTGTCCGCGCTCCCGCATCGCCCACAGCATGGAAGAAGCCCTGCAGGTGATGGATGTCATCGGCTTTCCCTGCATTATCCGTCCTTCCTTCACCATGGGTGGCAGCGGTGGCGGCATTGCCTACAATCGGGAAGAGTTTGAAGAGATCTGCCAGCGCGGTCTGGAAATGTCCCCGACCCGTGAGCTGCTGATCGACGAATCCCTGATTGGCTGGAAAGAGTACGAGATGGAAGTTGTTCGTGACAAAAACGACAACTGCATCATCATCTGTTCCATCGAGAACTTCGACGCCATGGGCGTTCACACCGGTGACTCCATCACCGTGGCTCCCGCCCAGACCCTGACCGACAAAGAATACCAGCTGATGCGGGACGCCTCCATTGCCGTGCTGCGTGAAATCGGCGTGGAAACCGGTGGCTCCAACGTGCAGTTCGGGATTAACCCGAAAGATGGCCGCATGGTGGTGATTGAAATGAACCCGCGGGTGTCTCGCTCTTCCGCGCTGGCCTCCAAGGCGACCGGCTTCCCGATTGCCAAAGTGGCCGCCAAGCTGGCGGTGGGCTATACCCTGGATGAACTGAAAAACGACATTACCGGTGGCGCGACTCCCGCTTCCTTCGAGCCGGCGATCGACTATGTGGTCACCAAGGTGCCCCGTTTCACCTTTGAAAAGTTCCCCCAAGCCAATAACCGCCTGACCACCCAGATGAAATCAGTGGGTGAGGTGATGGCCATCGGTCGGACCTTCCAGGAATCGGTACAGAAAGCCCTGCGGGGTCTGGAAGTGGGCGCCACCGGCTTTGATCCGAAGCTGGATCTGAAGGCCGAAGAGGCCCGCGAGACCCTGGTTCGGGAGTTGATGAACCCCGGTGCTGACCGGATCTGGTACATTGGCGACGCCTTCCGTGCCGGTATGAGTGTCCAGGAAGTTTATGAGCTCAGCGGCGTGGATCCCTGGTTCCTGATCCAGATTGAAGATCTGGTCAAGGAAGAGGCTCGCCTGCTCAAGCTGGGTCAGGCGGACCTGACCCGTGATGATATCTGGCGCTTGAAGCGCAAGGGCTTTTCCGATGCGCGCCTGGCCAAGTTGCTGGGGCTGACCGAAAAGGCCGTGCGCGAGAAGCGTCAGGCCCTGGGTATCCGGCCGGTCTACAAACGGGTGGATACCTGCGCGGCGGAGTTCGCGTCCACCACGGCTTATATGTACTCCACCTATGAGGAGGAGTGTGAGGCTGCACCGTCCGAGCGCGAGAAGATCGTGATCATCGGTGGCGGCCCCAACCGGATCGGGCAGGGGATCGAGTTCGACTACTGCTGCGTGCATGCGGCCCTGGCGATGCGGGAAGATGGTTATGAAACCATCATGATCAACTGCAACCCGGAAACCGTTTCCACCGACTACGACACGTCCGACCGTCTCTATTTCGAGCCGATCACCCTGGAAGACGTGCTGGCCATTGTGGATCTGGAAAAACCCAAGGGTGTGATTGTCCATTATGGCGGTCAGACCCCGCTGAAGCTGGCGCGTGGTCTGGAAGAGGCCGGGGTGCCCATCATCGGTACCAGCCCGGATGCGATTGACCGTGCCGAAGACCGTGAGCGCTTCCAGCAAATGATTGATCGTCTGGGCCTGCTCCAGCCGCCCAATGCGACGGTGCGCAGCCTGGAAGAAGGCATTCTGGCCGCCAAGCAGATCGGCTATCCTTTGGTGGTTCGCCCGTCTTATGTATTGGGCGGTCGCGCCATGGAAATCGTCCACTCCGAGGAAGAGTTGACGCGCTACATGCGGGAAGCGGTACTGGTGTCCAACGACAGCCCGGTATTGCTGGATCACTTCCTGAATGCGGCGATCGAGGTGGATATTGATGCCATCAGCGATGGCAAGCGGGTAGTGATTGGCGCCATCATGCAGCACATTGAGCAGGCGGGCGTACACTCCGGCGACTCCGCTTGCAGCTTGCCGCCGTACAGTCTGTCCCAGGAAGTTCAGGACGAAATGCGCGACATGGTTCGACGCATGACCCTGGAATTGGGTGTGGTGGGTCTGGTTAACGTCCAGTTGGCGTACCAGGATGACAAGGTCTATGTCATTGAGGTGAACCCGCGGGCTTCCCGGACCGTGCCCTTCGTGTCCAAGGCGATTGGCAAGTCCCTGGCCATGGTGGCGGCCCGCTGCATGGCTGGCAAGAGCCTGGAAGAGCAGGGTTTCACGGAAGAAGTGATTCCCAAGCTGTATAACGTTAAGGAAAGCGTGTTCCCCTTCAACAAGTTCCCCGGCGTTGACCCGATCCTGGGGCCGGAAATGAAGTCCACCGGCGAGGTCATGGGTATTGGTGAAAGCTTCGGTGAAGCCTTTGCCAAAGCATCTGCCGCCGCCGGTGAGCACTTCTCCAAAGAAGGGGTGGCATTTATCAGTGTGCGTGACGCCGACAAGGCGGGCGTTGTGGACTTGGCGCGGGATCTCATCGAGATCGGTTTCAAGCTGGTGGCCACCAATGGTACCGCCCAGGCGCTTGAAGCGGCTGGCCTGCCGGTCACGCGGGTAAATAAAGTGAATGAGGGGCGTCCTCATATTGTCGACGCCATTAAAAACGGTAAGATCCAACTGATCGTTAACACCACTGAAGGACGCCGGGCCATTGCCGACTCCTCTCAGATTCGCCAGAGTGCGCTACAGCAAAAGGTGGCCTACTCCACGACGTTGGCTGGCGGTCAGGCTATCTCGCAGGCGATTCGATTCGGAGCGGCACAAACGGTTCGGCGCCTACAAGATATTCATGCAGGAATTGATAAATAATGAACAAAATACCCATGACAGTTGCCGGTGAAAAGGCATTGAGGGAGGAGCTGAACCATCTCAAGTCGGTTGAGCGCCCTCGCATTATCCAGGCAATTGCCGAGGCGCGTGAGCACGGTGATCTCAAGGAAAACGCTGAGTATCATGCTGCGCGGGAACAGCAAGGGTTTGTGGAAGGCCGGATTCAGGAAATCGAATCCAAGCTTTCCTATGCCCATGTGATTGATGTGACCCAAATTGAAAACACCGGCAAGGTGATTTTTGGTGTGACGGTCGACATCGTGAATCTGGATACCGAGGAAAAAGTGACCTACCAAATCGTGGGTGACGATGAGGCGGATATCAAGAGTGGCAAGATTTCAGTCTCTTCTCCCATTGCCCGGGCGCTGATCGGCAAGGAAAACGGCGATGTGGTTCGGGTTAATGTCCCGAACGGAGTGGTAGAGTACGAAATTGATGATGTGAGACACATCTGACCTGCTCCCCCCTGATTCTTTGTGGGTCGGGGTGGGCTATTACAACAAAGCCGGCATTTTGCCGGCTTTGTTGTTTCTGACGCCTGGGCTGAACGGCCGACGCAATGACGCCCGCCTAGTTTGAAATGTTGCCCTGGCGGATCAGGTTGGAAAGCTTGGGGTTGGGCTTGGTGGCGCGACGCAGCAGGATGGCGATGTTGCCAATGGTTTGCACCCAGTCCGCTTTCAGGGTCGCGCAGAGCTCTTCAATTACTTGGTGCTTCACTTCCCGTTCACCAACTTTCACCTTTACCTTGATCAGTTCGTGATCGTTCAAGGCGCGGTCGATCTCTTGCAGCACACCTTCTGACAATCCCTTTCCGGCAATGGTCACGACGGGCTTCAGGGCGTGCGCGAGAGCGCGATAATGTTTTTTCTCTTCAATTGTTAAAGGCATGGAACTCACTTGTGGCAAAATTACTGAGGGGAAACTCCCGATTGCGGCCATTTTACGTTATCGTGGAGGCATAACTGAATCTTTATTTGAGGTTGTCGTGGCTCGTTCAAAATCCAGTGCGCGATGGTTGAAAGAACATTTTGATGATCGCTATGTCCAACTCTCCAAGAAAGACGGCTATCGGTCCCGGGCAAGTTATAAGCTGGTTGAGCTAAATAGCAAGGACCAGTTGATCCGGCCGGGCATGCTGGTGGTCGATCTGGGGGCGGCGCCGGGCGGTTGGTGCCAGGTGGTGGCGGAGCTGGTTGGCGAGAAAGGTCGGGTAGTGGCCAGCGATATTTTGCCAATGGACGGGCTGGCGGGGGTGGAGTTTATTCAGGGAGACTTCACCGAGCAGGAAGTGTTTGATCGCATCCAGGCCGCCCTTGGCGGACAATCGGCGGATCTTGTAATTTCCGATATGGCCCCCAATATGAGTGGCATGGTTGCCATCGATATTCCCCGTGCCATGTATCTGGTCGAGCTGGCCCTGGATTTTGCCGTGAACGCCCTGAAGCCCGGCGGTGACTTTGTTTGCAAGGTATTTCAGGGTGAAGGCTTTAATGAGTTTCAGCAGGCTGCCCGTGATCATTTTTCAAAAGTGCTGATCAGAAAACCCGATGCCTCCCGTGCCCGTTCCCGGGAAGTCTATCTGGTGGCGCGTGGCTTCAAGGGGTAGGCGAGGTCGGCTGACAGGCCTGTGTATCCGGGCGAGTGGGGTACGACAGTGAAAAGGTGTGGCTAGCGAACCAAAAGAGACTATTGGGTTCTAAAGAAAAAGATTGGATGCGTGGCAAAGCGGTTGATCCCACTCCTTAATAGTAGTGATCAATGTGTCTGATAGCCGCGACTGGCTTGGGGATTAACCGGTATAGTGGTATGGTGAAACCCAAATGCAAAGTTTATAGTAGAAACGTTCGGCTTTACGATCTGGTGAGGGGTAGCCCTTGAACGACATGGCAAAAAATTTAGTTTTATGGCTCATTATTGCGGCAGTGTTGTTGACCGTTTTCAACAACTTTAATCCGCAAACTGCGTCCCAGCAGATGAGCTACTCGGATTTTGTTTCCCTGGTGGAAAACGGCCAGGTGCAAAGGGTGACCATTGATGGCTTGACCATTGAAGGTGAGCGCCAGGATGGAACACGCTTTGAAACGATCCGTCCCAATGTTCATGATCCCGATCTAATGCCCAGCCTGATCCATAACCGGGTCACGGTGATTGGTCGTGAGCCTGAGCGTCAGAGTATCTGGACCCAGTTGCTGGTGGCGTCCTTCCCGATTCTGGTCATTATTGCAGTGTTCATGTTCTTCATGCGCCAGATGCAGGGCGGTGGTGGCGGAAAAGGCCCCATGTCCTTCGGCAAAAGCAAAGCGCGGTTGATGAGTGAAGACCAGATCAAAACCACCTTCGCGGATGTGGCCGGTGTCGACGAGGCCAAGGAAGACGTGAAGGAGCTGGTTGAATTTTTGCGAGATCCCAGCAAGTTCCAGCGTTTGGGTGGCCGCATTCCTCGGGGCGTTCTGATGGTGGGGCCGCCCGGTACGGGTAAAACCCTGCTGGCCAAGGCCATTGCCGGTGAAGCCAAGGTTCCTTTCTTCTCCATTTCCGGTTCTGATTTCGTGGAAATGTTTGTGGGCGTTGGTGCTTCCCGGGTTCGGGACATGTTCGAACAGGCCAAGAAGCAATCGCCCTGCATTATCTTTATCGACGAGATTGACGCCGTGGGTCGTCACCGGGGCGCTGGCCTGGGTGGCGGGCACGATGAGCGCGAGCAAACCCTCAACCAGTTGCTGGTGGAGATGGATGGCTTTGAAGGCAGCGAAGGCGTGATTGTGATCGCCGCAACCAACCGTCCAGACGTGCTGGATCCGGCGCTGCTGCGTCCGGGCCGGTTTGACCGTCAGGTGGTGGTGAATCTGCCGGATATTATTGGTCGCGAACAGATTCTCAAGGTGCATATGCGCAAGGTGCCCCTGGATGACGATGTCAATCCGGCGGTGATTGCCCGTGGCACGCCAGGCTTCTCGGGGGCTGATCTGGCCAACCTGGTGAATGAGGCGGCGCTGTTTGCGGCGCGGGCCGGTCATCGCCTGGTGAGCATGGCGGAGTTTGAGTTGGCAAAAGACAAGATCATGATGGGCGCCGAGCGCAAATCCATGGTTATGTCGGAGAAGGAAAAGCGCAACACCGCCTATCACGAGGCAGGGCACGCGATTGTTGGGCGCTTGGTGCCCGAGCATGATCCGGTTTATAAGGTGAGTATTATTCCCCGTGGGCGGGCGCTGGGTGTGACCATGTTCCTGCCGGAGGAGGATCGTTATAGCTACAGCAAGCGCTCTTTGATCAGCCGTATTTGCAGCCTGTTTGGCGGGCGAATTGCGGAAGAGCTGACACTCGGCTTCGATGGGGTTACCACTGGCGCCTCCGACGATATCAAGCGGGCGACCGAGCTGGCGCGTAACATGGTCACCAAGTGGGGGCTTTCCGAAAAGCTCGGACCCTTGATGTATGGCGACGAGAACGAAGAGGTTTTCCTGGGACGTTCAGCCGGCAATCAGGCCAAGGTTTATTCTCCTGAAACGGCGCAACGGATCGACGATGAAGTGCGTTCCATCATTGATGACTGCTACGAGACGGCCAAGAGCATCTTGACCGACAACTTCGACAAGCTGCACATGATGGCCGAAGCTCTGATGAAGTATGAAACCATCGACTCGGAGCAGATCGACGATATCATGGCCGGGCGGGTGCCCCGTCCGCCCAAGGGCTGGACCGACGGTGGTTCCGCCGCCGGTGGTGGCGTGCGTCCGGAGGCTGAGCCTCAGCCGGCTGCCGCTGAGCAGCCTCAGGCACCCGGCAGCGGCGCGATCGGTGGCGCGGCTGGCGAACACTAAGTTTTAGCCGATTAAAGAACCCGGCCCAGGCCGGGTTTTTGTTTTGGCGGCGATTGTTTTTTTATGTTTGTGGTGGGCGCTGACAATATGCAGTTCGGAAATAAGAAAATTGATTTAAGCGTTCCCCAGGTGATGGGGATTTTGAACGTCACCCCGGATTCCTTTTCGGACGGGGGCCGGTATTTATCCATGGACGCAGCCTTGGCCCAGGTTGAAAAAATGGTGGCGGATGGGGCAACCTTTATTGATGTTGGGGGCGAGTCTACCCGCCCCGGCGCCCAGACGGTTTCCGCCCAGGAAGAGGTTGACCGGGTGTGCCCCGTGGTGGAGGCGATTCATCGGGAGTTTGACGTGGTCATCTCCGTGGATACCAGCACGCCGGAGGTGATGGCTGAGTCGGTTCGCCGGGGAGCGGCCTTGCTCAATGATGTTCGCTCCTTGCGTCGCCATGGGGCCTTGCAGGTGGCCGTGGAAACCGGGGTGCCGGTGTGTTTAATGCACATGCAGGGCGAGCCGGACACCATGCAGCAAGATCCCCATTATGATGATGTGGTGGCGGAGGTGCGTGGTTTTTTGGCCGCTCAAGTGGCCAGCTGCACGGCAGCCGGTATAGCGCCTCACAACATTATTTTGGATCCGGGGTTTGGCTTCGCCAAAACCCTGGAGCACAATTTGCGCCTGTTTCGCTATTTGGAGCACATCTGCGCCTTGGGCTTCCCGGTATTGGTGGGGGTTTCCCGTAAGACCATGCTAGGGGCGGTGACGGGGCGGCCAGTGGCGGAGCGAGCGGTTGCAAGCGCGGCGGCAGCGGCAATGGCCGTGATGAAGGGGGCAGTTATTGTTCGAGCACATGATGTGCGGGAAAATGTCGATGCCATTAAAATGGCGGCGGCAATTCAAGGAGTTTAAAGCCCATGGCTGAAAGAAAATATTTTGGAACGGATGGAATTCGTGGCAGGGTTGGAGAATACCCAATTACTCCGGACTTTGTGCTCAGGTTGGGATGGGCGGTAGGCCAGGCGTTCAAGAGTGCCGATGGGCAGCGGGGTCGGGTGGTAATCGGTAAAGATACCCGGATTTCCGGCTACATGTTTGAGTCGGTTCTAGAGGCTGGATTTGCCGCCGCTGGCATGGATGTCATGTTGCTGGGGCCGATGCCGACGCCGGCCATTGCTTACCTGACTCGGACGTTTCGTGCCAGCGCCGGTGTAGTGATTAGTGCCTCTCACAACCCCCATTATGACAATGGTATTAAGTTTTTTGGTGCTGACGGCTGCAAGCTTCCGGATGAAGTGGAAGCAGAGATTGAAGCCTGGTTGGATCGGCCCATGGTTGTGGCTGAGCCGGCGAATCTGGGTAAGGCGGTGCGGGTGGATGATGCCAAGGGTCGCTATATCGAGTTTTGTAAAAGTGGCGTGCCCTTTTGGCTGAGCCTGGAGCAGCTCAATATCGTCATCGATTGCGGTCAGGGGGCAACCTATCATGTAGCGCCGAGTGTGTTCCGGGAGTTGGGAGCGACGGTGCATGCGATTGGTATCCGGCCGAACGGTATCAATATTAACGACGCCTGTGGCTCGACCAGCCCCGAGGCCCTGGTGGCCGCGGTTCTCGAGCAGGGGGCTGACGTCGGAATCGCCTTTGACGGGGACGGCGACCGGGTGATCATGGTGGATCACAAGGGCGAAATCATCGATGGCGACGAGATTCTCTTTATCATCGCCCGCCACAAGCAGCGCCAAGGGCGTTTGGGTGGGGGTGTGGTCGGCACCCTGATGACCAACTTTGGCGCCGAGCTGGCATTTCGCGAGCTGGGCATCCCCTTTGAGCGGGCCAAGGTCGGTGACCGGTATGTGATGGAAATGCTCAGTCAGAAGGGCTGGCTGCTGGGCGGTGAAGGGTCGGGGCATATTGTCTGTAAGGATGTGACGACTACCGGTGACGGCATTGTATCTGCGCTGCAGGTGCTGGTGGCCATGGTTCAGGAAGGCGCTTCCCTGCATGAATTGAAACAGGGCATGACCAAGTTGCCGCAAACCATGATCAACGTGCGGATGAAAACCCGGCAGGATGTCTCCGGTCATGCTGACGTGCAGGCCGCCGTGGCTCGTGCCGAGGAGCGCCTTGGTCAAGAGGGCCGGGTGCTGTTGAGGCCATCCGGAACCGAGCCGGTGATCCGGGTCATGGTTGAGGGGGTGGACGAGAATCTGGTGGGGCAAATTGCCCAAGAGCTGGCGGATCAGGTGCAGGCGTGTCTGGCCTGATTTTAAAGACTTTTGCATGTTATTGAGTGCTTGAGTCTTTGTTTCAACTCAGTTAGTATTTGCGCCTCGCCGATTGGGTGGAGAGAAGAATGCGTCAAAAGTTAGTTGCAGGGAACTGGAAGTCCAATGGGAATCGCCAGTTTGTTGAGCAACTGCTCGGTGCGCTGAAAGCTCACAGCGATCAGGTTCCTGCGGAAGTAAAAGTGGCTGTTTGCCCACCTTCGGTTTATCTGACGAAGGCCGAAGAGCTTCTCAGGGGCACGGCATTCTTGCTTGGCGCCCAGAATGTGTCAGCCTTCGAAGAGGGGGCTTATACCGGCGAAGTCACCGCATCCATGCTGAAGGATGTCGGTTGCAGCCTGGTAATCATCGGGCACTCCGAGCGGCGGAGTCTGCTGGCTGAGAATGAAAGTCAGTTTGCGGAAAAGATTAAATTGGCGTTGAACGCCGGGCTCCAGCCGGTATATTGTGTTGGAGAAAGTCTGGATCAGCGCCGTCAGGGCCAGGCTCAGGCTGTGTGTCGCGAGCAGCTGCTGGCAGGTTTGGCGGCGGTAACGTCCGAGCAGGCAGCTCAGCTGGTCATTGCCTATGAGCCGGTTTGGGCCATTGGCACTGGGGAAACTGCGAGCCCAGAGCAAGTGCAAGAAGTGCATGCCTGCCTTCGTCAGGCGCTACGCGAGCGCTTTGGTGAGCAGGCCGAGTTGATTCAGATTTTGTATGGCGGCAGTGTTAAGGCCGCGAATGCGCGAGAGTTGTTTGCCTTGCCGGATGTCGACGGTGGCTTGATCGGTGGAGCGTCTCTTGTGGCAGATGAGTTTCTGGCAATTTGCAAGGCCGGAATTAACGCTTGAGCTGTTGAAAGGTTCCGCTCATGGGATTTATTGAAACACTGGTTGTGGTTTTTCACGTACTGGTAGCTGTTGGGGTAGTGGTATTGGTGCTGCTTCAGCAAGGCAAGGGTGCGGATGCGGGTGCGGCCTTTGGTGGCGGTGCATCACAAACGGTTTTTGGAAGCCGCGGAAGCGCAACCTTTATGAGCAAGCTGACTGCGGTTCTGGCGGTGCTGTTCTTTGTGACAAGTTTTATCTTGGCGGTATTTGCCAAGCAGCAGGCGGCGCGGGTTACTGATCCATATGCGTTGATTCCGGAAGTTCAGGAAGTGCCGGCACAGTCTGGCGAGCAACAAGCTCCGGTGCCCGAGATCGATCCGAACGCCAAGCCAGAGCTGTAAGGGTTAGGATAAAAAAGTTAAGTTTTTGCCGAAGTGGTGAAATTGGTAGACACGCTATCTTGAGGGGGTAGTGACGAAAGTCGTGCCGGTTCGAGTCCGGCCTTCGGCACCATACAATGTCTAGCGGGTTCTGTATCATGGATGGTATGCAATCTGCTCGGAGTTGACCGCTAGGGGCGAGGTGGTTATAATTTCGCCCTCAGTAGTTGAGGGGTTGCCTCTCGGGCAGTTCTCCGATTAAGACAGATTTTCGAAGAGCCCCTTTTTAAAAGGGGCTTTTTGTTGGATCGGGAAAAGGTCCACGAAGTTTGAATGGGCATTATGCCCATTTTTTATTTGGGCGCCGTCTATGAGCAAAGGGGTGCGTATTGGCAAGTAAGCTGGTTGAGCTGGAGCAAATGATTCAGCCGATTGCGGAAGGGCTGGGGTATGTTTTCTGGGGAATGGAATTTCTCAGCCAGGGCCGGCATTCCGTACTGCGGATTTATATTGATAAAGAGAATGACGGTATCACGGTTGATGACTGTGAGGCTGTCAGTCGACAAGTGAGTGGGATCCTGGATGTCGAGGATCCGATTCAGGGTGAGTACACTCTGGAAGTCTCGTCCCCAGGTTGGGATCGCCCGCTGTTTCGTTTGGAGCAGTTTGCAGCCTATGCCGGTGAGGTGGTTCAAGTCCGATTGCGTTCCCCCTATGACGGGCGGCGTAATTTTAAAGGGTTGCTCAAGGGTGTGGAAGGCGACGAAGTAGTCGTGCAAGTGGACGACAATGAGTACCTTTTGCCTATCGAGTTAGTCGAAAAGGCAAATATCGTTGCACAGTTTTAAGGATTCGGTGTTAGGCGGACATCATCATGAATAAAGAAATCCTATTGGTCGTAGAAGCAGTCTCAAACGAGAAAGGCGTCGACAAAGAAGTCATTTTTGAGGCTATCGAACTGGCGTTGGCGACTGCAACCAAGAAGCGTTATGAAGACGAGGAAGCCGACATTCGTGTGGCGATTGATCGCAAGTCCGGTGCGTACGAAACCTTCCGCCGCTGGCTCGTTGTAGACAATGATGCCGTTCCGGCATTAGGAACGGAGCTGACCCTGGAAGAGGCCCACCAAATTGATCCTGCGCTGAAGGCAGGTGATGTGCACGAAGAAAAGGTCGAATCTGTTGCTTTTGGACGGATCGGTGCACAGGCTGCCAAGCAAATTATCGTGCAGAAGGTCCGTGAGGCTGAACGGGCCAAGATCGTTGATAGCTATCGTGAGAAAGTGGGCGAACTGGTACACGGCACGGTGAAAAAAGTGACCCGTGACGCAGTTATCGTCGATTTGGGCAACAATGCCGAAGCGGTGATGCCCCGGGATCAGTTGATCGGTCGGGAAATGTTTCGGATGGGCGACCGCGTTCGCGCCCTGCTGAAAGAAATTCGCACCGAAAACCGTGGGCCGCAGCTGGTGCTGAGCCGCTCCTGCCCTGAAATGCTGATGGAGCTGTTCCGGATTGAAGTGCCGGAAATTGCTGAAGAGGTTATTGAAATCAAGGCCGCGGCCCGTGATCCGGGGCTTCGGGCCAAGATTGCGGTCAAGACCAATGATGGCCGGATAGACCCGATTGGTGCTTGCGTGGGTATGCGCGGCGCCCGGGTTCAGGCGGTGTCCAATGAGCTTGGCGGCGAGCGGATTGATATTGTGCTGTGGGATGACAACCCGGCACAGCTGGTCATTAATGCCATGGCGCCTGCCGAGGTGGCCTCCATTGTGGTGGATGAAGACTCCCACACCATGGATGTGGCAGTGGCCAGCGATAACCTGGCTATGGCTATTGGACGAAATGGTCAAAACGTTCGTCTGGCCAGCGAGCTGACCGGCTGGGAGCTCAATGTGATGAGCGAAGAGGACGCCGGTAAGCAGCAGGAGCAAGAGTTCAGCAAGCATGTCGAATATTTCGTCAAGCACCTGGATGTGGACGACGAACTGGCCGGAGTGCTGGTCAGCGAAGGTTTTACCACTCTGGAAGAGGTGGCCTATGTGCCCCTGGAAGAGATGTTGTCCATTGAAGGTTTTGACGAAGAGCTGATTGGTGAGCTGCGTGCCCGTGCCAAGGATGTGTTGCTCAACCAGGCAATTGCCACGGAAGAGCAGTTGGATGGTGCCGCCCCTCAAGAAGACCTGCTGACAATGGACGGTATGGATCGGGAACTGGCACTTGCACTGGCCGTGAAGGGCATTACCACAATGGAAGATCTTGCAGAGCAGTCTATTGATGATCTGTTGGATATCGATGGTATGGACGAGGATCGGGCCGGCAAGTTGATCATGGCTGCCCGTGCCCCCTGGTTCGAAGATCAGCAATAGTCACGACTACAGGAGAACCCCGCATGGCTGACGTAACAGTTAAACAGCTTGCCGCAGATGTAGGCGCTCCCGTTGATCGTCTGCTCAAGCAAATTCAAGACGCCGGACTGCCTCAGAAAAAAGAGACTGATCCAGTGACGGATGCAGAGAAGCAGGTCTTATTGGCCTACCTTCAACGCAGTCACGGTGAAACTGCAGAACCGCGCAAAATTACTCTACAACGTAAGACGACCACCACCTTGAAAGTGGGTGGTCAGCGCACGGTGAACGTGGAGGTGCGTAAGAAGCGTACCTATATCAAGCGTACCGATGTTCTGCTGGAAGCCGAGCAAGAGAAGAAACGCCAGCTGGAAGCCCAGCAGGCCGAGGAAGCTGCCGCGGAGCAGGCCCAGCAACAGGAAGCCGAAGAGGCTGCAGCCGAGGCGGTAGAAGTTGCTGCCGAGGCTCCTGCTGAGTCTACCCAGGAGCAGCCGGTGGCTGCACAGGCTGCTGACACAGAGCCGGCCGCAGAAGCTCCGGCCGAGCCCGCTGAAGTCGAGGGGGCGGAAGAGCCCGTTCTGACCGAGGAAGAGATTGCCGCAAAAGCGGAAGAAGCGAAAAAGCACGAGGCGAAGAAGGCCAAGAAGAAGGTCCGACCCGAAGGGGACGAGGAAGAAGAGCTGCCTGCCAACAAGCGCCGGGAAAAACACAAGCCGACCAAGGTAGTGCCCAAGCCTCGCCACAATCATATTGAGGAGCTGGTGGATGACGAAGACGATGGCCGTCCGCGTCGCCTGAAGGTCAAGAAGAAGCCGAAGGAAAAGAACCACGGTTTCGAAATGCCGACCCAGCCTATGGTGCATGAAGTGACAATTGGCGAAACAATTACCGTTGCAGAGCTGGCACAGAAAATGTCAGTGAAGGCAACGGCGGTGATTAAGACCCTGATGAAGATGGGCGTGATGGCGACCATCAACCAGGTGCTTGATCAGGAGACCGCGCAACTGGTGGTCGAGGAAATGGGCCATAAGGTCAAACTCGTGCAGGAAAACGCGGTCGAGACCGAAGTTCTGGAGGCGATCAGCTACGAAGGCGAGCAGATCACTCGGGCCCCGGTGGTTAGTGTGATGGGTCACGTTGACCATGGTAAGACTTCGTTGCTGGACTACATCCGACGCACCAAAGTCGCCAAAGGCGAGTCTGGTGGTATTACCCAGCATATCGGCGCCTATCACGTGCAAACTGAGCGGGGCATCGTAACCTTCCTGGATACCCCGGGTCACGCTGCGTTTACCGCGATGCGGGCGCGTGGTGCCAAGAGTACCGATATCGTGATTCTGGTGGTGGCCGCCGATGACGGCGTGATGCCCCAGACGGAAGAAGCGGTACAGCACGCTCGTGCGGCTGGCGTACCCCTGGTGGTTGCGGTCAACAAGATCGACAAGCCCGAGGCTGATCCTGATCGGGTGAAAACCGAACTGGCCAACATTGACGTATTGCCGGACGACTGGGGTGGCGACACCCAGTTTGTGAATGTCTCCGCGCATACCGGTGAAGGCATTGACGCCCTGCTGGAAGCGGTGTTGCTGCAGGCTGAGCTGCTGGAGTTGACCGCTGTCGCATCGGCACCGGCCAAGGGTGTGGTGATTGAATCCAGTCTGGATAAAGGCCGTGGTTCCGTGGCTACCGTGCTGGTTCAAAATGGTACCCTGCGCGTCGGCGACGTGGTGCTGGCGGGAACCACCTACGGTAAGGTGCGGGCGATGCTCGACGAGAACGGCGACAAGGTTTCTGAAGCCGGTCCGTCCATTCCGGTGGAAATTCTCGGCTTGGATGGTACCCCGGGTGCGGGAGACGAGTTCACCGTTGTTCCCAGCGAGAAGAAGGCCCGTGAAGTCGCACTGTTCCGTCAGGGCAAGTTCCGGGACGTTCGCCTGCAACGTCAGCAGACGGCCAATCTGGAAAACCTGTTCCAGAACATGGGCAAGGACGAAGTCCGGGTGCTCAATATCGTGCTCAAGACCGACGTGCGCGGTACCCTGGAAGCTCTGATCGGCTCCTTGGGCGAGTTGGGCAACGACGAGGTTCAGGTGAAGATTGTTGCCGGTGGCGTCGGTGGAATTACCGAAACGGACGTCAACCTGGCTTTGGCCACGAACGCGGTCATTATCGGCTTTAACGTCCGGGCTGATGCCAGCGCGCGTCGGATCGTCGAGCGTGAAGGTCTGGATATGCGCTACTACAGCGTGATCTACCACATCATCGAAGACGTCAAACAGGCGTTGACCGGGATGCTTGCGCCGGAGTACCGCGAAGACATTATCGGTATTGCCGAGGTGCGGGACACCTTCCGCTCACCCAAGTTCGGCCAGGTGGCCGGCTGTATGGTGCAGGAAGGCGTGGTGCAGCGGAACAAGCCGATCCGGGTTCTGCGCGACAACGTGGTGATCTTCGAAGGCGAACTGGAATCCCTGCGTCGCTTCAAGGACGACGTCAACGAAGTTCGTGCCGGTATGGAGTGCGGTATCGGCGTGAAGAACTACGACGTGAAAGTGGGTGATAAGATCGAGGTGTTCGATCGGGTTAAAGTAGCCCGTTCTCTTTCCTGATCTGTAAGCTCTATGAGAGAACGAATGCCTGGGCCTAACGGTCCGGGCATTCTTTTTGAGCCCCTTGAATCATAGGCGCAGCCTGTGCAGATACGAGAATAGTGATGGCGAAAGAATTCAGTCGAACCCAGCGTATCGGTGACCAAATGCAGCGGGAGTTGGCGGAACTGATCCAGCGGGAAATTAAAGACCCACGGCTGGGGATGACTACGGTCAATGAAGTCCGCGTCAGCAAAGATCTCTCCTATGCCGATGTTTACGTCACCATTTTGAATACGGCCAATCTTGAAGATGAGTCCGCCGCTGATGCCTCTATCGAGGTGCTGAAAAACGCGGCCGGATTTCTGCGAAGTGAATTGGGCCATCGGATCAAGTTGCGGGTGATGCCCCATTTGCGTTTCCACTATGACCGTACCTTGGTGCAGGGCCGTCGCATTTCGACCCTGATTGATCGGGCGCGGGAGCGGGATGAAGCGGGCAATCGTCCGGTAGAGGAATGAGTTTGTCCAGCAGTAAAAAACGGTTTCGTGAGATCGACGGCATCCTGCTGCTCGATAAGCCAAAGGGCCTGTCTTCCAACCAGGCCCTGCAACGGGTTCGGCATCTGTATAAGGCCGCCAAGGCCGGCCACACCGGTAGTCTGGACCCGCTCGCCACCGGGGTGTTGCCGATCTGTTTGGGTGAGGCCACCAAGTTCAGTCAATTCCTGCTAGATGCCGACAAGACCTACTTCACCCGGGCGACCCTGGGGGCTCGTACCGACTCCGGGGATGCGGAAGGCAATGTGATTGAAGAGCGGCCAGTGCCGGCTCTGAGTCAGGAGCTGCTGCAGCAGGTCGTGGCGCGCTTCCGCGGCGAGATTGAGCAAGTTCCGCCGATGTATTCAGCGCTGAAGCACCAGGGCCAGCCCCTGTACAAGCTGGCGCGCCAGGGCATTGAGATCGAGCGCCCCGCCCGGCGGGTGACAATCCACTCCCTGACGCTGTTGGCCTGGGGCGAGGACTATCTGGAACTTGAGGTTCATTGCAGTAAGGGAACTTATATCCGTACCCTGGTGGAAGATATTGGCGAGGCGCTGGGATGTGGTGCCCACGTGAGCGTGCTGCGTCGTGACCAGTCCGCCGGATTTACCCTGGCTCAGTGCCACGGTCTCGAGCAGTTGCGGGCAGTGGCTGAGGCGGAGGGCGTGGCGGAGG
>CAZEWG010000025.1:31171-36836 GCA_964514485.1 uncultured Pseudomonadales bacterium
GGCGGAGGGCGTGGCGGAGGACGAGGCGCTGGCCGCACTGGATCAGCTGTTGTTGCCCATTGATGCAGGGTTAGAACATATTCCCGATATTTTGCTCAATTCCCGCCAAACAGGCTCGATTCTGCAAGGGCAAATGGTTAGAATAACCCCCGGTTTGCTTTCCGGAATGGTACGTATCCGGGACGCGGACCAGAGATTTATCGGCCTGGGCGAGATTAGCGGTGATCAATTAAAGCCGCGACGTCTGCTCCGGTTTGGCTGAGGCATCAGCCGCAATCGAATTTCACAACAGCTGCAGGTATGCGTGGTTGTTGCGAAGGTTGGGCAACTTCGGATGGTCCGGAGTTGCTGTAATGCATATTCATTAGGAGAATCATCATGGCACTGACTGCTGCCGAGAAAGCACAGATCACACAAGAGTATCAAACCAAACCCGGTGATACTGGCTCACCCGAAGTACAAGTCGCGTTGCTGACTGCGAACATCAACAAACTGCAAAGCCACTTTGAAGTGAACAAGCAGGATCACCACTCCCGTCGTGGTCTGATTCGCATGGTTAACCAACGCCGCAAACTGCTGGACTACCTCAAGAGCAAGAACGCCGATCGCTATGTAGCGCTGATCGGCCGTTTGGGTCTGCGTCGCTAAGCAGCCCCCGTTTCTAGGGACAGTCTACAGGGTACCGGGTTTACATCTCAGGATGTTAGGCCCGGTGCCCTTTTGTTTTTTGTGTATAGTAGTTGTCAAGAGATTCGAGTCTTATTTAAGGTGCTGAGCGGCACCCAATCGTGAAAGGAGTTACCGTGAAACCGGTAAGAAAAACGTTTAAGTTCGGTCAGTCGAACGTTACTTTGGAAACAGGGCGCGTCGCGCGTCAAGCTAGCGGTGCGGTGATGGTGACCATGGACGATACGGTTGTATTGGCCACTGTCGTTGCCCAGAAAGAGCCCAAGCCGGGCCAGGATTTCTTCCCGCTGACTGTTCATTACCAGGAAAAAAGCTACGCGGTTGGCCGTATCCCCGGTGGCTACTTCCGCCGTGAGGGACGTCCTTCCGAGAAGGAAACCCTGACTTCCCGTCTGATCGACCGTCCCATCCGTCCGCTGTTCCCCGAAGGCTTCATGAACGAAGTACAGGTCATCTGTACCGTTATGTCCGCCAACAAGGATTACGATCCGGATATCGCGTCCATTATTGGTACCGCTGCAGCCCTGGAACTGTCCGGTGTGCCGTTCAATGGACCCCTGGCAGCAGCCCGTGTCGGTTTCACCGAAGAGCACGGCTATGTGCTGAACCCCAGCTATGGCGAGTTGGCCAACTCCAAACTGGACATGGTGGTCGCGGGTACTGAAGAAGCCGTATTGATGGTGGAATCAGAGGCTGCTGAGCTGAACGAAGACCAGATGCTGGGCGCTGTGCTGTTCGCTCACCAGGAATATCAAGTCGCGATCCAGGCAATCAAAGAGTTTGCTGCCGAGGCTGGCGCCAAGAAGTGGGAGTGGCAAGCCGCTGCGGAAAACACCGCCCTGTACGAGCAGTTGAACGCTGAGTTTGGTGCTGCGGTCAGCGAAGCCTATGGCATTCATGAGAAACAGGCCCGTTATGCCCGTCTGGATGAAATCAAGGCGGCTGCGGTAGCCAAGTTTGTCCCTGCCGAAGAAGGCGCTGAAGGCCCGTCTGCCGACGAGGTGGTCAGCCTGTTCAAAAAACTGCAGGAAGTGGTGGTCCGGACCAACATCGTTGAAGGCAAACCCCGTATTGACGGTCGCGACAACGATACCGTTCGTCCGATTCACATTGAAGTGGGCGTGCTGCCCAATGCCCATGGTTCTGCGCTGTTTACCCGTGGTGAAACCCAGGCTCTGGTCACTGCCACTCTGGGTACCAGCCGCGATGCGCTGATCGTGGATGCACTGGAGGGTGAGCGTAAGGAGCCCTTCATGCTGCACTATAATTTCCCTCCCTACTCCGTGGGTGAAACCGGCCGGATGACCGGCACCGGACGTCGCGAAATCGGCCACGGCCGTCTGGCCCGCCGTGGTGTGCAGTCCATGCTGCCAAGCCAGGACGACTTCCCCTATGTGATCCGGGTGGTGTCTGAAATTACCGAATCCAACGGCTCCAGCTCCATGGCCAGTGTGTGCGGCGCGAGCTTGGCGTTGATGGATGGTGGTGTGCCCCTGAAAGCACCCGTTGCCGGTATTGCCATGGGTCTGGTGAAGGAAGGTGATAAGTTTGCCGTTCTGACCGACATCCTGGGTGACGAAGACCACCTGGGTGATATGGACTTCAAGGTGGCTGGTACCGCCAAGGGTATTACAGCCCTGCAGATGGATATCAAGATTCAGGGAATCACCGAGGAAATCATGGAAGTGGCCCTGGAGAAAGCCCATGGTGCCCGTCTCCATATTCTGGGTGAAATGAACAAGGTGATTTCGGCGTCTCGTACCGAGCTGTCCGAGAAAGCACCGAAGATGATTGCCCTGAAAATCGACCCCGACAAGATTCGTGACGTGATTGGTAAGGGTGGTGCCACCATCCGTTCCATTACCGAAGAATCCGGTGCCTCTATCGACATCGATGATGATGGTAGCGTGCGCATCTACGCGGCGAATAAGGAATCTGCCGATGCAGCCGTAAACCGGGTGCTGGAGATTACCGCCGAGATCGAAGTCGGTCGTGTCTATAACGGCAAGGTCGAGCGGATCGTCGACTTTGGTGCATTCGTTAATCTGCTGCCTGGCAAAGATGGTCTGGTGCATATCTCCCAGATCGCTGATCGCCGGATTGAGAACGTCACTGACGTGCTCAAGGAAGGGGATTACGTGCACGTTAAAGTGCTGGATGTGGATGCGCGTGGCCGCGTGAAGCTCAGCATCAAGGAAGTAACTCAGGAAGATATCGCTGCTCTGGGTGGCTAAGGCTGCAAGAAGCGATTCGACTTGAAGAAAAAGCGCCTCGGGTTACCCCAGGCGCTTTTTTTGTGGGCGGGAATTTGAGGGCGGGATAGAAATGGCTCTATCCCGGACTCCCGCGTATGGATTACTCGCCGTAAACCCGTACTTCGTAGTTGCCAATGATGCCCAGAACGTTGTTCGCTTTCCAATCAACGTGGGAAACCTTGGTGATACCACCGTCTTTCTTGGCGGCTTCAATGGAGCAGTCGCCATTGGCTACCAGAGCCAGGATGCTTTGGCACTTAGCAACGCCGGTTTTCTTGGCCGCGGCATGTTCAGTGACGCCAGCAGGCAGGGTAATGTCGGTCAGGATGCCACCAACAGGATAAGAAGTGGCACAGCCGCCCAGCATGAGTGCAGATACGGTAACAATGGCGGCGAAAGACTTTTTCATAACTTTGCTCCAGACAGATAATTTAAGTGAGCCTAACGATTTAACGTTACTAAATATTCCGTTAGGCGCGCGTAATTTAGATGAAAACTTGGGTATCCGCCAGTAATTCAGAGTGTTAGCTGTGCTGGGACAGCAAGGATAATGCATTTTGATGGAAATGCTGGGAGGTTTGGCCTAACGCTTACGGGAACTCTGATGCACGATCAGATCAGCCGCGGGCAAGCTGGCCTGGCGTAAGAAAAATGGTGAGTGCAGGGGTTGAGAAGAAGCGGTTAATTCAAAAAAACGCAAAACCTGTTCTCGGTTTTGGCGCTGGTTAAAGGCAGTGTTATGGGCGGCCTTGGTGGCCAGAAACATCTTGGGAGGGTTGGCCCTGTCAAAGAGCCTGACTCCATGGTGCTGGGGAACGACGAAATCTTCAGAGCTATGCAAGATCAGCAGCGGGGTCGGGGCGATCTGGTCGATATGGTCAACCGGGTCGTGGCCGGTGGGTACCAGCCAGGACAGCGGGTACTGGAACGCCCAGGTTAACCAGAATTGACCGAGCTTTTCCCGGGCAATCCCCCGATAACTGGCGAAGGCGGAGTCGACCACAATGCCTGCAACCTGTTTTTGCAGGTCTGGCATTTGTTGGGCGGCAAAAGTGATCGTGAGGGCGCCGCCCAGGCTTTGACCAAGGATAAACAGCGGAGAAGGCTGTGATTGGGTCAGCCAATGGTAGCCCGTTGCCACATCCAGCAGTGCGGGTGCGATATCTGGCTTGCCGGTGGAGCGCCCATAGCCCCGGTAGTCAAGGAGAAATACCTGGTAGCCTTCGGCGGGGAGCCACATCACATTACCAATATGGGTGCTGATGTTCTCTGCATTGCCATGGAGAAAGTACACGGTGCCACGGGGCGTGCCCTCGGCAGGGAGCAGCCAGCCATGCAGGGTTTCCCCATCCAGGGTGGTCAGATAGACATCTTCGTATTGCAGGCCAATCTGATCCGGTGTGATGAACTGGTCTTTGCTGGGATAGAAGAATAGATGCCCGCACCCCGACAGCAACAGCAGGGGCGCACAGAGCGTTAACAGCCCGGACAGACGCCGCAGGCGGGCCAGTTTAGAAGTGCCAGCGGATGCCGGCCTGAACCAGGGTCGCATAGAGATCTCCACTGTTCTCACGTGCCAAGGCCAGGGTCAGGGAACCACTGGGGAGCCAGTGTAAGTCTACAGAGGCGCTGAGCCGGTGATGAGGGTCTTCATCCTGGGCCGGATGGAAACGGCTGGAGAAGTCCAGGCTCCAGGCACTGGCGGCGGTCTGGTGGGTCCAGCCCAGGGAGCCCCCCGGAGCTGCCAAAAAGCCATCGGGCAAATGGGAGCTCAATCGCAGGCTGGCGGTGGCCAGGCTGTAGAAGATGCCTCCCGCCAGCTCATAACTCAAGCCACCCCGGCCGGCCACGTAAGGGGTCAGCGGGCGTGAGCCATCATTTAGCAGCTGCCGGTCAGCACCAAATCCGGCGCCCCAGGAAATAGGCTGGAAGAACTGGTTGCGCGGTGACAGGGAAAGAATTTCCACCAGCTTCAGTTGTTCCAGTTGAAGCTCATCGTCGTCGAAATAATAACGCAGCTCCCCATTGAGAAACTGAAGCATGGAGCCTTCCCGGTAACCGGGCGCGGGGTCATTCAGGTCATGATAGGCCGGGCGCAGTGCCAGTGACAGAAAATTGCGATCATGATAGCGGCCTCCCATGAGGCTGGCACGGGCCGTGGGGTGTCCCTGGTCATCTCTCACCACAGGAGGCTCAGGCCGGGACGCTGCGGTGACCGCAGCCAGGCGGCTTCGCTCTTTGAGCAGCTGGTAGGACAGGGGGGCGGTGCTTTCCCGGGGCAGATTGTCGCTGAGGCTGCGGTAGCGGACCAGCTCATAAGAGGCGTCTAGCACGGCGGCCTGGCGGGGTGCGGGCAGGGCTGACCACTGTTTTTCAGAAGGGAGGGCGCGCTGGTTGAAGACAGATGCGACCAGTTGCCGCTCAGGCTTGCTGAGCAGGCTGAGCTGATGGTTGAGTGTAGTGGCCTGGGAGGGGCGGTAATGAACCTGCTCCACCAGGTTGTTGCCGACAACCAGACGGACGGTGTCCGACGGAATGGCGCGCAGGGTGCTGACCTGGTCGACCAGATCGACCGACGGGCGTGCCACATCAATCAGGGCCAGGAGTCGATAGGCGCAATTCTCGTCGAAAAAGTAGTAGTCGAAGCGTTTGTCCTTGATCTCCCAGGCATGGCGTAACAGCTGGAGAACTTCGGCTTGGCTCAGGTTGAGCTGATATTCCCA
>CAZEWG010000026.1:0-36292 GCA_964514485.1 uncultured Pseudomonadales bacterium
GACGCCAACCTGTTTGGCCGGGTTCTGAACGGCATGGTGGATGGCAACCAGGTGATGGGAATCAGCCGTGTGAACGACGAAGACGCCCGCTACGGCCTGGAAGCCATTGCTGAACTGTTCGAGTTCGTGAACGACAACGTTGACGCCATCCTGGAAAAATCTCCCGAACTGTTCCGGGTGCGCGAATCCGCCAACAACATTTTCCAACACTCCCAAAGCCTGCTGGGCGAAACCTCCAACCTGGTGAGCCTGTACCAGAACCAGGCCGACAGCCGCCTGATCAACGACAAGATGGCCTACATCCTGTTGGCCCTGATCTTCGCCACCATTGTCTACATCGGCTTCACCCTGCAGAAAGAATCCAAGGTGCGCTACGAGAAAGAAGCGGCCCAGAACGAACAGAACCAGAACGCGATTCTGCGTCTGCTGGACGAGCTGGCGGACCTCGCGGACGGTGACCTGACCACCGAGGCCACGGTAACCGAGGACTTCACCGGTGCCATCGCCGACTCCATCAACTTCGCGATCGACCAAATGCGCGGCCTGGTAACGGCGATTAACGAAACCGCCGTGCGGGTAGCGGGCGCCGCCCAGGAAACCCAGGCCACTGCGATGCACCTGGCGGATGCTTCCGAGCACCAGGCCCAGGAAATTGCCGGAGCTTCCGCGGCGATCAACGAAATGGCGGTGTCCATTGACCAGGTATCCTCCAACGCCGCTGAGTCCGCCGCGGTTGCGGAGCGCTCGGTAGCCATCGCCAAGAAAGGCGCCGAAGTGGTACAGAACACCATCCACGGCATGGACACCATCCGTGAGCAGATCCAGGAGACCTCCAAACGGATCAAGCGTCTGGGTGAGTCTTCCCAGGAGATTGGTGACATCGTATCGCTGATTAACGACATTGCCGACCAGACCAACATTCTGTCCCTCAACGCCGCCATCCAGGCCTCCATGGCCGGTGACGCGGGCCGCGGTTTCGCGGTGGTTGCCGACGAAGTTCAGCGTCTGGCGGAACGTTCCTCTGCCGCGACCAAGCAGATCGAGGCCCTGGTGAAGACGATTCAGACCGACACCAACGAGGCGGTGATCTCCATGGAGCACACCACCGCGGAAGTGGTACGCGGTGCCCGTCTGGCCCAAGACGCCGGTGTGGCCCTGGAAGAGATCGAGAACGTATCGAAGAGCTTGGCGGACTTGATTCAGAACATTTCCAACGCGGCTCGCCAGCAGTCTTCGTCCGCGGGTCACATTTCCAACACGATGAACGTTATTCAGGAAATTACGTCACAAACTTCGTCCGGCACCATGGCGACGGCCAAATCCATCGGTAAACTGGCAGAGCTGGCTGGTCAGCTGCAAGCCTCGGTGGAAGGCTTCAAGCTGCCCGGACATGAAGATGACGCAGATTCTGATGACGGTCACGCCGCTTAATTACTCCGGAGTCGCTGAACTCATGTGAAGACCACGACCAACGCTGGAGCAGGTGAAATGTCCCCTTCGTGGATGCTTAAAAACCTGCCGGAAATGGACGAGAGGCAGTTTCAGCAATGGCAGACCTTAATCGAAAAGCGTACTGGAATGAGTCTTCCGCCTGAGCGGAAGACCTTCCTGCAGACCAATCTCGGGATTCGTATGCGCGAGATCGGCTGCCAGAATTATCAGGAGTATTACGAGCAAGTCACCAACAGCCCGGCGGGATTTATCGAATGGGCGATCCTGGTGGATCGCCTGACGGTGCAGGAAACCCGCTTCTACCGGGACGAGCATGCCTACAGCCTGATGGTCGACTACATTCTGACCCGCCCGTTGGAGGTGTTCAGGAAGACCCCGATCGAGGCTTGGAGCGTGGGCTGCGCGACGGGAGAAGAGGCCTACACCATGGCCATGCTGATTGACGAATGCATGGAAACCCTGGGCCTGGAGAAGTATTACGGAGTAACAGGCACGGACATCAGTAAGCCAGCCTTGGAAAAAGCCCGTACAGGTCTTTATCCGGCCCGCAAGCTGGTGACTTTGAGTGAACAGCGCAAGCAACGCTATTTCACCGCAAAGCCACGCAACCAGTATGAGGTCATACCCGCTCTCAAGGAGCGCGTCTGCTTCGCCCGGATCAACGTTCTGGACCTACGCGACGCGCCCATGCACGGCATGAACATTATCTACTGCCAGAATCTGTTGATTTATTTCCGGCGGTGGCGCCGCAAAGAGATCCTGAACCGATTGGCGGAGCGACTCATCCCAGGCGGACTGCTGATTCTGGGTCTGGGCGAAATGGTTGACTGGCAGCATCCGCTGCTTGAAAGGGTGCCCAGCGATACAACGCTGGCGTATATACGGCGCATTGAGAAGAACTAACTTGGAGAGGTTATGGCTAACAACCATGACTATGTCGCCCTTGACTGGGTGAGAGGGGAAATCGAAGAAACCCTCAATCAAGCACGTCAGGCACTGGAAGCCTTCGTTGGCAACCCGGACGACCTTTCCCGGATGCGCTTCTGTTTGAACTATATCCACCAGGTGCACGGCACGCTGCAAATGGTGGAGTTCTATGGCGCGGCGCTGTTGGCGGAAGAAATGGAAAAGCTGGCCCAGGCCATGCTGAACCAGGAAGTCCCCCACCAGGAAGAGGCCCAGGAAGTGCTGATGCGCGCCATCCTGCAGCTGCCCAGTTACCTGGAACGGATCCAGACCGGCAAGCCCGACCTGCCCGTTATCCTGTTGCCGATTCTCAACGACCTGCGGGCCTCGCGGGGCGAAAATCTGCTGTCTGACAACTCCGTCTTTACGCCGAACCTGTCACCCGCACGCATCAGCCCCCCCGCCGATGTGGCCAGCCGCCTGCAGGACGAAGAAAGCCTCGCCCTGCTGCGCAAGTTGCGCCAGATGTATCAGTTTTCCCTGGCCGGGGTGATCCGCGACCACGATCTGGAAACCAATTACGGCTTTATCTTCAAAGTCCTGAAAAAGCTTGAGTCCATCTGTGAAGGCACCGCCCAGGAGCAATTCTGGTCCGTTGCCCGCGCCCTGGTGGAAGCCCTGGCCGCCCGCGGCCTGCAGCTTTCCTCCGCCGCCAAGACCTTGCTGCGCCACATCGATTTTCACCTCAAGCACACCATCGACGAGCATGCCGAGATCCTGACGCAGCCAGCGCCGGAAGACCTGCTCAAGCACCTGCTGTATTACGTCGCCAAGTCCACCGCCACCACCCCTCATATCGAGGCGGTCAAGGCCACCTACGATTTGGAGCATGCCCTGCCCTCCGAGCAGGAGGTGGATGAAGAACGTCAAAAACTTTCCGGCCCGGACAAAGGCGCCATCCAGTCCGTGGTGCTGGCCATCAATGAAGAACTGGGGCGCATCAAAGACCAGCTGGACCTGTTCGTCCGTGGCGAGCTGAAGAACAACCAGGATCTGGCCGACCTGCTGCCGGGACTGCACCAGATCGCCAACACCGTCGCGGTGCTGGGCCTGGGGATTCCCCGCAAGGTAATCCAGGAGCAGATCACCCTGATTCAGGAGCTGGCCAGCCGGGAACAACCGCCCGAAGACACGGTGCTGATGGATATCGCCGGCGCCCTGCTTTACGTGGAAGCCACCCTGATTGGCATGAGCGAGGAGCACGGCCGTCGTCAAACCGCGCCCGAAACGCAGGAAGAACTCTCGCCGATTCCCAAGGAGCAGCTGGAAGCCGCCCACGAAGCCCTGCTGCGGGAAGCCCGTAATGGCCTGGAGCAGGCCAAGAACGACGTGGTGGAGTTCATTGCCTCCCATTGGGATCACAATGAAATCAGTGAACTGCCCGCGCTGCTGCATACCATTCGCGGCGGGTTGGCGATGATCCCCCTGAGCAAGGCCGCTGAACTGCTCAGATGCTGCGCCCATTATGTTCAGGACGTGCTGCTCGACAGCAAGTCCATTCCCGACTGGCAGCAGCTGGATACCCTGGCCGATGCCATCACCAGTATCGAATACTATCTGGAGCGTCTGGCCGAAGGCAGTAGCGATAACGACCCCATTCTCGAAGTGGCCGAGCAAAGTGTCGAGGCCCTGGGCTACCCCCTGGGCAAAGCCCCCGTGCAACGCCCCCAGGCCACCGAAACCACCCCGGCCGACCAGCCGCTGCCGTCCAACGTGGCTCCCGACACCTCCGCCGCCAAGGAAATGGACCAGGAGCTGATCGACGACGAAATCATCGAGATCTTCGCGGAAGAGGCGGACGAGGTCCTGCAGACCATCGGCGAATACTTCCCGCAATATCAGCAAGACCCGGATAACCGCACCGCCCTGGTTGAACTGCGCCGGGCCTTCCACACCCTGAAAGGCTCCGGACGCCTGGTGGGCGCCACGGTGATCGGCGAGCTGGCCTGGTCTATCGAGCACATGCTCAACCAACTGATCGACGGCAACCTGAGCCCTCAACTGGAAGTGTTCGAACTGCTCAGCGCGGTGATCAACAGCCTGCCCCGTCTGATTGCGGAGTTCCGCAACGGCGAAGCCTTCGAGGACGTTTCCTCCTTCATCAGCCGCGCCGAGGCCCTGACCCAAACCCGCAAGGCCGCCCGGGAAGCCCGCGAGGCGGAACCGGCAACCGCCGCCGAGCCCGAGTGCTCCGTCGACGCGGCAGCCACGGCCCCGGAAGCCGTCGCCGAGCTTGAGCCGACCCTGGACGAACCCGTTTTGGAGGCCGACGCCGAAGAGATTCCGGTGCTGTCCCTGGAAGCGGATCCGCTGGCCGATCTCACCTCCATTGAGGCGCCGGATCAGGGCCAGGAGATCGAAGAGTCCGACTCCGACCTGATTGACGACGAAATTTTGGAAATCTTCGTCGAAGAAGCCGCCGAAGTGCTGGAAACCATCCACCAGTTCCTGCCCCAGTACCTGGCCAATCAGGACGATCGGGAAGCCTTGACCGAAGTACGTCGGGCCTTCCATACCCTGAAAGGTTCCGGCCGCCTGGTAGGCGCCGCCCGGGTTGGTGAAACCGCCTGGGCCATTGAAAACCTGCTCAACCGGATCATCGACGGCACCCTCTATATGAATGGGGACATTGCCGAGGTGGTCCAGGCCGTCACCGGGATTCTGCCGGATCTGGTGGAAGATTTCCGGCTGCGCCGCGGCCCTTCCCATCAAGTGGAGCCTTATCAGAATCAGGCTCACGCCCTGGCACGGGGCGAAATCGTCGAGCCGCTGGCCCAGGTGCTCGCCGGCACTCAGTCGGCAGCCGCACCCGTCAGCGCTCCGGCCCAGCCCGAGCCCGTGGCAGCCGCCATCGAGCCGTCCCCGGATTTCGATGCCATCGACGAACATACCGGCGAGATGGATCCGGTCCTGCTGGAAATTTTCCGTAGCGAAACCGAGACCCATCTGCAAAGCCTGGAGCGTTTTGTGGCCAGTGGCCGGGCCACGGGTCAGCCCATTGCCCTGACCGACGATATTTCCCGGGCCCTGCACACCCTCAAGGGCAGTGCCCATACCGCGAATATCGAGCCGATTGCCAATGTGGTCGTCCCGGTGGAGCGCTATATCAAGGAAGCCCGCGCGTTCAATGTCAGCGCCAACCAAACCATGGTGGATCTGCTCGACCGGATGACCCAGTTTATCCGGGCTGGCGTCGAACAGCTGGCCGAAGCGCCACAACGACAACTGCCGGGTACCGAGGAATTCCTCGCCGACGTGGCCGAGGCCTATCAGGCCATGTTGCAGAAAGTGGGCAGCCCCGCCACGGATGGGGCGGAGCACACTCCGGACCCGCACATGATCAACATCTTCCTGACCGAAGGTGTGGATATCCTGCTGGATGCCGAGTCGATTCTCGGCGAGTGGCGCAACAACCCGGTGCCGGGTGATCAGCTCGAAAAACTGGTGAACGAACTCCTCACCCTGGCACAAGGCGCCAAGGTGGCCGGCCTGGATGATATCGCCGAGCTGTGCCTGGCCCTGGAGCAGGCCTATGAGCTGGCCGAGTCTGGCAGCTATGTCGCCAACGACGAGTTCTTTGCCATTGTTCAGCACGGCCATGAAGTGCTGCTTAACATGATGGATCAGGTTGCCGCCGGTTTGGCGACGCAACCGGATGAAGGCTTGCTGGAGCAGCTCTATGACCTGACCGCAGGAACCAGCTCCGAACAGCCTTCCGCTTCTGAGCCGGAAGCCCTCATCGAGCCCCTCGACCTGGATGAGGAAGAGCTTGTCGTAGGTGCCTCCGAAGCCGACCCAGACCTGGATATCCCGCTTCTGGATGACTCCCTGGAGCTGGACGCCTCCGACCTCACGCTGGAGGCCGATGAGCTGCCCACCCTGGACAGCCTGCCGACGCTGGAAGAGGAACCACTCCCCGAACTGCTCACGGAAGAGTTCAGTCTGGAAGACGAGCTTACCCTGGAGGAAGGCGACATTCCGGAGCTGATGGCCGAAGAACTCAGCCTGGACGCCGAGCCGACCCTGGAGATCCCCGAGGCGGCTCTGGAAGAAACCTCCTTGGAAGAGGAAGTGCCCCAACCGCTGGAGACGGTTTCCGAAGCTGCCTCCTATATGGCGGATCTCGATCCGGAGCTGGCCAGCATCTTCCTGGAAGAAGCGGCTGACATTATTGATCGCACCTCCGAAACCATTCGCCAGTGGGCACAACAGGCCGGAGGTCAGGACCTGGTGGCCGAGATCCAGCGGGATCTGCACACCCTCAAGGGTGGCGCGCGCATGGCCGAAGTCAGCGCGATCGGCGATCTCGCCCATGAGCTGGAGACCCTGTTCGAGCACCTGGCCGCAGGGCAAACCGCCCCCAGCGCGGAAATGTATGAACTGGTCCAGACCTGCCATGACCGCTTGGCGGTGATGGTGGACCAGGTCAGCCAGGGTCAGCCCTGCCCGCCGGCACCGGAGCTGATCAGCCAGATCCTGCAGTTGGGTCAGGCGGACGCCGACCAGCCTGCAACAACCACCGCCTCCATGCCGGAGCCCGAGTGGCCCGCCGAAGAAGCCGAACTGGATGCCGCGGCCGCACCGGAACCCGAAACCGTCTACCACCTGGGAGAGCTGGACCCTGAACTGGTCGAGATCTTCCTGGAAGAAGCCCAGGACATTCTGGATAACACCGCCACCACCCTGCACGAGTGGCTTGGCAACCCGACCGATCTCAACCCCATGAAGGTGTTGCAGCGAGATGTGCATACCCTCAAAGGGGGTGCCCGCCTGGCGGATCTGAAACCCATTGGCGACTTGTCCCATGAGTTGGAGAACCTGTTCGAAGGCATTGTTGAAGGCCGTTTCTCAGCCGATCCCTCCCTGGCGGATCTGCTGAACCAGTGTCACGACCGCCTCGCCACCATGGTTGAGGCGACCCGGGCCCAACAGCCCCTGCAAAGTGCGCCGGATCTCATCCAGGCCATCAGCGCCTATTGCGGTGCTCAGGCCCAAACCAGCGAGCCCGCCGTCGTCCAACGGCCTGCCGTTTCGACCACCGCCGCCCCGCAGTCGCTGGAGCCCGAGGTGGCCAGCAGCGACAGCGATCTGGTGGCGGTGTTTCTGGATGAGGCCAAGGATCTGCTCCAAGCCGCCCTGGCCAGTTATGGCCATTGGCGGGCTGAGCCCGCCAATGAGGTGCTGCTGAGCAACCTGACCCATGACCTGCACACCCTCAAAGGGGGTGCCCGGATGGCGGAAATCCGCCATATTGGCGACCTGTCCGAGGCCCTGTACGACCGCTTGCTGAGTGTGCTGGATGGCGCCCTGCCGGCTTCTGACGCGTTCCTGAACGCCTGTGGCGAGGCTTTGGACGGTCTGAACGTCATGCTTGAGCAGCTGGATCGTAACGAGCCGATGGTCATGCCGGTCCAGGCCCTGCAGGCCATTACCGCCTTCGCGATACCAACTGCCGCCAGCACCGCCCTCCCGGTCGGCGCGGAAGACGAAATTGATCCTGAAATTCTGCAGGTCTTCCTGGAAGAGGCCCAGGAACTGGGCGAGCAGCTGGAAAACAGCCTGGCGGACTGGAGCCGGGACCCCGAGAACCCGGATCATACCCAAGTTCTGATGCGGGCCCTGCATACCCTGAAAGGGGGTGCCCGTCTGGCCAACCTGGAAGAGCTGGGTACCTTGAGCCATACCCTGGAAGACTTGCTCAAGGATGCGATTGATAACGGTCGCAGCCTCGACGACGCCTTCAAGCAGGAGATTACGACCCACTACGACCAGCTGCAGAAAGCCATCGAAACGGTTCGCAATCGCTTCCGTGATCTGGCGGCCGGCGCCCCGGCCCCAGTGGAAGAGTCCGACAGCGCCGCCAAGATTGTCGAGCTGCAGCGCCAGCAGATGGCCAAGCCGCTGGTGGACGAGACGCCAACGCCCCAGCCCGCCAGCCAGGCCGCGCCACGCACCCAGGCCCCCCAGCAACAGGAAACCATTCGGGTCTCCGCTCCCTTGCTGGATGATCTGGTCAACCTGGCCGGCGAAACCTCCATTGCCCGCAGTCGTCTGGAACAGCAAATCAGCGACTTCAGCCATACGCTGGAAGAGATGGGCGCCACCGTCGAACGTCTGCGGGAGCAGTTGCGGCGCATGGAAATGGAAACCGAGGCCCAGGTTCTGTTCCGTCAGGAGCGTCAGACCGGCCCGGAGTATGCCGATTTCGACCCGCTGGAAATGGACCGTTATTCCACGGTTCAGCAGCTGTCCCGGGCCTTGAGTGAGTCCGCCTCGGACTTGATGGACCTGAAGGGCACCATGGCCGACAAGGTACGGGATGCGGAAACCCTGCTGCTGCAGCAATCCCGCATCAATACCGAGTTGCAGGAAGGTCTGATGAAGACCCGCATGGTACCCTTTTCTTCCATGGTGCCGCGCCTACGCCGGATTGTCCGCCAGATTGCCGGGGAGCTGGACAAGAAGATCGATTTCGAAGTCTACAACCCGGAAGGCGAGCTGGACCGTAACGTGCTGGAGCGCATGGTCGCGCCCCTGGAGCACATGCTGCGTAACGCCGTGGACCACGGTATTGAATCCGCCGAAGCCCGCCGCAAAGCCGGCAAGCCCGAAACCGGACAGATCAAGCTGTCGCTGGGCCGGGAAGGTGGCGATGTGGTGCTGGTGCTGGCCGACGACGGTGGCGGGATCAACGTGGACGCGGTGCGCCGCAAGGCCATCAGCCAGGGCCTGTTGGACGAACACACGGAGGTGACGGACCATGAAATCATGCAGTTCATCATGCAGCCGGGCTTCAGTACCGCTCAAAAAGTGACCCAAATATCCGGTCGGGGCGTGGGCATGGACGTGGTGGCCAGCGAGATTAAACAGCTGGGTGGCCGCGTTACCATTGACTCCACCCTGGGCCAGGGAACCCGCTTTATTGTCCGCCTGCCGTTCACGGTATCGGTCAACCGGGCCCTGATGGTGAGCACCGGCGAGGATTTCTACGCCATTCCGCTCAACACCATCGAAGGGATCGTGCGGGTCAGCTCCTATGAGCTGGAAGAGTATTACAAGCCGGACGCGCCGCTGTACGAATATGCCGGCCAGCATTACCGCCTGCAGTATCTGGGCTCGTTGCTGCACAAGGAGCATCAGCCCAAGCTCCAGGGCCAGGCACTGCCCTTGCCGGTCATCCTGGTCCGGGGCGGCGAACAGCCCCTGGCCCTGCAGGTCGACAGCCTGATGGGCTCGAGGGAGATCGTGGTGAAGAGCCTGGGGCCCCAGTTCGCCCAGGTGCGCGGAGCCTCCGGCGCCACCATCCTCGGGGATGGCAGCGTGGTGGTGATTCTCGACCTGCCCGCCATGATCCGGGCCGACGTGACCACCCTGCTGAACAAACCGCAAGCGACCGAGCCGGCTGCGACCAGCTCCCATGGCTCCCGCGCGTTGCGCGTCATGGTGGTCGACGATTCGGTCACAGTGCGCAAGGTCACCTCCCGTCTGCTGGAGCGGAACGGTATGGAAGTGCTCACCGCCAAAGACGGTGTGGATGCCATTGCCCTGCTGCAGGACCACAAACCGGACATCATGCTGCTGGATATCGAAATGCCGCGTATGGACGGCTTCGAGGTGGCCAGCCTGGTGCGTCACGACGAACGTCTCAAGGACGTGCCCATTATCATGATCACCTCCCGGACCGGTCAGAAACACCGGGAGCGGGCCATGTCGATTGGTGTCAACGAGTATCTGGGCAAGCCTTTCCAAGAGAATATTCTGCTGGAGACGATCGAGCGGCTGACGAGTTAAGTCCATGGGCTATCCCCAACCGATAGGGATCATCGCCGATGATCCGCTGCAGCGCCATGTGCTGCAGCATGCGATCAGTATTTACGGCTACCGGGTCGTAGCCAACTACGATCCAGGCCGGCTCGATGAGCAGCTGCTCCAGCAGGCGGAATCCGCCCAGGCTTGGGTGGTGGATCTGTCCGATGAGGAACGTTGGTCAGACGCCCTGGATCTGCTTCTGGAGCAGACCGAGGCGCCGATCCTGTTCGGTTTGGGGGCCGCGCCCGGCCGTAACAGCATCGACTACCCTCGCTGGGAGCGACGCCTGTTCACCAAGTTACGGGAGCTGGTGGGCGACCCCACCGATCTCAGTGAGCATGGCGAATCCCTGGGTCAGTTGGAAGCCATTGAGCCGCAGCCCCGCCAGGTTCCCCTGCCGGCCGGCCTGACGCCTTACAGCAGCCAGGCACCGGTGGAACGGGTGATCATCCTGGGGGCTTCCTTGGGTGGCCCGGCCGCGGTTAAGGCGTTTCTCGATTGCCTGCCGCAAGGACTACCCGCAGCGTTCGTGTATGCCCAGCACATCGACGCCAACTTTGCCGGCGTGCTGGCCAAGGTACTGGGTCGCCACTCCTGTTTCACTCTGGTTGAGGCCAGCCCGGGCGCCCGGCTGCGGTATGGTGAAGTGCTGATTGTGCCAGTGGAGCGGGAGCTGGTCCTGGATGACCAAGGCCTGATCGAGTTGAAGGAGACCCCCTGGCCGGGTCCTTATGGCCCGTCTATCGACCAGGTGATGCTCAATATTTCCAGCCATTACGGCGCCCGCTGTCATACGATCTTGTTCAGCGGGATGGGCAATGATGGCGCCATCGCCGCGCCCGTGCTCAAAGCCTACGGCTCCCGGATTTGGGTACAAGAATCCAGCTCCTGTGCCAGCAGCTCCATGCCAGACTCTGTCGCGGCCACCGGTTGCAGCAGTTTCAGCGGCACTCCGGAAGAGCTGGCCAGCAAGCTGGTTAAAACGATTGAACTGGAAGAAATAGAAAAACGACGCCAGCCCCGGGCCTGAAGCCGGCAGCTGGCCGTGAATGCATGCGATTGAGCGGCAAGACCCATAAAGGATCAACGATCATGGCGAAAAACACAGGGCAGATCTCCAGTCTTTTCATCCCTGTCACTCACACCAACCTGCTGCTGCCGAACGCGGCGGTGGCGGAAATTATTGATTACGTCCCGCCCGAGCCCGCCTCCGGTGCGCCCTCCTGGTTTTTGGGCCACGTCCAATGGCGGGGTGTGCGGCTACCGGTGATCTCCTACGATCTGATCAATGGCCAGGAAGCCGGCACCCTCTCATCCCGAGCCCGGATCGCGGTGATTAACAGCATCGGTGAGCAACATCAGGCCCTGCCCTTCTTTGCCCTGGTCAGCCAGGGGATTCCGCGCCTGGTGAAAGTCCAGGAAGAAGAAATCGCCGAGCAGGAACAGGACGGCGGGCCGGCAGACCAGATGCTGGTGCGAGTCAGCGGCGAAGAGGCCGCTATCCCCAATCTGGTCTATCTGGCCCAGCAGCTGACCCAACTGGGCTAAGCCTCATTGCCCGGAGCCCGACTCCGGGCGCTTCCCTTCCCGGCAGGGGCTCACTTCCCGTAACACGGGAATCTGGGCGGCGGGGATTTTGCGATGTTATACTATTGCAAAATCGAGAGTCCCTGATATGCCTGTATCCTCTTTCCTACCCTGCCATCCTGACGAACATCACCAGTGCATCGATCAAGCCCTGGAACGGGCCGTTCACTTATGTCGTGAGCGGGGCGTGCGCCTGACCGAGATCCGCCGCCGCGTGCTGGAGCTGATCTGGCAATCCCACAAGCCACGAGGCGCTTATGACCTGCTGGAAGAGCTCGGCAAGGAAGGCCATAACTCCGCGCCACCCACGGTCTACCGGGCCTTGGACTTTCTGCTGGAACAGGGGTTGGTACATCGGATTGCCTCACTCAACGCGTTTATCGGCTGCAATCAACCCGACGAACATCACCGTAGCGGTTTTTTGATCTGCCGCCAGTGCGGCCACACCCTGGAAATGAGTCTGGACAGCTTAGGACAAGCGGTCGAGCAGGAAGCCAACTCACGTCGGTTCGAGATCAGCCACCTGTTGGTGGAGGCCTCCGGCCTATGTGCCGCCTGCCGTACCCTGGGTGACTCTTCCCCTGCCGCTGCCACTACAGGAGACTGACCATGACGCGCACAGCGCCTCTTGTCCGCGTCCACCAGCTGGGGGTCAGCCTGCAAGGACAGACCGTGTTGCAGGACATCAGCTTTGAAATCGCCCCCGGTGAAATCATTACCGTGATTGGCCCGAACGGGGCCGGCAAAACCACCCTGATCCGCGCCGTGCTGGGCCTGCAGCGCCCCGACACCGGCACCCTGGAGCGCCGGGACGGACTGCGGATCGGCTATATGCCCCAAAAGCTATTCATTGACCCCACCATGCCCCTCACCGTGGGCCGGTTCCTGACGCTCACCCGGCGCAAACCCAACAAGCTGGACGACGTTCTCGATCTCACCGGTATCCGTCCCTTGCTTGATAAGCCGGTCCAGGGGATTTCCGGCGGGGAGCTGCAACGGGTTCTACTGGCCCGTACCCTGCTCCAGAAGCCCGACCTGCTGGTACTGGACGAGCCGGCCCAGGGTGTTGACGTGAACGGCCAAGTGGCCCTGTACCGGTTGATCAACACCCTGCGGGATCACTTGGGCTGTGCGGTGCTGATGGTGTCCCATGACTTGCACCTGGTGATGGCGGCTACCGACCGGGTGCTCTGTCTCAATCAGCATATTTGCTGCTCCGGCCTGCCCGAGCAGGTGTCCAACGACCCGGCCTATCAGGCCCTGTTCGGCAAGACCGCCGCGGAAACCCTGGCGGTCTACCATCACCATCATGACCACCATCACGACCTGGGCGGTGAGATTGTGCATCACTGCTCGTCCCACGCTGACCATTCCGCTTGCCCACAGCCGGCCGGAGACCTGAAAGAATGATCGAAATCCTGTTGCGGGCCCTGCTCGGCGGGCTCGGCATCGCGTTGCTGTCCGGCCCCTTGGGGTGCTTTATGGTGTGGCGGCGGATGTCCTACTTTGGCGATACCCTGGCCCATTCCGCCCTGCTGGGGGTGACTTTCGGCGTGCTGTTCGAGATCAACCTGAACCTGGCCATTATCCTGTGCTGCGTGATGATCGCCCTGGCTCTGGTGATGCTTCAGCAGCAGCGGGAAATCGCCACCGACACCCTACTGGGCATTCTCTCCCACAGCAGTTTGGCGCTGGGGATTGTGGCCATCAGTTTCGCGCCGGAGGTGCGGGTGGATCTGATGGGCTACCTGTTTGGGGATCTGCTGTCGGTTTCGCTGAATGATCTCTACTGGATCTATGGCGGCGGCCTGCTGATCCTGCTGCTGTTGTTTTGGTGCTGGCGGCCACTGCTGCTGATGAGCCTGCATGAAGAGCTGGCCGAGGTGGAAGGCGTGCCCGTGGGGCGGATGCGCCTGCTGCTGATGGTGATGATTTCCGTGGTGATTGCCGTGGCGATGAAGATCGTGGGAGTGCTGTTAATCACCTCGCTGTTGCTGATTCCGGCCGCCACCGTGCGCCATCTGGCCAAAACCCCTGAGCGGATGGCTCTGCTGGCCAGCCTGACCGGCTGTGTTGCGGTGATCGGTGGCCTGACCCTGTCCTACCTTTTGGATACGGCCACGGGCCCGTCCATCGTACTTTGCGCGTTTGCGCTGTTTCTGCTGACCTTCTTGGTCCAGAAGCTGCCGGCCCGCCACCCCGGCTAACGACGAGTACTGGCATCCGTGCCGGAAAACACCGCCGCGCCGGCTTGGGCAGATTAGGCGTTATCCCCATGGGATGGCTCGTCCTGGAGCCTGGGAATAACGCGAGTCGGCGCGCTGTGGTCGGTCCCGGGTGACCGCTGGACAAGCCCAGGGACGGCAGCGCCAACCAGTCCGTCGCTTCGCCTAGAAGTTATAACCCATACCCACGCTATAAAAGAACGCGCCGTCATCGAACCGGTTATCCACATCACTGGCGCTCTTGAACAGGAACTGATACTCCACCATGCCCTGCACGAAGGTTTTCTCCAGCACATAGTACTTCAGGCCGACTTCGGGACCTCCGGAAAAGGTGTCATCGACATCCTCACCATAGATCCCCCCCAGACTCACCCCGACAAAGGGCCGCATCTGGCCGTCGCCAAAATGCTGGTCATAGAAGAAACGGGTAGCGCCACTGAAGCTGGTATCATCCCCCTCCCGGTCATTCACGTTGACGTTCTGACGAACCCCAATTTCCGCGGTATCGGTCAGGTAATGACCAAAGGCTACATCCAGGGAAAAAATCGAATTATCAAAGTCCTTATCACTGCTACCGGTACCGGATATCGAAAGCTCCCTGTCGCCACCGACCGCCTGTGCCAGCGCCAGGGAAGGAACAAAAGCGGCTACGATCAACGAAGTTTTAAATAGCTTGCTCATAACATCCATCCTTAGTCATTCCTGGTTAGATGAAAAAGGCACCGTCCCACATCGCAATCCCACTTCGGAACGTACAGTCATCTAATAGCAGTATTCATACCAGCCTATATCGTTTTCCACAGACGACCGAAAAAATCTTTAATATCAGCAAGTTGAAAAATACCTGAAAATGATGCCAAAGCCAGGGCGGTGAACGTTGTAAAAAACTTGTAAGAGTTACGGGACACTTTGTGAGGGGACGTAAAATTTACAAAAATGTGATTATATATCATTAAGTTAGATAGTTTTTGTCACTTCTCGCGCCGGTCGCCAATCCTCCGGGCGGGAGCGCCGGCCACGATGGCATAGTCCGGCACATCCCGGGTGACCACGCTGCCCATGGCGATCACCGCATGGTCACCGATCGTCACCCCATCCACAATCCCCACGTTGGCGCCGATCCAGACATCCCGGCCGATGCGAATCCCCCGGGAGGAAACCGGCTGTTCCCGCACCAGGCGCTGCGGGCTGATGCCATGGTTAAATGCATAGAAGGTGCAGTGGGCGGCGATCCGGGTATCGTCGCCAATTTCAATGCCACCGGCCCCGCCATCCATGCTGACCCGATGGTTGATGCCCACATTGCGCCCAATCCGAACCGGCCCGTGGATAAAAACCTCGGCGGCGATATGGCTGGCATCCCCCACCCAAATCTCCCGTCCCGGCTCGGCAAAGAGCCGGGCCTGGGGTGACACGAAACAGCCCTGTCCAAAGCGAATGGTTTCCATCTCGCTGAACCGGGCTTGCACCTCTTGCTGCCAGGGCTCGGCCCAGGCGCGATCCTTGGGCTTGAGGGAGAAATAGAGCCAGGGCATATAGTTCAGCCGTTGCTTGTGCTGCTCGCGATAACGTTCACTCATGCCGCTAAATTCCACGCACTTGAGCCGCCAGTATAGCCAAAGCCCTGACCGGACGCAGGGGTTGTCCCCCCTAGGCGCCTCTCCCCGACTGGTCTACCATGCATGAACAGACCCGCCTCACAGGAGCCCCCATGGTACGCGAAGAGATTGCCCTGCCCAGCCCGACCCCGGGGACGTCCCGCCATTTGGTGGTCCATCGTTTTGGCCCGCCCAACCGGGGCAAGAAAGTCTATCTGCAAGCCGGGCTCCATGCCGACGAATGGCCGGGCATGCTGGTGCTACAGCATTTGATGATGCTGCTGGAGCAGGCCGAGCACCACCAGCGCCTGCGGGGCGAAGTGGTCTGCGTCCCTTTTGCCAACCCCATCGGCCTGTCCCAGCACGTGGCGGGCTACCTCGCGGGGCGCTTTGATCTGGCCGGCACCGGGAATTTCAACCGTAACTTCGGTGATCTGGTCACGCCCGTCAGCCAGCTGGTGGCGGGTAAGCTGGGGCCAGATTCTGCGCAAAATACCGCCATCATTCGGGCAGCGCTCCAGGAAGCGGTGGCCGGACTGCCCGCCCACACCGAGGCGGAACAGCTCAAGCGTACCCTGCTGAGTCTGTCCATCGACGCCGACCTGGTGCTGGATCTTCATTGTGACGACGACGCCCTGGCCCACCTCTACGCCACCAAGGTGCAGCAAGACTGGTCCCGCGAGCTGGCCCAGACACTGGGGATTGAATATGTGATGGTGGAAGATCTGGAAGGCGTGATCGCCTTTGATGGCAGCCATCTGCAAGTCTGGCATGAACTGGCCCGCCGCTACCCGGAGCTGCCCATTCCCATGGCCTGTCATGCCGCCACCGTGGAATACCGGGGCCAGTATGACGTGCGTGATGACTGGGCCACGGAAGACGCCCGGCGTCTCTACAATTACCTGATCCGCTTCGGCGTGATTGAGGATAGCATCCCCGAGTTGCCCCAGTCCGAGGTGAAACTCAGCCCCCTGGAAGCCATTGATCTGATCAAAGCGCCCTATGCGGGGCTGGTCACCTACCGGGTTCCGTTGGGCACCCACCTCCAGCGGGGCCAGCCCTTCGGTGATCTGGTCCTGCTGAACCAGCCCCACCCCAACCAACGCCTGGCCCTGGTCAGTCAAACCGACGGCTATCTGTTTACCCGTACCCATCGGCGTCTGGTTCGACCCGGCGACCTGATTGCCAAGCTGTTCGGCGACCGGCCCCTGCCCGACCGCCAGATCGGCAACCTGTTACAGCTTTAAGCTTCTTTGGCCTTACGGTTTTGCCGGTAGCTGGCTGGTGACTCGCCGGTCCAGCGTTTAAAGGCCCGGCTAAAGGCGCTGAGTTCGGAAAAACCCAACAGGAAGGCGATTTCACTCAAGGCGTACCGGTCTTCCTTCAAATAGCGGATCGCCTTTTCCTTGCGAACCTCTTCGACCAGTCCCTGAAACGACTGGCCCTCCTGCTTGAGCTTGCGATACAGGGTATGCCGGCTCATGTGCAACTGCTCGGCCACCACCTCCGCATCCAGCTCCCCCAGCGACAGGTGCTTGGAGACGATGCCTTTGACCTTGCGCGACAAGGTGTTTCGAAATGCCAGGCGGCGCAGCAAGCGCTCCACATGGCGAGTCAGGATCTGGTGCAAATAGGGGTTGCGCTGGGGCAGCTCGTAATCCAGATAGTGGCGCTTGAAGACGATCGAACAACTGGGCTGGGAAAACAGCACCGGGCAGCCAAAAATCCGTTCGTATTCCGCCGCATACGCGGGTTTTTCGTGCTGAAAGGTGACCCGCTCCAAATAGAGCTTCTCATTCACGAAGCGCCGGGCGCGGGTAATCGCCAGGGCAATGGTGCGGTCCATATTGGGAATGGAATAGTACTCGGGGCGCTCACAATGCCACTCCAACACCGCCAGGTCATCGATGTTTCTGAGTGTCACCGTCACCCCTTCGTTAGCCACTTGGGCCAGCCGGGCATACTGCTGCAAGGCACGCCCCAGGGTGCGGTTGTTAAAGACGATATGGCCGATCACCCCCATCCGGCTCAGATCCATCTGTTCGCCCAGCTGGAGCCCCAAGGCAGGATCACCGGTTTGCTCCAGGGCCAGTTCCCACAGCTGATGAAAGCGGCTGAGCCCGACCCGGGCATCCTGATCGTCCAGCTCATCCAGACGAAGCCCAATCCGTTCTTCAATCAGAGACTGCGGGACCTTGCGCTCCAACAGTGCCTGAAAGACTGCTTTTACCGAAGAACCGGCAACGGTAACCTCAGATTCCATATCAAACCATCCGATCATGTGAGACTGCGTAATGGGAACCACCTCGACTTCAGCGCTTCCCTGCACTCCCAGACCTGGCCCCAAGCATAACAGCCCGGAGAGTCTTCAAATAGTGATTCAGTATAGATCCTGCCGGGGAAGCAGCGTCCACTTCGCTCCCGCCGGCCGTGACAGGCCACCTGATGTCAATTGCAACACAAGGTCAACAGAATGACACAGGCAGTCAAGCTGCCCAGCACGGGTTTACGTACACTGGGTTCCATGAACTCTGAATACGAACACCCGCTGTTGAGGATGTTCGTGATACGGATACCACAACCGGGAAAACCGCGGAGGATAGACCCATGGAATATCAGGACCTGAAAATTTGTGTCGCCCAAACCGAACAGGAACGTCTCAACCTGTCCGCCCTGGCCGAGTACCTGAACAACATCTACTACTGCTAAGCGGGCTGTCCAGAGCAACCCTGAGCATTGGTTATACCGCCACTGCCCAAGCAGTGGCGACCCGAATCGCACGCGGGAGCGCGAGCGGTAACCAGGTTTCTAAGACCCCCTTAGACAACCTAGTGGGTCAGCCGACCCACAGCAGAGCAATTGCCGAAACTGTGGCCTTCGGGCCCGGTAACGGGTTTCAGAACCCCTTGCAGCCTGGTGCTGCAAGGGCTTTTTATTGAGAAGCCTGGCTTCTTGGCCAGCCCCAGCCATTTTGTTTATTCCGGCACCAGCCAAGTCACCCGTTGGCGCGCCGCACTATCCTGCCCCAACAAAGACACCAGCCAGGGCATCAATTGCTCCAGCTCCTGATCCAGCTGCCAGGGCGCGTTGATCACAGCCATGCCACTGCCGTACATACCGGTTTCCCCCGCCGCGGCAACCTCCAGCTCAGCTACCAGAATCTTGCGCAAGCCAGTCTGCTCCAGACCTTTCAGCAGCAGCTGATGGCGGCCCGCCGGCAATAGGGGATACCAGATGGCGCAAATGGCCGACGACCAGCGCTGAAACAGCTTGTCCACCCACTGGGGGAGTTGCCGGTAGTCCTCCTTGAGCTCATAACTGGGATCAATCAACACCAAGCCGCGTTTCTCCGGGGGCGGGGTCAGGGCCAACACCCCTTCAAAGCCATCCCGCTGGTGTACCCCGACCTGGCGATCGCCCCGGAACAGTTCCTTGAGGGCCTGAGCCTCTTGAGGGTGCAACTCCATCAACTGCAGCCGATCCTGCGCCCGTAGCCAGTGGTGCGCCAGCGCTGGCGAGCCGGGGTAATAACGCAGCCGGGGTTGCGGATTTAACTGCTGAATCACCGTTTGATAGGGCCGCGCCAGCTCCGGCACCTGCGCCTGCTCCCAGAGCCGGCCAATGCCTTGCTGGTACTCCGCCGTTTTCTGGGCTTCGGTTTGGCTCAGGTCATAGCGGCCCCGCCCGGCATGGGTTTCGTAGTAACAAAACGGCTTGGCCTTACGATGCAAGGCTTCCAGTACACGGGAAAGAATCAGGTGTTTATGAACGTCGGCAAAGTTGCCGGCATGATAGGAATGCTGATAGCTGAGCACGGTCTGACAAGTCCTTGGGCAATAGAGGCCCTATTCTACCACCCTGCCGCCCCTTGCGGGGCGGTTCGTCAGACCCGAGAGTCAGGCGTCGGCCTTCAACCCCATGGGCAGTCGGCGGGAGCGGGGCGCGGACTGCGCCTGTTGGTCCAGCTCGGCGATGCTGGCCTGCATCTGCTCCCGACAGCGCTCCATCAGCTCTGGTACATCGTTGCCGGTCAGCCCCTCGGTGCTGATGGGTTCCAGCACCTGCAGCCGTACCTTGCCACTAGTCAGGCGGTTGAAGTTCGCCTGCTGGGCATAGGAGCTGACACACACCGGCACAATAGGCACACCCGCCTTAATCGCGGTATGAAAGGCACCCTTTTTAAAGGGGAGCAGGCCCCGGCCACGGCTGCGCGTGCCTTCGGGGAAAATCCAGATTCGGGTATTGCGCTCCTGCAAGGCGGTCACCACGGCTCCCATGGCATCCATCGCCCGGCGGCGGTCACCCCGGTCAATCAGCACATTTCCCGCCAGCCAGTACATGATGCCGAACAGGGGAATCCAGCGCAGACTCTTTTTGCCCACACTGACCGTCCGCCGCGGCAGATAGCCGCCCAACACGAACAGATCCAGGTTGTCCTGGTGATTGGCCACCACAATATAGGTGCCCGGAAGATCAAAGTGCTCCAGCCCATCCGCCTGAACTTTCAGGCCCAGAATTTTCAAACCACCCCAGGCATACCAACGGGCAATCAAGCGACTGTTGTCCGCATTAAAGGGGCGAACCAGGCACAGCAGCAGGCCCAGAGCGGCAACGCCCAGAAAATACAGCAACATGGCAACCACTCGGATCACTAATAACATGGGCTACATCTCCACTACACCATACTTTTTCAGCGTACACGTGTAAGCCTAAATATTCAACAAACGCCGTGCTGCTTTAACTTAAATATAGTTCAGGTTAACGAGAGTTCGAGGATTCGGGCGACGGGGAAGATAAGGACAAACCGCAAGAGGGAGGCGCCGCTAAAAACACGGCGTCTGGCGGAGATCAGTCGGTGGGCAGACTGCGTTCCAGGCTCTGGCACAGGGTATGGAGAAAGTGGATATCCTTTTCACCCAACAGGGCAAGCCGCTCCAACGCCCAGTCATAGAGCTTGGATTCAGGGACTTTATCCAGTCGGTTGAGCAAAGCGGCAACCCGCTCCCGCAGCACGCGGTATTGAGACAGGTCCCCTGCCGCCGGGGCTTGCGCCGGAGCAGCCTGCAACGAGGACAGCTCCCAGGCATACAACATCACCGCCTGGGCCAGATTCAGCGACGGATAAGGCGCCGCCAGCGGCACCGAGGTGACCAGATCACAGGCGGCAATTTCCTGGTTGGACAATCCCTGATCTTCCCGCCCGAACACCAGTGCCACCCGGCTGATAGCCTCGCCTTTGTCTTCAATCACCTTTTTCACATCGGCAGGCGTCAGGTTGACCCGACGGTTATGGCGGGGTTTGGCCGAGGTGCCAATCACCAGGTCCATGCCGACCAGGGCTGAATCCAGATCAGGATAGCTGCGCGCCTGATCGAGAATATCGCCGGCCCCATGGGCCAGCCAAGTTGCGCGCTCATGGCGATGGTAATCGGAATTCACCAGCTTCAGGTTGGAAAACCCCATGGTCTTGAGTGCACGGGCCGCCGCACCCACATTTTCCGGCACCACCGGCTCGACCAGGACAAAATGTAACTCCATAAACTTGCCACCTCAGCATAAGGAGCTAGTCTAACACAGAGTGTTCGAACCGCCCCAGCTCGACGGATTGCTCACTTTTTGTCACGCGTCTCTTGAAAAACGGCACTTTGAACGAGACGATCGATCAAAAAAGAGGCAAAATAGGGGTTCTGTTCGTAAGGATTGTCTCAACAGGATGTTATGGACGAACAATATCGGTCTCTCGACCCGTCTCAACAAAAGGAATTCCAACAGCAGCGCTATCAGGATTTGATTCAGCGTAGCTGGCCTGGAGTCATGGTTTATCCGCTGGTCTGGTGGGCGGTAGTTCTACCCCGCCTCTGGTATGCGCCGACCTCGGAAAACCTCAGCTGGCTCGGCGGCCTGGGCTTTCTGATTCTGCTGAGTTGCAGCATCCGAATCCGGCTCTTGCGCAACTTCCGACAACGCCTCGCGGAAAGTCAGGTCCGACTTGCCTGGGAAATTTATCTCGGTACGGCCATCGCCGCCCTCACCTGGGGAGTCATTGCAGCCATTAGTCTGCTGCCTTCAAACCCCGTCACGCCCCTGGAAATGGTCATGGTCCTGATCACCTCGGGCATTTGTGCCGGCGGCGTTTGCTCACTGGCCATCTCGCAACGCCTGGTCATCGTGTTTTTGGGCTGCATGCTGATGCCGAGCATTATTGTCATAAGCCTCGGTTATACCCAGCACACCTTCGAGCTGGCCCTGGCCGCGGTCATATTCTGGGCCGGCCTGTTTCTGGTTTCAGGACTGCCGCGCCGGGAGTATTACGCAGCCACCTGCAGCATGATCAAACTGAAGCATCAAGCCGCCTATCTACAGGAATTAAGCCGCGTGGATGGCCTGACCGGCCTGAACAACCGGCGCCAGTTCGAGCATCTCTTTGAAACCGAGCTCAAACGCGCCAGCCGTGGCCACTATCCCCTCAGTCTGCTGCTGATCGACCTGGATCACTTCAAGCACATCAATGACCATTACGGCCATCTGGTTGGAGACGAGTGCCTGAAAATGGTCGCCAACACCCTCAGCAGCGAGCTCAAGCGGGCCACCGACGCCGTGGCCCGTTTTGGTGGCGAGGAATTTGCCATCATCCTACCCGGCACCAATGAAACCGATGCCCGGCAAGTCGCCGAGTCGATTCGCCTGGCCCTGGCCGCCCTTGAAATTCCGACCGGCAACGAAACCATCTCCCTCACCGCCAGTCTCGGAGGGGTATCCTTGATTCCCCGGCAGGAGGGGTCCGCCCGGGATATCATCAAACTCGCTGACGATGCGCTCTATCGGGCCAAGCATGAGGGGCGCAACCGCTGCTGCTTTGCCCCACTCAGCAGTCTGGCCCGGTCCACCGAGCCACCGGAAAGCCTTGACGTCACGCCGCTGCCCCAATCATCCAGCGCCTGAGCGGGCGGGGCCCGCTAATTCCGGGCCGGTAGCAGACAAGCGGGCTTCAGAGCCCGGGCCGCCTCATGAGCGTGGCCGGGGCTCACCGTTATCGATAATGAAGTAGCCCTCGCTCCACTCCACGTGATCCAGCTCGATTTCATCGATGCTGAAGCCCTTTTTGGCTTCGTCAAAGCCGGGCTTGGTCTTCAACTCCTTGATGGCCTGCTCAGCGGTAGCCTTGCTGCTGAAAATGCCGATCAGTTTTAAATCCTCGTATTCACCGTTCACGTCTGAGACGTGTTGCACCAGGTAAACCTTTTCCACATTGTGATCCTTTAGTTGGTCATCTCACACCGCCCGACAAGCGGTGCTCCATTGTAGCCTCCGAACGCCCATTGAGCACGGTTTACCCGGTACCCGGCGTACCCGAAGCACGGCTAGCCTGCTAGAATCCCAACCTCGCCTTCTGTAGTGGCCGCCCATGTCTTACCGCCAGTGGTTTCACCAACTTGATCAGCTGCTCACCGAGCACCGTGCGCTCTGGCAGCTACGCCCCTTCGCCCTGCAGCAGATTCCCTGGCAGGCGCAGTGGCCCAACCTCGCCGCGGCCATCTCCGCTCTGACCTTGCCGCAAATCCAGGCCCTCACCGAGCAGCCTCGGCAACTCTATCAGGCACTGGCGGAGTATTTTCCGGATGCCCAGCAACTGCACCGGCTGACCCGGGTGCCCGTCGCCCCCGTGCTGCAAGCACTCAGCCACGATGAACGGCTGTCCTACGAAGTGCCGGGACGCAAATGGCAGCAAATTCGCGCCTTCGTTCAGGCCTTGCCACCACAAAGCTTACCGATTCTGGAATGGTGCGCGGGTAAGGGACATCTGGGGCGACTGGCGGCCCAGACCCTGGCCGCCCCCGTGCTCAGCCTGGAACTGGACCCACAACTCTGTCAGGAAGGACAACGACTGGCGGATCGTCTGCAGATCGCCCAGCGGTTACAGGCCTGCGATGTGCTGGATGAGCAAGTCCAGCAATATGTGCAGCCCGACCAACAAGCGCTGGCGCTCCATGCCTGTGGCGACCTCCACGTGGCACTGCTCCATCAGGGCAGCCAGCATCAACTGAAAAGCCTGGCCCTCTCCCCCTGTTGCTACCACCGCACCCGGGACGACCTCTATCAGCCGCTTTCACAGGCTGTACGGGCCAGCACCCTGCAACTCAGCCGGCAGGATCGCCAGCTGGCGGTACAGGAAAGCGTTACCGCCGGCCAGCGCGTGCGCCGCTTACGGGATCAGGAGGTGTGCTGGAGGCTGGGATTTGATGCGCTGCAGCGGCAACTACGGGGCGTTGACGACTATCTGCCGGTGCCCCCCCTGCAAAAGCAGCATCTGACTCAGGGCACCTTCCAACAATTCTGCCATTGGGCGGCAGAGCGCAAGCAACTGGTGTTACAGGGAACCATCGATTTTGCGGCATTCGAGCAGATCGGCCGGCAACGCCACCTGCAGATCCGGCAGCTGGAACTGGTTTGTCACCTGTTCCGCCGCCCCCTGGAGCTCTGGCTGGTTCTGGACCGGGTGCTGTTCCTGGAGGAGCAGGGCTATCAGGTCCGCCTCCATGAGTTCTGCGAGCGCAGCCTCACCCCCCGCAACCTGATCATTCAGGCCCAGCGTTTGGACTAAAGCCAGTATTTGGATTGGGAGTAATGACTCCGGCCACCCCGCCGTTAGGTTCTAAATGGTTCCGCCGCGGAATCCACATCACCCTGCTTTGACGGGCGCTGGCTCGGCTGCCGGTGAGGGCCCCGTTCCTTCAGATAAGCCTGGCGATAGGCTTCAAAGCCGTGACGCAGCAGGCGGGCTTTTTCCAGAGCACTCAGGTTTTCAGGAAAACAGTGCAGATTGCCTTCGAAATTATCGGAATCCGGATGGCCTACAAATCGGATCACAGCGCCGGTCTCATGAAGCGCAATGCCTTTATGTGGGTCCACTTCCCAGTTGCTGTAGTTCATTTCCATATCCGGTCATCTTTATTGTGTGCAAGGGAGGCGTTCATAGTATCGCTGCATGTTTCGATGTCAAAGTGATTCCTCACAGCGACAATCAAATTATTTTGGGACAAAAAACGTCCGCGGTATTCCCTGATGGCGAGAACTGTCCTATACCTCTAGCATCAACACACTCACGGCAACCCGAGTTAGATGTGGCTATGACTTATCGTTCTCTGATCCTGGTGCTGGTGGGCTGGCTTAGCCTGATTCTCTCGCCCATCGCCCTGTCTCAGGAAGAAACGCTCCCCACCGAGGCCAGTATTCAGCAAGCCCTGGAGGGTTTGAAAGACAGTAAACTCAGCCCGGCCGATATCAAGGTCCGCGAGGAGCTTTACCAGTCCACCCTGATCCAGTTAAACAGCCTCAAAACCCTTCAAGAGCAGCAACTTGCCTTGCAGGAAAAGCTGGAGCAGGCACCCTCCCGAACCGCCCGGGCCAAACAGGAACTGGCCCAGCTCCCGACAGTGGAAAGCGACAAACTGTATCAGCGTTATGCGGGGCTCCCCCAGGACGAGCTGGAACGCCTGATCAGCTTCAAAAACGAACAAATCCTGGGCTGGAAAAGCGAGCTGGGCCAGATCAACAGTGACCTGATTGCGGCTCAAACCCGTCCTGAGCGCTCCCAAACCGAAATTGCCCAGAACCAAAGCCGCGAGCAAAGTCTCAGCAGCGAGATCAAGAAGCTCCAGCGCCAGCCTAATGGCGCCCTGTCCCAGGACCGACTGGCCCTCAAGCAGGTTGAACTGCGAGTCGTCCAGCAAAGCGGCTTGCTGCTGCGCCAGCAACTGGCCGGCAATGCCACCCTCAAAGAATATGGCCTGGCCCAGCGGGAACTGCTCAATGCCCGCATTGAGCGAGCCGAACAGGAACTGAGCGCATTGCAGCGGGCCGTCAATGAACGGCGCCGCACCCTATCGGAACAGACCGTCGACGCCGCCGTGCTCAGTGGCGACCGCTCCATTGACAGCAAGTTGCTCCACGAGCAGAACGAGCGCAACCGCCAACTCAGCGATGAGCTGCTGGAAACCACCAACCGGATCGCCAAACTGACCCAGCAGAACATGACCGCCCGCCAGCAACTGGACCGGCTCGGCCAGATCGAGCAGAACCTGAGCGAGCAGATCGCCATCCTGAAAGACAGCCTGCTGTTGTCGAAAGTGCTCCAGCAGCAAAAGAATGCCTTGCCCCTGGCCACCCAACTGGACTCCAACCTGCCCGACCTGGTGGCCGATATCCGCCTGCGCCAGTTCGAGCTGTCCCAGGAGCGGGAAGCCTTGCGCAACCCCGAGCTGTACGTGACCGGGCTGTTAGTGGCCGCCGCGGATGAAGAGGTCAGCGCAGAGCTGAAGAGCAAACTCACCCAGTTGGTAAAAGCCCGTGCGGAGCTGCTGGAGCGGATCAACACCGAGTTCAGCTCGGCCCTGAACCTGGCGGTGAGCCTGCAAATCCAGCAGCAGCAGATTCAGCAAACCAGCAAGAACCTGCACAAGACCCTCGACGAGCAGCTGTTCTGGATTCCCAGCAGCCCCCTGCTGGACTGGGACTGGCTGAAGAAACTGCCCCAGCGACTGACCAGCCAGGTCACCGCGGTGCCCTGGCTGGAAGCGCCGGCCGCGGCCCTGAAAAGCTTTGAGAAACGCCCGGGAATGGCCGCCATCATGACCATTTTGCTGGCCGGCTTTTTCTACCGCCGCCGTTTTATCCTGAAGCGCCTGGCCAAGGTCAACCAGGAAGTGGGCCAATTCCGCAAAGACAGTGTCTGGCATACCCCAACCGCCTTGCTGCTGAATATTCTGCTGGCCGCGCCAGTACCCCTGGTGCTGTACCTGACCGGTGTCTGGCTGCAGTTCAGTCCTCAAAGCCCCACACCGGCGCTGGGGGCGGCAATGGCTCAACTGGGCATCGGCACCTTTATGCTGCACCTGATGTCACGCATTCTGAAACGGGAAGGCATGGCCGAGCGCCACTTCCGCTGGGACCAAACCCGAGTGGCCTCCCTGCGCGTCCTGATCAAACAGCTGGCCTTTGTCCTGCTGCCCCTCACCTTTGTGATCGGCCTGACCGAGAACTCGCCAACCTCCCTTCAGGATGACGTGATCGGTGTAATCATCCTGATGGTGGGCTGCGCCCTGCTGAGCTTCCTGCTCGGCCGCCTGATGCTGCACACGCCGCCCCTTTATAACTCCCGGGTGCTGCACTTTATCGTCACCCTGGCGATGATTCTGATGCCGCTGGGCTTTATCGTGCTGATCGGCATGGGCTACTACTATACGGCCCTGCAACTGGCTGACCGCTTTGTCTTCAGCCTGTTCCTGCTGATTGCCTGGAGTATTGCCACCGGCCTGGCGGAACGGGGACTGCGGGTGGCCGCCAACCGGCTCGGATACAAACGGGCCCAGGCCAAGCGGGAAGCGGTGGCCGGCAAGGACACCGACGTCAAGCTCGAGGTCGAAGGCCGGGATATCCAGCAAATCAACCAGCAGTCCATGCGGATGATCCAGTTTGGCCTGGTGGTGTCGTTTGGCGTGCTGATGTACCTGCTGTGGGCAGACCTGTTCAGCCTGTTTACCTACCTGGACGAATTCACCCTCTGGGAATACAGCTCCGGCAGCGGCGACACCCTGTCCCACACGCCGATCAGCGTGCGGGACCTGCTCGGCTCGCTGGTGGTGGTTGGCCTGACCATTATGCTGGCCCGCAACCTGCCGGGCCTGCTGGAAATGCTGGTGCTGTCGCGCCTGGAGTTACGCCAGGGGAGCGCCTATGCGATCACCACCCTGCTCAGCTACTGTATCGTCGCCATCGGCCTGATCAGCACCTTCTCCAGCCTGGGTGTGAGCTGGAACAAGCTGCAGTGGCTGATCGCCGCCCTCGGTGTGGGTCTGGGATTTGGTCTGCAGGAAATTTTCGCCAACTTCATTTCCGGCCTGATCATTCTGTTCGAGCGGCCGGTGCGGATCGGCGACACGGTCACCATCGGCACCCTGTCCGGCACGGTCAGCCGAATCCGGATTCGGGCCACCACCATTACCGACTTTGACCATAAGGAAATTATTGTTCCCAACAAAACCTTCGTCACCGACCAGCTGATCAACTGGTCGCTCAGCGACACCGTGACCCGGCTGATACTGCGCTATGGCGTCGCCCACGGCTCCGACGTGGAGCTGGTGCGCAAGCTGCTGCTGCAGGCTGCCCAGGAAAACGAACGGGTGTTGGATGATCCGGAGCCACTGCTCACCCTGATGTCCTTCTCCAACAACGCCCTGGAGCATGAACTGCGGATCCATGTGCGGGAGCTGTCGGACCGGCTGCGGGCCACCGACGAAGTCAACCGGGAAGTGAGCCGCCTGTTCCGGGAGCACGGCATTACCATTGCCTACCATCAGGTGGATCTCCACCTGAAAACCAGCGCCGGTCTGGAAAAGGTGATCAAAGACGTGGAACGCCTGCCACCGCAGCCGGTGGAGCACAACCCCGAGCTGCCCCAGGGCAAGCCGGTCTGATCAGGCCGGCCCCGGGTGTCGCTTAGTTCAGCCCGCGATAGATCTTCCAGGCATCGCGCAGGTGTTGGTCCACCGTGGCACGCAGCTCGATGAACTGCTCGCGCTGCTGGTTGTCCTGAAGCAACGGAATGACGGTGTAGTCCAACAGGTTGAGCGCACTTTGGTGCAGGGAAATCTGGGTTTCCATGAACTGCTGGTCAAAACCCTCGGCAGGCGCCTGGCGCAGCTTGTCCGCAAGGCCTTTGTTGGTGTCCCGTAAGGTTTGGCTGACCTCATTGGGTTGCGGGGTCAGATCATCACGCTGCAGGCTGGCCAGCGCCTTCTTGTGATCCTCCAGCATGCGCTGGGCATAGGCCTGTACCTCATTTGCCTTGACCTTACCCGCTCCCAGCTCGCTGATTTGAACCTCCATTTCGTTCAGGGCAATGACGATATCAATCAGCTGGGCATCATCCAGCTGACGCTCATAGGATGATGTTTCGGCCTCCTGGGCCACCGCCATCTGACTGCCCAGCACCAGGGCCACAAACAGGGCAAGAATCTGATGGGAAACCTTCACCAACCGACGCATGATGCCTCCTGACCTGCTCCAAGCGCAGGCTTTCCGATAGTCCCTTCGGGAAAGTCACCACCGTCATCCAGGCGGCAACTCCGTTACACTCAAGCCCCGTCTCGCAAGCGCCCCCATGAACGGACCCGCTGTGAAGCTGAGATGGCTCTAAGATACGTTAGGCTTCCAGGTCTTTGGATTCAATAAAGCCCAAGCGTGACCCGGTCCTCTTTTTCAGATGACACAGCTCGCCACTGACTTGAATTTGGCGGCGGCTTACGCCAGCCTGAACTTCATTGCGATGAACTTTTGGTCAAAGGAACTGCCCATGCGACGCACCCTACCCCTGATTCTCTCCCTGAGCCTGTTCGCCCTTCCGGTCCAGGCCGACGACACCCGCCCCAAAGCCTATGCCGAAGAAATTCTGGCGATGACCAATGCCCAGAGCATCATGGACGGCATCATCAGCAACTTGCGCCGCACCTTCGATCTGGGCGTCGAGCGGCTGAAGGTTCCGGCAGAGAAGCAGAAAATTGTGGAGGAGTATTCCGAGCGATTGGATCAACTGCTCGCCCAAAATCTGAAGTGGCAGGATATTCAGACCGAACTGGTCAACAGCTACACCCAGTTTTTCACGGAACAGGAACTGGCCGAGATCGCGAACTTCTACAAGTCCCCTCTGGGTCAGAAGATGATCGACACCATGCCCAAGCTGATGCAGCAGGCTGCACTGCTGGGGCAACAGCAGGTACGCCAGACGCTGCCGGAAATCCAGGGTCTGACGCAGGAAATGCTCGGCAAACTGCAGTCCGCAAACTAACCCCCGCCGGGAAGCGGCGCGGGCTAGTAGCTGGCGCCGTTGACCCGGGCACCAGGTGCCTCCGGACGCGCCAGCGCCACCAGCGCGCGCTCCTGCATGGGACGTCCAAACAGCCAGCCCTGACCGAAATCACACCCCATGGCAGAGAGGGCGCTGCCGATTTCTTCCGTTTCGATCCCTTCGGCCACCAGCTTCAAGCCAATGGCTTTGGCCATATGAATCACCGACTCGGTAATGGCGCGGTCCTTGGGACTGGTGTTCACGTTGCTGATAAAAGAACGATCCAGCTTGAGGTAATCGATTTCCAGGTCTTTGAGATAACTGAGCGACGAATACCCGGTCCCGAAGTCATCCAGCGCGGTTCCCACGCCGATCAGCCGCAGCTTCTTCAGCACCCGCATGGCCAGTTCCGGGTTATCCATAATGGCGCTTTCCGTGATCTCCACGTGCAACCCCTCGGGTTTACAGCCATTACGCTCCAGGTGCCGGGCCAGACGTTCGGCAAAGTCCCGCGAGGTGAGCTGCACGGCGGAGACGTTCACCGCCAGGTGCAGACCGGTCCCGAACTGCTTCTGCCAGCGGGCCAGGGTGGCACAGGCCTGCTCCAGAACCCAATCACCGATCTGCAGAATCAGACCACTATTTTCCGCCACTGGAATAAACTCCACCGGCGAGACCGCGCCCAGCGTCGAGCTATGCCAGCGCAACAGGGCCTCCGCACCGATAATCCGACCGCTCTCAAGCTCAACCTGAGGCTGGTACAGCAGTTCCAGTTCGTGCTTGGCAATGGCCTGTTTCAGGCCCATTTCCAGGTCGATATACCGGCGAGTGCTGTTGGCCAGCTCGGTACTGAACAGGGAGTATGACTTGTTGGTGTGCTTGCCCTTGCAGTAATGGTTGGCCAGGGCCGCATAGTCCAGCAGGGTTTCAATATCGTCACTGTGATCCGGGAACAGGGCGATGCCAATGGCCGGTTCCGGATGAATGGAAACCCCTTCCAGCCCCAGCTGAATGGGCAGCCGCAGGTAGCGGGCCAGGCCCTGGGCCAATTCAATCGCGGCCTGCTCATCCTTCACCGGGGCACTGAAGACAAACTCGTCCGCCGACAGGTGGCAAACATTCTGGTGATCAACAAAGGCAACCAGATGACCGGCCACTTCCAGAATGACCCGATCCCCCACCAGGGTTCCCCAGCGCTGGTTGATCTTCCGAAAGTGGCGGATATCCACAAAAAAAATGGCGATCCGCTCATCGCCTTTGTATTGACTGTAGGTTTCGGTGAATTGGCTTTTCCAGCGCTCACCGGAGATCAGGCCGGTGAGTGAATCCGTATCTTGCAGGGTTTTTAGCTGTTTGCGCATCCGCGACAGCTCATGGCTGCGCTGCTGAAGGGTGCTGGTCAGCTCGATCTTGGCGGCCTCGGCCATCACCAAGTCCAGGCGCCCCAGGTATTCACTGCGGGAGACATAACCGGCCAGCGGCAGCATCAGAAAGGCCATCAACCCCAGGGAGTGCAGCAGGAAATCGTCATAATTGAGAATCAGCACGACACCCACCGGCACCAGCAACACCAACATGGTGACGGCATAGGTCGGCCAGTGCCAGCTCAGGGAATTCATGCCCGCTGCCGCCACCGCCATCAGCACAATGGCGATACTGGCGATCTGCCAGGGGTTCAGATAATCCGCGAACAAGAACAGTACGGACACCCAGCCTACCGCCAAGCCCAACTGCAGCACCACGAACAGGCGCAGCGACAGCTTTGGCGTCACCTCACGCTCACCAATGGGTAACCGGGTGACCACCATCAGCAGCATTTCCGCCAGCGTCATGGTAACCAGCCACAGCAGAACCGGAATGGAAGGGGCGTGCTCCCAGAGCACCAGGGCGATGATGGCCAGAGGGATCAGAGCGAGCACCGGCATCCAACGCATTTGCTCAAACAAATGTGTAGCCATTGCCCTCTGTTTAACTTCTTCAGAAATGGACATGAACCCTCGGACTTGCTTTGTTTCGCCTTGAAAGCGATAGATTTTTTAGCATTATAAACGGAACAACTATTAACTCTTTAAAGCCTAGTCCAGCAGCCTTGTCAAACCGGGCAGGGTATTAAAAGCCCCCCCACCAACCGCTTTCACCATTTTCCCGCAGCACACCTCCTCAGCTTCGAGCGGCGTGCAGTGTAGTATACGGGCTTAACCCATGACAGGGTCAAAATACGATGGCGACACAGGTTTTGGATTGCCTCATTATTGGCGGCGGGCCGGCTGGGCTCACGGCAGCCATCTATCTGCGCCGTTTCCATCGGGATATCCTGCTGGTTGATGCCGGCCACAGCCGGGCACGCCTGATTCCCCTGACCCACAATTATCCCGGCTTTGCCGATGGCATCAGCGGCCCGGACCTGCTTGAACGGATGCGCATCCAGCTTTCGCACATGGATGGCCAGGTCACGCCGGGCACGGTTCACCAACTGCGCCGCACCCCCGACGGTTTGTTTCAGGCAGATCTGGATGGCTTGCCCGTGGTGGCCAAACGCATTCTGCTCGCCACCGGCGTGGTGGATATCGATCCCAACCTGGAGGGGCTGACCGAGCTTCGCAACCAGGGACTGATCCGCTACTGCCCCATCTGCGATGGCTTTGAGTTCACCCACCAACAGATCGGCATTATCGGCTCCGCCGAACATGGCGTGCGGGAGTCGCTGTTTATCAAAAACTTCAGCCGCAACCTCTCCTTCATTGGCCTCCCCGGCTATGCCCAGCTGAATGAGGAGCTGACGCGACAACTACGGGACCAACAAATCAACCTGATTAGCGGCCCCTGCCAGCGCCTGGTCAAAAGTGATCAGGGACTGATCCAACTGGAGATGGCGGATGGTCAAACCCACCACTTCGATGTGCTCTATTGCGCCCTGGGCACCAAGGTACGCAGCCAGCTCGCCCAGGAGCTGGGCGCCCACTGCAATGACAGTGGTTGCCTGGAAGTGGACCCCCACCTGCAGACCAGCATTCCCGGCCTCTATGCCGCTGGGGATGTAACCGACCGGCTGAGCCAGCTGGCGGTGGCAACCGGCCAGGCTGCCATTGCCGCTACCGCCATCCACAATAGCCTGTCGGCCGCCTAACCTCTGCTGGCCAGCCAGACCCCCGCCACCATCAGCATCATGGCCAGGGCCGTGCCCAGGTTCAGCAACTCTTCAAACCAGAAAAGCCCGGCCACCACGCCCACCACCGCCATCACATAGCCCAACAGACTGAAATGTACGGGGTTGACCGCTTTTTGTAGCCTAAAATAGACACTGTACCCTATAGCAAACAAAACCGCCTGCACCAGCACCCAGCCCCAGCTTGTCCCGCCCGCCGCCGGCATTACGTTCTCCGTCACCGCAGCCACGATCAACAACCCCAAGGTACCGCTAACCAGCATCCCCCGCGCCAGATGAATACTGGCCACGCCCGCCGGCATCATCCTTTTGCGATAAATATTGCCCATCGCCAACGACACGGGCACCGTCAGCGCCAGCAAAAACCAGGGCCAGGAAAACGCCGCCGCCACGTCCTGCCGGCCCCAGGCCAGCAACAGGGCACCGCCGAGTGCCAGGCCGATCCCCAGCACCCGCCGCGGGCGCAAGGTTTCCGCCCCCAGCGCCACCGCCAGACAATAGGTAAACGGCGCCGACAGAGTGATCATCATCGCCATGGCCCCGACGCCGATTTGGGGTGCGGCGGCAAAAGATACGGCCTGGGGCCAGGCCAGCGCTAACAGGCCATTCCAGAATCCATAACGTCGCAGGCCCGGCGGCTGAGTTTTTTGCTGGGACCAACCCTGCCCCACCAGCACCAACATCAGGGCGGCGCCCGCAATTGACCAAAACGCCAGCCCGATCGCGCTCCAGCCATGGGCAATGGCCGCCCGAGACACCGGCAGCGCCATGCCCAGCAGCACCCCCGTGCCTAACAACAGCCCAAAGGCTTCGCTGTCGAGCCCTGTGGAAGATTTCGACCTCATAAGTTCGGTATTCCCTCGCGATAACTGCTTCGCCCGGGTCAAAAACCATATTCCACCCGGTTTTGTCCAGCCCCAAGGAGGACAGCTGAGCACTTTTATCGGCATCGGCCACCCAGAGACACCTCCGCCGCCATGTACAGCTGTCGATTTGAACCACTTTATTGACTGAAAAATAAGCTATAGTCCCCGCGTCAACTTCAATCCTCACTGTACTTAATGGACATCCAAGCAATGGCTCTCAGCAGGCAAGTCTGCGTCATTCTTGTATTTCTGATGCTGCCGATGGAGGTTTTCCCAATGTCGATCCTGAGGATGGGCAAGTCCTGCGTGTTTTCCGAGGTCACCGGGGTGCTGTTGTTCAACGGCGAGCCGGCGGCGGGAGCCATTGTCAAGCGTCAAGTGGAATACCAGACCCGCGACGGCGATCAGACGACTGCCGATGAAGGCGGCCGTTTCAGCCTGCCGGCCCTGTATCAGCGTTCAGCCGCCAAGTTCCTGCCCGCGGAGTTCGTGGCGGCCCAATCCCTGGTGGTGGAATACCAGGGCCAGGAATACAGGATTTGGTCAAATACCAAAAGAACGCCCGAAGAAAATGCCGAACTTGGCGGCCAGCCGCTGCAGCTGCGCTGCGAAATCACCGCCGAGCCACGCTTGCACCGCGAGTTCGGGTCGATTCTGCGTACCAATTGCACCTGGTAGCCAGGGGAGTTACTACCGGGCGAGCCCGGCGTTTTGCTGGCCGACGATCGTCTGTGCAACTGATGGCGATAGTCTGTACAACTGGTAATGTCCGCGGCACAGCAAGGGCAAATTCCTCCAGGCACCAAAAGTCGTGAGGAAAGTCTAAGATTAGAGTGAAGCTTAAAAGAACCGTTGGCAGTGATTGGCGGCCCCCTTGCCTCAGGCAGTCAAGGTCGGTCATCCGCCGGCACTTTAGTCCGAGTCAAAAACGCATCGTCGGGTCCACACCCGGGAGGACTGGGATGAGCTCAAAAAATCCGCAATACTCCGACAGGCTACTGATGCTGTACAGCCTTAAACTGGAGCAACTGATCCGCGCCCGCGCCGATACCAACAAGTTCCGCTATCTGGTCCTTCAGGCCGAGGCCGAAGCCATCAACCAGGAACTCAAGCAGCTGGGAGTCTCCAAGTAGCGCAGGTTTTTGACAGCCTCAGACATTTCGTGAAGCAGTACTGTATTTGGGGCCGCGCTGTCCGGTATCTTTGCCCCAATACATAACAATAAATCAGGCTGGCCGGGTGCTCACTCGGCTTCTGCCGCCACCTTTTTTGCAGGATGCCCCCATGTCCAATGCCGCCACTCCCCTTGCCACCGCCCGCTCCACCCCCGAGCCCCGGGACAACAGCAGCCGCTATGTCCGCCTGGGTACCCGTTATCGGCCACAACGGGTGGAACAAGATTATGACGCCATTATCGTCGGCTCCGGCATTGGCGGGCTGACCACCGCGGCCTTGCTGTCCCAGCAGGGATACCGAGTCGCGGTGCTGGAGCAGCATTATACCGCCGGCGGTTTCACCCACGCCTATGCCAACGGTGGTTACGAGTGGGACGTGGGCGTGCATTACATCGGCGATGTGGGCCACCCCCGCGCGCCCCTGCGCCGTCTGTTCGACCAGATTTCCGAGGGCCGTCTGCAATGGGCCCCCATGGACCCTTGCTACGACCGGATCTGGATCGGCGAGCAGTCCTATGATCTGATCGCCGGGCGCCAGGAGTTCAAAGCCAGCCTGCTCCAGCACTTCCCCCAGGCGGAAAAGGTCCTCGACCGCTATCTGGGGCTACTGGATCAGGTCAACAAGGCCATGCCGCTGTACACCACCAGCCGCTTGTTGCCCGACCTGCTCAACCGGGCCTGGTCCCCCCTTCAGAAACAGCTGCTGCCCAAGTTTATGTTCCAGACCACCGCCCAGGTCCTGGACAGTCTGACCGATGACCCGCAGCTCAAGGCGGTGCTAGCCGGCCAATGGGGCGACTATGGCCTGCCGCCGAAACGCTCCAGTTTTCTGATGCATGCCACCGTGGTACGCCACTACCTGCGGGGTGCGTTTTATCCGGTCGGCGGCGCCTCCCGGATTGCCGCCAGCATCATCCCCACCATCCAGCAGGGCGGGGGCGATGTGTTCACCTACGCCGATGTCGCGGAGATTCTGGTTCACCGCGGCAAGGCGATTGGCGTGCGCATGGCCGATGGCCAGGAAATCCGGGCCAGGCAAGTCATCAGCAACGCCGGCTTTCAAATCACCATGGAACAATTGCTGAATGAGAACGCCCGGGCTCAGGCCGACTATCAACGTCGCAGCCATCAGGTGGAATCCTCCATGTCCCACCAGTGCCTCTATATCGGTCTGAATGCCAGCGACGAGCAACTGGGCCTGCCCAAAACCAACTACTGGCTCTACCCCAGTGCGGATTACGACGGTGATACCGAGCGTTTTCTGGAAAACTCCGAAGCCGAGCTCCCCCTGGTGTACATTTCCTTTCCGTCGAGCAAAGATCCGGACTGGCCCAACCGCCACCCCGGCAAGTCGACCATCGAAATCGTCGCCCCGGCTCCGTATCAGTGGTTCTCCCAGTGGCAGGACAAGCCCTGGGGCAAGCGCGGCGCCGACTACGACGCCCTCAAGGCCCAGTGGTCCGAACGTTTGCTGGCGCACCTGTACCGGCACTTTCCCCAAACCCGCGCCCACGTGGACTTCCACGAGCTGTCCACGCCGCTCTCCACCCAGTATTTCTGCCGCTACCAGCAGGGGGAGATCTATGGCCTCAACCACACCCCGCA
>CAZEWG010000027.1:0-35248 GCA_964514485.1 uncultured Pseudomonadales bacterium
GCCGCGCCATCGATTCGCAGGGTCGCGCCACTGATAAAGTTGGCTCCGTCGCTCAGCAAAAAGCAGAGGGCGGAGCTGATTTCCGCTTCGGTCCCCAAGCGTTTCAGGGGGACGGCGTTACGCAGTGAGGCAATAAAGGGCTTCATGTGGGCGTCGTAGTTATCCAGGCCACTGGAAGCGATCCAGCCCGGGGCAACGGCGTTGACCCGCACGCCGGAAGCGGCCCATTCCACGGCCGCGGTTTTGGTGAAGTTGTCCATGCCGGCGCGGGCCGCACCGGAGTGACCCATACCGGGCATGCCGCCCCACATGTCGGCGATGATGTTGACGATGGCGCCGCCGTGTTTGGACATGCTCTGGTTGTACACCTCACGGGCCATCAGGAAGCCACCGACCAGGTTGGTGCGCACCACTGTTTCGAACCCTTTCTGGTTGATGGCCGCCAACGGCGCGGGATACTGGCCGCCAGCGTTGTTGACCAGGCCATGGATCCGGCCATGCTGGGCAACAATGGCCTTGACCACTTCCTTGACCTTGTCTTCTTCGCGGATGTCGCAGACAAAGGCAGAGGCTTTGCCGCCATCTTCCTGGATTTCGCCAAGAACCTGTTCCAGCTTTTCCAGTTTGCGTCCGATCAAGACCACCTGGGCGCCGAGGGACGCCAGTTCATGGGCGGTACAGCGGCCGATGCCGCTACCGCCGCCGGTGACGATGATGGTCTTGTCCTTGAACAATCCATCTTTCAAAACAGACTGATATGACATGGCTTCCTCTTAATTCACTGAGTCCGCAATGGACTGGGGCACGGGGACCGGGAATTCCAGCAATTGCTGGGCGAACGCCTTGCCTTGTGGGTCAATCCGCAGGCTGGCCACGCCGCCGCCGCCCAGGCTGTGCTCCAGCAGGAAATTCAGGGCATGGATGCCGGGCAGCTCCCAGCGGGAGACTTTGCCTTTCTCCGCATCCAGAACATGGCCCATGTACTGGGCCACGGCGGACTCTGACAGCGCTTGACGGAGGTAGGGCAGGTATTCGGGCTTGCGGGCGATCACGCCGATATTGCTGTGGCTGCCTTTGTCGCCGCTGCGGGCCCAGGCCAGCTTGACCAGGGGAACGCTGGCCGGGGTGGCTTCCAGGGAATCATTGGCAACTGTTTGGGGTTCGATCAGCTCCGGCTTGAAGCCGCCTTGCGTGGCGATTTCCACCGGCGTCTTATCGCCGTTCAAATCCACTGAAACGGTGACAGAGTCCTTCGGAACCAGGCAGGAGAACAGGCGGATTTTCGGCCACACCGTGGGGCGTCCACCGACGATGCCGGTAATGCCCGGCGCCATGCCGGTCGCGGCCTGGGCGATTTCCCGGGAGAACAGCACCAGTGCGTGTTTTTCCGGGTGGGCAACGGAAATCTTGACCACCACTTCGCGGGGATTGTCGATCCGGCTGTGGGGGCCATAGGTGGCTTCGCTACCCAGCAGCTCAATGTTGACCTCGGAGTAGGGCTTCATTCCCCGCTCCTCGAACAGGCGGGAGGTCTTTTCGATAATGGCGCGGGCCACGCGATCGGCCTTGCGACGGGCATCGATGCCAGCCTGCAGGAAGGTCACGGTACACTTGTGGCCGTCAGGATAGGTGGCGCTCACCTTGTATTGATCGCTGGGGGGCAAACCACGGGCGCCACTGACGCGCACCTGGTTGGTGCCCACCTGCTCCAGTTGGACCTGGGTGAAGTTACAGGTCACATCCGGCAGGAAGTAGGCGCGGGGATCGCCAATCTCGTAGACCAGCTGCTCGCCTACGGTAGCGGTGGTGACCAGGCCGCCAGTGTTTTCCGGCTTGGTCACGATAAAACTGCCATCGGCGCTGACTTCCACAATGGGGAAGCCCATGTTTTCGTAGCCTGGCACCTCTTCCCAGTCGGTGAAGTTGCCGCCGGTACACTGGGCGCCACATTCGATAATGTGGCCGGCCAGGCTGCCTTGGGACAGTTTGTCATAGTCGTCCCAGCCCCAGCCGAACTCATGAACCAGCGGAGCCAGCACCACGGCACTGTCCACCACCCGGCCAGTGATGACGATGTCGGCGCCCGCCTCCAGTGCCGCCACGATGCCAGGAGCACCCAGATAGGCGTTCATGCTCACGCACATGGCGGGCAGGGACGCGCCGCTATCCAACTCCGTGATGCCTTGCTTGGCATACTGGGATTTCTTCATCAGCACGTCGTCACCCAGAACCAGGGCAATCTTCAGCTCAACACCCGCTTCCCGGGCGGCTTCCTGCAGGGCTTCCCGACAGGCGACCGGATTCACGCCACCGGCGTTGCTGACCACTTTGATGCCGCGGGATTTGATCTCGCCCAGCAGGGGAGTCATGACGGTTTTGACGAAGTCAGTGGCGTAGCCGGCCTTGGGGTCTTTCATTTTCTGGCCGGCCATGATGGACATGGTGATTTCAGCGAGGTAGTCGAAAACCAGATAGTCCAGCTCACCGTGCATGACTAGTTGGCGTGCGGCGGTTTCCGTGTCACCCCAGAAGGCGGATGCGCAACCGATACGGATGGCGGATTTGTTAGTGCTCATGTATTCGTTCCTTGTTTATTGTTGGAACCTGTCTCAGCAGGTGGTTAGAACGTTCACTCATGGAGTGTAGTCGGTGCCCACCGGCTGTTCGAGTTTGTGTACTGCACCTTGGATTAAACATACCAAGCAAGCGCTTGGTTTGTAAAGTGGCTCACATGAAGTAAACTAAACATCAGAGCTGCGACAAAGAACACCGGCGCTGACGGATCGCCCGGTGCTACCGGCGTTGGGGCGGGTGCGGTTACCATAAGTGGTTTCCAGAGGTTGTATGAAAACAAGGCGGAGACAGGGTAGATGAGCGATATGGCCACCATGATTGAGGAGGGGAAGATCACCGATCCTCAAAGCGCTCGGGGACGATTGCTGGCGAAGGCGGCTCACCTGTTCAAGGAAAAGGGCTATGAGCGAACCACAGTACGGGATATTGCCCGGGAAGTCGGGATCCAGTCCGGCAGCATCTTTCATCACTTTCGCAGTAAGGAAGACATCCTGTATGCGGTGATGGAGGAAACCATTCTGTTCAATACCGAGCGCATGCAGGCGGCGTTGGCCCAGGCCCAGGGGCCCAAGGAAAAGGTGCTGGCCCTGATCCGTTGTGAGCTGGAATCAGTGCTGGGGGTGACCGGGGAGGCCATGGCCGTGCTGGTGTATGAGTGGCGCAGCCTGTCGGAAGAAAACCAGCAGAGCATTCTGAAGTTGCGGGATGTCTATGAAAATATCTGGCTGGAGGCCTTGGGCGAAGCCAAGGCCGAAGGCCTGGTTCCGGCCGATATCTTTATTGCCCGCCGTTTTCTCACCGGTGCCCTGAGCTGGACGGTGACCTGGTATCGTCCCAAGGGCAATCTGAGCATGGACGAGCTGGCTCAGGAAGCCTTGAAGCTGGTGATCAAAGACACCTGACCTGGCTTGGTCTTTTAAGGCTCTTGTCTGAATTCGGACAAGGGCCACCGCAATGATTAGAATGATTGTTCGGGATAGCCTGGGTGAGCGCATTCCGGATTTTCATTCCCCAACCTCGTTTCCCTCCCTTAAGCAGTTCATTTCAGGCCGTCTCCAAGAGGCGATGGCGCAGATCCTTGGTCGGGCTATGGAGGCAACCTTGCTGGCTGACGAACGATCCATGTACTGCCGAGTCATGCTGGTTGATGACCACAACCTGGTGCGGGTGGCGTTGCGTCGCCTGCTCGAGCATCTGGATGGCGTCGAGGTGGTGGGGGAGGCCGAGGATGGCGGACATGCCGTGGTGCGGGCCACCCGACTGCGGCCCGATCTGGTGCTGATGGACGTCACCCTGGGTTCGATGAATGGGATTGAAGCGCTCACCCGACTGCGACAATCCGCCCCCGACGTCCGGGTCATGATGCTGTCCATGAATGACTCCCTGGACACCGTGCTGCAGGCGCTGCGTTTCGGAGCCTGCGGTTATCTTCTGAAAAGTGCCGAGGTGGTGGAGCTGGAGCTGGCGATCTGGGCGGTGATGCGCGGCGAGCGTTATTTCAGCCCGGCCGTGTCCAAACTGCTGGCGGATCGTTTGATGCAAGTGCCAGATCAGCCTCCCAAGCCCAGCCCGGCACCCCATCACTCCTTGCTGACCCGGCGCCAGACCCAGATTCTGGAGCTGATCGGGCGGGGCAAAACCTCCCGGGAGATTGCCAGCGAGCAGGGGCTGAGTGTGAAAACCGTTGAATCCCACCGGGCCCATATCATGCGGCGTCTGAATATTCACGATGTGGCAGGACTGGTGCTTTATGCCGTGCGCCACGGGTTGGTGCCACTGGATTGATGCAGCGTTAAAAGACAGGTGCAGCGGCCGGAGGAACAGAATAATGATAACAATGAAATCCGCACCTTTCGCCTACAAACTGGGGGCTTTGGCGGCGCTGGCCGTGGTGTTGCCCGTAGCCCTGTTGATCTGGCTGGGGCATCCCCGGGCCGGATTGCTGTGGCTGCTGTCTTTGCCGCTCTGGGTCGGCCTGTTTCTGTCGCTCTCCAAGCCCCTGCTAGCCTTGCCTGAACAATTGCATCGATTGCAGCAGGAACCGGATTTGACCATGGCGCCCATGGCCGGCGATCCGGAAGCGGAGGTGGTGCTGGTGCGTTTTCAGAAACTCCTGAAGCGGCACCAAAAAGCGTTGCGAAAAAGCAAAAGATTAGAAAAAGAGAGACAAAAATCAGCGCTTTTGTACCAAAGCCTCTGGGGACTTACGGCCTCCGGTGCGATTTTGCTTGATGATCAGCGACGCATTCTGTCGGTGAATCCGGCCCTACGTATTCTTTGTGGCTATGAAAACGAGGAACTGGCAGGGCAGGAAGCCTCGGTTCTCTGGGCACCGGAGGACCAGAAGCTGGCTGAACTGATTTGGCAACCACTCACCGGCAAGGGGCAGGCCTCATCCCAGGGGAGTCACAGCCTGCGTCTGGTGCACAAGGACGGGGACATCCGCTGGGTAGAGCTGGGTGTTCAGGAGTTGCCGGAGCTTTGCGCGCCGTTTAAGTATCTGATGCTGCTACGGGATATCAGCGGCCAAAAGCAGGCCTTGGATCTCTTGCACCTGGAGCGGCGCAAGTCCCTGAGTTTGCTGGACGCGGTCCAGGAAGCAGTGGTGTTGACGGATGAGCAGGGGCGGGTGCAATACCTGAACCCGGCAGCCACCGCCTTGTTTGCCATGGGGCAGGAAGCGGTCAGCGGTCGTTGTCTGTGGCCGCTCCTGCCGCTTTATCGGGTGGCTGGCTCCGAATTGCAGCCGCTGGCGGATGGCCCCCCGAAGCCGGGACACCATGGGGGGCTGGTGCTGGTGGGCACGACCGGCGAACACCGGGCCATTGAGCTGACGGTCGTCTCGGTGCGAGAAGATGACACCGGGCCCGGGCTGCGAATTCTCCTGTTCCGGCAGCGTGATGAACAAGCGCTGACCGGCAATGTGGACTGGGCGCAAAGCCATGACCCTTTGACCGGGCTGGCGAATCGGGCCGCGTTTGAGGTCAGGCTGGAAGAGTACCTGCAGCAGAATCTGGAAGACCAGGCCCCGATTGTGGTGGCCTTGGTGGACCTGGATCATTTTCGACAGCTGAATGAGCAGGCGGGGCGCGAGGTGGGTGACCAGATGCTGCAGCAGGTGGCCCGGATTTTATTGCACAACGTGCGTCGCTGTGACCTGGTGGCCCGTCTGGGGGCGGATGAGTTCGCCTTGCTGCTGACCGGGTGTGACAGCCAGCGGGCGCTGCTGATTACGGAAGGGATCCGGGCCGACCTGGAAAAGTATCGCCTGGAGGTCGACGGCCAGCCATACCGGATCACCGCCAGCCTGGGGCTGACCGAACTCAGTGGCCAGGATCAGGATGTTCAGCAGATCTTTCGACGGCTGGATGAAGGCTGCTATCGCTCCAAGGCCCAGGGCCGCAATCTGGTGAGTTTGGTGGAGGCGGTCAGCGGGCCGGGAACGCCACTTCATCAGAATTTATGAAGATCAGGGTCAAAAAGCATCGGTTTATACCGCTGACGGCTCACCGCTAGAATCGACAGACATGCAATAAATCTGAACAGGAGGAAGCATGGGACTCTTGGTAGATGGTCGCTGGCGGGATGTTTGGTACGACACCGACACCACCGATGGCAAATTCGAGCGGGAAGCGGCACGGTTTCGTAACTGGGTCACGCCCGACGGCCAACCCGGCCCGAGCGGCGAGGGTGGCTTTCCGGCCCAGTCCGGCCGTTATCATCTGTATGTGTGTTATGCCTGCCCCTGGGCCCATCGCACCCTGATTTTTCGCAGCCTGAAAGGACTGGAAGCCCACATCGGCGTCTCGGTGGTGCACCCCCATATGCTGGAAAACGGCTGGGAGTTTGACCGCGAGCAGGAGCAGACCCGGGATCAGCTCTACGATTTTGACTACCTGTATCAGCTCTATCTGAAAGCAGCGCCGGGCTATAGCGGACGCGTCACCGTCCCCGTGCTCTGGGACCGGGAACGTGAAACCATCGTCAGCAATGAATCGGCGGATATTATCCGCATGTTGAACTCCGCGTTTGACCAGCTGACCGGCAATGAACTGGATTTCTATCCCCCGGCCTTACGCCAGGAAATTGATGTCCTGAATGACGAGATCTACGCCAACGTCAATAACGGGGTCTATCGGGCCGGCTTTGCCACGACCCAGCAGGCCTATGAAGAAGCGTTTGGCGATCTGTTCCGGGTGCTGGACAAGCTCGAAGAGCGGCTGGGCCGGCAGCGCTATCTGACCGGCCACCAAATCACCGAGGCCGACTGGCGGCTTTTCACCACCCTGGTTCGCTTTGATGCGGTGTATTACGGGCACTTCAAGTGCAACCTGCGTCGTATCCAGGATTATGAAAACCTCTACGGCTACTTGCGGGATCTCTATCAGCAACCCGGCATTGCCGACACCGTGCATTTTGATCACATCAAGCAGCACTACTATTACAGCCACCCCAGCATCAACCCGACTCGGATCGTCCCTTTGGGTCCGAAGCTGGATCTGACCACCGCCCACGGGCGGGAACGGTTGGGCTGACTGTAAATTTTCCAGTGCGGTCGGGCTGCCTTTGTAAAAGTTGCGGTCAACATCGGCAAGGTGAGTTTCCGCATACCGCCCAGAATCTGGAAATCGGCACTTTGAGAAGGTGACTAAAAGTGGCCCAAAGTCTGCTTTATCAGAGGTGCTTTCAAACTGATAAAGGAGGATCACTATGAATAAGGACATCGCCGAAGCCCAATGGAAACAACTGAAAGGCCGTCTCCGCGAGCAGTGGGGCAAGCTGACTGACGATGACATTGAGCAGATCAAGGGCCGTCGTGAAGCCTGGGCCGGCAAGATGCAGGAAAAATACGGCATGGGCAAGGAGGACGCCGAACGGGAGTTCGACAAGCTCTACCACTAACCTTTCCGCTAATCTCCTAAGGGGGATTGGCTCCGTGGAAGCAGCTGCCCCGGTGGCTGTTTCCATCGGTATGGGGTGTCTCTCAAACTCAGGCCGTCAGGCTAGCAGGTCATGAGCTATCAGCTGCTTGCCAATCTGGTGTTGCTGGTTCACTTCGCTTTTATCCTGTTCGTGATCTTCGGTGCCCTGTTGCTGCTTCGCTGGCCGCGACTGCTTTGGTTGCAGGTGCCGGCGGTGATCTGGGCCGCCATCGTGATCAGTCAGGGTTGGATCTGCCCATTGACTCCCTTGGAAAACTGGCTGCGACGGCAGGCGGGCGAGGTGGGTTATCAAGGCGGTTTTATCGAGCATTATCTACTACCGGTCATCTATCCGGCGGGACTGACGCCGGCGATTCAGCTGGGTTTGGGGGTGCTGGTGACGCTGGTGAATCTTGTGCTGTACGGTGTGGTTTGGAAGAGTTGGCGGCGGCGCCGATCTTAAGCTTGCTCCCGGCGCGGATGGCCTCAATAGACCACTGCTTTTTCCCGATAGAGCGGGTGATCCAGGAGCTCCTCGGCGGGCATCGGCTTGGCATAGTAGTAGCCCTGAATGATGTCGCAGCCGATGGATTTGAGAAAAATCACCTGTTCCTCGTTTTCAACTCCTTCGGCCACGATAGGCAGGCCCAGGCTGTGCCCGAGGGAGACGATCGCGCTGGCAATGGCGCAGGCATTTTTCTGTTGGGGGATTTGCTCCATGAAGACCCCGGCAATCTTGAGCTTATCAATGGCCAGCTCCTTGAGTTGCGACAGCGACGAGTAGCCGGTGCCAAAGTCGTCGATCACCACGTTAAACCCCAGACTGCGCAGCTCCTCAATCACCTGGGTCGAATCCTGAGGGCTTTGCAGGATGCTTTCGGTGACTTCGATTTCCAGGCTGATGCCGTTGATGCTGTTGCCCGGTAGCGTCAGGCAACGTTTGAGGGTGTCCAGCAACTGACCATGCAAGACCTGCTGGCCCGAGACATTGATGGCGACATGGCCAATCCGGGCATTCTGCTGACGCCATCGCCGCAGCTGAGCGCAGGCCTCTTCAATCACCCAGTCGCCCAGCTCCTGGATCAGGCCGGTTTCTTCCGCAACCTGGATCAATGGCGCCGGTGACATCATGCCCTGGGTCGGGTGCTCCCAGCGCAGCAAGGCCTCCACCCCGGTCGGGCGGCCGGTTTTCAGGGCGACCTGGGGCTGGTAATAGAGCCGCAACTGGCCTTCATCGAGGGCCCGGCGCAGATCCTGCTCCGCCTTGTGGCGCCGCTGGAAAATTCGGGCCAGTTCCTTGGTGTAATAGGCATAGGTGCGCCGTCCTTTTTTCTTGGCCCGATAAACGGCGATATCGGCGGCGGCCAGCAGACCATCCACCTGGGTCGAGTCGTTGGGGTAGACGCTGATGCCAATACTGACCCCCACCGACAGGGTGGTGCTGGACAGGTTGAACGGGCTGGAAGTGGAACGGATGATCTTGCGAACCACATTATCAATGTCTTCCACCTGCTCCAGTTGATGGAGAATGATGGCGAACTCGTCTCCACCCAGGCGGGCGACCATGTCGTCGCTCCGTAACGGGGCTTTCAGGCGCTTGGCAATCTCATACAGAACCTCGTCGCCAATGGAGTGTCCCAGGCTGTCGTTGATCAGCTTGAACTGGTCGATATTGATAAAGAGGATTGCCAGCAAGCATTCCCGGCGTTCCGCATCAATGACGGCCTGCTGCAGGCGCTCCTTGAACAGATCCCGGTTGGCCAGGCCGGTGAGGGAGTCGTAATGGGCCAGATAGTGCAGGCGCTGCTCGGTTTCCTTCAAGGCACTGATGTCGGAAACCAGAAAAATGTATTGTTTGATCTGGTCGTTTTCCCGCACCGTGGTGACGGTTTCCCAGGCGGGATAGAGGCTGCCGTTATGGCGTCGGTTTTGCAGCTCCCCCTGCCAGGCGCCGGTTTGTTTCAGATCCGCCATTAGCTGCTGGAAGAGCGTGTCATCCTGCAGGCTCAGACTGTGCAGGCGAATATCCTGACCAATCAGTTCAGTTTCGCTGTAGCCCGAGATATCCAGGTAGGCCGGGTTGACGGAGGTGATGATGCCCTCCCCATTGGTGACCAGGATGCCTTCCTTGGTGTGATTGAAGACCGTCATGGCTTGCTGCATCTGTTCCCGCGCCTGCTGCAGGTCGGTCATGTCGGTGGAAATGCCACAGACGCCGTAGATCAGCCCCTCCGGGCTGCGTAATGGAAAGTGCACCGTATGATAAGCGCGTTCGACACCTTGGCTGAGCAGGCGATCTTCCGAGTAAAAGGGCTTGCCGCTGCGCAGTACCAGCAGGTCATGCTCCCAGGAAGAGTGGGTGGCTGAATGGATCAGGTCCTCGTCACGTCGGCCCACCACCTCTTCCGGGTCCAGCCCCATCAAATCGGCCAGGGGCTGGTTGATAAACAGGTAGCGCCCTTCGGCGTCCTTGAGGTAGGCCAGGGCCAGGGTGTTATCCAGCACCGTGCGTAATTTGATTTCACTTTCAAGGATCTGGCGCCGTCCCCATAAGGCCAGGGTCCGGGATTTGGCCGCGATAAAGGCCAGCCAGCCCAGAATCAGGGCCAGGGGGAGCGCGGTGACAATCAGCCGCAAAAAGCGGGGAGACTGGATGTAGTTGGCCCAAGGGGGGGGCTGCTGGGCGAGGCTGGCCCGGTAGAGCAGGAAGTCCACCAGGAGCAAGGAGCCCAGGCTCAATAACAGGGCGAAGATGAAATATTTCAGAAAGCGCCGGCTGCGCTCATTTCCGAGAGTGGAAGAAATCCCCTGACGGCTGACCGAAACGGGCGGTCGGCTCTCCATGAACAGCTGCTCCCTGGGTCTTCATAGTAGGCGGTGGCAATAGGCTTCAATCTTTCGGTTATAGAGAACAAAGCGGCGACACTCAAGAATGGGAGCCATGGTTGGTACTTACACTGATGAGCCCTTCCCGGTCAGGAGCGACCGGTTCGCGTTTGAGACCTGCCGGGCGTTACGTTGGCCTTCCGCGACATCCACCCGGGTGAGCAACAGGCCGCCCACAATAAACAGCACGGCAATGGACAGGATGGCGATCCGCGGGCTGCCACTCAGATAGCTGACGGTGCCGACCAGGGCCGGCCCGATGATGGCGGCGAATTTTCCGAGCAGGCCATAAAAGCCGAAAAACTCGGCGGCCTGGTCGGCGGGAATGATGCGGGCATAAAGCGAACGGCTCAGGCTTTGGATGCCTCCTTGCACCAGCCCCAGTACCGCCGCCAGCACATAGAACTGTTGCTCGGTTTGCAGATAGGCCCCCCACAGCGTCACCGCCAGATAAACCGCAATGGCAATATAGATGCCGGTCTTCGGCCCCAAACGGGCACCGATTTGACCAAACACCAGGGCGGCGGGGAAGCCGACGAACTGGGTGATCAGCAGGGCGATAATCAGGCTTTCCGGGGCAAACCCCAACGACAGGCCATAATCCACCGCCATCACCACAATGGTGTCCACCCCGTCGATATACAGCCAGTAGGCACCGAGAAACAGCGCGACCACCCGCATTTGGCGGATTTGGGAAAACGTCTGCCGAAGCTGGCGAAAGCCTCCCCGGATGGCACTCCCCTGGGATTGGGCCGCCGCCGGCGGCTCCTTCACATACCGGAACAGGGGAATGGCGAACAGCGCCCACCAGAGTGCCACCGAGATAAAAGACCAGCGCACTGCTTCGGCGGCATCGGTCAGCCCGAACCACTCCGGTTTCAGGGTGAGGGTGACGTTAAACGCAAACAGCAGGCCACCACCCAGGTAACCCAGGGCAAACCCCAGGGCGGACACCCGGTCCAGGTCTTCCTCGCGGGACACACTGTGGATCAGGGAGTCATAGAAAATATTGCCCCCCAAAAAACCAAGGCTGGCCCCGACATACAGCAAGATGGCGAACTGCCAGTTGCCTTGCCCCACCATAAACAGGCCGGCGGTCATCAGGATACCCAGACAGGCGAAGAAGCCGAGAAAGCTCTTTTTCCGGGCACTGGCGTCGGCAATCGCGCCCAGTAACGGCGCCAGCATGGCAATGGTCAAACTGGCCAGGCTGTTGGCCAGGCCCAGCCGGAAGGTGGACACCGTCACGTCGGCCCCGGCGCTCCAGTACTGCTTGAAAAAAATGGGAAAGAAGCCGGCCATGATGGTGGTGGCGAACGCCGAGTTGGCCCAGTCATAAAATGCCCAACTGACGACGGGCCTGCTCAGTAACTTCTTCATGGTAAGTCCTGGTTGCCTGCTTAAAGGGGATAAACCGTTGCGTACTTTACCACTGATTCCGAGACGGAATTGTGTAACAGGTACGACCCTGATCAACGGGTGACTGGAGCCGGTCGCCCCAAACCCAAGGCGGTCTGGCTGGACAGAACCCCAAACCTCAACCATGGTTTTTAGAGGGTAGACGGGTTTCGCGTATAGGCGTGAGGCTGTCAAATTTTGCACAATCATCCGGGCCTGATTCCGTTTGGCCAGGCAGCATCCATCCCCCAATCGATTATCCAGCAGCTGTTCAGAGGTGGTTCATTTCCGATGTGGCATAGCCGGTCTATTACAAACTTCCGCCTGGCCGGACTGATCCTCTGTTGCCTGGCCTGGAGTCTGGCTGGTGAGGCCCGGGCAGAAGGGGACTGCAGCATGGAGGATTGTGAGCAGTTCAAGGAGTGGACGGTGGGGCGCAGTGGCTTTGCCAGCGGGCGTGTCGTCTATATCGCCGAAACGGACGGCTACTACGTGGATCAGCCCGAGCATCGGCTGGCATTCGTTTTTACGCCCGGCCAGTGCGACCAGCCCCGCCCTTACTTGCGTTATCCCATGCGGGTGGGCAAGGCATCTCACCAGGCCGCCTGGAGTGGGCGGTTTCGGGTGAATGCCTCCGACTGGTATAGCTTCACCGGAAGATTGCTGTTCCCGGAAAACCGCATTGGGACGGGCTTGTTTGAGTCTTTTAGCCCGTCACTGGAACAGTTTTTCGAGGCCGTGAAAACCGGACTGACCCTCAACTCCGTCAGCTCCCAAAACGGCGGCCAGGCCGTGCTCCATGAGTATCGGCTGGATGGTTCGGCCCAGGCCCTCAATGCCGCCCAGCAGCGTTGCCGGATGGCACCGCCGGAGGTATTACTGGCCAATGAGACGTTGTCCCAGAAAGCGGTGATGGCGCAACCTCAACCCCAGCAAAAGCATCCGGCGGGTCAGGTTCAGCATCCTGAGCCGGTCAGTCGCCAATGTCAGGATCTGGGTTTTCTCGATAACCCCATCATCGCCATGGAGTTCGACCGGCTGAACTCCCGGTTACGCACCGCCCTGGGGTTCGGTTTGGACACCCTGAATATTCCCTACGAGTTTGTCTGTCAGGATCTAATGGACGGCTTCAGTGCCGATGGCCTGGCGGAGCTTTTGATCGAGCGCTATCAGCCCTTGGATGAGTTGCCCCAGGAGCGGTTTGCCCCGGCGGAGTCTTATCAGCCCCGTTGGTATGACGAGCGCCCCGAATCCTACCGGCGCTGGTGAGACGCCGGTAAGGCCTGAGTGAGCCGCTTGGCCGGCGCGGTCAGATAAACCGCTCCGGTTGCAGGGGCTCCAAAGCGCGGCCAAAGGTCTGGGGAGGAAACTCATCCACCTGGATTACCTGACGCACCGCCTCCATGGCATGGCGGATGGTTTCCGCCTGGGCCGCTTGAATCAGGTTGCGCTCCAACCCCTGTGCCAGTGCCTCTTCGTAATTGGTTTCGTTGATTTTCATGTTTAGCGCCTGGGCCAGTTTGTGCTCCAGGGGCTCAGCCTGGAGCACCAGTCTCAGGGTATGTTCCACCAGCCCCAAAGAATCCTGGGGATCTCCCGTCCAATAGGCGCCCTGAGTGAGGCGGTCGCGGCTTTCCCCCGGTTTTTGCAGCAGTTTGGCGGCGGCGCGGCTCAGTTGATCGCTGGGGCCTTGCTCCCGTCGTCCCAGCGGCAGAATCACCGGGCGCAGCAGTACCCGCAGCCAGACCGAGGGGAGGTTGCGCAGAATATCGTGGAGCCGGCTTTCAATCTTGTGCAAGGAGTCCTCAAGGGCCCATTCCAGCAGTGGGCGATCCTGGGACGGGCTGCCGTCATCTTCGAACCGCTTCAGGGTCGCGGCGGCCAGGTACAGATGGCTGAAGGCATCAGCAAAGCGGCCAGACAGTTTCTCCTTGCGCTTGAGGCCGCCCCCCAATCGAATCATCGCCACATCGGCCAAAAAGGCGAAGGCTGCGTGCAAGCGGTTCAGGCGTCGGTAATAGGCCGCTGTGCTATCACCGCGTGGAGCCGGACCGAGGGCGGCATAAGTCAGCCCCATGAACAGGGTTTTAGCGGCATTGCTCATGGACAGGCGGATATGCTCACCTAGCAAGGCCTCGAAATTGTGCAGGGCCCGCTGCTGGTTATCGTCCGCCGCGGCTTCCATTTCCCGCAGCACAAAGGGATGGGAGCGGATGGCACCCTGTCCAAAAACCATCAGGCTACGGGTGAGAATATTGGCGCCTTCCACGGTAATGCTGATGGGAATTGCTTCATAAACCCGCCCGAGAAAGTTGTGGGGGCCGACACAGATCCCCCGGCCACCGAGGATATCCATGGCTTGGTTGATGACCACCCGCATGTCTTCGGTCAGGCTGTATTTGAGCACTCCGGAGAGCACGCTGGGTTTCTCTCCCAGGTCCAGGGCGCCGGCGGTGAGAATACGGGCCGAGTCCATGCGATAGGTGGTGCCCGCCATGGCACCGAGTATTTCCTCGACCCCTTCGAACTTGGCAATGGGTAACCGGAACTGATTGCGGACCCGGGCATAGGCGCCCACATAACGGCAGGACAGTTTGGCCGCGCCGGTACTCAGGGCGGGCAGGGAAATGGAACGGCCCGCCGCCAGGGAGTTCATCAGCATCATCCAGCCCTGGCCAATCCGTTCCTGGCCGCCAATCACCCAATCCACCGGCACGAAGACATCCTTGCCCCGGGTGGGGCCATTCTGAAAGGCGCAGGTTAACGGATAGTGGCGGTTGCCGATTTCCACACCGGGGGTGGTGGTGGGGATCAACGCACAGGTGATCCCCAGGTCTTCTTCGCCACCCAGCAGCCGTTGCGGGTCCAGGGCGCGAAAGGCCAGCCCCAGTACGGTGGCGACTGGCGCCAGGGTGATGTAGCGTTTCTCCCAGGTCAGGCGAAAGCCCAGGGTCTTTTTACCGTTGTATTCCTGTTCGCAGAGGATGCCGTAGTCGGGAATCGCCCCCGCGTCGGAGCCGGCATAGGGACTGGTCAGGGCGAAACAGGGAATTTCCTCCCCGGTGGCCAGGCGGGGCAGGTAGTGCTGTTTCTGTTCGTCGGTGCCATAGTGCAGCAACAGCTCTCCCGGGCCCAGGGAGTTGGGCACCATCACCGTCACGCCGGCGGTCAGGCTGCGGGTGGAGATCTTCATCACCACTTCAGAGTGCGCCCGGGCGGAAAAACCCAGGCCGCCGTAGTCCTTGGGAATGATCATGCCGAAGAAACGGTGTTGCTTGAGAAAGTCCCAGATCTCCGTCGGCAGGTCGTTCAGTTCCTGGGTGATCTGCCAGTCATTCAGGCGCTGGCAGAGTTCTTCGGTGGGGCCATCGAGAAAGTCCTGCTCTTCCGGCGTCAGACCGGGCAGGGAGGTGTCCAGTAGCCGGTCCCAGTCAGGCTGGCCGCGAAAGATCTCGCCATCCCACCAGACGCTGCCGGCGTCAATGGCTTCCCGCTCGGTGTCGGAAATGGGCGGCAGCACCCGCCGAAACCAAGCGAGCAGTTTTTCGGTAATCAGGCTCTGACGAAGCTGGCTGGCGTTGAGCAGCACCGCACCGGCCAGATAAAGCAGCCATAAAAGGAAGAGGGAGGCGTCGGTCATGAGTTCGCCGAGAACCAGCAGCACCAGAATGCCTACGGTCCATTGCACGCGGTTTGCTTGAAAGTAGGCAAGGGCCCAAAGGCCGGCGATAAGGAGCAGAGTCCAGGTCACCATGGTGAAATTCCTTTTCAATTGGTGTCGTACTGCGGGAAGACATCAACCTTGCGTTGACGCACGAGCGCCTGGGTTGAAGCAGGTCCATACCAGCAACCTTATGCGACTCGTTGGAAAAATCCAAGTTTAATCTGAGGAGAGTGGGACGGGTAGGCAAAAGAGCCTGGAAACGGCCAACGCCCGGCCTGGGAGTCTGCTCAGCAGGCCGGGAAGAGGGTGTCTTTTCCTAGGTTAGGCATGGAGGTGCCCGGTCGGGGTAAACTGGGCCGGCTGCTTGCGACGGCGGACTTTGTCCCAGGCTTTTTCGTGGAAGAAGTAGCCCACCGTATTCAGGGCCGGTTCGATCACCGCCACCAATCCGCCCAGTGCCAGGCTGCCGGTCACCAGGTACACGACGGAAAAGGCAATGGTGAAGTGCATCAAGGCGAATGTAATGGTTTTCATAACAGCCTCCCTCTATGGGAACAGGTGAATCACGTTGGTGATTAATCTCTACATGCAAATAGTAATGAATCTCATTTGGGTTTGACAATAGAACTTCCCAATCGTGCCCATTAGGAGGTTCAATAGGGACTCCTGACGGATGCAATGTATGGATTTTTATCAGTTTCGTTTTGTGGATCGGATTGCCAAACTCGACGCAGCCAGCTGGAACGGGCTGGCGGGCACCACCTATCCGTTTCTGCGTTATGAATATCTTCACGCCCTGGAAGCTTCCTGGTCGGTTTGCAGCCGCAGCGGTTGGCAGCCTTGTCATTTGGAAGTTCGTCGTGACCAGGAGCTGGTGGCCTTGCTGCCCCTGTACGAGAAAAGCCACTCCTGGGGCGAGTATGTGTTTGACTGGAGCTGGGCGGAGGCTTATCAGCAGCTGGGGCTGAGCTATTATCCGAAACTGGTGAGCGCGGTGCCTTTCACCCCCTGCGAGGGGCCTCGGCTGTTGATGAAGCAGCATGATTCAGAACTGGTGTCGGCCATTGTGCAGGCCGTGCAAAATCGTGCCGGGGAGCGTCAGTGCTCCTCCTGGCATCTGTTGTTTCCCCACCTGGAGAACCAGGCTTTGCTGGAGCCTCTGCTGCCCCTTAAACGGTTGGGCGTGCAATTTCATTGGCGCAATCGGGGATATGCCAGTTTCACCGACTTTCTCGACGCCTTTACCTCACGCAAGCGCAAGAATGTGCGCAAGGAGCGTGAGAGCGTCCGGGCCCAGGGCATTCGTTTTCGCTGGCTGGAGGGGCGGGAGATTTCAGCAGCGGAGCTGGATCAATTCTATGTGTTTTACCAGGCGACCTATCTCAAACGGGGCCAACGGGGCTATTTGACGCGGGATTTCTTTGTGCGGCTGATCCAGACCATGCCCGAGCAGGTGTTACTGATCAGTGCCGAGCGGGATGGGCGAATGCTGGCGGCGGCCTGGTTCCTGAAAAATGCCACCACTCTGTATGGGCGTTACTGGGGATGCCTGGAGGAGTTCAATCACCTGCATTTTGAAACCTGCTACTACCAGGGGATTGATTACTGCATTGCCCACGGACTCATGGATTTCGACGCGGGAGCCCAGGGCGAGCATAAGCTGCTGAGAGGCTTCGAGCCCCGTTATACCTGTTCTTATCACTGGCTGGCTGATGAGCGGTTCGAGGCAGCAGTGGCCGACTTCGTTAAGCGGGAGCAGGAGTATATGAAGTCCTATCTGGCGGAGGCAGCGTCCGTGCTGCCTTATCGCTTGGAGGGTTAAGTTCTGTTCGTTTAGAACTTGTAACCAACACTGACCATGTAGACCATGGGGTCGATGTCCACATCCAGCTTGGCCTTGACGTTTATGCCTTCCTCGGTTTTGCCGGTCAGGGTGGCTTCGGTATCGATGTCCGCATACCAGATCGCGGCGTTCAGCATCAGGCGGTCGGTCAGCATATAGTCCACGCCCAGTTCAGCTGCCAAGCCGAAGGAGTCATCCAGCTTCAGATCCACACCGGTGACGGTGACTGCAACATTGTTGAGATCGGCAACGGTCTGGAAGGCCGCCGTCAGATCGCTACTGGTATCTTCCTGGAAAAACGTGGTGTAGTTGAAACCGATTCCCACATAAGGCTGGACCTTGGAACTGGGAGACAGCGGGAAGTATTGCAGGGTAACGGTGGGCGGCAGGTGCTTGGTCGAGCCCAGGTTGCCCAGGCCAAGATCGGAGAGCAGGCCTGCCGATTGGATATCATGCTTGAACGGAGTTGCTCCCAATACGCCAATACCCAGGTTGTCGGTGAACTTATAGGTGAAGTTGATCCCCAACTGGGTGTCACTGTTCAAGCCAACCCGTGCGTTCTCAACAGTGCCGATGTCCGCGGTTTTGACAGACAAGTCGCTGCTGTCCTCATTCGGTTCGACCATGACCGCACCAACCCGCAAAATGAACGAGTTAGCCTCGTGCGCCATGGTTACCGTCGGCAATGCGAGGATGGCGGCAGCAAGGGAGGTGGTAAGAAACGTCGACTTTTTCATTAGTATTCTCCTAATGGTCATGAATGCGTATGGTTTGCATCCTAGGAGTTCGCTTTCGCCCAATTCTTGATCTGGCTCAAAATATCTGGGCGGGCGGCGAAGTGAACACTGAAAAATTGATCTGGATCGGTATTTCTGGAACCTCCCCGCTTCGGTGTCGGCAGTGGCCGAGGGTTGTTATACTGGCACCTTTTATAGAGCCGTTTTTCCTGGGCAGTGGGCCTGCAAAATGGCGACCCCTGTATTTTCTGGATGTGGATACACCTCATGAAATACCTGATTATTCCTGTGACCCCTTTTGAACAAAACTGCACGCTGATCTGGTGTGAAACAACCCGGAAGGCGGCGGTGATCGATCCTGGCGGTGATCTGGGTAAGATTATGCAGGCAGTTGAGCGGGAAGGGCTCACGCTGGAGAAGATCCTGGTGACCCATGCTCATATTGATCATGCCGGTGCCGTGGCGGAACTGGCGGAAACCCTGCAGTTGCCGATCGAGGGACCGCATCAGGACGACCAGTTCTGGATTGATATGCTGCCTCAGCAGAGTGCCAGGTTTGGGTTTTCCGCCGCCAAAGCCTTCACGCCAGACCGCTGGTTGCAAGATGACGACCGCGTCCAGGTGGGCGAGCTAACCTTGCAGGTATTGCATTGCCCCGGACACACCCCGGGACATGTGGTGTTCTACCATCCCGAGAGTAAATGGGCCCAGGTGGGGGATGTGCTCTTCGCCGGCTCGATTGGCCGTACTGACTTTCCCAGGGGTAGTTACCCCGACCTGATCCGCTCGATCCGGGAAAAACTCTGGCCGCTGGGGAATGAGGTCGCCTTTATTCCCGGCCACGGCCCGATGTCGACTTTTGGTCAGGAGCGCAAGACCAATCCATTTGTTGGCGATGGCGTCTAAAACGCTCCCGGTCAGGCCGGAATGATGCCGGCCTGACTTTCTGCTTCCTCCCGCTCGTGTTCTGCCTCCGGCCTTTCTAGGGCCGCATCCTCGTTGATTTCTCTATCTCGTCTCAGTGTCGCTGCCATCTTGCAGGCATTTCCTTAAGATTATTCAAGTCATAAGTAATTGATTTTATTTATTTTGTTTCTGTGGATTTTAGCCGTGCCTTAGAGATAGTTCACAAAAATAATAATACATCTTGTTTTCTAAATGATAATCAATATCATTAAGCGCCTGAGAATGATAAAGATTATCAGTAATGGAATTGGCTGTTATGCGCGAATTTACAAGGCGCCTCACCTCGTCTGCAATTTGCGGCTCACTTTGTGCGTATGGACTACTGGGCTTGGTTGGTATGCCTCGGGCCCATGGGCAGGAGCCTATGCTGGAGTTGGCCAGGGCCGGCCTGCCGGTGAAGACCATGGAGCAGGTCGTGGTCACAGGGACCCGCTCTGAACGGCTTCTGCAGGAGTCGCCGGTTCGCACGGAGGTGGTGACGTCCGAGGAAATCGAGCGGACCCATGGGACTAATTTGACCGAAGCGCTGCGCTATGTACCCGGATTGTTGCTGCGGGAAATACACGGCAAGTCGGGGCATGAGGTTTGGTTGCAGGGTATCAGCTCTGACCGGGTCCTGATTGTTTACGATGGCCTGCCTGTCACCGCCACCACGGGCTCTTCCGTGGATGTCTCTCAACTCTCCCTGATTGATGTGGATCGGGTTGAAGTCGTGAAGGGAGCGACCTCGGCTCAGTATGGCAGTGCCGCCATGGGAGGCGTGATCAACATTGTACCTCGGGATATTCCCATGGGGTTTAGCGGCGAGGCCACCTTGCTGGGCGGCACCCATGGGGATCAGAACGGCGATGGCCAAAAAGATGAGCTGGGCCGCTATCAAGGACGCCTTCAGATGGGGCTGGGTTCCCGGCACTGGCGTGGCCGAGTTGCCCTGGAGCAGAACGAGCACGACGGGGTCGATCCAGATCCTTCAACCTGGAGCCAACCGGGCGATGCCACAAAACGTCGCCATCTGGATGGGCGTTTGGAATGGCACCCCAGTGATCAGGGCCGCGCTTATCTTCAGGCTTCCCAGCTACATGACGAGTCGGAGAGCCGTTACAACGTCGAGGTGCCTGGCTCCCGCCTGGATCAGTCCAAGCATGAAATCCTGGATCGGCTACGGCTCAGTACCGGTGCACTCTGGCGTTTTGAGCAGGACGTTGAATGGCGGCTGGATCTAATGCATGAGGAGGTCGAGGACGAAACCTATAAACAAGGCGGCAGATTCCGCTTTGACCGCCGGGACGCGGAGCTCGGCACGACTCACGCCACCACTCAATTGACCTGGAACGGGTTGGATCACCATCAGCTGCAACTGGGATTGGACTACCACCGGGACACCCTGGACCAACGGAAGGATGGCATCTCTGAATTGGCGCTGACGGAACGGGCGGATCGTACCAGTCACGAAATTTATCTGCAGGATGATTGGTTTATCGGCGAGCGCTGGGAGCTGCTGAGCGGCATTCGGGTGCAGGATGACTCGGATTTTGGCACCCATGTGGCGCCTAAGATCAACCTTCGCTATGAGTTGGGCTGGGGCCAGGACTGGCGCAGTTTCACCCGGCTTAGTTGGGGGCAGGGTTATCGGGTTCCCAATCTCAAGGAGCGCCATTACCTGTTTGACCACAGCTCGCTGGGCTACATCGTGGTGGGTAATCCGGACTTGGAGCCGGAGCGATCCACTAGCTGGCAGCTTGGCTTGGGGGGCGTGTGGAGAGAACAGGTGTGGTTTGATCTGAACCTGTTTCACAACCGCCTCAAGGACCTGATTGTCACCGATGAGGATACCGATGCCTCGCTGACTCGGGGCCTGATTGTCTACAGCTACCAAAATCTGGAGCGCGCCAAAACCATGGGGGCGGAGCTGGCCCTGGGCTGGCAGGCCTCCCCGGTGTTGCGTTTGGACCTGGGGTACACCTGGCTGCGTACAGAGAATGAAGAGATCGGCCAGGAGCTGACCCGGCGTCCCCGTCATCAGGTCAGTGCGGGGGTTGACTGGCGCGCGCTGCAAACCCAGGCCGGGACTAAATTGGGGTTGAGCCTGCGTGGCCGCTATCAAAGTGATGAACTGGTTTCCACTGAAAATGATGCCTATTCGCCGGCCTGGTTTCAGCTGGACGTCAAGGCCAACCTGGATCTGAGCGAGGACTTCAGGCTGTTTGCCGGCGTCGACAACTTGTTCGATGAACAGCGCAACTTCGCCGATCCCTACGATTACGGCCCGGTGGCGGGCCGCTATTTCTACCTCGGGGCTCGTTACGCCTGGGGTGGCTTCTCCCACTGATACATTTTCTTAAGGAACAAGAGAGAATAACTCATGAATAAACAGAAACTGGCAGACGTTTTCATCCTGTCGGCCCTCGCTTTGGCGCTTGTGGCTTGTGGTGGTGGCGGTAGCAGCAGTAGTGGTTCGGATCGTGACGAGACTCCACCTCCGGCAACCGGAGGAGGTCATGAGCCAGAGCAGGTCCGTTCCGCGACACTGGATGCGACTTCCCAGACCGACTACACATACTTCAACTTGACCAGCGGCCAGCAAGTAGCACTGACCGAAGCCCAGGCAGCCACCTCAACGGACTGGCATATCGCCTTTCGCCGCACCAATATCAAGCTCAATGGTGGCGACTCCGGCCCAGGGAAAGTGGCGGGTGCGCTGCTGGTGCCCCAAGACGATTTCTATGACGAAAACGGCGCTTATGTGGCCAACGTCTTCCTCAATGCAACGGCGGCTTCCGAGCTGGAACATCTGACTGGATCTTTGACCCCGGCCGAAAAGCTGGTTTCAGACAAGGTTTCCAGTGTTTTGGAGATCCCCTCTGAATCTCAAAACGGGGTCTACGATTTTGGCTGGTATTTCTACAACATGGATGGTCATAAGATCAGTGAAAATGACCAGACCGCCTGGCTGCTTCGCTCCGGTGAGGGTGACAGCTATGCCCGGTTCCGGGCGATCAGTGTTTCGTTTAACTCCGGTACCGGTCTGGCGGCCACCTTCAGTTTTGACGTGCAATCCGCCGGGACCAGCCAGTTCAGCAGCACGGCAGAGTTCAGCACAACCGTGGCGACCGGTAACGAGGCCTGTTTTGATTTTGATACCAATAAAATAGTGGACTGCACAGGTAGTGCCTGGGATTTGAAGCTGGGCGTTGCCGGTAGAAGTTTCTATCTCCGTACCAATAGCGGTGTGAGTGGTTCCGGCAAGGGCGGGGCCTTCGGACCCTGGACCTGGGACGAGCTGAAAGACTTTCAGAGTGCCACCACTGATCCGGCAGGCAACAGCCTAAGTTTCCTGTACACGGCTGACTATACCGGCGGCATCTTCGTTGACCAAAGCTGGTATGGCTATGGGGTGACCCAGCAGGCGGGCGACCACAAGATTTATCCCAACTACCGCGTTTATCAGATTACGACTGACGCCGATCAGGCAGAAGCGCCCCGGTATGCCCTGCAGATCACCAATTACTATCATCCCGACACCGCTGCCAGCGGGCACGTCAGCCTGCGCTGGCGGGAGTTGAAGGCAGACTAAACCGCAGTGTCGCAAACCGTTGGCAGCTCCCTCCGGGGGCGCCAGATTGACTGAAAGAATCAAAGGAGATTGATATGAATGCAACAACTGCGCAACTGGATGTGCCAGCCGAGTCCCTGACACAGCGCTGGCAAGCACTACTGGAGCAGCAGCCTGGTCTGCGGATTCGGAACGCCGCCCAACTGCTGAATGTCAGCGAAATGGAACTCTTGCTGGCCCAGCGCGAGAGCCTGGTGGTTCGGCTGAAGCCGCAGGCGGGTGACATTATGCAACGCCTGGAAGGGGTGGGGCGGGTGATGACCCTGGCCCGCAACGAGGAAGTGGTGCATGAGACCAAGGGCACCATCAAGAATTTCAAGGTCGGCGGTAAAAGTAATATCGGGCTTTGTGTCGGTGAGATTGATCTGCGCACCTTCTTCAATCATTGGCGGCATGCCTTTGCCGTGTGTGAGAAAGGCAAGGACGGGCAGGAGCGTCACAGCCTGCAGTTCTTTTCAGGAACCGGTGAGGCGATCCAGAAAATTTATCAGGTGAGTGAGACGGATCGGGCGGCCTGGCAAGCTCTGGTTGCAGACTTCATCGCCGAGGAACAACGCCCGAAACTGAGTCTGGTGGAGCGTCGTCCCTTGGAACGTAGCCAAACACTGCCCCATGGGCTGGAGGCGTTTCGTGAGGACTGGGCCCAGTTAAAAGATGTTCATCACTTTCACGCGCTCACGCAGAAACACGGTGTGGACCGGCTCAGCGCCCTGGAACTCATCGGGCGGGAGTGGGCCTATCCGGTGGCAGATAACAGCCTGGAGGTTTTGCTGGAGCGGGCAGCCCAGTGTCAGGACTCGATCATGGTGTTTGTTGGCAACCCTGGAACGGTGCAGATTTTCACCGGGCCGGTGACCCGGCTGATGCGTACCGGCCCCTGGTTCAATGTGCTGGATGCCAATTTCAACCTGCATGCCAATACGGAAGCCATCACCTCTACTTGGGTGGTGCGCCGCCCCTCTACCGATGGCGATATCACCTCCCTGGAGTGCTTCAACCAAGCAGGAGAACTGGTGGTGACCCTGTTTGGCGAGCGTAAGCCCGGCGCCCCGGAACTGGAAAGTTGGCGCGAGCGGGTGCGGGAGTTGCAACCGTTATGAATGGGGCGGGCAGTTGTGACCTAAGGCACGCTAAACGGAGCGTGCGCCCTGCGCAAAAGTCCTGGTATTCGCGCTGGCGGCTTGAACTGAGCGGGCTGCTCGGAGCTTTGGGCCTGGCCGGGCTGTTAGTGCTGACCAATGCAGCCCAGGCGGAGCCGGGGCGAATTGTGGCGGCCGATGGCGCGGTGACGGAGATTATTTATGCCCTGCAGGCCCAGGATCGGCTGGTGGGTGTGGATAGCACCAGTCACTATCCGCCTGCTGCCAAGGAGCTTCCCAATATCGGCTATCGCCGCACTTTGACTGCGGAGGGGGTACTCTCGTTGCGGCCCCGCAAGCTGATTGGAACCCAGGAAGTGGGGCCCAAGCAGACCCTGGACCGTTTGCTGCAGGTCGGCGTGGAAGTGCATCTGTTGCCCGCCTTGCGGCGGCCGGAGGATCTGATTGCCCGGGTGCGCCAGGTTGCCGCTCTGGCAGAGGCGCAAGACAAGCTGCCACTGCTGGAGCAGGCGTTGAGCCGATCTTTGGCGCAAGTGCGCTCCCAGGCTGAGCAGGTTCAGGGGCACAAGGTGCTGTTTTTGTTGGCGGCAGGTCCCCGCGGGGTGATGGTGGCCGGCAAGGATACCCAGGCCCAGCTGCTGCTGGACTGGCTGGGACTTGAAAACGTGGCGATCACCACGCCGGGCTACAAGCCCCTGAACCGGGAGGCTCTGCTGATGCTCAAGCCCCAAGCCATTATTGTGGCGGAAACCGAGCCCGGGGCTTTTAAGGAAGAAGACTGGCCCGGCCTTAAGCTGACCGAGGCGGGCGGGCAAGGGCGCATTCTCAAACTCGACAGCATGTACCTGCTGGGTTTTGGGCCGCGTCTGCCCCAGGCCATGGGCGATATTCTGGCCTTGGTGACGGACGCTTCAGGAGGCCAGGTCAACACCCATGACTAAGGCATTGCAACTGGTTTTGCGAAATGTCCGTCGCTGGCAGCTGAATACCTTGGCAGCTAGTTCCCCCCGGGCCTGGAACCTTGCCTCGCCGGCAGGTGCCGGGGTGCTGTTGGTATTGTTGCTGACTGGGGTTTCCACCCTGGGTATGGTCATTGGGCCCATGCCTTTGTCCCTGGAGCAGCTGTGGACCGGGCTTCGGCGTGAAGCAACTGCGGACCCGGCCGTGGTTATGGTGGTGTGGGAGATGCGCATGCCCCGGGTGTTGCTGGGGGCTTTAGTGGGGGCGGCCCTGGCCATGGCCGGCGCGGTGATGCAGGGGCTGTTTCGCAATCCATTGGCTGATCCGGGCTTGATTGGCGTAACGGGGGGCGCCGCTTTCGGAGCGGTAGCCTATATCGTGCTGGGGGGAACCCTGTTGCAGTTCTGGGGGCTGCAATGGGGACGGTTAGCCTTGCCCCTGGCGGCCTTTCTGGGTGGGGCGATGGTGGTTTGGGTGTGCTGGCATATTGCCCGCCGCCATGGTGAAACCGATGTAACTATCCTGCTGTTGTGTGGTGTGGCCGTCAATGCCATTGCCGGCGCCGGCACCGGGGTACTGACCTATGTGGCCAACGACGAGCAGTTACGTTCTTTGACCTTTTGGAGCATGGGCAGTCTGGCCTATGCCAGTTGGGAGGATCTGAGCCTGGTAGCACCCTGGTTGCTTTGGGGAGTTGTTTTTCTTCAGGCCCTGGCCCGTCCCCTGAATGCCTTTTTGCTGGGGGAAGCGGTTGCCGGACACCTGGGTTATGCCATTCAACGGGTAAAGCGTCGGGCAGTGCTACTGGCCACCCTGACGGTGGGGGCGGCGGTGGCTGTGGCCGGACCCATCGGCTTTGTGGGGCTGGTGATTCCCCACTGGATTCGTTACTGGGTCGGGGCCGATCATCGCATGTTGCTGCCATTGTCTGCCTTGGCAGGCGCGGCGCTGCTCGTGGGTGCGGACTGTCTGTCCCGCTCGGTGGTGGCCCCGGCGGAACTGCCGATCGGGCTGGTGATGGCGCTGTTGGGTGGGCCGACCTTTTTGGCCATGTTAATCCGACGCAGCGCTGCCCATTAGTTGAGCGAGCACTTATGACCATAGTGGATAAAGACGGCACCAGTCCTTTGCTTCGGGTTTCTGATCTGTGCTGGCAGGAGGGCAACGCCTCCTTGCTTAAAAATATCGGGTTTCGTCTCAATAATGGCGAGTCGGTGGCCCTGTTAGGGCCCAATGGCGCGGGTAAATCCAGTCTGATCCGTCTGCTGGCGGGTGATAGGCCGGCCAGTTCAGGGGGCATTGATATCCACGGCCGTCCTCTGGAGGCCTGGTCGCGCCGTGAACTGGCCCAGGTGCGGGCTGTGATGCCCCAACTGCAGGCGGTGAGCTTTCCGCTGCGAGTGGAAGAAGTGGTGGCACTGGGGCTGCCCGATGGGCTCAAGGGCAATACCCGGCATCCTCAGGTCGAGCAGATGCTTAGCCTGTTGGAAGTCGAGCATTTACGGGGCCGACGCTTCCCCACCTTGTCTGGTGGGGAGCAGCAGAGGGTGCAGATGGCCCGTGTGCTGGCCCAGATTTGGGAGGCGCCCAGGCCTCCCTTATTGCTGCTGGATGAATGCACTTCCGCCCTGGATCCAGCCCACCAGCACCGCATTCTGCAATTGATCCGGGATATCACCCGCCGCGGGGTGGGCGCCTTATGGGTGGTGCATGACCTGAACTTGGCCGCCCGCTATGCCGACCGGATTTTGCTGATGCAGCAGGGGCGGCTGCTGGTGGATGATGCTCCTGACCAGGTGCTGACACCAGACTGGCTGGCCCAGGTGTATGGGCTTCGGGCCGATGTGATTGACCATGGCGGCTTGGTTGTGGTGGAACAGGGTTGCCTCTGGGGGCGTTCGGCGGGATAGGTTCAGGGCAGCAGGATAATCTGCTGGGCTCCGTGGGTGCTGTATAAGCGCAGTAGATCGGGTGTTTCCAGCGGGTGGGTCAGGCTCTGACACCAGGCGAGAAAGGCTGGTAAGTCGTCTTCATACTCAATGTCGGTCGCGATCCGATATTGGATACGGCTCAAGCCGGCGGAAGAAATCCCCCAGAGAGGCCCGGGCCGGGTGATGAAGTACAGCCGTTCGAGAAAGTATCCCCCGGGCTCAGCCTGGAAAAGCCGGAAGGACTCTGGCCCGAACAGATAGTCCTGCCCGGCCTGGGACCAGCGCACCGGCCGATCGAAATGTCCGCTGGGAAAGGAGCGGGTACGATATTGCGCCGGGTCGTAGCCTGAGGCGGCACCAGTCAGCCAGGCCAGGTTTTCCTGACGCTGGCGAAAACCATGGGCCAGGTCATTGATGTTGTGCTTGGTCTCCACCATCGCCAAAACCTGTACCGCCTCCTCTGGCTGAGCCGGCTGCTGGATGATCAGCTGGTCCAGCTCCATCCGGGCAGCACCTAGCGTGACGCCGGTCAGGATCCGGAGTTCCGTTAAAGAGGCGCCCGGTGGTTGAACTTGAGGCAGGATCAAATGCCGGGCGGCTTGAATCGCCCGGCGCTCAAACTCCACTCCGGCCCGTCCACTGCCTTGTCCCTGGCGACGTAGTAACGTGGCCAACCGCTGTTCTTTTTCATTTAATCCTAATTGGCGCTTTAGCTGATCTAGTTGTTCTTGGAGTTGCAGGACCCTTTGTCGACTGGCACAGGTGTGAATCAGGTGATTCAGGCGACACTCCAACTGCTGCTGGCGTAAGCCAAAGCCTTCCAGTTTTTCCCGTAGTACATTCTGGCGCCCAGTCTCTGTCGTGGCTTGTCTGGCCTGCTCCAGTCCTTTAAGTGCTTTCCTGGTATTGGCAAGTTCTTTTTCCAGCTGTGAGATTTCGCTGAAGTGGGAGGAGGTTCGATCCTCATGCTCGGCCTGGCGCAGCTCCCGTTCCAGTCGCCTTAACCGGCTGGAGACGTGACGGAGGTCGCGAATTTCAACTCTGATTTGGAAGACAGGGTTTTGCTGCCACTGATATAAAAGAGGGGTAAGCCAATTGAGAAAGGTGATAGGCTGCTGGTTTCGCAGGTCCTGACACTGTTCGGCTAACAGATTTCGAAGTGTTTCCTGACTGGCAAGACCCCAGCCTGTGTCATTTGTGCTATTGGCGTTTATAAAACACCCGACTAGAATGATTGGTTATTCGTGAGCCTGTATGTGTATTGACTGGCTATTCTACAGGTAAAAATAGCCAGGCAGAACTGATTGGCTGCAAAAGCAGACCAGACATCGAGGAGGTAAGGATGTCCTTGTCTTGGTTTGATTTTGATGGCACGAGCTGGCTTCGTGGGACGTGGCAAAGGAGTAACGTCACCCAAACTGGCTGCTCAAGGGACGGTTCAAGGCAAAACTGACGTCCAAGGATTGCTGTGTTGCATGTCGGGAGCAGGCAAGAAAGATTCGCAAGGATTTAGCGAGGCAATATGTCGAAAGGCATTCTGTATCTGGTGATCGGCTTGTTATGGGGGAGTGTGGGGTTGGCCCATGCCTCTCATGTGCCGCTTACGCCGATCACCGTTCAACTCAAATGGCTTCATCAGTTCCAGTCTGCCGGGTTTTACGCCGCTCAGGAAAAAGGCTTTTATAAGGCGGCGGGGTTCGATGTGCGCCTGCTCGAAACCGGGCGCGGGGTTGACCCTGTTATCGAGGTGATCGAAGGGCGCGCCGACTATGGCGTGGCAGACGCGCCGCTGGTGTACTACAAGATGCAAGGCCTGCCGGTGACGGCCTTGGCAGTGTTATTCCAGCACTCGCCCATTGTGCTCATGAGCCTTGCGGAGTCCAACCTCACCACCCCTGGCGATCTGGTTGGCAAACGGGTGATGCTCTCCCAGGATTATCGTGGCAGTGCTGTGCTAGCCATGTTCAGGCGGGAAGGGATTCGCCTTGATGAACTGCAACTGGTGAATCACAGTTTTGACCTCAATGAGCTGATCGAAGGCCGGGTTGATGCCATGGCCGTTTATGCCACCAGCCAGCCCTATCAAATGGCGGAGCGCAATATCCCCGTTAACCTGATTCATCCCCGTAACTATGGTGTCGACTTTTATGGCGACACGCTCTTTACCCTGGAAAGCCATGTCTATAAGAACCCTGACGAAGTGCGCTTGTTTCGGGAGGCCACCTTGCAGGGTTGGCGTTATGCCTTGCAACATCCGGAAGAAATTGTTGACCTGATTCTGGAGCATTACCCGACCGGGCTGAGCCGAGCGGAGCTACTGAGAGAAGCGAAGGTTACCGCCAGTCTGGTGGGTGATCTGGAGGATCTGGGCCGGATGAATCCAGGGCGCTGGCTGGCCATGGCGGATGCCTATGCAAGCCTGGGCATGGCACCGGAGAACTACGACCTCAAGGGGTTTGTCTATGACCCGGCAGCGCTGTTTGACGACACCCACTTACGCTACGTGCTCTGGGGGTTGGCGGTCGTCTGTCTGGTCGGTGCGGTGGGTATTTTGATGCTGGGGGTGTTTAACCGGCGCTTGCGTAAGGCGGTGGGAAGCAAAACGGAACTGCTGGTTAAGGCCAACGAGGCGTTGTTTCGGCACACTCAGAATTTGGTGGAAAAGGAGCGGGCCCTGTTCCGGCTCAACCAGGAGCTGGAGCAAAAAGTTGAGGAGCGGACCCAGGAGTTGGCAAAAACCAACCTGGAGCTCCAGCGAGAGCTTGATGAACGGGCTCAGCGGGAGTTGTCTCTACGGTTGTTGTCCAAGGCCGCCGATAGTAGTCGCAGCGGAATTATCGTGACCGATACGGTGGGGGTTATCGTATATGTCAACGCCGCTTTTCTGGGGCTGGTGGGCCTTGAATGGGAGCAGGTGCGTAACAAGCATGTTTCCTCACTAAAGCCGAAAATCCAGTTGCCGGATTATGGCACCAATGTTTTGGGGCGGCGTTCTCAAAGTCAGGTGCGGACCGAGCTGGAGTGCGTGGGGCCGGACAACCAGCGGCTATGGGTGCAGGTTTCAGTGTCCGGTATTCAGGATGATCAGGGCCAGGTTTCTCATTATGTGCTGGCCTGTGAAGACATTACCCAACTCAAGCGTAGTAAAGACGAGATGGAGCGTCTGGCCTACCATGACAGCCTGACGGGGTTGGAGAACCGGGAGCTGTTCCGGTTGCGGCTGGAAAGCGCCATTGCCCAGGCCAAACGGGAGCACATCAAGACCGCGTTGATGTTCATCGATATCGACCATTTCAAGAAGATCAACGATAGCTTCGGTCACGATGTGGGCGATGAGGTGCTGCGAGCAGTGGCGGCCCGCATCAAACAGAACATCCGTACCCAGGACACCGTGGCGCGGATCAGCGGGGATGAGTTCACCGTGCTGATCAGCCGCGTGCTGAGCAACGATGACGTGCGCAAAGTGGCCCAGGGGATTCTCAAAACACTCACCGCACCGATTAAGTTAAACGGCAGCGAATATTTCGTCTCGGCCAGTATCGGCATCTCAATCACCCCGGATGATGGTCTGCGGGTGGATGAGCTGATGAAAAATGCTGATCTGGCCATGTATGAGGCCAAGCGTCACGGCCGCAATAACTTCCAGTTCTTCAGCAAACGGCTGAATGAGGAAGCCCGGCATAACCTGAAGCTGGAGCAGGAGCTGAAGCTCGCTCTGGTGGAGCACCAGTTCTTTATCGATTATCAGCCCCGTATTTGTCTGCGCACGATGCAGCTGGCGGGGCTTGAGGCGCTGGTTCGCTGGGAACATAAGGACAAGGGCGTTATCTATCCCGATGCCTTCATGAATTTTGCCGAAGATTCCGGCCTGATTATTGAGCTGGGTAAATGGGTGTTGCAGGAATGCAGCCGCTCGGCGCTGTCATTGAAAAACGCAGGCTTGGGGCATATCCGGCTGTCGTTGAACGTGTCGGGCCGCCAGATCCGCGATCGCAGCTTTATGTCGGATATCTCCGCCATTGTGGAACGCGTTGGCGATGTGGCCCACAACCTGGAACTGGAGCTGACCGAGGCCTCCTTGATCGAGCAACACGCAGAGAGCATCCAGAGCGTGCAGGCTCTGCAACAGATGGGGTTTGCCCTGACCCTGGATGATTTCGGCACGGGCTACTCATCCCTGAGTTGCCTGAAAAGTTTCTCGGTCAACTATGTCAAAATTGATGAATCTTTCGTGCAGGGACTCCCTCATGACCGGGCTTGTGTGGAAACGGTCCGCGCCATTATCGCCATGAGTCATAGCCTGGAAATTCTGGTGGTGGCGGAAGGGGTGGAAACAGAAGAACAGCTGCAGTTTTTGAAAGAGTGCGGCTGTGACTTCGCCCAAGGCTATTACCTGGGCAATACCATGCCGCTACGGAACCTGATCAGTCGTTATACCGCACGGCCCATCGCTCAGGTTGAGGCCTGAGCGGGCCGCTCTTGAAAGCCCCAATGACTGGAGCGAGGCTCCGGTCACTGAAGGTCGAAACTACAACAAAGCGTGATAGATCCTTGGTTTTTGTCGCTCGATCTTGGCCTCCAGGCTGCGGGCAACCCGTAACAGCACATGCTCCTCCCAGGGGCGGCCAATGAGCTGCAGGCCAATGGGCAGACCCTCGGGTGTGTATCCAACCGGCAGGGTGAGGGCTGGGCAGCCTGTCAGATTGCCGATGGTGACATAGCGCATCAGCTCATCCAGCACGTTCAGGTTGGCCTCACCGGCGGGCAGGGCTTTCTCGTTAATTTCAGGTGCTTCAATGGCGGTGGTGGGGGTCACGATAACGTCCACCTGTTCAAAGGCCCGGTTGATCTGCTGGATAGCCAGTGCCCGGATTTGCTGGGCTTTGACATAGTCACGCCCGGTAAAGGCCTGGGCCAGCCCCAGGTTGAGACGGGTATCCAGCCCAAAGCGGGACTTGTCCCGCCGGTATTCCTCGTCCACCGCGGTCAGAATCTCCGTGGCGATCAGCACGGCGTGGGCGACACGCTGGGCATCCAGTTGCTCAATGGCCACCTCGTGCACGCTGGCGCCCAGTCGTTTGAGGGTTTCCAGGGCCAGCTGACAGGTCTGTACCACCAGGCGACTGCCATGATTGAACCAGGGGGTATAAACTCCCAGGCGAATATCCTTGAGCTGATTGTCCAGGTAGCCGTCCAGATGAACCGGCGGCTGCTCCAGCGACCAGCTATCTTGCGGGTCTGGGCCGGCAATCAGGCTATAGGCGAGGGCGACATCGTCCACCGTGGTGCCCATCGGGCCGATATGGGCCAAGCTCCAGTAAAAAAGCATATCGCCATAAGTGCTGACCCGGCTCCAGGTGGGCTTGAGGCTCACCAGTCCACACAAGGCGGCGGGTACCCGTACCGAGCCGCCTCCATCAACGCCCAGGGCGATCGGGCACAGGCCGGCTGCCACGGCTGCTGCCGAGCCGCTGGAGGAGCCGCCCGAGTGACGGCTGGTGTCGTAGGGGTTGCGGCACACCCCATGGTGAGGATTGCCGCCGGTCACACCGAAGCCGATTTCGTGCATGTTGGCTTTGCCAATCAGCAGGGCGCCGGCAGCTCGCAGGCGTGCCACCACGGTGGCGTCATGTGCCGCGGAGTGGTCGGAGCCATAAATGCGGGTGCCGGAGGTTGAGGCATAGGGAACCTGGTCCAGCTCGTCCTTAATGGCCACCGGAACCCCGTCCAGCAAGCTGAGGGGCTTGCCGGCCTTGATTCGTTCTTCCGAGGCGCGGGCCTGGGCGCGAATATCCTGCTCATTCCAACTGATGATGGCCCGCAGCGCCTGATCGCCACTGTTCGACGCTTTAATGGCGTCGATAACCCGCTCCGCCACCTGGGTTGGGGATGCCTCGCCGCTACGATAGGCGCGGGCAAAGCCCTGGGCTGAAAGAAACTGAAAGCCGGGCGTGACCTGCTCAGGGAACCCCTCGTTTTGGAACGAGGTCAGGGAGGCCCGGGCCTTATCTGGGGCCGGAGCTCTGCCTAGCGGGTGTTTGGGAACGTAACAAGGCGCTTCCTGTATGGTCAGTTTGCGCAGGCGATCCAGGCCTGCTTCCTTGATAATGGGGAACTCCAGCAGGCGCCGGGAATAGCCATTTTCCAGCAGATTCACCGTGGCTCTTAAGGAATTTCCGGAAAGCCTGGGAACCTTGAGGGATTTGAGATCGTAAGGCATGAGTGCATCCTTGAGCATACGTCACGTACAACGAATGCAGCCATTGTAGTGCAAATTTAGGCACTTAGGGTGACCCGCTCACCGCTTTGCGGGCAGAAACGGAGCCAAGTGGGGCTAGGTGCTTGTGACCGCTTTGCTCGCGGGGCTCTTTACGATAAGCTAACTGTGGTTTTATCCAGCTGAACGCGTTCATTACCTTGTCACACCATCAGGTTTTGGTGGTTGTGCTAGTCTGATCAGCAACCATATTCCGCTAATCGCCTGAAAGCATCCATCCGATCAGGAGTACCCGGTGAATCAAGCCTATACCGCCGATTCCATTGAAGTCCTCAACGGCCTCGACCCCGTTCGCAAACGCCCGGGGATGTATACCGACACCACCCGTCCTAACCACCTGGCCCAGGAAGTCATCGACAACAGTGTTGACGAAGCCCTGGCCGGTCATGCGCGTCAGGTCGAGGTGACCCTGAACCAGGACGGCTCCCTGTCGGTAACGGACGATGGCCGCGGCATGCCGGTGGATGTCCACTCGGAAGAGGGGATTCCCGGGGTAGAGTTGATTCTCACCAAACTCCACGCCGGCGGTAAGTTCTCCAATAAGAACTACCAGTTCTCCGGTGGTCTGCACGGGGTGGGTGTGTCGGTGGTCAACGCCCTGTCCACGCACCTGGAAGTGGTGATCCGCCGCGACGGTAATGTCTACCGGATTGCCTTTGCCAATGGCGACAAGGTGAGTGACCTGGAAATTATCGGCACTTGCGGCAAGCGTAATACCGGCACCACCGTCACCTTTCTGCCGGACCCCAAATATTTCGACACCCCTAAGTTCTCCCTGAGCCGCCTGCGCCATGTGCTGCGGGCCAAGGCGGTGTTGTGCGCCGGGCTGAAGGTCGTGTTCAACGACAAGAACACCGGTGAATCCGAAGAGTGGTACTACGAGGATGGCCTGAGCGATTATCTGCGCTCCGCCACCCAAAGTTATGAAACCCTGCCACTGTTGCCGTTTACCGGTTCGATGGCGGGCACTACGGAAGCCGTGGACTGGGCGGTGCAGTGGCTGCCGGAAGGTGGCGAGCTGACCACCGAAAGTTATGTCAACCTGATTCCAACGGCCCTGGGCGGCACCCACGTTAATGGCCTGCGTACCGGCCTGCTGGAAGCCATGCGGGAGTTTTGTGAGTTCCGTAATCTGCTGCCCCGGGGGGTGAAGCTGTCGCCGGAAGATATCTGGGACAAGTGCAGTTATGTGCTGTCGGTGAAAATGCTGGATCCACAGTTCTCCGGCCAAACCAAGGAGCGTCTGTCGTCCCGGCAATCCGCCACCTTCGTGGCCGGGGTGGTGAAGGATGCCTTCAGCCTCTATCTTAACCAGAATACCGCCGAAGCCGAGCAGTTGGCGCAGCTGGCCATTGACCATGCCCAGAAGCGGATGCGCGCCGCGAAACGGGTTGAGCGTAAAAAGATTACCTCCGGCCCGGCCCTGCCTGGCAAGCTGGCGGACTGTTCCGGCACCGATCCCATGAATGGTGAATTGTTCCTGGTAGAAGGTGACTCCGCCGGCGGTTCCGCCAAGCAGGCCCGCGACCGGGAATACCAGGCGGTGATGCCTTTGCGGGGCAAGATCCTGAACACCTGGGAAGTGGATTCGGAGCAGATCCTGGCCTCCCAGGAAGTCCACGACATTGCCGTGGCGATTGGGGTGGACCCGGCTTCGGACAACCTGGAAGGGCTCCGCTACGGCAAGATCTGTATTCTCGCCGACGCCGACTCCGATGGACTGCACATTGCCACACTGCTCTGCGCCTTGTTTATCAAGCATTTCCGCCCGTTGGTGGAGGCCGGCCATGTGTATGTGGCCATGCCGCCCCTGTACCGGATCGATATCGGCAAAGAGGTCTATTACGCTCTGGATGACTCGGAAAAGCAGGGCATCCTTGATCGTATTGCCGCGGAGAAAAAGAAAGGCAAGATTAACGTCCAGCGCTTTAAAGGCCTGGGTGAAATGAACCCCATGCAGCTGCGTGAAACCACCATGGCCCGCGACACCCGCCGCCTGGTGCAGCTCACCATTGAGCCGGAAGACGGCACCGAGGAAAAGCTGGACATGCTGCTGGGCAAGAAACGCGCTGCGGACCGCCGGGCCTGGTTGGAGGAGTATGGCAATTTGGCGGAGGTGGGGGTCTAGTTGTAGGTTCGCCCATAAGGTGACATTTTTAGCCCAGTTGTGTGTTAAAGAATACTGTTGCTGCAGGTTTGATAAGGGCGTATGACCCAGACGCTGGCACCGAGGCTATGTGCAATTTCCGGCTTGGGCTTGTTCAGGCCGCATCCTTCACCTTAAAGACCTGCTTGAGGTAGCTGATAAAGCCGGGATCGTCGCACATGGTCTTGCCCTGGCTGTCGCTCAGCTTGGCCACAGGCTTGTCGTTGAACC
>CAZEWG010000028.1:0-10992 GCA_964514485.1 uncultured Pseudomonadales bacterium
CCAGGGCCAGTTGCCGCTGCGGATGGCTGCGCAGCTGCTCGCAATAGAGTTCGCGGGCCCATTCCAGCGCGTCGATAATGGGTTTGTTGGGGTCGGGCTTGAATTCCTGGGTGGACCGGGGGACTTCCAGGCCGAGCTGTCGGGCCAACAGTTCAATGGTTTCCGGAAAGCTCAGGCTGTCGAACTCCTGCACGAAGTGAATCACGCCGCCGTGGGCGCCGCAGCCAAAACAATGGTAGTGCTGGTTGCCGGGGTCCGTGTAAATATACAGGGAAGGGGTCTTTTCCTGATGAAACGGGCAGCAGGCCGTATAGTTGGCGCCAGACTTCTTTAGCGTGATGCGCGAGCCGATCACATCGACAATATCGAGTCGATAGCTGAGGTCGTCGATGAACTGTTGGGGAATCAGGCCAGACATGGTGCTCCATCTGCTGCGAGATGCGCTCGAGAGAGCTTCGAATCAGTTTCGATAGAGCATAACACAGACCCTGCAGTCGCCTGAGGGTTGCTCGCCAGGAGGTTATGCCGTCAGTTGGGCTTTGACTTTCTGGCTGACCGCGCCCATATCGGCACGGCCTTGCACTTGCGGTTTCAGGACTCCCATGACCTTGCCCATGTCCTGCATGGAACTGGCTCCGGACTGCTCGACTGCCATCTTGATCAAGCGGTCCAGCTCTTCGTCGGAAAGGGCGGCGGGCAGGAAGCCCTGAATGACACGGATTTCAGCGTCTTCGATGGCAGCCAGGTCTTCCCGGCCTGCCTGACGGTACTGTTCAGCGGAGTCTTTGCGCTGCTTCACCATTTTGTCGAGGATGGCCAGAACCCGGTCGTCCTCAATCTCTGCCCGTTCATCCACTTCGATCCGCTTGATTTCAGCAAGGATCAGGCGAATGGCTCCGAGGCGCTCCTTATCTTTGGCGCGCATGGCATCTTTCATGGCCTCAGTGAGGCTTTGTTTTAATGCAGTCTCGGACATAACGGGCTCTGGATTAGCTCACGCAGACCAGCCGACCAGGCCGGAAGCGTTGAGGAATGCCGATCTTAGTACAGACGCTCGAAACGCTTTTGCTCGCGCTGCAGTTTTTTGGCGTGACGCTTAACAGCGGCGGCCATTTTGCGCTTGCGAACTGCCGTGGGCTTCTCGTAGAACTCACGACGGCGAACTTCAGACAGAACGCCGGCTTTTTCACAGGAGCGCTTGAAGCGACGCAGGGCGATATCAAATGGTTCGTTGTCTTTAACTTTTACTGATGGCATTCAAATTCTACCTTTCTAAACGTTAATTGGTGCTACACGTTGAGCGTTACGGACGCGAGGTGCGACCGCCGGTGTTGTTCAAATTAACACCAGATGTAAACAATAAGGCCGCGCATTCTAATCCCAAAGCCCAAGACTTGTAAAGTCCGGGCCACTTTTCAGGCCGCCTTTCCGCTTTCGTTGCCGGGGCAGGTTCGGTAAGATGCGCAGGCCATGTTCTAGTTCATTTTAAAGAAGACGCCATGCGTGTATTAGGTATCGAAACCTCCTGTGATGAAACCGGCATCGCTCTCTATGACAGCGAGCGGGGCTTGCTGGGCCATGCCCTCTATAGCCAGATCGCGATGCATGCGGATTACGGCGGGGTGGTGCCAGAATTGGCGTCACGGGACCATATCCGCAAAACCCTGCCATTGGTGGAGTCGGTGCTGAGCCAGGCGGGGCTGACCCGCGGCGATATTGACGGCATCGCCTACACCGCGGGGCCTGGGTTGATTGGCGCCTTGATGGTGGGTGGGGCGATTGCCACGGCACTGGGATATGCCCTGGGCGTACCCGTGGTGGGTGTGCACCATATGGAAGGGCACCTGCTGGCGCCAATGCTGGAAAGCCAGCCGCCGGAATTTCCCTTTGTCGCCTTGCTGGTCTCCGGTGGTCATACCCAGCTGGTTCGGGTGGATGGCATTGGCCGTTATGAGTTGCTGGGGGAGTCGGTGGATGATGCCGCCGGCGAGGCGTTTGATAAGACCGCCAAGATGCTGGGGCTGGATTATCCGGGTGGCCCGTTAATTGCCGCACTGGCCGAGCAGGGCGATGCCCGCCGCTTCCGGTTTCCCCGTCCCATGACGGATCGCCCCGGTCTGGACTTCAGCTTCAGTGGGTTGAAGACTTTTACCTTGAACCTGATTCAGGAGCACGGCGTGGCCGATCTTGAGCGGGCGACAGATCCGGTTGTCGCCGCGACCCGGGCAGATATTGCCGCAGGCTTTCAGGAGGCCGTGGTGGATACGCTGTCCATTAAATGCCGGCGGGCTTTGCAGCAAACCGGGCTGAAGACCTTGGTGATCGCCGGGGGCGTTAGTGCCAACCGCCGGCTGCGAGCAGGGCTTGAGGCCATGGTGAGCAAGTTGGGGGCCCGGGTCTTTTATGCCCGCCCGGAGTTTTGTACCGACAATGGCGCCATGATTGCGTACGCCGGTTGTCAGAGATTGCTGGCCGGCCAACAAGAGTCGCTGGCCATTAAGAGCGTGCCCCGCTGGCCGATGGATACACTGCCGGCGCTTTGAGTGTCGGGCTCAGCGGCCCGTGCGGGGTTCCTGTCCGCGCATGAGTGCCAGAATATTACGGTGATGGCGCAGCAGAATCAGCACCGACACCACCAGAAAGGCCCGCCAGTGTTCGGGGTTCAGGTATAAAGCCACTGGGGTGGCGGCGAGACAGGCGCTGAGCGAAGCCAGCGAGGCGATGCGAAACGGAATCATCACCAAGGCCCACAGGCCAATCAGTGCCAGGGTGGTGGGCCAGGCCAGCACCAGGCCGGCGCCCAGGCAGGTCGCTACACCCTTGCCGCCTTGCAGCTTAAAGAAGATCGGAAACATATGGCCAAGAATCGCCGCGATGGCCACCAGCCCCTGACCCGTGGTGGACAGGTCCAGCATCCGGGCGACGGTGACCGCCAGCACGCCTTTTAAGCTATCGCCCAGCAGGGTCAGCACGGCCGGTCTGGCGCCGCCGAGACGATAAACGTTGGTCGCGCCCGGATTCAAGGAGCCTTGCAAGCGTGGATCTGGCAGCCGAAACAGATTGCACACCAGGATCGCGCAGGACACCGAGCCTAGCAGGTAAGCCAGAAGAATCGCGGGAATGAGTAGCCCGAAGGAATCCATAGGCACGTCTGTCAGGGTCCTGGTTACAGTCCGCTTCTATCAGCGGAAGGTGCGTGGCGAGTGACGTTAGATCATCCCGTGCCTGCCGGCCCAAGTCAACGTGATTGCAGTGGGCAAGTCGGCGGGCATTACTTCGAATCATAACAAGGTGGATCAATCTTCATGGATATTGTGTATATACGCGACCTCGAGGTCGAAACCATCATCGGCATCTTCGACTGGGAGCGGAAGGTGCGCCAGATTGTAAGCCTGGATCTGGAAATGGGGTGGGATATCACCCAGGCGGCCGCCGGCGATGACTTTGCCCACGCCCTCGACTACAAGGCCGTGTCCAAACGCCTGATCAGCTTTATTGAAGCCAGTGAGTTTTTGCTGGTGGAGGCCATGGCGGAGGAAATCGCGCGGATTGTGCGCGAGGAGTTCAACGTGCCCTGGTTGCGGCTGAGGCTGAGCAAACCCGGTGCGTTGCGGGGCGCCAGGGATGTGGGGGTGATCATCGAGCGAGGAGTGCGCGGCTGATGGCGCGAGTCTATGTCAGCATCGGTAGCAATATTGATCGTGAGCGGCATGTGTGTGCCGCCCTGGATGCCCTGAGCCAGAACGGGAAAAATCTGCAGGTTTCCTCCGTGTATGAGAGCGAGGCGGTTGGTTTTGACGGCGCGCCCTTTTATAACCTGGTGGCGGGGTTTGATACGGACTGGCCGTTGGCGGATCTGAACTGCTGGCTCAAGCAGATTGAAGACAGCAATGGCCGGGATCGCACCCATCCCAAGTTCAGTGCCCGTACCCTGGATATCGACGTCTTGCTCTATGACGATTTGGTGGGGGAGTGTGACGGTATTCAGCTGCCCCGCCCCGAGATTACTGAAAATGCCTTTGTGCTGCGCCCGTTGGCGGAGATCGCGCCGGATTTGAAGCATCCCGTATTGGAGCAGGACTACGGCAGCCTGTGGCGGGCGTACCAGCGTAACCAGAAGCTCTGGCCGGTGAATTTCGACTGGGCCGGGCAGCGTATTTCCTGCTCTGACTAGCTCTTTTGCTCTGACTAGATTTCCTGCTCTGACAAGACCTCTTGGCCGGGCAGGCTTCTGTGGTTCAGGGGCGACTTTTTTCAATCGCCCCTGACGGCCTTTCCCCTAGCTCACCTCATCCTTGCACAGGAACAGATTGATCAGCCCCTGAGTGGAGCTATCCATGGTGCCATCCAACGGCTGGCCCAGCAGGGTGCCGAGAATCTTGTTGCCCAGCTGTTTGCCCAGCTCCACGCCCCATTGATCGAACGAGTTGATTTGCCAGATGGCCCCCTGGGCAAACACCTTGTGCTCGTACAGGGCAATGAGTGCGCCGATTGACCGGGGCGTGGCCTTGTGGAACAAGATGGTGTTGCTGGGTTTGTTGCCCGGAATTACCTTGTGGGGCGCCAGTTGCTTGGCCTCCACCTCGGATTTGCCCTGGGCAATGAGTTCCGCATAGGCCTCGTCGTAGGTCTTGCCCCACATTAACGCCTGGGTCTGGCTCAAGCAGTTGGCGAACAGGATCGCATGGTGGTGGGCGACCGGGTTGTGGGTGTGTAGCGGGATAATGAAATCCGCCGGTGCCAGTCGGGTGCCCTGATGCAGTAACTGGTGATACGCGTGCTGACCATTGGCGCCAGCGCCACCCCAGATGATGGGGCCGGTCTGGTAAGGCACGGCAACGCCGTCCTGGTTGACGCGCTTGCCGTTACTTTCCATGTCCAGTTGTTGCAAGTGGGCTGGCAGGCCCCGCAGGTAATGGTCATAGGGCAGGATGGCGTGGGAATCCGCCCCCATGAAGTTGGTGTACCAAATGCCCAGCAGTGCCAGAATCAGGGGCAGGTTCTGGTGCAGGGGCGCGGTGCGAAAGTGTTCGTCCATGGCATAGGCCCCTGACAGCAGCGCCCGGAAGCCATCCATGCCGATGGTCAGGGCCACGGGCAGGCCAATGGCCGACCACAGCGAGTAGCGCCCGCCCACCCAATCCCACATCGGGAAAATGTTTTCCTCGGCAATCCCGAACTCGATCGCGGCGGCCTTGTTCGCCGTCACCGCTACAAAATGGCGGTTGATACTTTCCTCCGAACCACCATTTTGGAGGAACCAGTGTCGGGCCACCTTGGTGTTTTCCAGGGTTTCCTGGGTACCGAAAGATTTGGATTGCACGATAAACAGGGTGGTGGCCGGGTCAACATGCTTCAGCACTTCCGTAATATGGCTGCCGTCGATATTGGCGACATAGTGGCAGTTCAGCACGTTGGTCCAATAGGGACGCAAGGACGCCGAGACCAGCTTGGGGCCCAGAAAAGAGCCGCCGATACCAATACTGACCACATCCTTGAAGGGGCGGTTACTAAAGCCCCGCCACTGGGTGGAACGGATCCGCCAGGTGAAATGTTCCATTTGGGCCAGGGTGGCGCGCACTTCCGGCATCACATCCACGCCATTGACCAGCATGGGGCGGTGGCTCATGTTGCGCAGGGCCACATGCAACGCCGGGCGCTGCTCACTGCGGTTGATGGCCTCGCCCCGGAACATGGCCTCGATCGCCTCCGGCAGTCGTGCCTGACGGGCCAGCTCCAGCAGCAGATCAAGGGTTTTCTGGTTCAGCAGGTTCTTCGAGTAATCCAGCTGGATGCCGGCGGCGGTGAGGAAGAAGTCCTGAAATCGCTGCGGGTTCTGGATGAACAGGTCGCGCATTTGCACCTGTTTCATTTCCTGGGCGTGCTGTTCAAGCTGGCGCCACGCATCCAGTTGGGTCAGGTCAAGGCAAGTGGCGGAGTTCTGTTGCGCGGAGTCCATGAATAACTATCCTGTTTGCAAACGCACTGGGAATGATAGGCTGATTTTCAAGGTGAGGGAAGGAAGCCAAGCGGAGCCGTCCGCCCCGGCTCAGGCCGGGCGGACGGTCACACGAGAGCGGTTTTGTCGGCTTAGCCTTGCAGGCTCAGGTTGTCGATCAGCCGGGTTTGGCCCAGATAGGCGGCCACCAGCAGGGTGATCTCCCTATCCCCGGGCTGAGCGGGTTGCAGGGTCTGGCTGTTGACGATATTGAAGTAGTCGGGGCGAAAACCGCTTTGGGTCAGCAGGGTTTTGCCCACTTCCGCCAGCTGCTGATAGTTGCGCTCGCCCTGGGAAATGGCGGTGCGGATCTGCTGCATGGTCTGGTAGAGGCGTGGCGCGATCTGACGTTCTTCCGCGGACAGATAGCCGTTGCGGGAGCTCATGGCCAGCCCGTCGGCTTCCCGCATGGTGGGAACACCGATGATCTGAATCGGGAAGCAAAGATCCCGCACCATTTTGCGGATCACCGCCAATTGCTGAAAGTCTTTTTCGCCGAACAGGGCGACATCAGGCTGAACCATGTTGAACAGCATGCTGACCACGGTTGCCACGCCGGTGAAATGGCCGGGGCGGCTGGCGCCACAGTGAAGTTCGGTTACCGCCGGCACGGACACCTGGGTCTGTTGTCCAAGCCCTTCCGGATAAACTTCGTTGGCGCTGGGGGCAAACACCAGATCACAGCCGACACTGAGTAGCTTTTGCTGATCCTGCTCCAAGGTGCGTGGGTAGGAGTCAAAATCCTCATTGGCGCCGAACTGCATCGGGTTGACGAAGATGCTGACCACCACGAAGTCGGCCTGCTCCCGGGCCTGGCGGACCAGTTGTAGATGGCCTTCATGCAGGTTGCCCATGGTGGGGACCAAGGCGATGCGTTTGCCCTGGGCCCGTTGCTGGCTGACTTCTTGGCGAAGCTGACTGATCTGATGTGCGGTAATCATGCGCTGAAACTGTACTCTTCTGTTGGAAAGGTACCAGCCTTGACGGCTTCCACATAGGCTTTGAAGGCGCCCTGGATGGTGCCGGCCTCGGCCAGGAAGTTCTTGACGAATTTGGGCCTGCGGCCGGCGCCAATGCCGAGAATGTCGTGCATCACCAGCACCTGGCCGTCGGTTGCCGCGCCGGCGCCAATGCCAATCACCGGCACCTGGACCGCTTCGGTAATCTTTTGGGCCAGCGGGCTTGGCACGCATTCCAGCAGCAGGATATCCGCCCCCGCGGCTTCAAGCGCCAGGGCGTCCTGAACCATCTGTTCCGCCTGTTGCTCACCGCGGCCTTGTACTTTATAACCGCCCAGCTTGTTCACGAACTGAGGGGTCAGCCCCATATGGGCGCATACCGGAATGCCCCGCTCGGTCAGCAGGCTAATGGTTTCGGCCAGCCAGGCGCTGCCTTCAATTTTGACGATATGGGCGCCGGCTTGCATCAGTTTGGCGGCGTTCTCCATGGCCTGAGCGGGGGTGCTGTAGCTCATGAAGGGCATATCGGTCATGATCATGGAGCCTTGATTGCCCCGTTTGACGCAGCGGGTATGGTAGGCCATCTCTTCGACGGTGACCGGTAGGGTGCTGTCATGGCCCTGTAACACCATGCCCAGGGAGTCGCCCAGCAGCAAAATCTCGACGCCGGCGCTGCTCGCCTCATAGGCGAACGTGGAGTCGTAAGCGGTCAAGCAGGTGAATTTCTCGCCGGATGCCTTGAACTGTCTCAGAGTGTGCAGATTTATGTTCATGGAATGGCCTTTCCCTTGTGGAGGACTTATGGAGCCCGTGGAAAACTGCTAAAGGCCCCAGCGATTACGCCAGGTCGTCTGGGTTGGCTATGGGGTCTGATATTACGCTCAGTCCTTCAGGTGGGCAACCTTGCAACAGGCTTTGCAGGCTGCGCCCATCCGGCAGGACCAGCTCCGGAGCGAGGTCTGCCAGGGGGTAAAGAACGAAGTTGCGACGGGTCAGTTCCCGATGGGGTACATGGAGGCGGGGCGTATCCAGAGCCAGATCTCCAAAGAGCAGGATATCCAGATCCAGCGTGCGTGGCCCCCAATGAATGGTGCGTACCCGACCCTGGGCCAGTTCAATGGCCTGCAACTGATCAAGCAGCGCCTCCGGCGCCAGGCTGGTTTTTAGGTGGGCTGCGGCATTGACATAGTCGGGCTGACCGGCGGGCCCCACGGGGGCGCTGCGATACAGGCGCGAGACGCCCACCAGGGTGGTGTCCGGGATCGACTTCAGGGCGTTAAAGGCGCTCAAGACCTGTTGTAACGGCTGCTCCAGATTGCTGCCGATGCCAATAAAAACGTCGGTTACCATGTGATCCTTCCGAAACTACAGGGGAGCTGCCGGACGGTTGTTGTAGCGGCGTTTGCGGGGGCGGCGTTTTCGTTTGGGGCCGTCACCCTCGGGGCGGGCGTTTTGTGCCATGTGCTCCCGGTCGGGGCTGGAGGCTTCCTGAAAGTCGGTCCACCATTGACCCAGGCCGCCCAGGTCTTCGCCGGCTTGTTCGCGCAGTAGCAGAAAATCGTAGCCGGCCCGGAAGCGAGGGTGCTCCAGGAGCAGTTCGGCCCGTTTGCCGCCGCGGCGCAAGAGACGCTGCTGCATTTCCCAGATCTCCTTCATGGGAATGCTAAAACGCTTGGGCAGGGCGGTGCTGCGCACCTGGGCGCTGATGATTTCCTGCGCGGCTTGATGCAGCGCGGGCATGGTTGGCATTCCTTCCTCTTCCAGCTTGCGCTGGCGCTGCTGCATGGGAGGCCAGAGTAGCGCGGCATAGAGAAATGCCGGGGTGACCGGTTTGTCTTCCGCAATGCGCTGGTCGGTATTGCGCAGCGCCTGGCGAATCAGCTCCAGGGCATAGGGCTCGTTACTGGCCAGCACTCGCTCGGTGGTTGGGAAAAGCTGCTTGAAAAGCCCAAATTCCCGCAGGGCTTCAAAGTTATCCAGGGCCTTGCCGGAGAGGAACAGTTTCAGAACCTCTTCAAAGAGGCGGGCCGGGGGAATATCCCGCAGCAGTGAAGCCAGGGCCGGAATCGGCGCGGCGGTGTCCGCGGCAATTTCAAAGTTCAGTTTGGTGGCAAAGCGGATGGCCCGCAGCATGCGCACCGGGTCTTCACGATAGCGGGTTTCCGGATCGCCAATCAGGCGGACTTGGCGAAGGCGCAGGTCTTCCAGGCCACCGGCATAGTCGTGGATCGAGAAGTCCTGTACGCCGTAATACAGCGCATTGATGGTGAAGTCTCGCCGCAGCGCGTCTTCTTCTTTATTACCATAGACGTTGTCGCGCAGAATCAGTCCCTTGTCGGACTTGATGGCGTCGGCGTCTTCGTCATCATCCTCGCCGTGGCCGCGGCGGAAGGTGGCCACCTCGATGATATCCCGGCCAAAGCGGACGTGGGCGAGGCGGAAGCGGCGGCCAATCAGGCGGGCGTTCTGGAACAGATCGCGGACCTGCTCCGGATGAGCGCTGGTGGCAATGTCAAAGTCTTTGGGGACGACGCCCAGCAGTAGATCCCGGACCCCGCCGCCGACCAAGTAGGCTTCGAAGCCTGCGCTATTCAGGCGATACAGAACTTTGAGCGCATTCGGATTGATCGATTTGCGTGAGATATTGTGCTGGTCTCGGGGAATTACCTTGAGAGCGAACTCAGGGCTTTTCTTCTCGCGTTTAGGAGCAATCAGCCCGATAAGGCGTTTAATCATGTTTGAGGGCTACGAAGTTTTGAATGTCGGGTGCATCTGTAAAAGTATGCAAATAAGCACGAAGTGTAATGGTTCGAGGTCGATTTGGCGAGATCAGAATGGAATTAAGCAGAAGCTTTGAGTGTTTTGTGGCTGTTGTAAGGGACTGTTGTGTTTGAGGAGAGTAAGCAGGGAAAGCGGATCGCTTTCCCCTGCTGAGAAGAGTAGACGTAGCGTTTTTTGTTTTTTTTGCGTCCCTGTCCATCAATATAGAGGACCTGAATAATAGGCAAACGAGAACATCTTGAACATGCGGAGCGGTAAAGAGGGAAGAGGCTTTTAAAGTTACGACCGACGCTGCTGATGCAGTTCTTTTCGGGCGAAACCAACGACTTCTCCTGCTGGCACCACTAACAAGCCAAACATTCAAAATACTCAGTTCGCAACCCATGTCTTATTGTTGTTATCGGGTTTTTGTAATGTTGTTATTGTTCTTCCCGCCTTCTTGTTTTTATTCGTGGCGTCTTTTTTATTCTTGTTTTGTACCAGTATAAAAGCATTCGCCGTGCCAACTTATTTAAACCCTTTAAAATCAATAAGTTGTGAATTTGTTAGAAGAGAGTACGTAGAAGTACATAGAGGGAGTGTTACCGCCGGCCACCCCGTGCCGCGAAAAGTGTTACCTTGGGGAACATGTGCCATTCTGGTAACACTGCTCCGGGTGTTACTCGCGGAAACGACATCCGCCTGCTACCTTTCAAGCTGTCTGGCGGGGCATTCCGGGGCGGGAGCCTGCCCATTTGCTGTACCAGTCTGTCAATAATAGTTCAGCGGAGAATGAGATGGAGTCGCAGTTTAATGCCGGGAATTCGTCCAGTGCCCAGAACCTGAAAGGTCGGACCGGCCTGGTCCGCATTCTGAATGCGACCGGTTATTCCATGGCCGGGCTGAAAGCCGCGTTTACCGGTGAGGCGGCCTTTCGGCAATTGGTGCTGCTCAACCTGGTGTTGATTCCGATTGCCTTTTGGCTGGATGTCAGCCGGGTGGAGCGGGCCATGCTGGTGGGCGTGGTGTTTTTGGGTTTGATTGTGGAGATTCTGAATTCCGCGATTGAAGCCACGGTGGACCGTATTTCCCTGGAGCTTCATCCGCTGTCGAAGCGCGCCAAGGACATGGGCAGCGCGGCCCAGTTTCTGTCCTTGTCACTGATTACCCTGGTCTGGGCGATTATCTTGCTTTGAGCCCGGTTTGGGAAAGCGGATGAGGGCCCGGGCACGCGGGGAATAACCGGGCATGAAGGGAAATAAGAGCTACTTGCGA
>CAZEWG010000028.1:11092-33944 GCA_964514485.1 uncultured Pseudomonadales bacterium
GGCCCGGGCACGCGGGGAATAACCGGGCATGAAGGGAAATAAGAGCTACTTGCGACGGGGAATCCCCAGGCGCTGGCGTCTTTCCCAGAGGCTCTTGCGGCTGATGCCCAGCTTGCGGGCCAGTTCCGTTTCGCTCATCTTGTCCTGATTTTCCAGTACAAAGTGTTGGAAGTAGTCTTCCAGGGACAGATCCTTGGTTTTTTCACTTTGCTTCGAGCTGGCGGCATGCTCGCCGGAGGCCAGTCCTTCGGGGATCTCGTAGTCGTCGGCCTCGGTTTCGATGCCCAGCAGATCCGGGGTGATGGCATTGCCATCGGCGAGAATCACGGCCCGCTCAATGGCGTTTTCCAGCTCCCGGACGTTGCCCGGCCAGCGGTGCTGTCGGATCAGCTCCAGGGCTTGGGGCGTGAGCTGGAGCTCCTGCTTGCCCATTTGTTTGCTGAGACGATTGAGCAGCAAATGGGCCAGCCCGACGATATCCTCGCCCCGATCCCGCAGCGGCGGAATATTGAGCTGCATGACGTTGAGCCGGTAGAAAAGGTCTTCGCGGAATTCGCCAACCTTGCTCATGGCCCGCAGGTTTCGGTGAGTGGCGGTAACCAGGCGGATGTCCACCTTGCGGGACTGGGTTGAGCCCACGCGGCGGATCTCACTCTCTTGCAGAACCCGCAATAAACGGGCTTGGGCTTCCAGGGGTAGCTCGCCGATTTCGTCCAAAAACAGGGTACCGCCATCGGCGGCTTCGATCAGACCGTTACGGGCGGTTACGGCGCCGGTAAAGGCTCCTTTCTCATGACCGAACAATTCCGATTCGATCAAGGACTCTGGAATGGCGGCGCAGTTGACGCAGATCAGCGGGCCGTCCTTGCGGGGGCTCAAGGCGTGCAGGGCGCGGGCGGCCAGTTCCTTACCGGTTCCGGACTCCCCTTGAATCATCACCGTGGTCGGGGTCGGCGCGACCTTGCTGATCAGGTCGAACAGCTTGCGCATCTCGACACATTCGCCATACATGATCTCGCGGATGTCGGCGATCGATTTGCGACCCGCTTCGGTGACGCTGGGTTGCTTGACCGCTTCCTTGGCATGGGCGCTGAGGATGTGACGGACCGCCGCCAGCATCTCATCATGGTCGAACGGCTTGGCAATATAGTCCACCGCACCTAGTTTCATGGAGTCGACCGCGGAGCGCAGGCTGGCATAACTGGTCATGATCAGTACCGGGGTGGGCCGGGCCAGCTTAATCAGCTCGGTACCCGGCTGGCCGGGCAGACGCAGGTCGGAAATGATCAAGTCGAATTGGCTGAGGTCGCCTTGGGCCACTGCCTCGTCCACCGAACCCGCCTCACTCACCTGATAGGCGTTGTGTTCGAGGAGCCGGCGCAGGGCCGAGCGGATAATGGCTTCGTCTTCAACTATCAGAATATGACTCATGAAACTTCCGTACGATGTTGACTCTGTGGTTTGGCATCCGAGTACTGGGAGGGTAACTCAATGCTGACCTTGGCGCCACGTCCGGTCAGCGGGTCAGCGGGGCTGGTGATTTGAATATGCCCGTAGTGTTCTTCAATAATGCTGTAGACCAAGGAGAGCCCCAGCCCGGTGCCCTTGTCGGGGCCTTTGGTGGTGTAGAACGGCTCGAATAAATGGTCGAGCTGGTCCTTGGCGATGCCACAGCCTTCATCAATAATTTCAATTTTCGCCGTGTAATCGGACATATGGCCGCGGATGATCACCCGGGCATGTTCCGGTGAGGCATCGCGGGCATTACTGAGCAGGTTGACGAAGACCTGCAGCAGGCGTTGCTCGTCACCCATCACAATCACATCCTCGTCGCACTCATTGATAAACTCCAGCTGCTTTTCCTTGTCGCTGAGAGACAGCAGACTGATCGCTTCATTCACGCAGCGTTTGATATTGGCCGGCTCGTGAACCTGGGGCTGGGCATGGTTGCCGGCCCGAGAGAAGTTCATCAGGGTCTGCAGAATGCGGGAAACCCGCTTGGTCTGCTCCAGAATCTGTCCGGCGCTTTCCAGGACCTCACGATCCTGGGTCATCAGCTTGAGGTTTTGGGTCAGGCAGGCGATGCCGGTGATCGGATTGCCGATCTCATGGGCAACCCCGGCCGCCAGACGCCCGATGGAGGCCAGGCGTTCACTGTGGATCAGTTCGTCTTCGAGCACCTGCAGTTCGGTTTGGTCTTCAATCAGGATCACCTGGCCGCTTTCCACGGACTGCTCATTGCTTTCGATATTGGCCTTGTGCAGGTTGAACCAATGGGGGCGCCCGGCAATATCGACCCGGTGCTTGTAGAGGTGCATTTGTTCATCCTGGGCGAAACTGTGCAGCAGGTTGGCCCAGGGCTGGTCAATGGCACTGATGTGGGAGCCGATCACTTCCTGGGCGGGGATACTGGTGAGTCCCTCCATGGCGGTATTCCACATCAGGACTTCCAGGTTGTCGCCCAGCGAACAAGCGCCAATCGGCAGGCTTTGCAGGGTTTGCCGGTGGTAGCGGCGCAGGGCGTCCAGCTCGGCGGCAAGCCCCGTCAGCCGGGACTGATAGGCCTCCAGGCGGCTTTCCACAAAGTAGATATCGGTGGAGCGGGCATCCGACTTGAACTCCAGATAGCGCTTAACGATATCCTGGGCAATGGAGGGGCCCAGCAGACCGGACAGGTTGGCTTCGATCTGATCCCGCAGGCGCCGCAGGGCGTAGGGGCGGAACTCCACGTTGGGCAGCTCCAGTTGGCGTAACGCCCGGTGCACCTCTTTCTCGGCAGTCTGGCGCCCCAGTGAATGCGCCAGGGCCAGCTTGAATTCCTCCGAGGAGCTGGCGACCAGTTCGTGACGGGTCGGCCGGGCCAGACTTTCGGCGCTGCAGGACTGTGCCGCGGCCTGCTCCGCCGGCGAGGTCTTGGTCAGCAGGGAAACAAGGGCGAACACGGCGACGTTCAGGCTGAGGGAGGCCATGGTGTAGAAGTGGGAGTCCTTCTCGTTGAGCTGGTAGTACTCTCCCCAGGGTGACAGTCCAATAATGTCGATGTGAAACACCAGGGGCAACAGCATGGCGAAGAACCAGATGAACATGCCGCTGCACAGGCCGCAGATAAAGCCGATCCGGTTACCCAGGGGCCAGTAGATCACCGCCAGGATGCCGGGGAAAAACTGCAGGGTGGCGACGAAGGACAGGATGCCCAGAACGGACATGGAAACCCGGTCGTCCACAAAGATATAAAAAAGGTAGCCGGAGAAGATGATGGCCACAATCAGGATGCGCTTCACCCACTTCAGCCAGCCATAGATATTGTCCCGGGCCAGGGGCTGATAAACCGGAAGGATCAGGTGGTTGAGAATCATTGAGGACAGCGCCAGGGTCACCACAATGATCAGGCCACTGGCCGCTGAAAGTCCGCCCACAAAGGCGAGCAGCCCCACCCAGGGTGCGCCGCTGAAGAGCCCGAAGCCCACCGTGAACAGTTCAGGCGAGGTGGGGGTGCCGGTTTTGATGCCCGCCCACAGGATGATGGGCACCGGGAGGGCCATCAGCAATAAATACAGAGGCAGCCCCCAACTGGCCTTGAACAGCGCCTTGGGGTTGGTGTTTTCGGTGAAGGTCATATGGAACATATGGGGCATGACCAGGGCCGAGGCGAAAAACACCAGCAACAGGGCCCGCCAGGTGTTTTCTCCCATGCGCTGTTCCAGGGCGCTGATCTGGGGGGCGCTTTCCTGCAGCCAGAGGTTGAGTCCTTCCGGGCCGCCAAAGATGGCAAACAGGGCATAGCCACCTATGACCAGAAACAGCACCAACTTGACCAGGGCCTCGAAGGCGACGGCAAATACCAGGCCTTCATAGCGCTCGTTGCGGGCACGCTCCCGGGCGCCGAACAGGATGGCGAAAACCACCATCACCCCACAGAAAATGAAACCGAGCATTTTTTCGGTTTCTCCCGGCGACAGTACCTGAATGGAGCCGGTCACGGCTTTGATCTGGAGCGCCAGCAGCGACAGCATGCTCAGCAGCATGAACAGGGTGGTTAAAGTGCCGGCCCACTGGCTGCGGTAGCGGAAGGTGAACAGATCGGCGATGGAGCCCAACTGGTAGGCTTTGGTGATGCGCAACACCGGGGCCAGCAGTACCGGGGCGAGCAAAAAGGCGCCGCTGATGCCCAGGTAATAGGATAAAAAGCCATAGCCATATTCATAGGCGAGGCCGACCGAGCCATAAAAGGCCCAGGCGCTGGCATAGACCCCCAGGGACAACACATGGGTGATAGGGTGGCGCAGCAGGCGTTTGGGGACAAAACCGCGTTCGGCAATCCACGCCATTCCGAACAAAATGGCCAGATAGCCGATTCCCAGCAGAAACAGTTGCAAGCTGCTAAAACTCATGGGGGCCTCGACGACTCTCAAGCCAGATCGACAGGGCGATAATCACTGCCCAGATCAGGTAGGGGCGATACCAGGCGCTGCCCGGCGCAATCCACCAGTCAATGATGACCGGTGAGAAAATATAGATGCCGAGCACCAGCAGGAAGACGAGACGATAGATATACATGGGCTTCCTTTAAGACCTCCAGCCTGACGGCCGTCGAAGAGATATCATGTTAACCGGCCTTGACCTGTCGGGCAAAGCAGCCGCCATGTTAGCGGGAGGCGGATGAGTCGGTAAGAGTCAGTTTGGCTTCACTGATGCAGCGACAGGCCTGCAGGCGGGACGGAGTCCACAAGGGCACGGCCCAATCCAGCAGCTCGGCAGGTGGTGCGCCTTTCAGGTCGGGGGGCGGAGGCAGTTCCAGGGCATAAAGGGCCCGGTATAAATTGGTACTCGCCTCACTGTTGCACAGGGCGGGGGAGTGGTTTTGTTTGCTGAGTTTCTGGCCCGCGACATTGGTGACGACCGGGACATGGGCATAGCTGGGGTGAGGCAGTTTCAGGGCGCTCTGTAAGGAGTGTTGCCAGGGCAGGGAGTCGATCAGGTCGCAGCCCCGGACCACATGGGTGATGTTCTGCGCCGCATCATCCACCACCACCGCCAGCTGGTAGGCATAGAAGCCTTCCTTGCGCTTCAGGACGAAGTCGTCCTTTTCTCCCTGCAGGTGAAATTCCAGGGAGCCCTGAATCCGGTCTTTCAGGCAAAGCTGGCCGCTGCGGATGCGAAACCGGATCGCCAGCGGCTGGCTGCGGTCAATCTCCTGGCGCCGGCAGGCGTCAGTGTGGTAGCCGTCGGCATCCGCCAGCTCTTTTCGGGAACAGGGACAGTAATAGGCCTGGTCGCTGTTTAACAGTTCGGCCAGGGCGGCTTCGTAGGCGGCGCTACGGCTGGACTGATAAAGGATGGGCTCGTCCCAGTGCAGGGCGTGGGCTTCCAGGGTGCGGAGAATTTCATCGGCGGCGCCGGGGGGCTCGCGGAGTGGGTCAATATCTTCAATGCGGACCAACCATCGGCCCTGATGCTGGCGGGCATCCAGATAGCTGGCCAGGGCGCCCACTAAAGAGCCAAAATGAAGAGCGCCGGTCGGCGAGGGGGCAAAGCGTCCGCGGTAGGATGGAGAGGCGTCAGGCATGGCTGCGGCGAAAGGGTTGAGAAGGGCAGGTGCGCATGGCATCTGCCCACCGGAGAATCAAATTCCTGTTTGCTTTTCCCGGATCTCGGCTAACGTCTTGCAGTCGATGCACAGAGTAGCGGTGGGGCGAGCCTCCAGGCGGCGGATGCCGATTTCCACACCGCAGGAATCACAGAAGCCGTAGTCGTTCTGATCGATCCGATCGATGGTTTGGTCGATCTTCTTGATCAGCTTGCGCTCCCGGTCCCGTGCCCGTAGTTCCAGGCTGAACTCTTCTTCCTGGGTGGCGCGGTCGCTGGGATCTGCAAAGTTGGCTGCATCTTCCTGCATGTACTGCATGGTGCGGTCTACTTCTTCCATCAGATCCTGTTTCCAATCCAGGAGGATTTGGCGGAAGTGAGCCATTTGCGCATCGCTCATGTACTCCTCGCCTTCCGTGGTTTGATAAGGCGTGAAGTTGGAGAAACGCTCCATGGACGACTTTTGCGCTCCGGCGCTGGTGGCCTTTGCTGTTTTCTCTGCCATAGGCTTAGCCTCGTTCAATCGTACCTCTTGTCCCCAAGCAACGTTGTTGCGGACCATGTCCTGGGATCCTGAAACTGTTACCATGGTTGGTACCAATCAAGCTGGGAAACATAACAGATTCATATATGGGAGCCAATACATATTTCATTTACCATAGTTCAGGGTTCGCCATTGTGAAAGTTTCGTGTCATTTTGATGATTAACCAATTTCTCCGATACGCTGCATTTAATAGATAGGAACGCCGTTTGAAATTCGAATTGCCACTGCAAAGCGGTACCCTGGTCCGCCGCTATAAGCGCTTCCTCGCCGATGTTGAGCTGGCGGACGGACGCACGTTGACTCTCCACTGCCCCAATACCGGCTCCATGCTGGGCTGTTGTGATCCTGGCAGCCGTGTCTGGTTTTATGACTCAGGCAGTGCTTCACGCAAATACCCCTGCACCTGGGAGTTGGTGGAAACGGTTGAAGGCGACTGGATCTGCATTAATACCGCCCGGGCCAACGGGCTGGTGGCAGAAGCAATCGACAATCGTGTAATTGTAGAGTTGCAGGGTTATTCCCGTCTGCGAAAGGAAGTTCGCTATGGTCAGGAAAATAGCCGCATTGATCTGTGCCTGGATAATCCCGAGCAGCCGGAGCAACCCGCCTGCTATGTGGAGGTGAAGAATGTCACCCTGCGGGAAGCCGGGGGCGTGGGTTACTTTCCGGATGCGGTCAGCCTGCGGGGGCAGAAGCACTTGCGGGAGCTGATCCATATGATTCAGCAGGGGGACCGGGCCGTATTGATGTTCTGTGTCGCCCACACCGGCATTGAGCGAGTGCGGCCGGCTGATCATATTGATCCGACCTATGGCCGGTTGCTCCGTGAGGCGGCGGCGATGGGGGTGGAGGTGATGGCCTATCGGGCGGTGATCTCCGCCGAGGAGATCCGGCTGAACCAGCGGATTCCCGTCGAGCTTGATTAAGCCGCGAGCCCCTGGTTGTGAATCAATCAGGGGCATGGCGGCTGGGCGCTAAAGCAGAGCCCAGAGTTCTCCGTCACGAACCTCATGGGGGATGGGTTCGAGAAACTGGCCCTGGCAGGGGCCGCTGACACACTCCCCGCTCTCAATCAGGAACAGGGCGCCATGGGTGGAGCACTGGACGAACTGGTTCTGATAATCCAGAAACCGGTCGGGCTGCCACTCCAGCTCAATCCCCAAGTGAGGGCAGCGGTTGCGGTACAGATAAACCCCGCCGCCGCTACGCACGGCAAACAACTGGTGCTCTCCCACTTGATAGCCTTTGCTGCCGGGCTCCTCGATGGCCTCCAGCGAACCCAGGCATACTGCTTGCGACATACCCCTCTCCTAGCGAGCCGCCACCGACATGCTCAGGCGTCGGCTCAGGGTGTCCAGCAATGGCTCCAGCTCATCCGGGCGGTCGGTGTGTACGATCACCTGATGGCTGGCCTCGTCCGGGGTGAGGGGTTGCTGCTGGGCCAGTTGCTGATCGAGGACCTCCAGGCCGGCTTCCGAGGCGTCGTTGCGGGCCGCCTGACGGGCGCTGATCCAGTCCCGAATGGTGCTGAGATCCGCCTCGCAGGACAGGATCAGATAGGGCACGCCCTGGGCTTCCGCCACCGCCTCCAGGAGTGCGCGCTGTGAGGCTTGCAGGAAGGTGGCATCCGCAATGACCGCATAACCGGCCCGCAGCAGCTGTTCGGCCAGGTCGGCCAGCCGCTGGTAGGTGGCCTGGGTGCTGTCCTCGCCATAGATCCCGCCGTTTAACTCGGAGCCACTTTGCTCCAGGCCGGCCAGGCCATGCAGCCGCTTGCGCTCGATGTCGGAACGTAAACGGACAAAACCCAGTCGGTCCACCAGCTGATTGCTCAGGGTGGATTTACCGGAGCCGGACACGCCGTGGGTAATAACCAGGCAGCGGCTGGGTACAAAGGTGTAGGACTCGGCCAGATCGGCATAATTGCGGTATTTGCGATCCTGCTCCGCGATGAATTCGGCACTGGCGCCGGGGGAGCCCTTGGTGAACAGGGCGACCTTGGCCCGCACCATGGCCCGATAGGCCTTGTAGAAGTTCAGCACTTCCAGCCCGCCATAATCGCCGGTGTGCTCCAGGTAGCGGTTCAGCACCCGGTTGGCGAAGCGTTTCAGGCCCCGGTCTTCCAGGTCCATGATCAGAAAGGCGAGGTCGGCCATCACATCGGTCCAGCGGAAGGATTCATTGAACTCGATGCAGTCGAACAGGGTTGCCTTGCCGTCCACCAGCGTAATGTTGCCCAGGTGGATATCGCCGTGACACTCGCGGATGAAGCCCTCGGCCTTGCGCCGGGCGAAGGTCGGGATCAGGCGCTGATAACTGTCCTGCGCCCAGGCCTGGAGCTGCTCCAGTTGGATGAGGGCCGCTTTGTCATCACCCAGCAGCGGGCGAATCTGGTCGAAGTTCTGCTGTACCGGAAAGAACACCTGCTCCGGCTGGCCGAACTCGCTGGCGGGGTCGGCCTGGGCAATGGTGCGGTGGAACTGGGCAATCTGATCGGTCAGTTCGTCGATCTGCGCTGAGGTCAGTTCCTGGCGGAGCTGGAGCCGGTCAAACAGCTGCTCCTGGTCAAACTGACGCATTTTGATGGCGTACTCAAACGCAGTGCCTTCGCCGCCCAATTGAGGCTGCTCCGGGGTGCCGGTAATGGGTAGCACCTCCAGATAAAGCTCCGGGGCCAGTCGGCGGTTGAGTTCCAGTTCTTTGTGGCAGAACTGGCGGCGGCTTTCCAGGCTGGTAAAGTTGAGGAAGCCGAAATCCATGGGCTTCTTGATCTTATAGGCGTAGGGACCGGTCAGCAGAACCCAGGAAATATGGGTCTCTACGAGCTGGAATCCCTGAACCGGGTGATTGTATAGTGCGCCATCCTGAAGCGCCCGAAGAAGTTCGCTGCTCACGCTGTATTCCTTGTTTCTAGATGAGGGGGCGAGGTCCGCCAAGGGTATTAATGTTAACGCTTCAGCATGAGGTAAGATAGGCGGGACGGTGCATTTGCATGCCCGTATTCATTCATTGTTTTTTGCAGGTTTTACCTAGCTCTCATGTCCAAATCCGATTCCTCTCGCGGCAGCAGTCGCCGTTCTGGTCAGTCTCCCCGTCGCAAGTCCGCGGCATCTTCCCGCTCCCGTCAGTCCCGTTCTGGCGGCTTTCGTTGGTGGTCTTTTCTCTGGCGGGTGGCACTGGTTGGGTTATTGGTGCTTGCCGGTTGGCTGGTGTATCTGGATGCGACGGTGCGCTCCAAATTTGAAGGTAAACGCTGGGCGGTACCGGCCAAGGTCTATGCCCGTCCGCTGGAAATTTACGATGGGCAGGCCCTGACGTTGCAAGGGCTGCAGTCGGAGCTGGCATTGCTCGGGTATCGCAAGGTATCCCGGCTGGAAGGGCCGGGCACCTATGCCGTGCAGGGCTCCCGGGTGGACCTGCACAGCCGTGGCTTTCGCTTCCCCGATGGCCAGGAGTCATCACAGGCGGTGAGTTTTCGGATTGATGACGGTGTCGTCCTCAATTTTGGTGCCCGTAGTGGCGGTGGTGCCTATTCCGTGCGCCTGGACCCGTTGGTGATCGGCGGCATCTACCCGGCCCATAAAGAAGATCGGGTGCTGGTGAAGCTGGAGGAGGTTCCGGAGCTGCTGCCCAAGGTGCTGATGCTGGTGGAGGATCGTAACTTCTATGAACACCACGGCATTGCTCCCATCTCCATTGCCCGGGCCATGTGGGCCAACCTGCGGGCTGGCCGGGTGGTGCAAGGGGGCAGCACCCTGACCCAGCAGCTGGTGAAGAATTTTTATCTGAGCAATGAGCGTTCCTTGGTCCGTAAGGCCAATGAGGCCTTTATGGCGCTGCTGCTGGATGCCCATTACAGCAAAGAGGAAATTCTTGAGGCCTATCTGAACGAGGTCTTTTTAGGGCAAGTCGGTGACCGGGCCATTCATGGCTTTGGCCTGGCCAGTCACTTCTATTTTGGCCAGCCCCTGAACGAGTTGAGTACCGATAAGCTGGCCATGCTGGTGGGAATTGTGAAGGGGGCGTCTTATTTCAATCCACGACGTTACCCGGAGCGGGTCAAAGACCGGCGCAACCTGATCCTGGGCATGATGGCCGCAGAAGGACTGATCAGCGAGCAAGAAGCGATTCGCCTGAAAGGGCGCCCGCTCGGGGTGATCAACCGGCCCAGTTATTCCGACTCCCGTTATCCGGCATTTATGGATCTGGTGCGGGAGCAGTTGGTGAAAGACTATCAGGAGGAAGACCTGCAATCGGAAGGGCTGCAAATTTACACCACCCTCGACCCCATTGTGCAGGAGCAAGCCGAGCAAAGCCTGCAAGAAGGCATTACCCGCTTGCAGCGTGGTGCCGCCCAGGGTAGCGAGTTGCAGGGGGCGGTGGTGGTCACCGGCACCGAAAGCGGTGAAGTGCTGGCGCTGGTTGGGGGTAAAGAGGCACGTTTTGCCGGATTTAACCGGGCCATGCGGGCGGTTCGCCCCATCGGTTCCCTGGTCAAGCCGGCGATCTATCTCACCGCGTTGATGCAGCCAGAGCGTTACAATTTGCTGACGCCGTTGCAGGACAAGGGCTTTTTGATCCGTCTCGACAATGGCCAGGAGTGGCAGCCCCGCAACTATGACCGCCAGGAGTATGGCGAGGTGCGCCTGCATGAGGCCCTCACCCGTTCCCTCAACCTGTCGACCGTGCGGCTGGGATTAGACCTGGGCCTGTCGGACGTGGCCGAGACACTGCGCCGCTTGGGGGTGGAGCGGCGGATTCCGCTGTATCCCGCCATGCTCTTGGGGTCCGTTAACTTAAGCCCGTTTGAGGTGACCAAGGTCTACCAGACCATTGCCAGTTCCGGATTTAACACGCCGATGCGGGGGATCCGCGCGGTGACCACCGCCGACGGCGAAGTCCTGTCTCGCTATGCCTACGAGACGGAACAGGTGGTGCCCCATAATGCAGTGCATCTGCTGCAATACAACATGCAGGAAATTATGCGCGAGGGCACCGGACGGGGCGTGTACCGGCGCATCCCCCAGAGCCTGGCGGTGGCGGGCAAAACAGGCACCACTGATGAACTGCGGGATAGCTGGTTCGCCGGTTTTACCGGCAATCACCTGGCGGTGGTCTGGCTGGGGCGGGACGACAATGGTCCGACTCACCTGACGGGCTCGACAGGGGCTTTGACGGTTTGGGCGGATTTGATTGGCAGTCTGCCGGAATATGGCTTTACCAGCACCAAGCCGGAGACGGTGGACTATGTCTGGGTGGACCCGGTCACGGGTCTGAAAAGTGATGATGATTGTGAGGGCAGTCGCTATATGCCCTTTATCCGGGGCACCGAGCCCCGGGAAATGGCGCCCCACTGTCAGCGTGGGCGCCTGCAGAACTGGTTTAGAGGGTTGTTTTAATGATGCGAATGAATTGGGCCGTGACATCGGCTTCCCGTTGGTGGCTGGTGGTCTCGGCAACCTGTTTGCTGGCGGCTTGTACCACCGGGCCTTACGCACCGCCCCCTCCGGTAAGTGCGCCCAGGCCCCAGGTGCCGACAACGCCTGAATCCGCCCCCGAGGTGTTGTCACCCACGCCCGCGCCGCGGACAACCCCAGCGCCGAGCACGGAGTCTTCCCGTACCATCGCGCGAGGGGTGCGGACCGAGCGGGTGCAACCCACCGCAGCCGCTCAGGCATTGATTCAAAAAGCCCAGGCGGCGCGTCGCGCCGGCGATTATAGTCAGGCCACCAGTTTGCTGGAGCGGGCCCAGCGGATGTCGCCGCAAGCGGCGGACGTCTATTTGGAGTTGGCGTTGGTGAAAGCGGCCGATGGGGCCTATGCCCAGGCCGAGCAGTTTGGCCAGAAGGCGATTTCCCTGTCAGGGAGTGATGAGCGGTTTCGGCGCCAGGCCTGGCAGGTGATTGCCGATATTCGGGAAGCGCGGGGTGATCGTACCGGAGCGGCGGAAGCCCGTCGTTTGGCGGCAAGCCAGGGCTGAGGAATCGGTGTCGGGCCAGGCCCGACACCGCTGGCGGAATTTACAGGCGTTTGAAGACCCGCTCGGCTGCCTCCAGGGTGAGGCGCACTTCTTCCTCGCCATGGGCGGAGGAAACGAAGCCAGCTTCAAAGGCTGACGGCGCCAGATAAATGCCTTCTTCCAGCATGCCGTGGTAGAACTTTTTGAAGCGTTCCAGATCGCAGGCGGTGGCCTGGGCATAATGGGTCACCTGGGGCGCATCCGTGAAGAAGAAGCCGAACATGCCGCCCACCTGGTTGCAGGTCAGGGGAATATTGGCGGCCTTGGCCCGCTCCACCAAACCTGTGGTCAGCGCCTGAGCGGTTTGGCTGAGGCGCTCATGGAAGCCGGGTGCGGAGACTTCTTCCAGCATGGTGAGACCCGCCTGCATGGCCAGGGGATTGCCCGACAGAGTGCCGGCCTGATATACCGGCCCCAACGGCGCAATATGCTCCATGATCTCCCGACGTCCGCCAAAGGCACCCACCGGCAGGCCCGCACCGATCACCTTGCCCAGCGTGGTCAGGTCCGGCTTGATGTTGTAGTGGGCCTGGGCGCCACCCAGGGCGACCCGGAAGCCGGTCATCACCTCATCAAAAATCAGCACGCTGCCATACTGGTCGCACACTTCCCGCAGGCCTTCCAGGAATCCGGGCACCGGCGGAATACAGTTCATGTTGCCGGCCACTGGCTCAACAATGATGGCGGCGATTTCTGAACCGACCTCGGCAAACACCTTTTTCACTTCGTCCAGATTGTTGTAGGTCAGCGTCAGGGTTTGGCTGGCCAGGGCTGCCGGCACGCCCGGTGAGTTGGGAACCCCCAGGGTGAGGGCGCCGGAGCCGGCTTTCACCAGCAGCGAATCCGCGTGGCCGTGGTAGCAGCCTTCGAATTTTACGATCTTGTCACGGCCGGTGTAGCCCCGTGCCAGGCGGATGGCGCTCATGGTGGCCTCGGTGCCGGAACTCACCATGCGCACCATTTCAATGGAGGGAATCAGCTCGCAGACTTTCTCCGCCATGTCGATCTCGATGCGGGTGGGGGCGCCGAAACCCAGGCCATCTTCCAGCTGCGCCCGTACCGCCGCCAGGACTTTGGGATGGGCATGGCCGAGAATCATCGGGCCCCAGGAGCCCACGTAGTCGATATAGCGGCGTCCGTCTTCATCAATCAGGTAAGCACCTTCGCCGCGCTTGAAGAACACCGGCGTGCCACCCACGCCGCGAAAGGCGCGAACCGGGGAGTTCACACCACCGGGAATATGCTGTTGGGCACGTTCAAACAGAGTATCGGATTGAGTCATGTCAGAGATTCCGTCAGGTAAATAGATTGGCAAATTGAGTGGCGCGCTGTTGCACGTCCGGACCATCAAACAAAGCGTTGATCACCGCTATCAGGTCGGCACCGGCTTCAATCAGGCCCGGAGCATTGTCCAGGGTGATCCCGCCGATCGCCACGACCGGCAATTCCAGGGCCCGTTTGGCCTCGCTTAACAGAGACAAGGGGGCCGGTTGAGCCTGGGGCTTGGTGGGTGAGGGGAAAAAGCTGCCAAAGGCCACATAACTGACCTGCTGAGCCTGGGCCTGTCGGGCTAGTTCCAGGGAGTCGTGACAGGTGGCGCCAATAATGGCGTCCGGCCCCAATTGGCGGCGCGCCTCCAGCAGGCTGCCGTCACTTTGGCCCAGATGGACGCCAGCGGCCCCCACTTTCAGGGCCAGCTCCAGGTCGTCATTGATCAGCAATGGGCAACCCAGGCGCTGGCAGAGTTGCTGCAGGCGCTGGGCCCGCTCCAGGCGTTCCTCGGGGTTACCCAGTTTGTCCCGGTACTGAACCAACACCGCGCCGCCCCGAATGGCCGCTTCCACGGCTTCGTACAGGCGCTCTCCGGGGAGCAGCTGGGCGTCGGTGATGGCATAGAGACCCCGGGCATTCCAGGCAGACCGGCTCATATGTTCTCCGGGTTTTTCCAGATCCGGCGGGGGAAGTGCTGTCCCCGTCCGAGCCGCTCGCCTTGGCGCAGGCTTTCATAGGTATAGGCCTGGGCTTTGGCGCAGGCTTCTTCCAGGCTCCAGCCCCGGGCCAGGCCCGCCGCTACGGCACTGGCCAGGGTGCAGCCGGAGCCATGATAGATAAAGGGCAGGCGCGGCCACTCCCATTTGATCATGGCGCCATCCGGTCCGTGCAGGGTGTTGATAATGGTGTCACCTTCATCATCACCGCCGGTGATCAGAACCTGGTCGCAGCCCTGGTTGAGCAACACCTGGGCGGCCGGCTCCCGTTCTTTCTGACCGCTGAGTCGGAAGGCTTCCGGGCTATTGGGGGTCACCACCGTGGCACGGGGCATCAGCAGCCGGCCCATGGCTTCCTGCATGGGGTCGCTGGCCAGGGCACCACCGCCGGAGGCGCCAAGTACCGGGTCCATCACCACGGGAACTTGAGGGTGTTGGGAGAGGATTTCCGCAACGGCTTCAATCACGGCCACATCTCCGAGCGCGCCGAGCTTGAAGGCGGCCACGGGCAGGTCTTCCAGCACCAGCTTGGCCTGGCGTAACAACATGGCGGCATCGACCGGGTTATTTTCCAGCAGGCCGCGACTATCCTGCACCGTCAGTGCGGTGATGATGGGTGCGGCATGACAACCCAGGGCGGCAATGGCCTCGATATCAGCGGAAATGCCGGCACCACCCACGGGATCCAGGCCAGAAAAACAGACAACAATGGGGCGATTGCGGATCATATTGGAATCCTTCAGAAAGGTTTAACAACAGCCAGTATGACGGCACCGATCAGGATGAATACTGGAAACTCATTGAAGACGCGATAAAACCGATGGCTACGCTGGTTGCGGTTGTCCCGGAACTGTTTGACCAGATGGCCGCAGTACAAATGGTACACAACCAGGATCGCCACCAGCGTGAGCTTGGCATGCAGCCAGCCCATTTGCAGGAATCCGGGGGTGAGGTAGATCAGCCAGAGCCCCAGGGCAATTACCGCAATCATCGACGGCGTGGTAATCCCCCGATAAAGCTTGCGCTCCATGATCTTGAAGCGTTCCTGGCTGATTTCATCGTCACTCATGGCATGGTACACGAACAGGCGCGGCAGATAGAACAGCCCCGCAAACCAGGTGACAACGGCCATGATGTGGAATGCCTTGATCCAGAGCATGTCTGGCTTAACTCCTTTGCAATTGAACGAAACCGTCAAATTCGGCGTGGTGAATGATGCCCGTAATTCCTGGGGAAAGGAGGGGCGTGATGCGGTCGGCGCACCAGATTGGAGCCTGTTGGGAAATGGGTAGGTTCTGGTCGCGGATTTTGGCTGGCATAAAGAAGAAAAAATCCTCGGAATGACTTAGACTTTGGCGTCTATCCCTGACCTTCCCAAATCATGCAACTTTAACATGATACAATAATTCGTCTATGCCGGCGCCTCGGATCTGCCTGTCTCCCTGGCCTTCCCGCCGGTACGGGTTCTGTATCCATCATTCCGCCGGAGGACTGACGCATTGGCTATTTCAGAGCACTCTTCATCCAAGATCAAAATCGGCATTGTCGGTGGTACCGGCTATACCGGAGTTGAGTTGCTGCGACTGCTGGCGGCTCACCCCCAGGCGGACCTCCAGGTGATTACGTCCCGTGGTGAAGCCGGTGTCCATGTGGCCGATCTGTTCCCGAGTTTGCGGGGACACTACGACCTGCGTTTTTCCGAACCGGATCCCGAGACACTGGCGGCCTGTGACCTGGTGTTTTTTGCCACGCCCACCGGCATCGCCTCGGACATGGCGCCACAGCTTTTGGCGGCAGGCGTTCGGATGATCGATCTGGCCGCGGATTTCCGCATCAAGGATGCCCAGGTCTGGGAGCGCTGGTATGGAAAAGACCATGGTGGCCCCCACAAGTGCCCTGAGCTGCTGGCGGAAGCCGTCTATGGTCTGCCAGAGGTTAATCGGGAGCAGATCAAAACCGCGCGGCTGGTGGCCAACCCGGGCTGTTACCCCACCGCGGTGCAGCTGGGCTTCTTACCTTTGTTGGAACAGGGGTTGGTTGATCCCCAGCGGCTGATCGCCGATGCCAAATCCGGTGTGAGTGGCGCGGGCCGGCAGGGCAAAATCCCCAATCTGTATTCGGAAGCGGGCGATAATTTCAAAGCATACGCAGCTTCTGGCCATCGGCATTTGCCAGAAATCGCTCAGGGTCTATCTTTAATGGCAGGTCGTTCGGTGCAGGTCACTTTTGTGCCGCATCTGGTGCCGATGATCCGGGGGATTGAGGCCACCCTGTATGCGGAGCTGAAGGACACGTCCGTGGATCTGCAGGCACTTTATGAGCAGCGTTTTGCCCAGGAAGCTTTTGTGGATGTGATGCCCGCCGGCGCTCATCCGGAGACCAGAAGCGTCAAGGGTTCCAACTGGTGCCGCATGGCGCTGCACCGCCAGCCCGACTCCAATGTGGTGATCATCTCTTCGGTGATCGACAACCTGGTCAAAGGGGCGGCGGGACAGGCGGTTCAGAATATGAACATCATGTTCGGTCTGCCGGAGCAGGAAGGACTGCTGCAGGTTGCCCTGCTGCCGTAGTTCTATTGCTGTCATGGGCGCCTTGGGAGGTTAGGGCGCCCAGTTGTTGTCATCAATATCGCTGTAAAACAGGAGAGCCTTGTGCCCAGTAGAAGTCCGCAAGAACGCATGATTATCGTGCCCTACCGGCCGGGGCTGAGGCTGCGTCAGCGCCTGACGGCCTGGCTGGCGGTTCTGATTGGGATGGCGGGCGGCTTTGTGATCGGCGCTGCGGCCTTTTACTTGCGCTACCAGGAGTTTGCGGAAGAGCACGAAAAGATCCGGGTCGAGCTGGAGGAGAGCCGGGCTCAGGAGAGTTACTTGCGCCAACAGGTGACCAATTATGAGCGGGGACGGGCGATCGATCAGCAGGCGGCACTGGATGTCCAGAAGACGATCATGGACCTGCAAGAGACCATTGCCCGGCTCAAGGAAGATACGACCTTTTACAAAAATATCCTGGCTCCTTCGGAACAACACAAAGGTCTCAAAATTCAACGATGGGAAGTGGAGCCAATCAGGGATCGACGCTATCGTTATAAGCTGACACTGGCCCAGATTGCCGAGAATAAGAATTTTGTTGAAGGAATAGCTGCCGTGAATTTTATCGGCACTAAAGGTGGCGGTGAGCAGGAAATCATTCCGCTGCGGGATATGACAGGGACTCGGGATCTGGGCGTACCATTTAAATTTCGCTATTTCCAGGAGCTCACGGGCGAACTATTGCTCCCTGACGATTTTAGACCGGACAAGGTACAGGTCGTTGTGCAGTCCAAGGGACGCAATGCCGCCAAATTCGAGCAGACCTTTCTCTGGAAACTTGAGGAGCCGAAAACCGATGTGGGGAAAGAAGAAGCCTAACACCAAGGCAGCAGCAACGGCGCGTTTCGACACGCTGATTTCCAACAAGACCAAGATTACCGGTGATATCTATTTCAGTGGTGGTCTTCATATCGACGGTCATGTGACCGGAACCATCAAGGCTGAGGACGACGCCGAGGGCGTGGTGCGAATCAGCAACCGGGGTGTGGTTGAGGGGGATGTGGTTGCTCCTCACGTGATTATCAACGGGCGCGTCAACGGCGACGTCCATTCCAGCAAGCACATTGAGTTGGCGGAAAAAGCCTCGATCAAGGGTAACGTCTATTACAACCTGATCGAGATGGCCATGGGTGCGGCGGTGAATGGCAACCTGGTGCACAGCGACAAGGCTGTCAGCGAGGCGGCGCCGGCCAAGGCTGGCAAACCGGAGCTGGTTAGCGCCAAGCCTCTGGAAAAAGAGTCCGACGATGAGAAAGCCGAATCCTTGAAGGTGGCAGGGAAAGGTAGCGCCTGATTTTCCCAACCTCAGGATGATGAGTGGCGGCCAGCTAAAGATTTAGGTGGTCGTTGCTGGTCGGATTTGTCTCTCAGCGTGCGGATAGTTGACTGCTTTGCTCAGCTAATTTCATAATGGTTGGCTCTGGATGCGCGATCCCGGGTTGTTTATAAGCCGCCCGGGCCCTATATAGGGTTGTGCATAAATCACTTTTCGGCTGGAGGCAGCATGAACACGGCTGAAACCTTTACGCCTACTCCTCTGATCTTCACTGATGCGGCAGCAGATAAAGTGAGGGGCTTGATTGAAGAGGAAGGCAATGACGATTTGAAACTGAGAGTCTTCGTAACAGGTGGGGGCTGCTCCGGTTTTCAATACGGCTTCACCTTTGACGAAAGCGTCAATGAAGACGACACCTGCATTGAGAAAAATGGTGCGACCTTGCTGGTGGACTCCATGAGTTACCAGTACTTGGTTGGAGCCGAAGTCGACTATCAGGAAGGCCTGCAAGGCGCCCAGTTCGTCATTAAAAACCCCAACGCCAGTACTACCTGCGGCTGCGGTTCTTCGTTCAGCATCTAACCTTTCCCATGGGCATCATCCACCGGGCTCGCGCCGGGTGGGTGATGATCTCCTTCGAACTCTCATTTAGGCCGGATAAACTGCGCCCAGAAGCCGCGGCCCTTTGGCGCCGGTCACCTGTGGATGATTGCCGGGCTGGCCGATGAGAGTCTGCCGGGCGAGCCAGGCAAAGGCGACCGCTTCCACCTGATCCGGCGGCAGGCCGAACTGCGCTGAACTGCAGACCCGTACCTGAGGCAGATAGGCCGCGATACGTTCTTGCAAATACTGGTTGTAGGCGCCGCCGCCACAGAGAATGAGCCTGTCCAGGGGGTATTGCTGGCGTTTGATGGCGTCCGCCACGGACCAGGCGGTGAGTTCGGTGAGGGTGGTGAGTATATTCGGGTGGTCCGGGGCAAGCTGTTGCTGCCGGACCACCTCCAGGGCCCAGCCGAGATGGAATGTTTCCCGGCCGGTGCTTTTGGGGGGCGTGATCTGAAAGTAGGGATGGGCCTGAAGGGCGCTCAGAAGCGGCGCAATCACACGGCCCTGGCGGGCCATCGTACCGTTACGATCATAGTTGCACTGGGCAAACTGTTGGCACCAGCCATCGATCAGCAGGTTGGCCGGGCCGGTGTCAAACCCTGAAAGCGTGCCGCCATCCCGGGGCAGCCAGGTGATGTTGGCAATGCCGCCGAGGTTGAGCACCACCCGATTCTCCTGCCCACTGCCAAACATGAACTGATGGAATGGAGGCACCAGTGGCGCACCCTGACCGCCCGCTGCCATATCACGCTGGCGGAATTGGGCGACGGTGGTAATACCCGTTAGCTCCACCAGGGTGCTGGGTTCACCGAGCTGCAAGCTAAATGGATGTTTAAGCTCCGGGCAGTGGCGCACGGTTTGTCCGTGATAGCCAATCGCCGTCACCCCATCGGCTTTGATCTGGGCTTTTTCCAAAAGACCCCGGCAGACCGCGGCATAGTGTTGACTCAGCCGAATACCGGCCTGCCCAAGCTCCACAATATCCACGAGCCGTTCGCTGGACAGGGTGATGAGTAGCGCTTTCAGGCTGTCTTCATAAGGGGCGTGATAGTGGGCGAGAACCTTGGGAGTGGCGGAGAAATCCACCAAAACGGCATCGGCCCCATCCAGGCTGGTGCCTGACATGAGGCCGATGTAAAGCTCGGAGTTGAGACGATCACTGTGCATTGAGCGCGAGGCGATGGCTTTCTGCAAAGGTGTCCAGTTGCGCCAGGTGGGTGCTGGTTTGCTGTTTAAAGCGCGCCATTTCCTGTTTGGGAACCGGTGCCGCCTCGGGGAGTTTGACCGTGGTCGGGTTTTTATGCACACCGTTGACCTGGAACTCGTAATGCAGGTGGGGGCCGGTGGCCAGGCCGCTGGCGCCGACATAACCAATCACCTGGCTTTGCTCGACCCGGGTGCCCACGCGAATCCCTTTGGCAAAACGATGCATATGGGCGTACAGGGTGGTGATCGACTGGCCGTGCTGGATGATCACCACATTGCCATAACCGCCTTTGACACCAGCAAAAATCACCTTGCCATCGCCGGCCGCCTTAATCGGTGTACCGGTAGGTGCGGCATAGTCCGTGCCTTTGTGAGCCCGGATTCTATTCAGCACCGGATGCTTACGGGACAGGTTGAAGTGGGATGAAATCCGACCGAAATCCACCGGCGTCCGGATAAAGGCCTTACGCAGGCTTTGTCCGTTGGGTTTGTAATAGCTGACCCGGTTATTCTGGTCGGTATAGCGCACCGCGGTGTAGGTTTTACCCTGGTTGGTAAAGTTCGCCGCCAGGATATTGCCATAGCCGATTTTTTTGCCGTCCAGATAAAGCTCTTCGTAGACCACGTTGAACTGGTCGCCTTCCCGCAGGTCCAGGGCGAAGTCGATGTCATAACCGAAGATATTGGCCATTTCCATGATCAGCCCCTGGGAAAGACCGGCATTCTGACCCGCGGCATAGAGCGAGCTGGTAATGGTGCCTGCACCAAAGGCCGGGTGGGCCTCCGGTACGCGCTTGATCACTTCGGTTGAAAAGGAGCCATCGCTATTGCGGCTGACCAGGGTCGACTCCAGCAGATTCCGCTTTAGCTTGACCTTGTTCAGCTGACCGTCCAGGGAGTTGAACTCGATGGTGTTGCCGGGAAAAATCTTGCGCAGGTTTTTCTCTTTATCGGCGTCCAACACCTTCATCAGCTCCTGAGCGCTAAAGCCTGCGCGCTTAAAGAGCACCGACAGGGTGTCGCCCGACTTGATCTGATAGCTTTTCCACTCACCGGCATCCGCCTCGCTGGCCAGTTGTTCTTCCACTAGCTCCTGATGAGGCTGGTCTTCATAATCAGAAGTCACCACGATATCGCTGGCGGCATTCTCGTCGTCCAGGCCGGCAGTTTCTTCAGAGGGCAGGGCCTCGGCCACTTCTTGGGCGGTGTTCTGCCTGGGGGTGACGATTACAGATGAGGTGATAGTGTTTTGGTCGTTGGAGGTTGCGGATTCGCCATGGAGAGGGAGGGTGATACTGATACGGTTGGCTTCTACTTTGCTGCTCGGGCTGAACATAAGCACAGCACCAATGGCCAAACTCAATCCCCCGGCGGCAAACAGATGCGTCTTTGGAAATTTCTTCAACACGGAAATGCCCTTGGTGTAAAAAACGTACAAAACACGCTTGTAAATTGAAGATAGATCAGTGTGCCCGTAAAGCAAGGCACAACGTTCCGCGACTCAGGTATAATAAGGATCTGCTGCGTTTTCTGTCACGTTTTCGACAGTTGTTCTTGCGCCACAAAGCCTGAGCGGCAAACGGATTATAAATGACAGTGCGCTGGATTAAAGTTGTTGCTAATGCGCGATATGCGTTCAACGATCAAGAATTAGGTAGGTTTCATGACATCAATTGACAGCATTATGGCAGTGATCAAGCGTGGTACTGCCGAAGTCATCCAGGAGGACAGTCTAGTAGAGCGGTTGCGGAGCGGCAAGCGCCTTAGAATCAAGGCCGGCTTTGATCCCACTGCACCCGATCTTCACCTGGGGCATACCGTGCTGTTGAACAAGATGCGCCAGTTTCAGGAGTTGGGGCATGAGGTGATCTTCCTGATCGGTGATTTTACCGGCTTGATCGGCGACCCCTCCGGCAAAAGCGAAACCCGTAAGCCCTTAACTGAAGAACAGGTGGCGGCCAACGCGCGCACCTATCAGGAGCAGGTTTTCAAGATTCTTGATCCCGAAAAAACCCGGGTGGTCTTCAATTCTGAGTGGATGAGCAAGCTCGGTGCCGCGGACATGATTCGCCTGGCCGCGCAAAGCACGGTGGCGCGCATGTTGGAGCGGGAGGATTTTAATAAGCGTTACAAGTCCGAGCAGCCCATTGCGATTCATGAATTCCTGTACCCATTGGTGCAGGGTTATGACTCGGTCGCCCTTGAAGCGGACGTGGAGCTGGGTGGAACCGACCAAAAGTTTAACCTGCTGATGGGGCGCGAGCTTCAGAAAAGCGCTGGCCAGCGACCCCAGGATGTCATCATGGTGCCGATTCTCGAAGGGTTGGATGGCGTCAAGAAGATGTCCAAGTCACTGGGCAACTATGTAGGCATCAATGACAAGCCGGGGGATATGTACCGCAAGATCCTGTCCATGCCGGACAGCCTGCTATGGCGTTACTACGAATTGCTGAGCTTCCGTAGCCTGGAAGAAATCGAGGCAATCAAGCAGCAGGTCGAGGACGGGATGAACCCCCAAGAGGCCAAGGCGCTGCTTGCGCGGGAATTGATTGCCCGGTTCCATGATGAAGAAGCTGCCCAAAATGCCCATAAGTCTGCTGGGAACGTTCTTAAGGATGGCGAGCTGCCGGAAGACCTGCCGGAGTTGGAGCTGGATTTTGAAGGGCAGGCCCAGATCCCGGTTGCGGCGGTACTCAACAAGGCGGGGTTGGTGAAAAACTCCGCCGCTGCCCGGGATGCGCTGAAGAGTGGTTCCGTGAAGGTCAACCAGCAAGTGGTGGACGCTTCTTATCAGGTAGCGGTGGGCACAGCCGATATCTACCAGGTGGGTAAAAAGCAGATTGCCCGCATCCGCATTAAATAATTTTGTGCGCTAGTTAAAATAAGTGTTGACGAAAAAATTGGGCGCCCTATAATGGCGCCCACTCTCACGGCAGACAGCGAAAGCGAACTGAAGTGCAGAGGCAGGGAAGCGAGAAAGACTGAAAAAACAGTTGACAAGGACGACAAGCGGTGTAGAATACGCCGCCTCGATC
>CAZEWG010000029.1:0-31802 GCA_964514485.1 uncultured Pseudomonadales bacterium
CAGTCCAGGTGAAAGAGTGGCTAGAACACAACACCGTCTACTATTTCACGGATCCGCTCTTTGATTGAAGCCAGCAATACCAATAAAAGTTCTTCTAGAGCGCTCAGTTATCGCCGCCTCTCAAACGGTTTCGGGTCTAACCCCAGCCCCTCGACGGAATGGACCAGGAAAATGAGACCTTCCTGGATTTCAAAACCGACAAAGAGGAGCACGATGGAAGCTCCCGCACCCGTGGCAATCCCTGGGCGCACTCAACCGGCCACAGCGAACGAGCAGCCAGCACCCGTGCCCGAATCAACCGAGGCCCGCCGAAAATGCATTCGAGTCGCGCGGGCGGCCAAGCTATCCAGTCGCTAACGCCTGGCAATTTCTCAACATTCCGATAGAATGCCCCACTCTACGATCAAGTCTCACCATGGAAGGTAGTTGTCATGTCACGACGTTCCCTCATCGTTGCCTGCTGTTTGCTGGTTGTCGTACTCGGAGTGGGTGGATGGTTCTGGAACCAAGGGGAGCGGCTCAGCTTTAGTCCACCGTCTGACAGCTCTCGCACCTTCAAGATCTCACAAAAGCTCATCCTTGAGCCCAACCGTCGCTATGGTTCTGATTCCATTGAGCTCTCGGCTGTTCTGAATGCCCGGGTCACGGGCTTTGAAAATAACCAGACCCGGGTCAATGTCACCCTACCCTACGCCTTGGTCAGAGAAAACAGCAACACCCTGTATAACAGCGAAGCTCAGGATGATCATAATGAAGTCGAACAGTTACTCCGTCGGCTCCTGACCGCTGGCGTTACAACCTGGGTAGACTCCCAGGGGCGCCCGTCTGAGATAGAGTTTACCGATACTGAGACCTTTACCCAGCTGTCGGAAGCGGCCCCCTATTTAAAGCAGCTTCAGAATTTACAAAGCACTCTGCGACTGGGCGCGCTCTACCAGCCCCACTTTCCCGTCCAGCCCCTGAAAGAAGGGCTGAGTTGGCACTCCGAGCCTTTTCAGGCAGAAGGGTTGAATATCCCCTCCTTGCGATATGAAGTCACCCGTATCGATCCGGATCAGGTGACCATCACGGTGGCCTCCGTTGCCACCGGCGAGACTCCCCAAGAGGTTGAATATCGCGGCTTTCTTGAGGTTGAACGGGAGACCGGCTGGCCTTTACGCGCACGATTTGCGATCCACCAAGCAGGTCAGGGGCAGGCTGCGCTTCCCTTGTTGATCCAGCTTTCACTGCACCAGCCCGGCTATGAGTTTGAAACCCAGGACATTGATCTAGAGGCCTGGGCCTATTGGAGTCATCAGCCCCTACAGATTGATCTTCAGGACACAGACATCGCCCTTCATTTTTTAAACGAAACCATCCCCTCCAGAGACGAGCAATTAGAGGTGCTACGAACGTCCGCACTGTGGTTCCCACCCATTGAAAATCACAAAGACCTCGGCCTTCTTCTGGATACCACGGCGCTCTTGCAGGCAGGCGTTGTGCCGCTTCACCTTCGAAACATCCGCCTTCTGGACCAAACGGGCCAGCTGATCCGTAACGACATCGCGCCCGACCCTCGCTTTGAAATGAAGAATCTGCTGAGTCCGGGATATGACGGGCCCCCTCACCCGTTTCCCTTTTCTGTGAGTCAGCTTAGCGAAGATGAGCTGGACGCCATCCAGCACCTGGAGCTTGATCTGGATATCGCATTAACCGGTGATCTCTTGAAACTCCAGGTAGACCGTCAGGGAAATATTGAAGGTGCGGATCACAGCAACTACCAGATTGACATCCTTCACTGGGGTTCCGAGCGGGCCATCCTCCGCATCAGTCACCAGGATGGCGCCCCTCTCTCCCTGAGCCCTTTGATCCCCGCCGTTCCACTGAGGGCGGATAACCAGCGCCTGCCGGAGTATACCCACCGTATTTCAACCAGCGAGCTGGACAAACTGCGCTCGGCTTACTTGAAAACAGCGCAGGACGGAGTAGAAGTAGCGGGGCTTGCTCAGTATCTGAACCAGCACCTGTTCCCGATGCCGGAAGACTGGCTCACCCGGGACCGCATTGTTGACCTCCAGGCCCAGCAGCCGTTTGACAAGGTGGAGCTGCATCTTAAACCCACCCTGATGGAGTCTTACACCCTACGGGTTCCCAATGCTGCACAGACCATTCGGGGCGGGGATGTTGCCGGGATGTTACGGTTAGAAGAATACCAGTTACCGAAGCTGGAGTTCCTGCCTCTGACGCTGGATGAGATCAAAATCAGCGGGGTTCAGAATGGCCAATTATCGATCACCTTGCCGGAGCACGGTAAAAACCGCTGCACCTTTGAGGTGCTCGACCCGCCCCAGGTAGCTGGCAGCCCCCTGTCGGTACAGCCACAGCAAGCAGACTGGTATTACAGCCTCTCCGACCCAACGAGCCTGCAGCTGGCCACCGAGCATGGTCTGACTTTTTTCTACGACCTCAAAGTCGCCATCCAAACCCACTGCATCACCCGGATTGAAACCCGCACCGAGGCCGTGGATGCCAGTACGCTGGTGCGTCGGATCGACCCTTACACGATCGAGCTCAGTGAAAAGCTCTTTAACGACCTTACCGCAATCAATGCCTTACAAGAAAACATCTACTCCTCCTTCCCCTTCATCGGCCGGAATGCCGACGGCGAGCCCTTAACCATTCTGTCCCATTGGGAACACTACCAGGGCGAAGAAGCCGGCCTCGACTCCCACCGCCTCCGCTTTTGGGGAGAAGTGGCGGAGGTCACCTACCCGATGATCGAAATAACGGAGTCGCGGCGCTCTGAATTCCAAATGCCTCCCTTGCCCTAGGACCGTCGCTTGTATTTCAGGAAAGAAATCATGAAAAACAGCCTAATAATCGCCTTGCTGTTGATGGCGAATAGCGCTTTGGCAGCTCAGAAAGTCTGGCTCGACGCCAGCGGTAAATATTTTGACCCGGCAGAGCCGACCCATCGCCAATTCAAGTACTTCGAGTTGCCACTGCTCCGCGAAGGCGATCGCTATCAGATCAAGCTCTACCATGCCAATGGCCAACTCCTTCTGGAAGGGTTCACACTCGACCCCGAATGGGACAATCGGCAGTTAATTGGTGAGTTTCGGGAATGGCATCCCAATGGCCAGGAAAAGGCCAGCGGCCATTACATCATTCGCAACCAGGTGTGCAATTGCGGCAGCCAATACCCGGTCGAGCATGGCGTCTTTACAAGCTACCACCCTAACGGCCAGCTCGAATATATCCGGGAGTATTACGGCGGCGGCCTGGTGGATGGCGATTATGAGGAATTTGATGCAGAAGGACGGCTGATCCGCCAATACAGCATTGCCAGCTTCAAGTATGACGGCGTCTACAGGGAATATCACGAAGGCCTGCTGATCAACGAGACCCACTACCGCAACGGTCGCCAGGACGGCCCGCAAACCCGCTACGACCAGCAGGGCATCAAGCTCTACGAGCGTTTTTACAAGGATGGCTTCCAGTTTGGGCCCCAACGGGAGTTTTACCAAAACGGACAATTACAGTCAGCCTATGTCGCCAGCCGACACCAAGGAAAGCGGGAAGGCCTTGAGACCATTTACCGCGTGGATGGCAGCCTGGAACGCCGGATTCAACGTGTCCTCGACGAGCAGGGCCGGGAAGTCGAATACCTGGAGGAGCGTTTTCACAAAAACGGCCAACTCAGTCATCGGGAACAGCGCAAAGGCCAAACCCGGCTTTCAGAGGGCTTCAACGAAGAGGGAGACCGGACCAGCCGTAGCGAACAGGATGCCCGGGGCCGTCAAGGCCTCAATGTCCATACGCTCTGGAATGGCACTCTCAAGGAACATTATCGCAACAATGTAAAACACGGCCCTTACCTCATGGAGTATACCGACGGATCAAGTACTCAAGGTCACTTCGAACAAGGCCACAAGGTAGGGACTTGGGTCACGGTCCAAGCCGACGGTTCCCGCGTAAAGGAGCAATACCAGGCCGGAATGCTCCACGGCCTGCGGGAGGAGTACGACGCTCAGGGCAACCGGATTCGCTTTGCCGGCTATCACCAGGGCCAACGCCATGGGCAAGTCGACGAGATCACCTATAGAGGCTGGGAAATTGGCACTTATCACCATGGAAAACTCCATGGCGAGTACCGCCTGCTAACGGAAGACGGGCGACTGCTTCACCAGGGACGCTACCACAACGGAGAGCCGGACGGAGTCCATTACCAGTTTGCAGACAATGGTCGCCTCATCTCCCGCTCGTCCTACCGTCAGGGCGTGCCCCATGGCGACTGGATTGAAACCAACTACGATGGCGCCCTGGTTCGCAAGACCACCTACGACCAGGGGCAAGTCAAAACGGAAGTCATCCTGGACTCCGGGTACGGTGACTCAACGCTGTTGTGGCCTTAAAAGGAGAAGGACTGACCATGAAAATATTAAAGGTAGCGGGGCTCACAGCTTTATTGGTCGGCGCCGTCATAGTCGGTGCCTCCATTCATCCTTCACTGTCGCCACAAGCGCCGGGGCAGGCCGAAACAATCGCACCCGCGGAGCCGCCGCGCCATGTATTCCTGGATCTGGCCTGGGCCGGCGAAGCCGTGGTTGCGGTCGGGGAAAACGGCCAGATCTGGCGCTCCACCGATCAAGGCGAAACCTGGTCAGCGGTTCCCAGCGGCACGGATGTTCTGCTAACGTCGGTTGCCTTTTCCACAGCAACGAACGGTTGGGCCGTGGGGCATCTTGGAACCGTGCTGCGCACTCAGGATGGAGGGCGGACTTGGGCGCAAGTACAGCTGACGATCAATCGCCCTGCCCACTTCACAGCCATGGATGTGGCCTTTGCCGACGAGCAAACCGGCTACATCGTCGGCAGTGAAGGGAGCGTCTTGCAGACCCGGGATGGTGGCGCCACCTGGCAGCAAAGTTCACCCGCCCACGCCTCCTACACACTTACGGGCATCACAATTCTGCCCTCCGGGCTCGCCATCATGGTAGCAGACAATGGTCATATTTACCGCAAGGCCCCCGACGCAGAGCACTGGGAGCTGTCTCAATCCAGCTACTATCAACACTTATTTGGAGTTGTGGCGACAGGCACGGAAGATGGCGTCCTGGCCTATGGTGCCGATGGAACCATTTTGTTATCCGAAGATGGCGGCGTTTCCTGGGAGCAACAAAAGTCGGTCAGCACGACTGCCTATCATGCTGGCATCCGTACAGCCGATGGTAGTCTGGTCCTCGGTGGCGACTCTGGGGTCATCGTGCGCCGCCACCCCGGCCAGAGCATGTTCTACCTGGAGCCGGGGCATCCTGTGGGGGCTGTGCTGGGTTTGGCAGAGACATCCGATGGAGCTCTGTTGCTGGCCGGCCACCAAGGATTAGGTCGCCCGGCCGGGAACGGTTACCAGTTTGTGGGTGATGAGCTTGGAATGACCGGCTATTTGAGAACACTCCAACTGATGCTTCTGCCGGAGACCCAACACCTCTTGGCCCACTTTGCGAGCAGGCCCCGTGACCCTATGGCCCCCCCCCAGCCACAATGGATCCACCTGACAGCCACAGCCAAAGACGATCAAAGCCTTTTAGCCCCCGAGCTGCTCTCACAGATCCAAAGCTTGCAGCTAGCGCTGAACGAGGCAGCGAGCGACAGGTTGTTTAGCGTCACCTCTCTTATATCGTCGGGCCTCCCCACACAGCGGATGCAAAGTGGCTTTTACCAGCACCACCCTCTTTTCTGGACTCTGCAAAATCGCACCTATGGCGAGGCAGACGATCAGGCCCTGGCTTACCAAATCCGCATCAATGGAGCAGACGACGTTCTCATCAGCCGGGACCGTAAAAGCATCCATTTTTACCTGGATATCCACTCTGCCAGCCCTAACCCCCCCCATGAAGCCTTGGCAGCCGCCCTGCGCTTTCTTGAAGAATTACGTGCCACCAATAACCAGAACCCGGAGAGTGGCTACCAGATCGAGCCCCTTCAACTGGTGAGCCTCACCGCAACCCAGCACCTTGCTCCAGAAGAGAAGAGCCAGCCTGCTGCCAAACACACCGGCCGGGAGTTTCCCTATGTCTATGTCCTCACCAACTCCACAGAACGCTACGGCTGCGACAACAGCCGCCTGGTCGTTCTAGCACCAAAACTGGAACTGGCGCTTCGATCCGTAGCAGGAGTCCAAACGACGCTGAGTGTGGCCGAAATAGAAAAGCGACATCGGGCGAGCTTACACCAGGACCACTGGAAATGGTTCACCCCAGGCCTTGAACGCTACCAGCAAGCACAATATGGCAGCTGGGCAAGTTACGGTTGCCTGAATCCCTTGGTGCTCATCTACGGCCAACCCGGTGCGCCAGATACCACTGAGGCCTTAAACGCGGTGGTTAGGGAGGAACTGGCGCGCCTGGGCGCCCGGGATTTGGTCGGGGAGCTCCAGATAACGGCTTACCGGAGGACGGTGGACACCGCAGCGTCAAGCCGCTAGCTGTCGCGCCAGACTCTGTACCTCTGAAGCGTGCAGTCGTACCTGATTCAGAATCTCATAGGCCACATCCGGCGCCAATCCCAGCGACTCCATGAGCGGCGCCGGATTATCCAAACACAGGTCATCCCCAATGGCCAAGTCCTTCAGCAGGCTATTGGCCAGCTGCACGACATGAACGTAGCCGGCACATTCTCCCCAATACCCTTCCGCATGGTGCATGGCGGCCACCGTGCAGACCTCGGCAGGCAGGTTCCAATGCTCCAGCAGCACGGCACCAATCGCGCCATGCCCCAGTGCGATCAGCTCCTGTGCCCCGCCCATACCCACGATCTGTTTTTCCAGCACCGCCAGCGGCACTTCAGGATCCTTGGCGGCCAGTTTGTTGAGCATGACAAACTCGGGCTTGAACAGATGCCCGATCAGCAACAATCCGAAATTGTGCAACAGCCCGCATAGATAGGCGGTCGATGGCTGCAGATTCAATTCCTTATCCGCATGGGTGGCCAGCATCTGGCTCAACAGTGAGCAATACAGCGAATGCCGCCAGAAGGCATCAAGGCCCAACGGCCCCTCTTTGGGAATATCAAAAGCCCGACTGGCGGCAATTCCCAAGGCGATATGGCAGACCCGATCGAACCCCAGTACCCGGTTCACCGCATCCTGCACATTGCGCAGTTGCCCCTGGTAATTGAACAAGGCCGAGCTGGCATAGCGCATGATCTGGGCGGCCAGGCTCGGGTCTTGCTCAATCACCCAGGCCAATTCGCGCACGCTAACCTCAGGGTCAGCAGCCAAGCTCATCACCCGTGCCGCCACCGAGGGCATCGGTGGCAACCGATAGAGCTTTCTCAGCCGCTCCGATAACTTATGGGCCGAAAGTTGAGAAGAATCCAGAGGCTTCTCAATCGCTGTCATAGGCATATGCTCACTGAGAGGACGGGCGAATCGACCACGAATCGCCCGGGCGTTGACTTGCAAGAAGTAGTCACAATCCATCCTGATCAGGCTGTTATGGCTACCCGATTGAAAGTATAGGCAATCTTTGGCCAGGAGTGTTTCATCAATCAGGGCCGTCAGACCGTAAGGTGGCGCCAATGCCGGCCAAGAGCCCGGCTCGCAATCACAGAACAAACGGTCAACCCGCGACTCCGGGAGCCTCTGAAAGTCGCGGCGAAACTGTTGATTCACCGCGCCAAGATCCGGTTCCTGCCCAAATGGTACCAGTGCCATCAGAATGCCTTTGGCATCAACCAGCATGGAAGTGGCCACCACATTGGCAGCGGGCACACCGGCAACCTGCACCGCAGACGCCAGAGTCCCCACGCGTTCGTGGTGAATCAGTTGGTAGGGAATGGTACGTCGCCCTAAATACTGCAAGATACGTGTCGCAACAGCCATGGCCGAGCCACCTGCAAAAAACCACTTTTCAGGGATTTTTCCACGGCTGGCGGCCCCCTGAAGCGGGGGCGGAGATTCGTCCCTCCATCCCGGGAGAGATCACACCAGCGGTGAGTTACCACCAGTCTAATCGATCAAAAACCAATCAATCAGGCAGGGTTCACAGTTGCAGGTAACCTTATTTTGATAATTGTTTTATTGTGTAACAGCCTGGCGGGCGACGACTTAGCCGGCCTTAACCGGTATTGCGCATGCCCGCTGCGATACCGGCCATGGTGACTTTCAGAGCTTGCTCAACCGTACCCTCCACGTGTCCCTGCTTCTCGCGATCCCGACTCAACAGCTCGACCTGCAGGTAATGCAAGGGGTCTGTGTAGGGGTTGCGGACCTGCATGGAATGCCGGAATACCGGGTTTCCGGTCAACAGTTCCGTCTGGTTTTTAAGCCGGTTTACCTGCTCCACCGCATTCAACAGTCGCTGGCTCAGCACCTGCCCCAACGGGCGCAAGGGCTCCGGCACCAGGCGTTCCTCATAATAACTGGCAATGCCGATATCCGCCTTGGCCAGTACCATTTCCATCATGTCGATATAGGTTTCAAAGAACGGCCAGCCGGAGAGCATCTCCCGCAACACCTGCTCTTTGCCCTCGGCAAACGCTTTTTCCAGCGCTTCTTCGCCTCCCAGCCAGGCCGGCAGCATGAGCCGCATTTGCGTCCAGGCAAAGATCCAGGGAATGGCGCGCAGGCTCTCGATGCCGCCGGTGGCCTTACGTTTTGCCGGCCGACTGCCCAGGGCCAGCTTGCCCAGCTCCTGCTCCGGTGTGGCGGCCCGGAAATAGGGAACGAAATCCGGGTTTCCTCGCACCACATCCCGGTAGGAGGTCACGGCGGTATCCGCCAACTGATCCATCACCGCCCGCCACTCCGGTTTGGGTTCGGGGGGCGGCAACAGGGAGGCTTCCAATACCGCGCCGGTATACAGCGTGAAGTTCTGGACCGCCAGTTTGGGCAGGCCAAACTTGAAGCGGATCATTTCACCTTGTTCGGTAATCCGCAGGCTGCCGGCCACAGAGCCCGGCGGCTGAGAGAAAATCGCCCGATTGGCAGGCCCGCCGCCACGGCCGACCGTTCCTCCCCGTCCGTGGAACAGAGTCAGACGAACGCCCTGACGGCGTGCCACTTGCACCAGCGCCTCCTGGGCCCGGTACTGGGCCCAGGCCGCGGCCATCTGACCGGCATCCTTGGCCGAGTCGGAATAACCGATCATGACTTCCTGATAGTTGCCGGCGTAGTCCCGATACCAGGGGACCGACAACAGGCGCTCAATAGACTCGGCAGCCTGCTCCAGATCCGCCAGGGTTTCAAACAGGGGCACCACCCGCATGGGGTATTTCATGCCCATTTCCCGCAGCAGCAGGATCACCAGCAACACATCGGAGGGATTGCTGGCCATGGAAATCACATAAGCGCCAAACCCTTGGGGCGGCTGCTCCGCGACGACCTTGCAAGTCTCCAACACCTCCAGGGTGGCCTCCGAGGCGGGCCATTCCTTCGGGATCAGCGGGCGACGGCCCTGCAGCTCATTGAGCAGAAACTGCTGACGCCGCTCTTCGTCCCACTCCCGGTAGCTACCCATGCCCAGGTATTCGGTGAGTTCATTGATCACCTCGGTGTGGCGCTCCGCATCCTGGCGGATATCCAACTTGACCAGTTCCAGGCCAAAACAGCTGGCGCGGCGAATCACATCCAGCAGAAAGCCATCGGCGATCACCTGCATGCCGCATTCCACCAAGGACTGGTAGCAGGCATTCAGGGGCCGCAGCAACTCCTCGTTATCCAGCAGCACACCCTGGCGCGACACCCGCTCGCCTTGCAGGCGACGCTCCACCCAGCTCTTGGTGAGCTGCAAGCGCTGGCGCAATTCCCCCAGAACCGCCCGATAGGGCTCCCGGCTTTCACCAGCCAGGCCCTGGAGCTCTGCGCTGGCCCGTTCCATGGATAATTCCGACCGCAGCCGCTTGATATCCCGCAGGTAAAGGTCGGCCGCCATCCATCGGCTCAGCAGGAACACCTCCTGACTCACCCTGGCCGTCACATTGGGATTACCGTCCCGGTCGCCCCCCATCCAGGAGGCGAACCTGAGCGGACGGGCATTGAGCGGCAGGCGCTCTCCGGTGTTGTCGAACACGGCTTTGTCGAACTTGCGTAAAAAGGCCGGCAGCGCATGCCACAGGGAGTGCTCGATCACCGCAAAGCCCCATTTGGCCTCATCGACTGCCGTGGGCCGGTCATGACGGATTTCATCCGTACACCAGGCCTCCATGATCAAACGACGCAGGCGCTCCACCACCTGCTCGTACTCGGACGGCAGCAGATCCTGATGATCCAGTTGGGTCAGGCAGTGGGAAATATCGTCATACTTCCGAATCAGGGTTCGGCGGGCGACTTCGGTAGGGTGGGCGGTGAGGACGAACTCGATGCTGAGATCGTCGGCCTGACGCTTGATTTGAGCCGGCTCGATGCCGGCCCGGATCATCCGCGCAAAGAGCATATCCAAACGCTCAAAGCCTGCTTCGATATCTTCCTGCTCGCTGCGGTGGCGGCGCACGCCATGATACTGCTCAGCGATGTTGGCCAAGTTCAAAAACTGGTTGAACGCCCGGGCAATGGGAACCAAATCAGCGTCGGTCAGACTGGCCAGCACTTCTTTGAGATGGGCACGGTCGGAGTTGGGTGCGCGCCGGTCGGCCTTGGCAGCTGCACGCACCGTTTCCACCTTGTTGAACATTTCATCGCCCAACTGCTGACGGATACATTGGCCCAGCAATTCGCCCAACAAACGGACGTTTTCACGCAAATGCGGATGGAGTTCCTTCATGGGTCCTCTCCCAAGGTTTAATGCAACTATTCGACCAGATTCTGTCGTGCAGCACCAGACTGTACATTAACCAGGACCAGGAGGACAAAAACGGGCTGCTCAGCCAGTGGTCCTCGCGTGCCGCCATGACAAGACCAACGGGCACAGCTCTTAAAGCGGCCCGTTAGCGACGGACTCCCAAACAGGGCCAGAATTATGAAGATCGACACGCTCATCAACCAATGGGAACAAGGGGCCTCAGCGCGCCTGACCAGCCAGGAGTATTGCATTCGCCTGCCATTGGAGGATGCCGCCCGTCTTGCCGCCTTGGTGGAGATGTACCCTCGGCGCAGCCAGGATGAAATCATCCGGGAACTGCTCGCCGCGGCGCTCGATGAACTGGAATCAAGCTTTCCTTATGTCCAGGGCTCCCGCGTGGTGGGAGAAGACGAAATGGGTGATCCGCTGTATGAAGATGTGGGCCCCACGCCTCGGTTTCTGGAGCTCAGCAAAAAATATATGGAGTCGCTGAAAGAGGAATCCCGGGCAGGTAAACATTAGGCCGCACCCGCCCCTCTCAAAGCCTTGGCCACCTCTCATAGCCTTGGCCGCAATTAGGACTCCTGTGGCTTTGACTGCTCCCGCAGCTTCATCTGTTCCCACAACTCGTCCAGCTCCCCCAGGGTCAGATCCCGCATTTCCTTTCCCTGCTCTCGCACCAGTTGCTCAATGCCCCGGAAACGGGTTTCAAACTTGCGGTTGGTTTGACGCAGCGAGGCCTCTGCATCCACCTTGAGAAAACGGGCCAGATTCACACAGGCGAACAGCACATCCCCCATCTCATCCTGCAACCGATGCTGGCGCTGGACGGGGTCGGACTCCTGAGCCAGGACCTCGCGGACTTCATCCAGTTCTTCCTGGATCTTGTCGAACACCGGGGCAATATCATCCCAGTCGAAACCTTCCAAGGCGGCGCGCTTTTGGAGTTTTTCCGCCCGGCTCAAAGCTGGCAGCCCAACCGGGACATCGCTTAACGCACCGGGCACCGCCTCCTCCACACCGGCGGCGGCTTTCTCGGCCCGCTCCGCCTTCTTGATGGCTTCCCAGTTCGCCTTGATGGTTTCCTCCGTGACCACCACCCCATCCGCCAGCTCGCTGTCCAGGGTGCCCTCGGGGAAGACATGGGGATGGCGGCGCAGGAGCTTGCACACGATGGAATCAACCACGTCCCCGAAGTCGAACAGGCCCTGCTCTCGTCCCATCTGGGCATAAAACACCACCTGGAACAACAGGTCGCCCAGTTCTTCCTTCAGATGAGCGAAATCCTGGCGCTCGATGGCGTCGGCCACTTCATAAGCCTCTTCCAGGGTGAAGGGCACAATGGTGGCAAAGGTCTGCTTGCGGTCCCAGGGACAGCCCTTGTGGGGGTCACGCAGCCGTTGCATCAGGTGCAACAGCTCTTCTATCCGATACTGCTGGTTCAAAAGCTCTCGATCCTCTTCCGCCGGCCTCACTGGGCCACCCGGCCCTTCATGCGCCGCACTTCAATGATATTGGGCAATCGCCGAATCTTGGTAAACAACCGGCCCAGAAACTCCAGCGAGGGAATTTCCACCGTCAGATTCATCACCGCGATGCTTTCGGCCTTGTCGGTGCGAGTGTTCATCGCCGTCACGTTAATCTTCTCGTTGGCGAACACCTGGGTGATATCCCGCAGCAAGCCAGCCCGGTCATAGGCATCAATCCGAATATCCACCGGATAGGTGGTTTGCGGCCGGTCTCCCCAGCTCACTTCGATAATGCGGTTGGGCTCGGCCTCCTGCAGCTGCAGCACATTGATACAGTCCTGACGGTGAATGGACACGCCACGGCTGATGGTAATGTAACCGGTGATCGGATCACCCGGCAGAGGCTGGCAGCAGTTGGCGATCGAGGTCAGCAGATTGCCCACCCCGTGAATACGCACATCCGTCGCCCGGCCCCGGTCATCCACCGGCGCCGTTGTGGGCAGCGTCAGGCTCAACTGATGCTCCCGCGGCTCGATCATCTGCTGGGCGACGTTCGCCACGTGGGTCGGCTTGAGGTCTCCGGCGCCAATCGCGGCGTACATGTCTTCCACCGTCTGGTAGTTCACCTTCTGGGCCAGATCATCGAAGTTGATCTCACCAATGGAGAGACGCTTGAATTCGCCTTCCAGGATTTCCTTGCCTTCGATAATGTTCTGCTCGCGATGCTGCAGCTTGAACCAATGGACGATCTTGGCCCGCGCCCGAGAGGTGCGCACATAGCCCAGATCCGGGTTCAGCCAGTCGCGGCTGGGGCGTGGCGTATTGGAGGTCAGCACCGACACCTGCTCGCCGGTTTTCAGGCGATAGTTGAGGGGGACGATCTTGCCGTTGATCTTGGCGCCCCGGCAGGCGTGCCCCACCTCGGTATGGACCTTGTAGGCAAAATCCAGTGGCGTGGCACCGGTCGGCAAGTCCACCACATGCCCGTCCGGGGTGAACACATAGATCCGGTCGGTAATGATGTCGCTGTGGAATTGCTCGGCGAGGGTCTTGAAGTCCTCCCCCAGCTCCTCCTGCCATTCCAGCACCTGACGCAGCCAGGCGATTTTCTGTTCGTAGGCATTGGATTTGAGTTTGGTGTCCGTGCCCTTGTACAGCCAATGGGCACAAACCCCCAGCTCGGCGTCTTCGTGCATTTTGAAGGTCCGGATCTGGACTTCCATCGCCTTGCCTTCCAGGCCGATCACCGCCGTGTGCAGGGACTGGTAACCGTTTTCCTTGGGGTTGGCGATGTAGTCGTCGAACTCGTGGGGAATATGCCGCCACAGGGAATGCACAATACCCAGCACCGCATAGCAATCCGCCACGGTATTCACCAACACCCGCACGGCACGGATATCGTAAACCTGGGAGAAGTCGATGCCCTTGCGGTGCATTTTGCGCCAGATACTGTAGATATGCTTGGCCCGACCGGACAGCTCCGCCTTGATGCCGGCTTTTTCCAACTCAGTGTGCAGGGTTTTCAGGGTTTCCTGGATATAGCGCTGACGGTCGATACGCCGCTCATCCAGCAACCGGGCGATCTTCTTGTAGGCTTTTTCATGGAGATAACGGAAGGACAGATCCTCCAGCTCCCATTTGATATGGCCAATCCCCAGGCGATGCGCCAGGGGGGCATAAATGTCGAACACCTCCCGGGCGACCCGGTGGCGCTTTTCAGGGCTGGCATTTTTCACATCCCGAATGGCACAGGTCCGCTCGGCGAGCTTGATCAGGGCCACCCGCACATCGTCGATCATGGTGACCAGCATGCGGCGGATATTGTCCACCTGGCCTTCGGTCTGCCCCAGGACGTTCCCGCGAATCGGATGACGCAAAGACGAGATCGCCGCCATCTGCAGCACGCCGTCAATCAGCTTGGCGATCGCCGGGCCAAAATCCCGCTTGACCTGTTCCAGGGAGAGTTTGCCTTCCCGCACGGCCCGATAGAGGATGGCCGCCGTCAAGGATTCCGCATCCAGGTGCAGCTCCGCCAGAATCTGGGCCATTTCCAGACCGGTGCGGAAGCTGCTTGCACCTTCCGCCCAGACGGTGCCTTCTTCGATGGCAACCTGTTCGATCTGCTTGCTCAACTGGCAGGCGCTACGCAGCGTCTCCACGTCCTGCAGAGTCACCCGTTGCCCCAGCCATTCCAGCCAGCGCTCGATGTCGATTTCGCCATCCGCGGTAATCGGATGGTCTTCGCGAACCTTGACCATACTCAGCCCGTTCGATCACTCACTTTTCAAACAGAGCGATGGACTCCACGTGAGTGGTATGTGGAAACATGTCCATCACCCCGGCCTTCAATAACCGATAGCCCTGGGCCACCAAAACCCCTGCATCCCTGGCCAGTGTCGCGGGATTGCATGACACATAGACGATACGCTTGGCACCAAATTTGGGCAAATACTGCACCACTTCGAGCGCTCCGGAGCGTGGCGGGTCAATCAGGATCTTGTCAAACCCTTCTTTGGCCCAGGCCTCCGTGGTGAAATCCGCCTGTAAATCCGCCCCGTAAAAGGTGACGTTCTGCAATTGGTTGAAGAGCGCATTCTCCCGCCCCCGCACCACCATGGCCTCGTCACCTTCCACGCCCACCACGGAACCAGCCCGGGTCGCCAGGGGCAGTGTGAAGTTGCCCAGGCCACAGAACAGGTCCAGTACCCGCTCATGGGGTTGTGGATCCAGCCAGTCTAGCGCACGGGCCACCATCTTGCGGTTAATTCCCGCATTTACCTGGGTGAAGTCGGTGGGGTGAAATTTCAAGGTGACCCCGAACTGTTCCAGGCGATAAGACAGACGGTCCTCACCCTGCTCGGGCCAGATCCGATGCACGGTGCTGGGGCCGCCGGGCTGCAAATACAACTGCAAGTCCCGTGCCTTGGCGTAATCCAACAGGGCATCCAGATCCCCCTGGGCCAGCGGCAGTAGATTTCGCACCACCAGTGCCACGCCATCATCGCCAATGGCCACTTCAATCTGGGCAATATCGCGATGAGCCTGAAGGTTGCGCAGCAAGCCTTTCAGCTCGGTGATGCGCTCGCCCACCCGCGGGTCCAGGACCACACAGCGGTCGATGGCCGTCAGGAAATTACTGCTCTTTTCCCGGAAACCGACGAGAACCTCGTCTCGCTTCATCACATAACGCACCCCAAGGCGGGCCTTGCGGCGATAGCCTTCGGTATTATCCAGCAAGGGTGGCTCCAGTTGAGGTGGCAGCACCGCACCAAAGTGGTGGAACTGTTCAATCATCACCTGCTCTTTATGACGGATTTGGGCATCCGTCGCCAGATGCTGCAGGCTACAACCGCCGCACAAATGGGCGTGAGCACAGGGAGGCGTCACCCGTTCGGCACTGGCTTCCAGAACCTGCTCGGTCCTCAGCTCATCGAACTTGGAACGCTGATTGGTATATACCGCCAGCACGCGTTCGCCCGGCAGGGCGCCTTCCACAAACAGGGTTTTGCCCTCACTGCGGGCAATCCCCCGGCCATCATGGCTTAACTTTTCAATGTGAAGCTCAACCGGGGTCTTGGGTAAAGGTTTTTTACTACGGCGTCTGCCCATGATCACTCAAAAATGGTAAGTCAATGAATTAAAAGGGTTAGCGCTTGGAGAACACACCAGTGGACAGATAACGGTCACCCCGGTCGCAGATAATTGCGACAATGACCGCATTTTCCACCCGCTGGGAGATTCGCAACGCTCCCGCTACGGCACCGCCAGAAGAAACCCCACAGAAAATACCTTCCTGCTGGGCCAAGGCACGCATGGTGTCTTCCGCCTCCTGCTGCCCCATATCTATCACCACATCCACCTGATCGGGTTCGAAGATCTTGGGGAGATAGGCTTGCGGCCAACGGCGAATCCCGGGAATGGCCGCGCCTTCACTGGGCTGCAGGCCAACGATCTGGATGGCGGGATTTTGCTCCTTGAGATAGGCACCGGTGCCCATGATAGTACCGGTCGTTCCCATGGAACTGACAAAATGGGTAATGCGGCCTTCGGTCTGGCGCCAGATTTCCGGGCCGGTGGTGCGGTAATGGGCCAAGGGATTATCCGGGTTGGAGAACTGGTCCAGCACCTTGCCCAGACCATCCCGCTGCATCTGGTCGGCCAGATCCCGCGCGCCTTCCATCCCCTCTTCCTTGGACACCGTGATGATTTCCGCGCCATAGGCGGTCATCGCCGCCCGCCGCTCCTCGCTCATGTTGGCCGGCATGATCAGAATCATCTTATAGCCCTTGATGGCTGCCGCCATCGCCAGGGCTATTCCGGTATTGCCACTGGTCGCCTCAATGAGCGTATCGCCGGGGCTGATCTCCCCCCGACGTTCCGCCTCCTGGATCATACTCAGTGCCGGGCGGTCCTTGACCGAGCCCGCCGGATTATTCCCTTCCAGTTTCACCAAAATGGTATTGCTGGTTTGCCCGGGAAGGCGCTGCAGCCGGACCAGTGGCGTGGAACCTACATAATCTTCAATGGTTGGAAATACCATGCTCAATGTCTCGCATCATGCTCATGGAAACCTTCCTCCACTATGATCTGGGGGATGTGGTAGCGGAAGACAGGAAGTTAGCGGGAACTCTCTCTCCGCCCCCATGGCGCAGGCCTCTCATCCATGCCAGAATCAACGGGCGTCCCCGATCGCAGCAAAGCACAACAGAGCATGATAAACTTTTCAGGCTGTGCTTGCCGGCCGCAAAAATGGACTGGCCATGGTACGGAAAAAGACGTCTGGCCGCTATATTCTTTTGTTATTAGCTATATCCGCGGGGAACTATAGTCCAGCGTCAGGCTACCGGGGTAGCCTCAGGTAACGCGGCTTTGCCAGTGTGGCATTCAAAACCTGAAGCCGCGGCTCAGGTAAAACAGTAAAACCGACCGCAAGACGACAATAATGATAAAACGCTGGCGAATACGTAACCGAATCCTCCTGCTGGCCATGCTGCCTTCCACGCTGATTGCGCTGATTCTGGGTGGCCTGTTTATCCAATCCCGTCTTGCTGATCTCGAAAACCTGCTGATCGAGCGGGGCCTGACGACTGCACGTCAATTGGCGGTGGCCGCCGAGTTTGCGACCTATACCCATCATCGCGACCAACTGCTGCCCTTGACCAACGCCGTCCTGGAGGAGCCTGATATCCGTGCCGTTGCCATTTATGACAGCCGCCACCAGCCGTTAGTTCATGCAGGCCCTCGCCTGGTTCAGGAAGGCGAGCTGGCCCAGACCCTGAATGACAGCCCCCATGTGCAAAGCTTTTCCCAGGCCACCCGGCTGGTGGTTCCCATTCGTCTCCAGTACTACATTCCACCGGACGACCTGTCCCTGAACGACATTGTGACACCCCAGGCAACCAAAGCGACTCCCATCGGCTGGGTCGTTCTGGAGTTGTCCCATACCCGCACCCGTCTGGCGAAATATCAAACACTGGTATTGTCTCTGACCACCCTCACCCTGGGCTGGTTGCTGTGCTGGGTTCTGGCGGCCCAGCTGAGCCGCAATATCACCAAGCCCATCCACCAAATTGTCAAAGCGGTGACGGCACTGAAGGAAAACAAGCTGGAGACCCGCATCCACACCGGTTCCGGCCCCGAGCTTCAGCTGCTGGAGGACGGCATCAACGCCATGGCCGAGTCCCTGGGCAAGGCCTATGACGAAATGCAGCAAAATATCGAACAGGCGACCGAAGATCTGCGGGAAACCCTGGAAACCATTGAGATCCAAAACATCGAACTGGACATGGCCCGTAAGGAGGCTCTGGAGGCCAGCCGGATCAAGTCCGAATTCTTGGCCAACATGAGCCACGAGATCCGCACCCCGCTCAACGGCATCATCGGCTTTACCAGTCTGCTGCTGAGATCCACCATCACCCATCAACAACGGGACCACCTGAAAACCATTCAAAAGTCCTCGGAGATCCTGCTGACCATCATCAATGACATCCTCGACTTCTCCAAAATCGAGGCCGGCAAGCTGGTTCTGGACCGTACCCCATTCCAGCTGCGGGAGATTATTGAAGATGTCCTGACCATGCTGGCCCCGGCAGCCCATCAGAAAAATCTGGATCTGGCGGCCCTGGTCTACTCCGATGTACCCAAGCATATTTTGGGTGATCCGTTGCGGGTCAAGCAGATCATCACCAACCTGGTCAACAACGGCATCAAGTTCACCCAAAGTGGTGAAGTCGTGGTGCGGGCCATGGTTGAGGAACAGGACGGCGACAAGGTCAACGTCAAGATTAGCGTTACCGATACCGGCGTGGGTCTATCACGGGTACAGCAGCAGTCTCTGTTCACCGCCTTCTCCCAGGCTGATGCCTCCACCGCGCGCCGTTTTGGTGGCACCGGGCTGGGCTTGGTGATTTCCAAGCGCCTGATCGAGCAGATGGGCGGACAAATTGGCCTGGAAAGCGAGCTGGGCAAAGGCTCCACCTTCTGGTTCAGCCTGCCCACCGAAGTGAGCGGTACCAGCGACGACGAAGAATCACAACCTTTCCGCGGCGAACGGATCATCTACCTGGAAAACCAGCCCAAAACCGGCCTGGCGGTTGGTCATATGCTGGAAGACTGGGGGATTGAGCTGGATCGGGCCGAAGATCCGGCCGAGATGCTGGACTGCATTGTCCAGGCTCAACAGGAAGGCCGCGGCTACGCCCTGGCAATCATTGGTATTCACCGCCACCTGTTGGACTCCGCCCAGTACAAGCAGCTGGTCAGCGAGCTGGAGTTCAAGCACAACTGCCGGGTACTGCTCCTCACCCCCACCCTGGAGCTGGGCGACAAGCAGTTGCCCCTGATTGCCAGCTGTTCCGCCCATCTGACCAAGCCACCCAGCCACGACCGACTGTACCGGATGGTGCAACACCTGATCACCGGCTCAACGCCTGAATCCCAGCCCGCCCCGGACGAGCCCTTGGCGGAAGCCCCCCCGCCGGCTCCCGCCCCTCACGGGCGCCCCTGCATCCTGGCGGTGGACGATAACAGCGCCAACCTCAAACTGGCCCATGTCTTTCTCACCGGCCTGGGTGCGGAAGCCGATACCGCCGCCAGTGGCTTTGAAGCCCTGAGCAAGGTTAAGCAGCGCCGTTATGACCTGATTTTCATGGATGTCCAGATGCCGGGCATGGATGGCGTGGAAACCACCCTCAAGATCCGCCAGCTGGAAAATGGCCGGCACACTCCCATTATTGCCCTGACCGCCCATGCCCTGGCCGAAGAAAAGGAACAGCTGCTGAAGTCCGGCTTTGATGACTACCTCACCAAACCCATTGCCGAAGCACAGCTGATTGAGGTCATTCTGCACAAGACTGGATACCAGTTGAGCCCGCAGGGCCAGCAGCCAGATTATGTTCCCCAGGAACAGCAGCCGCTTGCCCCTCTCAAGCCCTCATCCCGGGCCGCCCAGGGGGTGAGCGTGGATATTGCGCAAAGCGTCCGGCTGGCGGGCAACAAGCCCGATCTGGCAGAAGAGCTCTTTAGCATGCTGCTCAATCATCTGGATGACGACTATGAAGCCATTCGGGAGCTGTGGCGGGACAACAACCGCTCTGAACTCCTGGAGCGGGTTCATAAGCTTCATGGCGCGACCCGCTATTGTGGCGTACCGCCCCTGCGAGCCCTGGCGGGCACCCTGGAAACCGAGCTCAAGCAAGGCGGGGATAATATTCAGGCGACCATCGAAGGCCTGTTGAATGAGATTGAGCGCATCCGCCACTGGGCGGAGCATCACGACTGGCAAACCGAGTTCCGCAACTACGACGTCAATACGGCAAACGCCAAGACGTAGTCTTTTTCATCGCTCAGGCTGATCATCACATCCCGGGCTCCCAACGCCTGCAGGCGGCACAAGGCCGCCTCGCTCAGGCGGATCAGCGGCTTGCCACTGGGCTCCCGCCCTAACTCGATATGCTGCCAGGAGATCCCCTGGCTGATCCCGGTGCCCAAGGCCTTGGAAACCGCTTCCTTGGCGGCAAAACATTTCGCCAGCACATACTCCGGCCGTTTGCTTTCCCGCCAGCGCTGCTGCTCGGCTTCGGTGAGGATGCGTTGGACAAAACGATCCCCGTGGCGCTGCCAGCTCGCCAGGATCCGCGGCACGAAAAGCAGATCGGTGCCGACGCCCCGGATCACCGCCGGGTGGCTCCGACAATCAGGGCCTTCATATCTTGTACCGCTGTCTGCAGGCCGGTAAAGAGCGCCCGGGCGATAATGGCATGGCCAATATTCAACTCATTGATACCCGGCAAGGCGGCGATGGCTTCCACGTTGTGGTAGTTCAAGCCATGACCGGCATTGACAATCAACCCCTGCTCCAAGGCGTGGACCACTGCCTTTTTAATCCGCGCCAATTCCTGAGCCACCTGGGCGGGGTCGGTTGCATCGGCATAATGACCGGTGTGGATCTCAATCGCCGGGGCGCCACAGCGCACCGCCGCGTCGATCTGCTCCAAATCCGCATCAATGAACAGGGAGACCTGAATCCCCTGGCTCCCCAGCTTCTCACAGGCACTACGGATTTTGGACTCCTGCCCAATCACATCCAGCCCGCCTTCCGTGGTCAGCTCATCGCGCTTTTCAGGCACCAGACAGCAATGCTCGGGCATCACCCGCAGGGCCAGATCGATCATCCCATCGGTGACCGCCATTTCCAGGTTCATCCGCGTGGCCAGAGTCTCTTTCAAAATCAGCACATCACGGTCTTGGATATGACGACGGTCTTCCCGTGGGTGGATGGTGATGCCGTCGGCACCGGCCTGCTCAGCCTCCAAAGCCGCCTGCACTGGATCCGGATAACGTGTCCCCCGCGCCTGACGCAGCGTTGCCACATGATCCACATTCACCCCTAAAAGCACCCGGTTATGCACGTTGAGACTCCTTATAGTGTCTGAACAACTCACGGGAGCGCAGTTTGCGCCCGTTCAACAGGTCATCAATACAAAGCCGCATGATTCGTTTGGCATATTTAAGACATTGCGGCTTGGAAAAATCATGTTCGGCGATAGCCAATAAAGCTTCACCCGGCACCACCAGCGGTGCGGCACTCATATCGTAGGCAGATGGACCACCAGGGTCGAGCCGTAGACAGCCTTTTTGCGGCAGGAACAGGTAGTTGGCATGGGCGTCAATCGGCTCACCGGTCTCTGCCTCCTGATCAAAGCTGGCACCAACCCCCAGCTCCTCCAGCAGATGCTTTTCAAAATAACGCAGCAGGGGCTCCAGGGGTTCCTGGGCCCGCAACCCCAGCAAAGCCGCCTCGTACAAGGCAAACAGGTAAGCCGAGGGCTCCTGCTCCACCAGCAGAAACTCAAGCAGTTCATTCAGGTAAAACCCGGCGAACAGCCACTGGCCTTGCAACTCCTGTCGTTGCAAGGCCTGGACGTCCTCCGCCAGGCGACGGGCTTCCAGGCTGCTTAAAGTCTTTAGATCGGATTTACCCAGCCAGCTGATCAACAGGGGCTGAAAAGGCTGGTACAGAGAGGCATCCGGAGCCTTGCCCCGGCGCGCACCCTTGGCGACCAGGGAAACCTTGCCATAATCGGGCGTGACCACGTCCAGCAGCCAACTGGTTTCCCGGTAAGGTCGACGGTGCAGGATATAAGCCGGCTGGTGCTCAACCCGGGCAGACATTCCCTCGCTACCCGTCAGGAGTCCTGATAGCCCAGGCTCTGCAAGGCACGTTCATCGTCAGACCAGCCACTCTTGACCTTCACCCACAGGTGAAGCATGACTTTGCACTCGAACATGTTCTCCATGTCGAGACGTGCGGCGCGGCCGATTTCCTTGATGCGGCTGCCCTGATCCCCGATCACGATCTTTTTCTGACCGTCCCGTTCCACCAGAATCAAGGCATGGATGTGCAAGGTTCGTCCTTGCTGCTTGAAGGACTCGATCTCCACCGTTACCGCATAGGGCAGCTCATCGCCACACTGGCGCATGACCTTCTCCCGTACCAGCTCAGCCGCCAAAAAACGCTGACTGCGGTCGGTGATCTGGTCTTCAGGAAAGAAGTGAATCCCTTCCGGCAGGAATCTGCCGACGATCTGCTCCAGCGTCTCCACGTTGTGGCCCGCCTTGGCGGACATGGGCACGATCTCGGCAAACGCCATTTTCTGACCCAGCTCCTGCAGATAAGGCAACAGGGCGCCTTTATCGGCCAAACGATCCACCTTGTTCACAGCCACCACCACCGGACAGGAGACTCTCTTGAGGCGCTCCAACACCGCCTCGTCTTCTTCTGTCCAACGCAGGGCATCCACCACGAAGATGGCCAGATCCACATCCACCAGGGCACTTTGGGCCGCCCGGTTCATATAGCGGTTAATGGCTTTTTTCTGCTCCAGATGCAGCCCGGGCGTATCCACATAGATCGCCTGGATATTGCCTTCGGTCTTAACCCCCAGGATCTGGTGACGGGTGGTTTGCGGTCTCCGGGAGGTGATACTGAGCTTTTGCCCCAGGATCCGGTTGAGCAGGGTCGATTTGCCCACGTTGGGTCGCCCCACGATGGCAATATAGCCACTCCGGGTAACGTCCTGACCAACCTCGGGCGCTTGAGAATCAGTTTTCATACATTATCCTCTAACCCCAGTGCAACCAGGGCAAGTTGTGCCGCCTCCTGCTCTGCCAGACGACGACTGTTACCACTTCCCATGGTCGCCTCACTCAAGGCTTCTACCTCACACCGCACATGAAAGGTCTGGGCGTGTGCCTCGCCTTCAATGTTGATCACTTCATAGCGGGGCAGCGCCAACTGACGGGACTGCAAAAACTCCTGCAGCTTGGTCTTGGGGTCTTTCAGGGTATCTTTCAGACTCAGCCCGGCCAGGCGGCTGGCGTACCAGAACAACACCCGCTCACGACAGGCATCAAAGCCCGAGTCGAGATAAATGGCGCCGATAATGGACTCGGTCGCATCGGCCAAAATGGACTCCCGTCGGAAACCGCCACTTTTAAGTTCGCCGCTGCCGAGTCTCAGGTAATCCCCCAAGCCAAACTCACGGGCAATTTCCGCCAAGGTCACCCCCTTCACCAGGCGAGCGCGCAGGCGGCTGAGCTGCCCTTCCTTGGCTTGGGGAAAGCGGGCAAAGAGATCTTCCGCAATCACAAAATTCAGAATGGAATCGCCTAAAAACTCCAGGCGCTCATTGTTCTGGCCACCAAAACTGCGGTGCGTTAGTGCCAGTTGCAGCAGGGCTTCGTCTTTGAACTGATAGCCCAACTGCTTCTGCAGGGATGCCACATTAGTCACGACCGAGGCTTGTCTCGAATTGATTGTTAAAAGACAAAACGGCATCAATGTTTTTCACAATATGAGTGCGGACTTCGTAATCCAGAATCAGGCTCAAACGTCCCCTGTCGCGCTTGATCACGATGTTTTTGGAATCGAAGTCCCGGATGCCGTTAATATTCAACTGACTCTGAAGACGGCTGACAATCTCCCGGTCTCCCTGGCGAGCAATGTCATCGGCTTCCATAACTTTTTCCGCCGCTTCCCGAATGGTCCAGCTGTCGATATAAATTGGAACAATCTTGATCACAACGGTCAGTACCGCCGCACCAAGCAATAACAGCACCAAGGTTCCTGCCATGGAGGCGCCACCCTGGCGACGAGAATCAGACCAACGATTTTCAATGTACCGCATACGACCCATATCCTGATCTCCAAACTTCACCCTAGCCAAGACCGCCGTGACGACGCTCCCGCGACTTTTTATTATTCAATAACGCCCACACGAGAGAAGGTTGGAAGGGAGAAAACCGGCTTCCAATGCATCCAGATGGCAAAGGCTTTACCAACGACGTTCTCGTCCGGCACAAAACCCCAGAACCGGCTGTCGTTGCTGTTATCCCGGTTATCGCCCATCACAAAGTACTGTCCTTCGGGAACAACCCACTCGCCCTGCCCCAGACTGGCTGGCGCCACCTCTGTTTTAACCGTGCGGTGAGGCGTCTCCCCCAGCGTCTCCTGATAGTAGGCAAAGGGCGGGTTGCGCTGCAGTAACTGCTCTTCTACCCGCTCACCATTTATGTATAGCACCTTGTTGTCATAACGGACGACGTCACCGGGCATCCCCACGACCCGCTTGATGTAATTGATACGAGTGTCCTCGGGGTAACGGAACACGATCACATCGCCACGCTGGGGGTCGCCAATCTCAATCACCTTGTTATTCAACACCGGCAGGCGGATACCGTAGGAAAACTTATTCACCAGAATGAAGTCGCCATCTTCCAACGTCGGCAACATGGAGCCGGACGGAATCTGGAAGGGTTCAACCAAAAACGACCGCAACACCAGGACCACCGCCAGTACGGGAAAAAAGGAACGGGAATATTCAACCAGGGTCGGCAACTCTGCCTCCTCACCGGTTGCAGCGCCTCCCTCGGTGGCTTGAACCGCTCGCCGGCGTGGCGCCCAGACAAGGGCATCCAGCAGCCACACCGCGCCCGTCACCAATGTGGCGACCGTAATGATCAAGGGGAAGTCGACATTCATCATCCTGAACCTTTCAGCAGTTAGCGCCGTGACTGCTTGTCAGCGGCGCTTCAATGTTCTTCTTGTTATGGGAGTCCGGGCGGACCTTAGTTATCTACGCGTAATACGGCCAGGAAGGCTTCTTGTGGAATTTCCACACGTCCAACCTGCTTCATCCGTTTCTTACCTTCTTTCTGCTTTTGCAGCAGCTTTTTCTTCCGGGAAACGTCACCGCCGTAACACTTGGCCAAAACGTTTTTACGCAACGCCTTCACCGTGGAACGGGCAATGATCTGTCCACCCAGGGCAGCCTGAATGGCCACGTCGAACATCTGCCGTGGAATCAGCTCTTGCATCTTCTCCACCAGGGCCCGCCCACGGGAGGCGGCATTATCCCGGTGAACAATCAAGGCCAGGGCATCGACCTTCTCGCCGTTGATCAGGATATCCAGTTTGGCCAGCCGGGCCGGCTCAAAGCGCACAAACTGGTAATCCAGCGAGGCATAGCCCCGGCTGACCGACTTGAGTCGATCGAAGAAGTCCATGACCACTTCGTTCATGGGCAGTTCATAACGCAGGGCAACCTGATAGCCGAGAAACTGCATGCTCTTTTGAACACCACGCTTTTCAACACACAGGCTGATCACGTTACCGAGATATTCCTGGGGCACCAGAATGCTGGCCTCTACAATGGGCTCGCGCATTTCTTCAATGGTGGCGGGGTCTGGCAGGCGGGAGGGGTTATCAACCTTCACCACTTCATTGCGTTTGTTGACCACCTCGAACACCACGGTGGGCGCGGTGGTGATCAGATCCAGGTCGTACTCCCGCTCAAGGCGTTCCTGAATGATCTCCATGTGCAGCATGCCCAAAAAGCCGCAACGGAAACCAAAGCCCAGGGCATCGGAGGTTTCCGGCTCGTAGAACAGCGAGGCGTCGTTCAGCGTCAGCTTTTCCAGGGCCTCACGAAGATCCTCGTAATCAGAAGAGTCGACGGGGAACAGTCCGGCAAACACCTGGGGCTGTACTTTCTTGAAGCCCGGCAGCGCTTCCACATCTGGTGTTTTGACGTGGGTAATGGTGTCACCCACGGGGGCGCCGTGAATGTTTTTGATACCCGCGACCACAAAGCCCACTTCACCGGCTTTCAAACCTGCGGTTTCGGTACGCTTGGGGGTGAACACACCAATGGAGGTGACCATATCCGTCACGCCGGTGGACTTCACCAGAATCTTGTCGCCCTTGCGCAAGGTGCCCTGCTTGACCCGTACCAGAGAGACAACCCCCAGGTAGTTATCGAACCAGGAGTCGATAATCAAGGCTTGCAAGGGGGCATCCACATCGCCCACAGGGGGTGGTACCAGGGTAATCAGCTGCTCCAGCACATCCTCGACCCCCATGCCGGTTTTGGCGCTACAGCCAATCGCCTGCTGGGCGTCAATGCCAATAATTTCCTCAATTTCCTTTTTGACCTTATCCGGCTCCGCCTGGGGCAGGTCCATCTTGTTCAGGACCGGGACGACTTCGAGCCCCTGTTCAATGGCGGTATAGCAGTTGGCCACGGACTGGGCCTCCACCCCTTGGGCGGCATCCACAACCAGCAGCGCTCCTTCGCAGGCGGAGAGTGAGCGGGACACTTCGTAGGAAAAATCCACGTGTCCTGGCGTGTCAATCAGGTTGAGCTGATAGGTTTTGCCGTCGCGCGCCGTATAGTTCAGGGTGACGCTTTGGGCCTTGATGGTAATGCCCCGTTCACGTTCGATATCCATCGAATCGAGCACCTGCGACGCCATTTCACGTTCCGACAAGCCTCCGCAAATCTGGATAAACCGGTCGGCCAGGGTGGACTTGCCGTGGTCGATATGGGCAATGATGGAGAAGTTTCTAATATGGTCGAGACTACTCACGAAATGGTTTCACTCACTTGACGCTAGGTTGCAGGAGGGCATAAAAATCCACGCAATTCTAACTCAGTCGCGCGGACAACGCTACGAACCAGCGGCCTGCCGACAAAATCCGCGGGTGCGAAATCATCGGCAGCGCCCCTGAAAAAAGCAAGGTAGACGACCTTGAACGGCACCCACCCCACGGATCGGCCCGGCATTCGGGCAGACGGTTTCAGCCTGCCCGGGTTACTTCAGCCGGAGCACGATAAAGGCTGGATTACCCTGACGGACAATCAGGATCGGGAAGGATTTTTCTTTGGGCAGCCCTTTCACAATTTTGTTGAACTCTTCCACCGAAGCAATCGGCTGATTATTGATGCTGCTGATCACATCACCGGAGCGGACCCCGGCATCCATCGCCGCACCTTCAAACACCTCGGTCACCAGCACACCGCCTGATACCTTGAAGCGTTCCTGCTCGCCGGCCTTGAGATCACGCACTTTGATATTCAACTGGTTGTCAGCCTTAACCGGCTCTTCTGCAGGCTTGGCCTTGGGGCGGGCCTCTTCATCCGGTAAAGCGCCGATGGTGACGGTAAAGGCTCGCTCCTTGCCATCACGAACCACCTGAAGCTTGGCCTTTTCACCCACTTTGGTGCGGCCGACCAGGTGTGGAAGTTCCGTGGACATGCCAATTTCCTTCCCGTTATAGCGGGTAATAATATCTCCGGCCTGCAAGCCAGCCGCCATTGCCGGTGAATTGGGCATCACCTGGGCAATCAGGGCGCCATGGGGCTTCTTCAGACCAAAGCTTTCCGCCAGATCCTTGTTCACTTCCTGGATCAACACCCCCAGCCAGCCACGGCTGACGTAGCCCTTCTCCTTCAACTGGCCGGCCACGTCCATCGCCACATCAATGGGGATTGCAAAAGACACTCCCATGAAACCGCCGGAGCGAGTATAAATCTGGGAATTGATCCCAACCACCTTGCCATCCAGATTGAACAGCGGACCACCGGAGTTACCGGGGTTAATGGCCACATCGGTCTGGATAAAAGGCACGTAGTTTTCGCTGGGCAGACTACGCCCTTTGGCACTGACGATCCCCGAGGTCACGGTGTAATCGAAACCAAAGGGCGAGCCGATGGCAATCACCCACTCCCCTACCTTGAGGTTTTCCGAGTTGCCAATGGGAGCCACCGGCAATTCATCACTTTCAACTTTCAGCAGGGCAAGATCGGTTTTAGTGTCCGTTCCCACCACTTCCGCCGTCAGCTCTCGACGATCCACCAGACGGATAATGATTTCGTCCGCCCCTTCAATGACGTGGTTATTGGTCAGAATGTAGCCATCTTTGGAAATTATGAACCCCGACCCCATCGACTGGGTGGGCTGATTGCCATAGGGGCCAAATTGGTCCCCAAAAAAGTGACGGAAAAACTCTGGAATTTGCTCCGCTCCCGGGTGTCCCTCCAGCGGTGAGCCAAAATTGGCATCGGCCTTACGAACCGTACTGATATTGACCACACTGGGGCCGACGTCTTCCACCAGCTTGGTAAAATCGGGCAGGTTCGCAGCGACAGCCTGGCGCAGACCCAAGATCGCCAAGCAGGCAAACACCAAGAATAACCAGCTATGTTGTCTTCTCATACCAACTCCACTTTGGAATCTTGCTAACAATCGTCTCGCCACAGGCTTTGCCGGATTCCCGACCCACCTCGCCCAGGTGTTGTTGAATTTAACCACCCTGCAAGCCAGACACTGACTTTTTTATAAATCTTTGATGACCGGCCGCCTATAAACCTTGACGGTTCCCGGCCATCTCCGCCTGATCCAGCGGCTGACACACTGACACTGGAGACAGGGCCCGGCGCAATAATTGCGGCGCAAAGTTCTGGTCACTACGATAGCGCTGGCTAAACCAACGGGCCCAGACAAACCCGGCCGCAAGCCCGGCCACGCCGCCGAAAATAACCCACCCTTCCTGAGCCGAAACCCAGCGCTCCATGGCAATGGCCCCCAACACCATCATTAAAAGCGGCGCCAGATAAAGCATCAGGGACGCCTTTAATAAAGACGACTCTGGAATGCCCACCACAACCTCATCCCCCACCCGGGCCCCGATGACATTCGCCACCCGGACTTGAAAGGCCTGCCCATTCATTTGACTCAGCACGCGCTGACCGCAGCCCTTGCGGGCCGAGCAGCTATGGCAGGCGCTTTCGCGGATGGTCTGGACCCAGGCCTCATCACCGCTCACGGCCACGACGCGGCCTTGCTCTTCAATCACCGGTGAGACTCCTGCTGAACATGAAAAAAGCGTCTTGTCATGAAAAAGCGCCTTATTTGATGATGCCCCTGGCCTTGTCAGGGATTATCCGCTTCCGCGGGCGACTGACCTGAAGAATCCACTTGGAGCTGAACGGAGCTGGCCACCTTCTGTGCCGTGACCAGCGGAACCTCTCCCACCACCGTGATCATGAAGTTGCTGTCACCGACCACTTCCATTCTCGAGTAAGCAATCGTCGCACCCAATTGGGAAACCCCATGAGACAGGGATTCACTACCCAGATCTTCGACAAACACGCTAAAAGCCGACAGGCCATCACTGTAAACGGCAGTCTCCACTTTCATGCCATCGGCGGCTACCCGCTTGATCTGATAGGGAGACTTCTTAAAGCCCTCGGGCAACCAGGACAGCACCCAGCGTTTGCTGGATTCATCCGGGGTGGCCACAAGCGCTTCTGCCTTGGACCCACTATGTTGCTTGCCCGCAAAAAGCAGCTCCGGATTCAATTCGCTGTCGGCAATCTCGCCACCCACCTCCAGAGAAGTGTATTGCATCCGCTCCAGCACTTCGCCCTGCTTGTCCAGAACCAATGATTTCAAGGGCAGCGCGCTGTTGCGATCCAGCCACAGCAGATAACTATGCCGGTACTCATCACGGGCGGTCACCGCCACCTTCACCGCGTCAAAGCCTGCGACCCGCTCGGCGCCTGCCAGGGTCATATGATATTGATCGCGGCTTGGAAGAGGCTGGTTTCCGTCAAAGCCGGAAAAGGGGCCAGACAGCAAGCTCTGCTCCAGCTCCATGACTTCTTTACCGGGCAAAAGGCAGAAAACCCGGTTCCCCTCCCGCATAATCTCCCGTCTTTCCCCGTCCAGGTGCACCAGGCGCTCCTGTTCGTTGCCGTTCTGATAACGGTGCTGGATCTGGATCGAGCTGACCTCATCCCCCCGCCCATAAACGAAGACGCCTTCATAACTTTGGGTGCGGCGCGCCTCGGCCATTTTGCGAAGCCAGCCTTCCGCTTCCGTTTCCTGCGACACCGGGACTTCGGCCACACTGGGGGAGGGCAGACAGAGGATCAATAACAACCCCACCAGCATCCACATGCCCGCGCGAGTCCGGATGCCAGTCAGGGTGAATGGAACTGTCATTTGTTGATTCCGCCTCTCGAAAATAGCTTAGCGCTGAGATTGCTGTGAGGCTTCAAAGCCCGCCATCCGAGCAAAGGGAACCACCGCCTGCCCGTTACTGCGGGCCGCGTGCTCAGCATGGCGTATCAGATATTCATTCAGGCGTTTCAGCTGCTCCTCATTCATGGAGCGTTCGGTCACGGGGGCTGACGCCAAACTCGCCATGGGCTGTCCACCCTGACCCAAGCCTTGGGTGCGCTCTGGATAAACCTGATCTGGGTAAACCTGGATTGGAGCCACCGCGGGAGCCTGGGCCAACTGGGCCGGAGTCTCCATTGGGCTCTGCTGCAAGGGCTGGGCGGTAAAGATCACGGCAAGCGCCACCGAGGCTGCAACAGCAGCCCCTCCCAGCAATTGCCAGCGTGCTTTTTTCGGGGCCGTCGAGGGATCTGACAGGGGTTGCCCGGACTGGCTCGGCGACAGGGGCTGGTCCGCTTCACTGCCTTTTGCCCGGGGCATGGGCAGCGGCTCATTCTGGAGAGCCGCTGCTACACGAGCACTAATGTCGATGCCGGCAGCCTGGCGTTGACCCGCCAGCACCGTTCGCACAGCCTGATAGCGCCGCATGGTCGCCAGCAACTCTGGAGAAACCGGCTGCTTCAACAGCCTGGCCAGCTCCAGCTCATTCGCCTCATCATCCAGCACTGCGGAAAGAGTTTCCCGGGCTTTTAGATCGTCATTCATTAAAATCACCTCACTCGGAGTCGGTGATAAAGTCAGTTAACATCGGCCAGCCAAGGCTGCCGCCCGCCATATCGCTTCACCTGGTGGCAAGACCACTGAACCCAAGGGTTCAGCGACTCCCCCGCCCCTCCAGAAGCGGTGCGATCCGCGCATCCACGGCCTCACGAGCTCGAAATATCCGCGACCTCACAGTACCAACCGGACACTCCATGACATTGGCAATTTCCTCATAACTGAGGCCGTCAAACTCCCTTAAGATCAGGGCCATCCGCAAGTCTTCGGGCAGCTCATCGATCGCCTGATAGATGGTTGCTTCCAGCTCATCACGGGCCACCAGGCTCTCCGGCGACTCAATATCCTTCAGCCCGTGACTGCCCTCGTAAAACTCCGCGTCATCCAGCTCCACATCGGAACCCGGCGGGCGCCGATTGCGGGCCACCAGATAGTTTTTCGCGGTATTGATGGCAATCCGGTAAATCCAGGTATAAAAAGCACTATCGCCACGAAAGTTGGCAATGGCCCGGTACGCCTTGATAAAAGCCTCCTGGGTCACATCCATGACCTCGTGAGGGTCGTGCACATAACGGCTGACCAAAGCTGCAACCCGGTTTTGGTATTTCACTACCAAAAGATCAAATGCCCGCTTATCACCACGCTGGACACGCGCAACAATCTGCCGGTCTGTCTCTTTCGTCATGTTGACCATCCACAACTGGCTGGCCAGAACTTCTGTGCAGACCTCAAGCCACACCCGCCTTGGAACAGGCGTGCCGGCTTCCTCCAATAGACTGGCAGGCCTAGGGAAAGTTCCCACACACTGGTGAATAATGAATCACTCAAAAAATGATCACCCATTCTTCTTCAACTTCTTCAAATATAACCCAACTCCGCATCACTCTGTGCAAATGCAGTTGCTGGACGAGGCGCTAAAGCGCAATCTGCGACAGTCTCTTTCGTTATTGGTTCCGGGCCGCCGTGCTCTTCTCACCTCAATCTGGTCTCA
>CAZEWG010000030.1:0-16084 GCA_964514485.1 uncultured Pseudomonadales bacterium
ACCAAGCTCATTCCCTGAAGCGCCTCCCGGCGGCCTTGGCCCCGAAGAGAGTGCGTATTATAGGGAGAAAAGCGGGCTGCACAAGCCCTTTTTGAGAGAAACCGAAAACTTTTTGAAACGATCGTACAAGCTTTAAACATGTCGACTAAAAAGCGCCCGATATGGGCGCTTTTTAGTCGCCTCAGAAGAGGTAGCGCGGCTTATGCCATCCTATCCCCACTCTGATATCCGCCTCTCTATAGCGTTACTTTAACCACAGCGGCGGCTGCAGTCGCCCGCGCCCGGGCCTCCTCGATCGAGTCGGCTTTCGCCAGCGCCACTCCCATACGACGTTTGCCTGCAAGCTCTGGCTTTCCAAATAGCCGCAGGTGGACATCTTCTTGAGACAACGCTTGGTCCAGATTGCCGTACACCGGTTGCTCGGACTCCCCTTCCACCAGAATCACGGCTGAAGCACAATAGCCATTTTGGCGAATCGCCGGGATGGGCAGCCCCAAGATGGCCCGGGCATGAAGGGCGAACTCCGATAGATCCTGGGAAAGCAAGGTTACCAAGCCGGTATCATGGGGACGGGGTGACACTTCGCTGAAATAGACCTCATCGCCGCGAATAAAAAGCTCTACGCCAAACACGCCCCAGCCCCCCAGGGCGTTGGTGACCTTTTCCGCGATCTCACGGGAGCGCTGCAGTGCCAGGGGCGACATCGGATGAGGCTGCCAGCTTTCCACATAGTCGCCTTGCACCTGACGATGGCCAATGGGCTCGCAAAAACTGGTGCCGTCGCGGTGACGCACGGTCAGCTGGGTGATCTCATAATCAAAATCCACAAAACCTTCGACAATCACCTTGCCGGCCCCGGCGCGACCGCCTTCTTGCGCATAGTCCCAAGCGGCCTGGATGTCGGCTTCGGTTTTAATGGTACTTTGCCCTTTGCCGGACGAACTCATAATCGGCTTGACCACACAGGGCAAACCAATCTCCCGAACCGCCGCCTGGTATTCATCAAAGTCGGATGCAAAGCGATAAGGGGAAGTTTTTAAGCCCAGCTCTTCGGCGGCCAGGCGGCGAATTCCTTCTCGGTTCATTGTCAGATTGGCAGCACGGGCCGTGGGAACCACCTGGTATCCTTCTTCCTCAAGGCGAAGCAGTTCTTGAGTGGCAATGGCTTCAATTTCCGGCACAATCAGTTTCGGTTGTTCCAGGTCGACAATGCGTCGCAACTCGGAGGCATCCAGCATATTGATGACATAGGAGCGATGGGCCACTTGCATGGCAGGCGCATTGGCATAACGATCCACCGCAACAACTTCCACTCCGAAGCGCTGCAGCTCAATCGCCACTTCTTTTCCAAGCTCGCCCGAGCCGAGCAACATCACTTTGGTGGCCCCAAGCTTGAGCGGCGTACCAATACTCACCATGAACCAATTTCCTCTATTGTTAACGAATAATCTGGTATCGCTGTGTTTTGCCGAACTTCTCGTCACAGCGCAATAATTACAATTTTAAAAACCGACAGCTCTGGTGAGGGCCCGCCGGTCTCAATCCGTTATTAGGAGCCCCCGATGGGGCCGCATATGATAGAAGGCTGAATCTCAGACTTTAAAGAACTCGCCCACTCGCCGCCTCTCGCTCGGCGACCCGGGCGAGCACCTGGCGTTTCTCATCGTTGGTCATTCCGCCCCAACCGGCGATCTCTAGCCCGGTACGAAAACACCCAACGCAAATATCGTTGTCATCCAATGCGCAGATGCTCACACAAGGCGAACGGACCGGCAGTTCTGCGCGGCCGTTCTGGACAGCTTGCTCAGAGACCGCTTTCTCACTACTCATGCTCGATCTGAACCTCAAGGGATTTCAAATAGCGTTGGGCATTATGGACATAGTGAGCCGCACTGGCTTCCAACATTTTCTTTTCCGGCTCGGTCAGCATTCTTTTAACCTTCCCCGGAGAGCCGACCACCAGTGATCCATCCGGAATTTCCATCCGCTCCGGAATCAAGGTGTTGGCGCCGATCAAACAGTGCTTGCCAATTTTCGCACCGTTCAGCACCACCGCATTAATACCAATCAGGCTGTGGTCCCCAATGGTACAACCATGCAGCATCGCCTTGTGGCCCACCGTCACTCCCCGGCCAATCGTCAAGGGAATCCCGCTGTCGGTATGCAGGACCGAGCCATCCTGTATATTGGAGTTCTCGCCAATGTCGATTACGTCATTATCCGCACGAATCACCACATTGAACCAGATGTTTGCATTGGCCCGGACCACCACGGAGCCGACCAGAGTCGCATTATTGGCAATGAAGTGGGGCCCGCCGATGAGTTTTACCTCACGGTTATCCAGTCTGTAGATCATAAAATATTACCATTAGCTAGTTGTTTTCTGTTCAAGGCGACGGAGCCTTGAAGAGGGAAACTGCCTAAAAAGCAGAGTCACGAGGAATTCCGTCACGACCTTAGCGGAAGGCTTGGAATGCCAGCGGCTATCGCTGCCCCATCCCGTCTTTCACCTGACGCTCGCTCTGGTAATGCACCATCTGGATACCGGCATCAAAGGCGACATTGACAAAGTTGGTGAGGATGATGGCGGACAACCCCCAGATCTCAAACTTCTCGAACTGCCAACAGGGTACATGAAGGGTCATGCCCCGAAACGACAGGACATCGGTTCGTTTGCGGCGATCTTCCAGGAAAAAACTCACCGGAACCTTAAACACCGCGTCCAGCTCATCAGGGTTTGGCTGAAACTCCAGCTCAGGAGGAATCACGCCAACGTAGGGAGTCACCAGGATCCCGAATCGGGACACGACCTGATCCAGGGCGCCGATCACCTCCACCTGATTGGGCGGCAGTGCGATTTCTTCCTGGCTTTCCCTGAGGGCGGTTTCAATCAGGCTGCCGTCGGTTTCGTCTCGCCGGCCACCCGGTAATGCCACTTGGCCTCGATGGGTACGCAGCCGGTCTGAGCGGCGTGTCAGGATGATCGTTGGCTCCGGCTCGTTGGTCAGAGGCAGCAAAACCCCTGCTTCAGGAAAATCCAGGGCTAAGGTTTGTGGCTGATGAGCGACCAAGCGCTCTTTAGCCTGCTGTACTAAGGACATGGCACGACTCTTTTGGCGACGCTTTGATTCCTGGCTTAAGGCGGCTCTGGCAACAGGACTCTTTGTTGCCCATGACCCGCCTTCTCAATCCGTTTATAATCTGCAAACGATTCACTAGCATAGAAAGCGCTATGAAATATTGCTCTGACTGCGGCTCTCCAGTGGTACAAAGAATTCCGGAAGGCGACAACCGGCCACGTTATGTTTGTCCTTCCTGCCACACGATTCACTATCAGAACCCTAAAATCGTGGCGGGCACCCTGCCGACTTACGACGGGCGGATTCTGCTGTGCCGTCGGGCCATTGAGCCACGTCGTGGTTTTTGGACTTTACCTGCAGGCTTCATGGAAAACAAGGAAACCACCATGCAAGCCGCCATTCGGGAAACCTGGGAGGAGGCCGCGGCACAGGTCGAGCTGAATGGCCTGTATACCGTGATCAACCTGCCCCATATCGACCAGGTTCACATGTTCTTTCTTGCCACCATTATTGATGGCAAGTTTGGCGTGGGTGAAGAAAGCCTGGAGGTCGACTTGTTTACGGAAGACAAAATCCCCTGGAAAGAAATCGCTTTTCCGACGGTGCGCGACACCCTCACCCATTACCTTAAGGATAGACACCGGGGTCAGCTGATTCAGCATCGCTTCCCGGTGCGGGTCGAGGAGATGATCTTCAAGCCGCGCGACGATTCATGATCATCTTGCGGCTTGACTACAACTCCTCCAGCCGCCATAAGTCAAAGGCAGGCTCTTCATACGGATGAGCCTGTCGCAGGGCCTTGATGGCTTCCGCTATCAAATCATCCTGACATACCATTTCGACCTTATATTCAGCCACCCGTTCCACGATACCTTGCTGCCCCAGAAAAGGATCGCTTCCTTCCAGAGCCCGAAACTGTCCCTGCCCCAAGGTTTGCCAGGCACAACAGTCATAATTGCCAATCCGCCCCGCGCCCACTGCGAACATCGCCTCCTTTACTTGTTCCACATGAGTTTCCGGAACGAAAAATGCGATCTTATACATACGGCCTCCTTCTTAAGGATTGTGCAAAGTGAACACTTTGTGCTGTGCGCAAAACAAGCACTTTGTGATGGCGCAGAGCGAACACTTTGCGACGCTACACGGCTGCACTTGGGAATTTTGCTGGATAGTATTTGAACGATCACCAGCGTAAAAAGTTACCCACAGAATCTGTGGAAAACTCTGTTGATAAATTTTTGATGAACGGCGGAATCGCCCAAGCTATCGGCTTTCCCAACAAATTGAACACAGAATGCACAAATTAAAATAGTTATTTATTTTCAAACACTTAATAAAGTCAATACTCCTAAGACTGGTACTTCAATTACCCCTTAAGGTATAGGATGACGTTTTTTCGTCATCTGTGCATAAAATGCAAAGACTGATGGCTGGAGAATGGGTGAGCTTGCGCAGTTTTTAACCAACTAAACCGACTCACGCACATTTTTTAGAACTAAAGTACGGGCTCCCCAGCCTCCTGATCACATGTAGAAATACAAAGTTACACAAAGATACAAATTAACCAGGATTTTGGACTGCTCTTCCGCCCTAAAAAAATCCGCGTCGATTTTTCGTCCCCAATAAAAAAGACCCTTTCGGGTCTTTTTTATCGTCAGGAGCTTTCAGGTTTTATCCCAACCACACCCGAGCATTTCTGAACATACGCATCCAGGCACCATCTTCCTGCCATTCCGCTGGATACCAGGAGTTCTGAACCGCACGGAACACCCGCTCCGGGTGCGGCATCATGATGGTGATCCGGCCGTCGGCATTGGTGACACCGGCAATCCCAAGAGGTGAACCGTTCGGGTTTGCAGGATAGCGCTCCGTTACTTGTCCATAGTTGTCCACATAACGCAGGGCGATCTTGCCGCTATGGACCAAGGCCGCCTGGGCAGCGTCGGTTTCAAACTCGGCACGGCCTTCACCATGGGCAATGGCAATCGGCATCCGGGAGCCTGCCATTCCCTGCAAGAAGGCTGAACGGGATTCGCCAATTTCCACCATGGCCACCCGCGCCTCAAAGCGCTCTGAGCGGTTTTTAACAAAACGGGGCCAATGCTCGCTCCCCGGTACGATCTCTGCCAGCGTGGACAGCATCTGACAGCCGTTACAGACTCCCAGCGTCAGGGTATCCAGACGCTGGAAGAAGCGGATGAACTGATCCCGAGCCCGGCTGTTGAACAGAATGGACTTGGCCCAGCCTTCGCCCGCCCCCAGCACGTCACCGTAGGAGAAGCCCCCGCAGGCCGCGACCAGCTTGAACTCATCCAGAGTCACCCGACCTTCGATAATGTCGCTCATGTGAACGTCGACGGCGGCGAAACCGGCCCGGTCAAAGGCGGCGGCCATTTCAACCTGGCCGTTTACGCCCTGCTCCCGCAGAATCGCGGCCTTGGGACGCACGCCGGTATTAATGAAGGGTGCTGCTACATCTTCATTGATATTGAAGGTGAGCTGGGCCGACAGACCGGGATCGGCCACATCCAGAATGGCGTCAAACTCTTCCTGGGCGCATTCGCTATTGTCCCGCAGGCTCTTAATCTGGTGACTGGTTTCAGACCAGATCCGCTGATAGTAAACCCGTGACTGCTCCAGCAGTGTCTGGTCACCATGACGGAAGCGAATCTGGTCGTCACTGTTGAGCGTTCCAATTACCAGGCTGTGCTCCTTCAGGCCATGGTTCTCCAGAACCTGCAATACTTTCTCTGCATCTGCACGACGCACCTGGATCACCGCACCCAGCTCTTCGTTAAACAGCTCGTGAACATACTGGGTGTCACCCTGGGACAGATAGTCCAGGCTGACATCAATGCCCGTATGTCCGGCAAATGCCATTTCACAAAGGGTGGTGAACAAGCCACCATCAGAACGGTCGTGATAGGCCAGCAACAGGTCCTGCTCGTTCAGCGACTGAATGGCATCAAAGAAGGCGCGCAGATCCTCGGGGCGCTCCAAATCGGGCGCCACCGCGCCCACCGCACGGAATACCTGCAGCAAAGCCGAGCCACCTAAACGATTCTGGCCACAGGCCAGATCAATCAAGATCAGATCGGTCTCGCCCTGGTCGGTTTTGAGCTGCGGGGTCAGGGTCTTGCGAATGTCCACCACGGGGGCAAAGCCACTGACGACCAGTGAGAGCGGAGAAGTGACCTGCTTCTGCTCGCCGCTCTCTTCCCAAACGGTTTTCATGGACATGGAGTCCTTGCCCACCGGAATCGTAATTCCCAGCGCCGGACAGAGCTCCATACCCACGGCACGCACGGTGTCGTACAGGTTTTCGTCTTCACCGGGGTGACCGGCTGCCGCCATCCAGTTGGCGGACAGTTTGACATCAGACAACTTGCCAATCCGGGCAGCCGCCAGGTTGGTGATGGTTTCACCCACCGCCATGCGTCCGGATGCCGGTGAATCAATCAGAGCAATGGGAGTACGCTCTCCCATGGCCATGGCTTCACCGGCGTAGGTATCGTAGCTGGCCGCGGTTACGGCGACATCCGCCACCGGCACCTGCCAGGGGCCAACCATCTGGTCACGGGCCACCAAACCGGTAATGGAGCGGTCACCGATGGTGATCAAGAAGCTCTTGCTGGCGACCGTCGGCAATCGCAGGACACGCTCGGCCGCCTCTTTCAGGTCAATGCTGCTAGCATCGAACATGGGCTTGACGAAGGTTTTACGCTCAACCTGGCGATGCATCTTGGGCGGCTTGCCAAACAGCACCGACATCGGGAGGTCGACCGGCTTGTTGGCGAACACTTCATCGCTCAACTCCAGCTTCATCTCTTCGGTCGCTTCACCCACGACGGCATAAGGGCAGCGCTCACGGGCGCAGATCTGGTCAAAGCGGGCCAGATCCTCATCTTTCACCGCCAGCACATAACGCTCTTGGGATTCGTTACACCAGATTTCCAACGGAGACAGGCCGGGCTCGTCACAAGGAATCCGCCGCAGCTCGAACTTGCCGCCACGGCCGCCGTCTTTCACCAGCTCCGGGAAAGCATTGGACAGACCGCCCGCCCCTACGTCGTGAATAAACAGAATGGGGTTGTCATCGCCCAGCTGCCAGCAGCGGTCGATCACTTCCTGACAGCGGCGCTCCATTTCCGGGTTGTCTCGCTGTACGGACGCAAAATCCAGTTCCGCATGGCTGGCGCCAGAATCCATGGACGAGGCAGCGCCTCCACCCAGACCGATCAACATGGCCGGGCCGCCCAGCACAATCAGCTTGGCCCCCACCGGAATCTCGCCTTTTTCAACGTGGGATTCCCGAATGTTACCCATACCACCGGCGAGCATGATGGGCTTGTGATAGCCGCGCCACTCTTCACCGTTGGGGCCTGCGACTTTTTCCTCAAAGGTACGGAAGTAACCGCACAGGTTCGGACGGCCGAATTCGTTGTTAAAAGCAGCGCCACCCAGCGGCCCCTCGATCATGATATCCAGGGCGGACACAATACGATCCGGTTTGCCGTAGTCCTCTTCCCAGGGTTGTTCATAACCGGGAATCCGCAGGTTGGACACGGTAAAGCCAGTCAGGCCCGCTTTCGGCTTCGCACCTCGCCCAGTCGCGCCTTCGTCACGGATTTCACCACCGGAGCCCGTCGCAGCCCCCGGGAACGGAGAGATCGCGGTGGGGTGGTTGTGAGTTTCCACCTTCATCAGGATATGAATCGGCTCCTGGACACTCCGGTATTCACCGGTTTCCGGATCAGGGTAGAAACGCCCCGCCTCGGAACCCACGATCACCGCGGCATTGTCCCGATAGGCAGACAGCACGCCTTCCCGGTGCATTTCGTGGGTGTTTTTGATCATGGCGAACAGGGACTTTTCCTGTGCCTCGCCGTCAATATCCCAGGACGCGTTGAAAATCTTGTGGCGACAATGCTCGGAGTTGGCCTGGGCAAACATCATCAGTTCGACGTCGGTCGGGTTACGGCCCAGCTCTTGATAAGCCTCAAACAGATAATCAATTTCATCATCCGCCAAGGCCAGACCCAGGCGGGCGTTGGCCGACACCAACGCGGCCTTGCCGTGACCCAGCATATCAATGCTCTGCAATTCCTTGGGCTCGGCTGAACCGAACAGCAGCTCCGCTCCGGCCATTTCGTGGAAGACGGCTTCGGTCATGCGGTCATGAAGGGCCGCGGCAATCAGCTTGCGCTGCTCAACCTTCAGGGGAGCCTTGGCCTGAATATAGTAGGCAATGCCTCGTTCGATACGGCGAATCTGTGGCAGGCCACAGTTATGGGCAATATCCGTCGCCTTACTTGACCAGGGCGAGATCGTTCCCGGGCGGGGCACCACCAAAAACAGCACTCCCTCAGCAGACTGAGTTTGTGCACTGGGGCCATACTGCAACAGGCGGTTTAACACGCTGAGCTGGGAATCTTCCAGGGGCGTGCTGACATCGACGAAATGCATAAATTCAGCATAAATCGAGTCAACCACATCAACCTGAGCCTGGATCTGACTCAATAGTTTCTGTGTGCGGAAGGGAGATAAAGCGGGCGCACCACGCAATTCAAGCATATCGAGATCTCGCCATTCAGGGACAGGTTTTTCGAAAGGCCGCTATGATACTTGAAAACGCCTGTGGCAACCAGAACCCAGCCGGTACGGGAGTACCTGTCAAAGTTCCGGGAGATCGTGAAACTATGCAAATTTTTCTCGGAAGAACGTGAACAAAACTTGCGTCAGCGCGGTCAAAAATGTGAGGATTCGTCCAATCACCAAGGAATGGACGATCCAAAAAACCTTTTGCTGGTCATCACGAGGTGGGCTAGAGCATGCTGTTGGACAGCCTTTCCAGCAATACAAAATCCACGCGCCGAGCAAGTTTTTCGGCCGTTGCCTTCATGACCGCGGCCATCGCTGTAACAGGCTGCAGCCGCCCCACGATTGTGGAAGAAATCAAGCAAGAGCAGGTTCTGCACGTTGTTACCCGTAACGCTCCAACCACCTATTTCGAAGGTCGCGACGGGGCTACTGGCTTTGAATATGAACTGGCCAAAATGTTCGCGGATGAACTGGGTGTGGAGCTACGCCTGAGAGTTGCCAGCAACCTCGGCGAAGTTCACTCGCTTCTGGATAACAACTACACCCACTTTGCCGCCACGGGTTTAAGCCTGCCAACTGAGCTTGAGCAACGCTTCAAGCTTTCACCGCCCTATTTGGAAATCCACCAGAAAGTGGTGTATCGCCTGGGTGACGGCCGGCCGCGCTCAGCTGCGGACCTCCTCAACAAACGGATTCTGGTCCTGGCCGACAGCAGTTATGCTGAAACCTTGCACAAACTAAAGCCTGAGTATCCCGAACTGCAATGGGAAGAAACCCGTGAACACGAGACGGTCGATCTGCTGCGCATGATCGAGGACGGCGAAATTGACGTCACCATTCTCGATTCCAACGAGTTCTCTGCCCATCAAGCCTATTACCCCAGGGTTCGGGAAGCCTTCGACATTAGTGAGCCACGCTCCATTAGTTGGGTATTTCCAGCAACCCGGGATGATTCACTGCCACAACTGGCTCAGGAGTTTTTTGCCCGGATTGAGCAAGATGGCACCCTGCTTCAGCTGCAGGAGCGCTATTACGGCCACGTCGAGCAAATCAACTATGTCGGCGCGCGGACTTTTATCCAGCATATTAATAACCGCCTGCCACGCTACGAGCAAACCTTTAAAGAAGCCGCGGCCCGCTATGATATTGACTGGCGCCTGCTGGCTGCCATTGGCTATCAGGAATCCCATTGGATGCCCAATGCGGTATCTCCCACCGGTGTTCGGGGGCTGATGATGCTGACCCGGGTGACCGCCAAGGAAATGGGCGTCGCCAACCGTTTGGACCCTATTGCCAGCATTGAGGGAGGCGCCCGTTACTTTAGCCTGATCCGCGAGCGCGTGGCCCGGCATATTCCAGAGCCGGACCGGACCTGGCTGGCGCTGGCTTCCTATAACGTCGGCTTTGGCCATATGGAAGACGCCCGCACCCTGACCGCCCAGAATGGCCTGAATCCGGACAAGTGGATGGACGTCAAGGAATATCTGCCCCTACTGCAGAAAGCCAAGTGGTACAAACAGACCCGGTTTGGCTACGCCCGGGGGATGGAAGCGGTGAAATATGTGCAGAATATCCGCCGTTATTATGATGTGCTGGTCTGGATGACCCGCTCCGAACTGGATCCAGAGCCCCCTCTGGATACCGACATCACCCTGCTGGAAGCCAGTAACCAGAGTCACCAGCACAACGTTCTGCCGTTGTCGGTCTACGCCACGCCCCCCATGCTCTAGCGCCAAACCGGCTTAAGTGGGAGTGTCATTCTCGGCAATGCGGGATAAGGCCGCATTGATTTGCTCGGCACTAAAGCCTCGTTGTGCCAGAAACCGATACTGCTTGGCTCGAGACTCCCGATCCGTGGCCGGCAGCGGGCCAAACTTCTTGCGTAATGCCTGACCGGCCAGTTGCAACCAGTCGGGCTCTTCTTCCGCCAGGGCCTGCTCAACAGCGGCCGCCCTGACCCCTTTAGCCGCCAGCTCCGCCCTGACCCGCAGCGGCCCATAACCCCGGCCCGAGCGGACCCGGGTGAGACTTTCCGCAAAGCGCCGGTCACTTAACAGGCCGGATTGCTCCAATTCGTCCAGCAAATTATTTAAGTCAGCCCGAGCGCCATAACGACGCACCAGCTTCTGACGCACTTCCTGGCGGCTGTGTTCGCGCCGGGCCAGCCAGCCAATCACCTGCTGGCGTATCTGCTCAAGATCAACTTCGTCTTGTTCGGGCATTTCACCTCCTTTCAATCAAGGCCACCCCAACCGGTGCCCCGGGGCCATTTCATCTTACCCCGCCTTTGCCGCCGTGGCATTCCGAATTGCCAGCAACCGGAGTAGACTAGCCTCCCTAACCGCCCATTCCATTAAGACTTAGGCGCTGCAGGTTTTAATGGAATGGGCCTTAACTGGCCGCTTTGATAGATCAGAGGCGTAACTCACCAGCTGTCCCGCACCTTGCGGTGTCGTGATTTGCCTCCCCAGTCCGGCCGCCAAGCGATAGCTTTTCAGAGCTATCCGGACACGACGAATACAGGATCAAACCCCATGGCTATTCTAAGAAGAATATTTCAACCCAAGTGGCAAAGCAGAAACCCTGATACTCGCCTGGAAGCCGTTAGCAATCTGTTGTGGGAACAGGAAGAACAGCGGACCATTCTGCTGAAACTGGCTGAAACAGACCCCGACACGCGGGTCAGCCAACGGGCGATCGAGAAAATTGCCGAACCCGATGCGCTACTGAAGTTACTCGCCCGCCCCGGCGGCGCCCATCAAACCGTGATTCTGACGCAACTGGCGGGCCTGCTGGATACCGCCAAGGGTACCACCGAGCAATTACGCCAGTTGTCTGGACAACTGCAAGACGATGAGCAGCGCTATCAGCTGATTCTGAACCTGAAATCCATCGAAGCCCGGCTCGCCCTCCTGGAGCAGCTGAATAACCAGCGCCACCTGGCAGATCTGGCGATGCATGCCAACGCCAGCCGGCTACGTCAGCAGGCAGTTGATCAGCTCCAGGATTACGAACTGCTGGAAGAAGTCCTGAAGGCTTCCAAAAACAAAGACAAAGGCGTTTATCAAACAGCCAAGGCCAAGCTCACCCAGCATCGGGAAGAAGAGAAGCGCCTGCAGCAAGAGCGGGAACATGCTCAAGAACTGTGCGCCTCGCTGGAAGCTCATGCCACCAGTGAAGCCACTCACCTGTATCAGGCCAAGTTTGATGCGTTGGCGAACCAATGGCAGCAGGTGCAAAAAACAGCGGATCAGGACCTTGTCAGCCGTGCGGAACGGGCCATTAACGCCTGTCGCGAGCGCATTCGCCAGCGAGAGGAAGAAGAGCGGCAACAGGCGGAAGCCGCCCAACATCACTCCAACCTGCAACAGGAGCGGGAGGCCACTTGTGCCACCCTGGAGGAAACCCTCGACGCTCTGCGTCAGGCCCCGCAGCCGAACTTGTCCAACCTGACCGCGTTGGATGCGCTGATTAAAACCCAGGAAAATCGCTGGCTGGAAGCCACTCGGGATGTCCCCGTGGAAAAAGCCGAGCAGAAGCGTTACCAGCAGGCCATGCACCTGCTGCGCGGTTATCTGGCCGCCTTGCAAAAGTACGCTTCTCGGGAAAAGCGGCTGCAAGAGTTGCTCACCACCTGCCAGGCGGCCCCGGCTGACGAGAGCCCCGCCCATGACGAACTCCGGGAATTGCGTCAGTTGCAGGGGGAAATCGAATGGCCAGACGAGTTCTCCACCCCCGCCCTGCTGGGACAAGTTCGGGAGCACCTCGGCCATCTTCAGGATCTTCGCAAACAACAAACCGAAGATAACCGCAAACTACGCCGGGAAATCGACAAAACCATCGACAACCTGGAGAAGAAACTGGAAGAGCGTTCGCTGAAAGCATCCTCCCAGCTCTTCAAGGATTTGCAGAAGCAGTTGCAGCAGTTGCCCCACCAGGTTGAGCAAAGCTATCAAGGCAAACTCAAACTGCTGCACGGCCGCTTGCAAGAGCTGCGGGACTGGCAGGGCTTTGTCACCCAGCCCAAGCAGATTGAGCTGTGCGAACGCATGGAGCATTTGGCGGAACAGCATTTGGACCCGCAGATCAAAGCCAACCGCATCAAGGAACTGCAAGCCGAGTGGCGGGCTTTGGGCGGCTCTTCCGACCAGGCGCTATGGAGCCGCTTCAAAACGGCCTCTGACAAGGCCTATGAACCCTGCCAGGAGTTTTTTGTAGAGCAGGAACGCCTCAAACAGGCCAACCTGGAAAAACGCCAGGAAATCCGTGACCACCTCCAAACCTTCCTCAACCAGGTTAACTGGGAGAACGTGGACTGGAAAGCCATGGACCGGATCAGCCGCAAGGCCCGGGAAGAGTGGCACCAGTTCTATCCGGTGGATCACAAGCAGAACAAGCCCTTACAAAAGCAGTTTCAAAAACTGATGGACGCCCTGGAGGGCCACCTGAACGAAGAGCGCGCCCGCAACGCCGCCCTTAAAGCCGAGATTGTGGCCCGGGCGGAACAGCTGGTGGGTGAAGAGGACATGCGTCATGCCGCCCAGGCCGCTAAAGCGCTGCAAAAAGAGTGGCAGGCAATCGGCATCACCGAGCACCGGGAAGACCGCAAGCTCTGGAAAGCCTTCCGGGCCGCCTGTGACCAGATCTTTGCCAAACTGGATGATCAGCGCTCCCATCATCAGCGGGAAGTGCAGGAGCAAATCACTCAGGCCGAACAACTCTGCACCGAGGCGGAACAGCTGGTGTCCAAATCCGGTGATGAGCTGGAGGCGAGATTGCCCCAGATCCAGCAAGAGTTTAAATCGCTGCAACTGCCCCGGGAGGCCCATCAGAAGTTGCAAGAGCGCTTCCAGACCGCCATCCAGGCCGCCCGTCAGCACCTGCGCCACCAGCAGCAACAGCAGGCGATGCAACAGTGGCGGGAGCTGGCTCAGCAGGCAGAGGCCGTGGCGCGCCATGAAGACGCCATCATTGCCGGTGAACCCCATGACCAGCCCGTGGCCCTGAAGCTGCCCGAGGAACTTCCCCCGGTCATGGCGCAACAACTAGGCGAGCGTCTTCAGAACGCGGAGCAGGCATCCGCCGAACACTATGAGCGTAACGAGCGTTCGGCACGCCTCCTGGCCATTCAGGCCGAAATCGCCGCTGGGCTGGAGTCCCCGGAGTCAGAGCGCGCCCTGCGCATGGAATACCAGATGGAGCGCTTGTCCGAAGGTTTGACCGGCGGCCAGTCCAAGCAGTCCGCCCAGGAGGAAGTGATCTCGATTCTGGCTTCCTGGTATGGACTGGGGCCTGTTGAGCCGAGATTGCGCGTTGCTTTGCAGAAACGCCTTGAGCAGGCCCTGTTACAGATTATGTAGCGGCTCCCCCCTTCTGCTAGGCATATTCCGATCCTTCGGGGCGGCTTTGCCGCCCTCCCCTCAGACTAGGCGCCCCCCACCCTCTCCCGCAAGGGGAGAGGGAATGACATTGTTCATAATTGGTAAGTGACTGCTTTTACCCGTGGCAACTTGATCTTTTTGGACAATACTTTTGGCATAAAGCGCCATTTTGCCCAACCCCAAGCTGTCTTATGGTGAACGGCAGTCCAGCATCCGCTCGGGTTGTACTCATCCGGGCTCCAGGTATGGCACAACTCATAAACACAAAGGAACCAGCATGAGCACAGATGCATTCATTTTCGATGCCATTCGCACGCCGCGCGGACGCGGCAAAAAAGACGGCTCCCTGCACGAGGTTAAACCGGTCAACCTCCTCAGCGGCCTGCTGCGGGAACTTCAACAACGCAACCAACTGGACACCGCCCAGGTGGACGATGTGGTCATGGGCTGTGTCACGCCCATTGGCGATCAGGGGGCGGATATCGCCAAAACTGCTGTGCTGGCCGCCGACTGGGCGGAGTGTGTATCAGGTGTGACGCTGAGCCGGTTCTGCGCCTCCGGCCTGGAAGCGGTCAACCTGGCGGCCATGAAGGTCAAATCCGGCTGGGAGGATCTGGTGGTTGCCGGCGGCGTGGAGTCGATGTCCCGCGTGCCCATGGGCTCCGATGGCGGCGCCTGGGCGCTGGACCCGGCCACCAACCTGCATACCGGCTTTATGCCCCAGGGAATTGGAGCCGACCTGATCGCCACGATCGAAGGTTTCTCCCGGGAAGACGTGGACCGCTTCGCGCTCTCGTCCCAACAAAAAGCCGCCGCCGCCCGGGAGAAAGGTTATTTCAGCCGCTCCGTGGTGCCGGTCCGGGATCAGAACGGGATCTGCATTCTGGAGCAAGACGAATTCATTCGCCCGGAGACCACCCTTGAAGGGCTGGGCAAACTGAACCCGTCCTTCCAGATGATGGGTGAAATGGGGTTCGATTCGGTTCCCCGCGCTAAATATCCCTTTGTGGAAAAGATCAACCATGTCCACACCCCCGGCAACTCCTCCGGCATTGTGGACGGCGCCTGCACGGTCCTGATCGGCAGCGAAGCCAAGGGCAAGGAGCTGGGCCTGACGCCCCGCGCCCGGATTGTTGCCACCGCCGTCACCAGCACCGACCCCACCATTATGCTCACCGGCCCGGCGCCCGCCACCCGCAAGGCGCTGGCCAAAGCCGGCATGACCATTGACCAGATTGATCTGTTTGAAGTGAACGAGGCGTTCGCGGCCGTGGTGATGCGTTTTCAACGGGAGTTGAACGTGCCGGATGAAAAGGTGAACGTTAACGGGGGTTCCATTGCCATGGGCCACCCCCTCGGGGCAACCGGCGCGATGATTCTCAACACCCTGCTCGACGAACTGGAACGGCGCCAGCTGCGGTTCGGCCTGGCCACGCTGTGCGTGGGTGGTGGCATGGGTATCGCCACTATTATCGAGCGCCTTTAAGCGCCAGCGAACAGGAACAGGACGCACCGGTTAAACGGGACGCAAACCGATCAGCCCGGAAGTGAGCACGCCTTCCGGCCAGGACATAAAGCGAGAATATTCATGAGCGCGATTCGCTACGAAAAAGACCAGGACAACATTGTCACCCTTACCCTGGATATGCCCAACCAATCCGCCAACACCATGAATGCGGATTTTCGCCAGGCGTTTGGCGAGACCATCCAGCGCCTGCAGGCTGAAATTGACAGTATCAAAGGCATTATTCTGGCCTCGGCCAAGAAAACGTTTTTTGCCGGCGGCGACCTCCGCGAGTTGATCCAGGTGCAGCCAGAGCACGCCGAACAGTTTTTCACCATGCTCCGCACCCAGATCACCGGGCCGCTGCGTCAGCTGGAAACCCTGGGCAAGCCGGTGGTGGCGGCAATCAACGGCACCGCCCTGGGCGGTGGCCTGGAACTGGCCTTGGCCTGCCATCATCGGATTGCGATTGATGACGACAAAACCCAACTGGGGCTGCCCGAGGTGACCCTGGGGCT
>CAZEWG010000030.1:16184-30869 GCA_964514485.1 uncultured Pseudomonadales bacterium
CAGGGCTACGCGCCCCAGAAAGTGAAAAAAGTGGGCGTGCTGGGTGCCGGCATGATGGGCTCCGGTATTGCTTATGCGGCGGCCACGCGCGGTATTGAAGTGGTCCTGAAAGACACCACCCAGGAGAATGCCGAAAAAGGCAAGAGTTACTCTGACACCTTGCTCAGCAAGCGCGTGTCACGGGGCAGAATGACTGCCGAGGCGAAACAGGAAGTGCTGGACCGGATTCTCGCAACCGCCAAGGCCAAAGATCTGCAAGGTTGTGATCTGATTATTGAAGCGGTGTTTGAAGACAGTGAGCTCAAGGCGCGGGTGACCCAGGAGTCAGAACCCATGCTGGCAGAGAACGGTATCTTTGCCTCCAACACCTCCACCATTCCCATTAGCCAACTGGCTGAGGCCTCCGCCAAGCCGGAAAACTTTATTGGCCTGCACTTTTTCTCGCCGGTGGACAAAATGCCGCTGGTGGAAATCATCTGCGCCAAACAGACCTCCGAGGAAACCCTGGCCAAGGCTTTCGATTTTGTCCTGCAAATCAACAAAACACCGATCGTGGTCAACGACAGCCGCGGGTTCTTCACCTCCCGGGTGTTCGGCACCTTTGTGAACGAGGGGATCGCCATGCTGGGTGAAGGCATCCCGGCGGCGACCATCGAAAATGCCGCCCTGCTCGCCGGGATGCCGGTCGGGCCGCTGGCGATTTCCGACGAGGTCAGCATGAGCTTGATGACCCTCATCCGCGACCAAAGCCGCAAGGACATGGAAGCCGAACAGAAAGTCTGGCAGCCCCACCCGGCCGAAGCCGTTATTGATGCCATGGTTTATGAGCACAATCGTAAAGGGAAGGCCGCGGGCGCGGGCTTTTACGAGTACCCGGCCAAAGGCAAGAAATATCTCTGGCCGGAACTGGAGGCGCTGTATGGCAAGCCCGAAGGCAAAGCGGTTCCCCTGGAAGAGCTCAAGGAGCGGATCCTGTTCATTCAGGCCATTGAAACCGTGCGCTGTTTGGAGGAAGGCGTTCTAAAATCAATCAAGGACGCCAATATTGGCAGCATTTTCGGGATTGGTTTCGCCCCCTGGACCGGCGGCGCCCTCCAATACATCAATCAATACGGGGTCAAACGCTTTACCGAGCGGGCCAAGCAGTTGAGCGAGGCTTACGGCAGCCGTTTTGAGCCACCGGCGTTGCTGCTGGAGAAGAGCGAAACCAATCAGCTCTTCGAGTGATTGGCCCGACTCTCTACTGGAACTATTGCTATCTATTGGCTGTTGTCTGTTGGTCCTGCCTGGAAATCGTCCGGCAGGACCAATCTCTAAAGACCACTGTCAGCCCCGAAAGTTCCCACGGGCAAGTTTACAAAATGAACATCCTCACAAGATTGCAATGCCATGGAAGAAAAGGCATTCTGTGGGTGGTGAGTGGTATAGAGCTGACCTAGAATCTCATCATATTACCGTTGTACTGCCCGGTTGGTGGCAGCCTTCAAACTCTCGCCTCCAGCAGTCGGTCCATCGGTTAAGTTGAATTTCCCTGTCACATTCCTCATATATGTGTGGGCAAAACATTTCTACTGGTACCCATCATGATGCGTTCCCTGCGACTCGTTCCGTTTCGCCTGCTGGCCTTGTTCGGCATTCCTTTTTCCCTGTTCCTGGTCGGGATTCTGGGAGGGTCAGCTCAGATCAACGCCGCGGGAATCGAATTCCAACCTCTACAGCCCAGCAGCGCCCAGGTTTCCGTTAGCCGTAATATCGCCCGCGGACTGGAATACAGTCACTTCCGCAGCCAGCGTCTGGACCAGAACCTGTCGTCCCAGATCTTTGACAACTACCTCAAGAACCTGGACAACCAACGAGTCTACTTCCTGGAGTCGGATATCCAGGAGTTCGAGAAATACCGTAACCGTCTGGATATCGCCCTGAAGTCAGGCCAGCTGGACGGGGCCTTTGCCATTTATAACCGCTTTCAGACCCGGGTTGTGGAGCGTCTGCAGTTTTTGCTCGACACCCTCGATAAAGACCTTGAGAAGCTCGACCTGAACTCCGACGAATACATTCTCGCTGACCGGGAAGACCAGCCCTGGGTCAAAACCCAGACCGGCATGGATGAACTCTGGATCAAGCGGCTGAAAAGCGCCGTGTTGAACCTCAAGCTGTCCGGCAGCACCCTGGAAGAAGCCCGGGAGACTCTGACCAAGCGTTATCAAAGCCAGCTCAACCGCACCCTGAAAACCAAGAGCGAAGATGTCTTCCAGGTGTTCATGAACTCGGTCACGGGTGTTTATGACCCCCACACGCAATATTTCTCCCCCCGGGTGTCGGAGAACTTCAATATCGACATGAGCCTATCCCTGGAGGGGATTGGTGCGGTGCTCCAGTCCGATAACGACTACACCAAAGTGGTCCGCCTGGTGCCTGCCGGTCCGGCCGACAAAGGCGGCCAACTGAAGCCCTCCGACCGGATCGTGGGGGTTGGCCAGGGCAGCAGCGGCGAGATTGTGGAAGTGGTCGGCTGGCGCCTGGAAGATGTGGTGGACCTGATTCGTGGCCCCAAACATTCCGTGGTGCGGCTCCGTATCATCCCGGCAACGGCCGCCAATGAGACCGAAACCCGAACCATCAGCATCGTTCGCGACCAGGTCAAGCTGGAAGAACAGGCCGCCCAAAGCCAGATTATCGAACTCAACCGCAATGGCCAGGCCTACAAGCTCGGCATCATTGAGATTCCCACGTTCTATGCCGATTTCCGCGGCATGCAGGCGGGTGACCAAAACTACCGCAGCACCACCCGCGATGTCCGCAAGCTGCTGGACAACCTTCAGAAAGAAGGCATCGATGGGCTGATTATCGACCTGCGCAATAACGGCGGCGGCTCACTGCAAGAGGCCGTGTCCCTGACCGGCCTGTTCATCGAAAAAGGCCCGACGGTTCAGGTCAAAACCGCAGACCAGGATGTGCGCATTCTGGATGATGTGGACCCCGAGATTGTCTATACCGGCCCGCTGGCGGTGCTGGTTAACCGGATGAGCGCCTCGGCGTCGGAGATCTTTGCCGCCGCCATTCAGGACTATGGCCGGGGCCTGATCATGGGGGATCAAACCTTTGGCAAAGGCACGGTTCAGTCCGTCCGCAACCTGAACCACGGCCAGCTGAAGATTACCGAAGCCATGTTTTATCGGATTTCCGGCGCCAGCACCCAGCACCAGGGGGTGATTCCGGATATCACCTTCCCCACCATTATCGATACCAAGCAAATTGGTGAGGACGCCCTGCCCCGGGCGCTGCCCTGGGATCGGATCAAGAGCGTGAATTACACGCCCTTTGCCAGCTATGAGTCGTACATGGACAAGCTGCAGAAGCGTCATGAAGCGCGGATGTCCAATAATCCGGAGTTCCAGCTGCTGCTTGATGAGATTGCCTTTGTCCAGGAAGGGCGGGATCAAAAGCGCATCTCCCTCAACGAAACCATCCGTTTGAAGGAGCGGGATGCCCTCCAGCAGCGGCAACTGGCCCTGGCCAATAAGCGCCGCGCCCTGAAAGGCGAACCGCCGTTCAAGACCTTCAAGGAGCTGGAAAAGTTTGAAGAGGAGCGGGCCGCTGAATCGCCCACCAAACAGCAGGAAGCAGATTTTCTGGCTCGCGAGAGCGGTGAAATCCTGGTGGATCTGATCGAACTCAATCAGCAACTGGTCGCCAAACAGCCGCCCCAGGCTGCAACTGGCCGCTAACCCCATAGCGCCAGCCCTTGACGGGCTGGCCTTCTTCTTTGATTCGCCCCCTGTCGCCCAGTGGGGCTTTTCGTTTTATCATGGTGGTCTGGTTAAACGGAAACGGATCTTCTTAACCCCCATGACCAACTTTCTGCTACTGATTTGCATCGCCCTTCTGGCGGCCCTGCACTGGCGACTCGGCGGGTCTCGGGCCAGGTTTCAGGAACGCGACGGCGTGTCGTTGCGACAACTCCCCAAGCCCGACGGCGACAGCCCACCTGAAATCCGCATTCAAGTGTTGAACCCTCTGGAAGTGGCCGAAAAAGAATCGGCCTTCGGGCGTTTTCTGGGCAAGGTCTCGCCCAGCCTGATCTCCCGTCAGGTTTATCTGAAAACCGCGGAAACCATCAGCCATGAATTCCGCCAGCGGGGCATCCGGGCCCGAATTGATATTCACTACCCTGACAAGGACAAACCTCAGTCGTCTAAATAGCCGCCAGGTTGACAGTTGTCCGTTCCGCTCTCTATATAGACAACAGGAATGGCTACCTAACAACGCCACTGGACTGCACTATAATCAAGAACACCTCTCCAGAATGGACGACGATGGACGACAAACACTCCCGGCCCAGCCCTGGCAAACAAGACCCGCAGGGTGAGCAGAAAACGCCAGAGGCTCCCCCAAAAAGTTCGGCTCGCTTCGAACCCCGCGAGGTTCTTGAAAGCCTCCGCAAGGGAGAAGATGACCCCAGCCTGTTTGATCGGCTCAGCGGCTTCACCAACTCCGCCTACCGCTTTGCCAAGCGAACAACCGATGAAGGTATCCGTGTCGGGCGGGCGCTGATCAAGTCACAGGATCAGCTGAAACTGATGCTGGCCGCCGGCCAGTCGCTGAAAGACCTGCGGGAAGTCACGGGCCTCACCATCGCCGAACTGAGCGAAGCGCTGAACCTGAAGGACAAATCCCTACTGGAAGCGGTAGAAAACGGGACAGCCACCCTCTCCTTCGAGCTGATTCTGCGCCTGTCGGCCCTGCTGGCCCGCAATGATCCGATTCCCTTTATTCTGCGATATACCCGCACCTACAACCCGGAACTCTGGAAGATCCTGAACGACTGGGGATTGGGCAGGATTCCGCTTCAGTATGAGCGGGAGCGGGAGTTCATCAATATCTACCGCCGCCACGACGCCGCCCGCAAGCTGTCCGACCAGGGATTTCAGCATGTGCTGAGATTTACCCGGGAAGCCTTCGATATGGCACTGCATTTTGTTGCAGAACAGGAACAACTGTCTGTTGATGTAGACAACACTAGCGATCGGCCTGAAACCGGGAATAAGCAAGCCACTGAGAAGGATCGTCAGAAACCAGACAACTCCAAGGGTCGGCAACCGTAAGAAAGCTCTGGGCCGTCCCACGGGCAACGAGACGAAAGGCCGGACGACCCGATGAATTACAGCTGAATCCGGTATCCCACTTCCAGACGAACCGGCTGCTGCAGGCGCTCCTGTAGTTCTTCTTTCAGCGCTCGCACATCGTCTTCATCCAGGGGTACGGGGCTTGAAAGATTGCCAGACACCTGAACCCCATCCTGCCACCGGCTCACCTGAATATCGCTGAGCCACAGCTGTTTGCCATTGACGGCAAACACTTCTGAAGAAAGATTTGTTTCCAGCAGCCAGGCTTGGTGCATCTGGCTGAATGAGACAGACAATGGCACAGCCACCAACAGGGTCAGCACCAGAGATAAGACCAAACTCTTGGCACCTTGGGTCGGGCGACTGATCGGCGAGAACCCCAATACCAGAAACGTAATGGCTGTCGCCAGTGCAATCCCCACCAAGTTGGTCAGAAACAGCAATGAAGCACCCAGTACCATACCGAGGTCATGCCAGCCGATCCCAAAACCGGCCACACACAGAGGCGGCACCAGAGCCACCGCAATCGCCACACCCGGCAGGCTCTTCATGACCTTCTCCCGGGCATAGGCGTAACCACCCGCAATGCCGGAGGCAATAGCCACCCCCAAGTCAAAAAGAGATGGCTGTAAGCGGGCAGCGATTTCCGGCGTAACCCGTTGCAATGGCACGAGAATGGCCACCAGCGCCGAGGTGACCAGCGCGATCAACATGCCAATCAAAATGCTCTTTACAGAACCTCTCAGCAACCCCTGATCGTTTCGCAGCAACCCCATCGCCAGCGAGATAATCGGTGCCATTAAAGGTGCCAGCAGCATGGCGCCGATCAAGACCGCCGAACTATTCATAAATAGCCCCAGGCTGGCCACCAGGGTGCTTAGAATCATCAGCGCCACATAGTCCACTTCAACCCGGGCATGCTGTTTCAGCAGCAGAAACAGTTCCTTGAACTCTTCCTCCAAGGCATGGGTAAAAAGCGGGAGTCGGCGGGTAATCATGGCTAACCGTTCCGTATGAACCGGCAGGTTCTCGACCCGTAAAGTATCCTTCGGGCTTTCAGCCACGGGCGCCTGCTCTTCGCACCAGCGCTCGCCAACACAGATCCGCACCGCTTTGCGGCAGACCTCCAGCTCCAACTGCTCCGCCTGCCGCTGCTTGCCATCCAGGTAGTACACCAGGGGCTTTTTACCCTCGATGGTCAGCCGACTGCTTCGGATATAACTCACCGCCCCCGGCAGCGCTTTAACAGAATGATTCCACGGGAAAAGAGCCCTGAAGAGAAACCGGAGATATTCGCCAATGGATTTAGGGGAAATCAGCAATACCGAGGCTTTGCCGTCCTCCGCCGATACCGTGGTGTTAACCAGGCGGGCGGCCAGGCTGGTGGTATCATTCTCGATGACGGTAATCCCGGTCACCGCGGTCTTGATCTGCTGTTCTTTGGCCGTCGTAAGCGTAACGGGAAAATGGCGAATCCGAGGCAGCCTCACTAACCCCGCAATCAGCAACATAAATGTATGCCACCAGCGTTGCAGGAGGCCGGACTGCTCCGCTAAATAGGTCTTGCTGCTCCGGTCCAGAAGCGGAGAGTCTCCGACCATAAGCATTCCCATAACGACTTCATCGTTGCACAGCAACACATCCATCGCCCGGGCCGCTTCATCAAAAGCGCATTCCAGCAACTTTTCCAAAGAGCTTGGTAGACAAAACAATCGGTAGGTAAACGACGCACGATGGAGAGGAATAATACCCACCGAATATTCATATTGGCGAGAGCCAGAGACAAGGTCGGCTAACTCGGTATCGTCAACCAGCGCGACAACATGCTTGGCATGCTCGAGATAGCGAGCCGGATCAGCTCGGAAGTGTTCCAGAGAAACGAGATGCAGATGAATATGGTGAAGAGCGCTAAATTCCTTTACCCGCTCCAGCAACTCCCCCGCTTGCGGCTGATAGAGCACAACGGCATGTTCGACGAGAGCCATTCCCTTTTCCTTGGCTGAACAATAAATCCCCAACCTACGAAACGGGCGCAGGCCTGGGTCCACAGAGGCTTCCTGCCCCCTGCTTGGATTCGGCACGGGTCATATCTGGCTTGGGGAGAAAACCGGAGAATCGGCTGGTGAAGCCTAAACCGAGCTTGGCATCATACTGGCGTACCGAATAAACCGCCAGTATCACGCCATGCAATGCTACTGCAGCTGATCAATTATAAGAGCGGACGTAAGCGTGGGTTTCATCACGATGCTTGCGATTGCGGCGGCTTTTTTCCTTCAGGGAAAGCTCAGTGTCCAGCTGCTCCCCCTGCCCTGAAGCAACCGGACGAGGCTGCCCACTTTGATACTGCGACCGAGAGACTTGTTGCTTGTTCATAATCCTGCCCTACATAGTTACCGGTGGATTGATTGGCCCAAGACCTACCCTCAAAACCTATGGTAATGAGAGGGCCGGCACATCCGTAAATATCCGGGGCGTTTGATACAGGATTATGAAACCGGAAGACTCTACTGGCTCATATGTTCAGCCATCTTTTCCGGATCAGGATTCAGGATCACTCCTTTCTCGGTCACAATGGCATCAATGAGCTCCGCGGGAGTCACATCAAACACGGGGTTGAAGGCCTTGGCGGTGGCGGGTGCCAGTTGCATGTCCCGCAGCTTCAGAAGCTCTTCCTGGGTCCGCTCTTCAATCGGGATCTCCCGGCCGGTCGCCAGTTGCATATCAATGGTGCTGGTCGGCGCCACCACCATGAATTTCACCCCGTGATAGCGGGCCAGAACGGCCAGGCTGTAGGTGCCGATCTTGTTCGCCACATCGCCGTTGGCGGTAATACGGTCGGCACCGACAATCACCCAGCGCACCGCACCGGATTTCATCACATGGGCCGCGGCAGAGTCAGCAATCAAAGACGCGGGGATGCCTTCCTGTAGAAGCTCCCAGGCGGTCAGCCGCGCCCCCTGCAACCAGGGACGGGTTTCGTCGGCAAACACACTGGTAATCAAACCCGCCTTGTGAGCACTGCGAATGACCCCCAGTGCCGTGCCATAGCCGCCGGTGGCCAAAGAGCCGGTGTTGCAGTGGGTGATCACGGCAAAAGGCTGCTCTTCCTTCATCAGTTGAGCACCGAGCTCGCCCATCCGTTGGTTGGCGGCCACATCCTCTTCATGAATGGCAATCGCTTCCTGCTCCAGGCGCGCCACCGGCGAATCCCCATCCGGCAGAGTGTCGATCACGACTCGCATCCGATCCAGCGCCCAGAACAGGTTCACCGCCGTCGGACGGGACTGGGCCAGGGCCGCCACATCCTCCAGCAAACCTTCCCGCCAGTGACTGGGCTGCGCCTGATAGCGAGCCGCCGCAGCCAGCACCACGCCGTAAGCTGCCGAAATGCCAATGGCCGGCGCGCCCCGCACGATCATCTCCCGAATGGCATCCACGACCTCTGCCACAGTGCCACAACGCACCCAAAGCTCCTCAAGGGGCAGCAGGCGCTGGTCCAAGAGCTCGAGATAATTCCCACCCCAACGAATCGCGGATACACCCTGGTTCATGCTTTGACCTCAGCCTAGGGAGATTGATAACGGCAGCATGGCTGCGTGAAGCTGCGGCATTATAAACCAGCTCCCGGCATGATTAACCAGTTTCCGGCACAGTTAACCAGCTCCCCGTACAATAAACCAACTCCCGGCAAGCCCGATCCTGCCGTTTGGCCAGGTGCCGATCTTCTTTGCTGCGTTGGTCATTAGTGGCTGAAGCGATATACTTGGGCGCCGAAACCTCCACTTTTTCATCTGGTAACGAAATACATGCCCGAAGCTCTGGCTGTCGATCTGCTGATATCCGCCCGTTGGGTCATTCCCATCCGACCGGCCAACACTGTTCTTGAGCATTACAGCCTGGCGATAACCGGCGACCGGATTACCGCTCTCCTGCCAACAGCCGAGGCCCTGCAACAGTTCCAACCCCGCCAGCATGTTGAGCTCAGGGATCATGTGTTAATGCCCGGACTGATCAACATGCACGGCCATGCGGCGATGACCCTGTTCCGGGGACTGGCGGACGACCTGCCGCTGATGACCTGGCTCCAGGAGCACATCTGGCCGGCAGAAGCCCGCTGGGTCAACGACGAATTCGCCGAAGACGGTGTGACGCTTGCCATTGCCGAGATGCTCCTGGGCGGCACCACCTGCTTTAGCGACATGTATTTCTTCCCCGATGCCACCGCACGGATTGCCAGCAAATACCAGATGCGGACCCAAATCTGCTTTCCCGTGCTGGACTTCCCCACCAATTGGGCTCGCGATGCCGCGGATTACATCCACAAAGGCCTGAAGCTGCACGACACCTATCGGGACAGCCAGTACGTCTTTACTGCATTCGGCCCCCACGCCCCCTATACCGTGTCTGACGGGCCGCTGAAAGAAGTGGTGACGCTGGCCGCCCAGCTGGATATTCCCGTTCAAATTCACCTTCACGAAACCGCCTTTGAAGTCAGTGAAGCGGAAAAAGCCTCGGGCAAACGCCCGATCCGCCGTCTGTATGAACTGGGGCTTTTGACGGAAAGCACCCAGTGCGTTCATATGACGCAGATTTCCGAAGAAGACCTGGCCCTCCTGCAAGAAACCAAGGCCCATGTGGTTCATTGCCCCGAGTCCAACCTGAAACTCGCCAGCGGCTTCTGTCCGGTCGACAAGCTTTTGAAGAACGGCGTCAATGTCTGTATCGGCACCGATGGGGCCGCCAGCAACAACGACCTGGACCTGTTGGGTGAAGTTCGCACCGCAGCCCTATTGGCCAAAGCGGTCAGCGGCAATGCGGCTGCCCTGAATGCCTTCGAAGCGTTGGAGATGGCCACCATCAATGGTGCCCAAGCCATGGGCCTGGCTGATCGCCTGGGTTCGCTGGAAGCCGGCAAATGGGCCGATGTGATTGCCATTGACTTAAGTGGGCTGGAAACCCAGCCGGTCTATCACCCGGCCTCCCAGATCGTCTATGCCACTCCCGCCCAACGAGTCACTCATAGCTGGATCGGGGGCAAACTAAAGTTGGACAACCGGCGCCTGGTCAATATTGATATTCAAGCCGTCCGCGACAAGGCCGCCCGCTGGGCCGCCCGTATTCAAAGCCCTGAAGCCCAAGCCGATTAATCAAGGATTGCACCATGCAAGACACTATCAACGTCGACCGTAACGAAATCGCCAAATTCGAAGCCCTGGCCAGCCGCTGGTGGGATCCGAACAGTGAGTTCAAGCCCCTGCACGATATCAACCCGCTGCGCCTGAACTACATTGACGAACGCGCCCGCCTGCCCGGCAAGAAGGTGCTGGATGTGGGCTGTGGCGGCGGTATCCTGTCGGAGGGCATGAGCCATCGGGGTGCCCATGTGACCGGCATCGACATGGGCGAGGCGCCGCTGTCGGTCGCCAAACTGCATAGCCTGGAATCTGGTGTGAAGGTGGATTATCGCCGAATCACCGTGGAAGAACTGGCCGACCAGGAAGCCGGGCAATACGACGTGGTCACCTGCATGGAGATGCTGGAGCACGTGCCGAGCCCCGAGTCTGTGGTTGCCGCCTGCACCCGACTGCTCAAACCCGGCGGACAGGCGTTTTTCTCCACCCTGAACCGAAACCCCAAGTCCTTCTTGTTTGCCATTGTCGGCGCGGAGTACGTGCTGCAACTGCTGCCCAAGGGTACTCACGAATTCAAGAAATTTATCCGCCCGTCGGAACTGGCAGGCTGGATCCGCAACGCGGGGCTGGAGTTCAAGGACATTACCGGCATGACCTATAACCCCATCACCAAACGCTATAAACTGGGTTCTGATGTAGATGTGAACTACTTAGTTCATGCCACCAAACCTGAATAACCGATCTCGAGGCGCCATGACTTCTGTTGAAGCCGTCCTGTTCGACCTGGACGGGACCCTGCTAGATACCGCTCCTGACTTTGTACGGGTGGTGAATCTCCAACGACAGCTCTATGCTCTGGAGGCACTGGAACAGGACCTGATTCGCGCCAGCGTGTCTAACGGCGCCCGGGCGTTGATCGAGCTGTCGTTCGGGTTCGGCCCGGATCATCAGGATTTCCCATCCCGCCTTCAGGAGCTTCTGGACCTTTACTACAAAGACATTGCCGTGGAGACCTGCCTGTTTCCAGGCATGGATCGGCTGCTCCAGTTCCTGGAACAAAATGATTTACCCTGGGGAATTGTGACCAACAAACCCCGCCGGTTCAGTGAGATCCTGCTGCAGAAGCTGGATCTGGAGCAGCGCTGCAGCATCCTGGTATGCCCGGATGACGTCACCCATCGTAAACCTCACCCGGAACCCATGTGGCTCGCCTGCTCGACCATTCAATGCGAGCCGACCCGGACGATTTATGTGGGCGATCATGTGCGCGACATTGAGGCGGGTCGGGCCGCGGGTATGCATACCGTCGCCGCCCGTTATGGCTATCTCAGTTCGCCAGACGAGGCGCTGGCTTGGGCCGCCGACCTGGTCATTGACCATCCGGATGAGTTGTTTGACTGGCTCCAGCAGGAGCAGATCGGCCTGCATCCGCAGCGCCGGGCCTAGCCGGCCTGAATCAACCCCATACGACAGACCGAACAGAGTTCGCCAACTGTTATCTCCATGAGGAAGAGCATGTTTAACTACAACGCCCCAGCTGATCTCCTGAAAGACCGTATTATCCTGGTAACCGGGGCGGGCGATGGCATTGGCCGTAGCGCAGCAAAAACCTTCGCCAGTCATGGTGCCACTGTGATCCTGCTGGGACGAACCATTGCCAAGCTGGAAGCCGTCTACGACGAGATTGAAGCGGCCGGCGGCCCGCAACCGGCAATTATTCCCCTGAATCTGGAAGGCGCCACCTATCGCGACTATGAAGATGTGGCGGTCAAAATCGAAGAGGCCTTTGGCCGCCTTGACGGGTTGCTCCACAACGCCAGCCTGCTGGGTTCCCGCACCCCCATCGAACACTATGATCCGGATGAGTGGAACAAGGTCATGCAGGTCAACCTCACCGCGCCCTTCCTGCTGACCAAAGCCCTGCTTTCGGTCATGGCCAAGTCCGACGATGCGTCCATCGTTTTCACCTCATCCAGTGTTGGCCGCAAAGGTCGCGCCTACTGGGGTGCCTACTCAGTCTCCAAGTTCGGTACGGAAGGTCTGATGCAGATTCTCGCCGACGAGCTTGATGACGGCCACAGCAACATCCGCGTTAACAGCCTCAACCCGGGCGCGACCCGCACCAACATGCGCGCTCACGCTTATCCGGCAGAGCATCCGGCCACCAACCCCAGCCCGGATGAGATCATGCCGGTTTACCTCTACCTGATGGGCAAAGACAGCCAGGGCGTGACCGGACAAGCCTTTAACGCCCAGGAGCAAGCCCTTTCGCCCAAGGAATAAGTGCTTTAAAAGCACCCGGGCTGGACCACTCAGAAGCCACACCTGAGAGATTCCAGCCCAACAACAAGCTAAAAGACTGTTTCAGTTCCGAAAATCCTGAGATGGTCTATTCTTAGAAAGCGGTACACGGCCATGATGCTGTCAGACTGACAGAATATTGGTCTGTGCCCTCAAATAAGTGCCGGAATAGGGATAAAGTTCCGCCGCAGCCTGCCGTTAATGCAACAGGACAATCCAAAGGACGTGAATTTCCCTTGATGTATAGCACTGGGTGGTTATGAACAAGACCAAATCGATCCGCTCTCTTCTACTATTGACATTAGCCGCAGCCTTCGCCGTGATCCTGGCATTTACCATTATTTATGGGGCCCAATCACAGAGAGAGCATTTGGAAGACTACAGTCGCAAGTACGTTGCAGGCTTGTCCAAATCTTACTTCGACGCGCTCAATACCATGATGGTCACTGGCACCATCGGTAACCGTGAAATGCTGCGGGAAAAGATCATGACGTCAGAAGAAATTCTGGATGTCCGGGTCATTCGCAGCGATCAACTGAACCAAATGTACGGCCAGGGCAATTCCCAGGAACAAAAGCGTACAGAGCTGGATCTACTGGCCCTGAAAGGCGAGCAAGTTGAGCAGATTACCCACAATGACAAGGGACGGGTTTATACCTTTATCGAACCCATTGTTTCCATGTCGGATTATCAGGGCGTTAACTGCCTGTCCTGTCACCTGGGGCAGGAAGGCGATGTCCTGGGCGCAATCCGGATCGATTACTCCCTGGCCGCCAGCGATGCGCGCCTCACCCGTCAATTGCTGACCAGTGGGGGTGTACAGGCCATTATTTTCCTCATCGCCTTTGGCCTGACCGCAATGGTGCTGCGTAAACTGGTGATTGCCCGCCTGCAGCGCCTGCATGACAGCATGGATGAAATCGCCCGCCATTCTGACCTGACCATTCAGCTGGATATCTCCCGGGATGACGAAATCGGCTCCGTCTCACGGGCGTTCAACCGCATGATGACGAAGATCAACGAGAGCATGCATACGGTCATGACCAATGCCGGCCGGGTTCAGGCCGCCGCGCAAAGCATCGCCGCCAAGGCCGACACCACCGAGCGGGAAGTGCTGGCGCAAAAAGACAATACCGACCAAGTGGCCAGCGCCACTACGGAAATGGCCGCCTCCGCGGTCCAGGTTCGGGAAAACGCCATTAACACCAGCCGCAAATCCGAAGATACGGCCGCTGCCGCTAACAAAGGCGAACATTTGGCTCGCGCCGCCGTTGAAGGCATCGAAGCCCTGAACGAGAAGGTGCAGAATGGTGCCCGCCGGATCGAACAGCTGGACCAACGCACCAACGAAATGTCCGCCATGCTGGAGGTTATTTCCACGATTGCCGACCAGACCAACCTGCTAGCCCTGAACGCAGCGATTGAAGCCGCGCGGGCCGGAGAACAGGGCCGGGGTTTCTCCGTGGTTGCCGACGAAGTCCGCGCCCTCGCCTCCCGCACCCAGGTGTCCACCGAAGAGATCCGCAAGACCATTGAAGGCTTGAAGAATGAAGTCGTGGATTGCGTGTCCACCATGCGCGAAGCCTCCGAGTTGGCGGAAAGCCAGCTGGAAGCCATTTTTACTGTGGAAACCGAGCTGCAAACCATCGCCGAAGCAGTGCGTGAAATTACCGAGCTGAATCAGCAGATGGAAAATGCCTCCAACGAGCAAAGCGTGGTTTCTGACTCCATCAACCACAACGTCATTGAGATCAGTCGCTCTGCCGAGCAGACCTCGAACGACGCCCAGGAAACCGCCCGGATTGCCGAAGAGCTGTTGCAGATGGCACAAGCCCTGCGCCAGACCATCGAGCAGTTCAAGCTCAAGTAGACTTCAAAACACAGTCTATCGAACAAGGGGGCCACGGCCCCCTTTGTTGTTTCTACCCGGTGGCTCCTTCCTCTGCTTTTTACTTTTTTGTAGATAGCCACCTACCCCTGGCGCCCTTATTAATGAGCGCTGAGGTAGCCTTGTTCGGAGTTTTGGTTCCGTTATACTTCCCCTGTTAACACCAGGAATGCTGTAACAGGACAGGGAAATGTCACGGATTTACTTGCTGCTTTGCTTCATCGCCCTCACCGCCTGC
>CAZEWG010000031.1:0-28553 GCA_964514485.1 uncultured Pseudomonadales bacterium
TGGCTGACGCTGATGATATTATCGCCGGCTTCACAAATGGCCTGGATGGAGGCGGTAATGGCCGCCATACCAGAGGCCATGGCCAGTGCGCCGATTCCGCCTTCCAAAGCCGCCACGCGCTTTTCCAGCACGTCATTGGTCGGGTTCATGATGCGGCTGTAGATATTGCCTGCTACCTTGAGGTCAAACAGGTCGGCGCCATGCTGGGTGTTATCAAAGGCGTAGGAAGTGGTCTGATAAATGGGAACCGCGACTGCTTTGGTGGTCGGGTCGGGGGAGTAACCGGCGTGAATGGCAAGTGTCTCGAGTTTCATAGCGTGCCTTCTTTCCTTATTGCTTGTTGTAAACTCACTCTTTTGTGATGGGACAATAGCATAAATTGTTCTGCGTCATCACCGGCTCGGGTTCCGGTCATGACCGGATTTCGCCTTTTCATTTGGAACAAGTTTATGGCAAAAACCAAGACCGCCTATGTCTGCACAGAGTGTGGCGCGGATTACAGTAAATGGCAGGGGCAGTGCAGTGCCTGTCAGGCCTGGAACACCATCAGTGAAGTGCGCCTGGGCACCACCAGAAGCAGCCGGGATACTCGCAAGGGTGGCTATGCCGGTGTGGTTTCGGATGTTCAGTCGCTGGACTCCATTGAGGTAACCGCCACCGCCCGTACCTCCACCGGCATGGGGGAGTTTGATCGGGTGTTGGGCGGCGGGCTGGTGGCGGGCTCGGCGATTTTAATCGGCGGGCATCCGGGCGCGGGCAAAAGTACGTTGCTGCTGCAGACGATGTGTCATCTGGCGGCAGAAATGACCACGCTGTATGTGACGGGTGAAGAGTCCTTGCAGCAGGTGGCCTTGCGGGCGCGGCGGTTACACCTGAAAACCAATAACCTGCAGATGTTGTCCGAAACCGATGTGGAAACCATTGTGGCGACCGCCACTCGGTTGCAGCCGAAGGTGCTGGTGGTGGACAGTATCCAGGTGATGCATCATCCGGAGATCCAGTCCGCGCCCGGGAGCGTCTCCCAGGTGCGGGAGTGCGCCGCCGTTTTGACCCGCTTCGCCAAACAGACCGGTACCGTTCTGTTCCTGGTGGGGCATGTCACCAAAGACGGCACCCTGGCGGGGCCGAAGGTGCTGGAGCATATGATCGATGCCTCCATCATGCTGGAAGGTTCGGAAGACAGCCGTTTTCGCACCCTACGGGCCAACAAGAACCGCTTTGGCGCGGTCAATGAGCTGGGGGTCTTTGCCATGCTGGATACCGGGCTGAAGGAAGTGAAAAACCCCAGTTCCATTTTCCTCAACCGCACCAGCGAGCCCTCGCCGGGCAGTGTGGTCACTGTGACCTGGGAAGGCACCCGGCCACTGTTGGTGGAGCTGCAGGCCTTGGTGGATGAAAACCAGTTCGGCAACCCCCGGCGGCTAGCGGTGGGGCTTGATCAGAACCGGCTGGCGATGCTGCTGGCGGTCTTGCACCGCCATGGCGGGTTGCAGTGCGGTGATCAGGATGTCTTTGTTAACGTGGTCGGTGGCGTACGAATTGGTGAAACTAGTGCCGACTTGGCCTTGTTGACTTCAGTGGTTTCCAGCTTCCGGGATCGGGCCTTGCCGACAGATCTGGTGGTGTTTGGGGAGGTGGGCCTTTCCGGGGAGATCCGCCCGGTACCCAGTGGCCAGGAGCGAATTCAGGAAGCGGCCAAGCACGGTTTCAAAAGGGCCATTGTGCCGGTTGCTAATATGCCCCGCCAACAGCCCCAGGGCATGGAGGTGGTTGGGGTGCGCACCTTGCGCGAGGCGCTGGATGCCCTGTAGGTGTTGCCGGTTAACCTAACAAGCTTTAGTCGAGATCAATCAGGGCGGTCAGCTCGCGCTCCAGAAGGTCCGGGCTGCCCAGGTTGAGCTCCACCAGGCGTTTGAGATAGGTCACGCTATCCAGATCAATATAGCCGCAGGTAAAGCCCAGGCTTTGTCCACCATGGTGAGCCAGGCTCAGGGTCAGAATAATGGTGTGCTCTGCGTCGATCAGCTTGATGGTGGCTTCAAAGGGAGCGCTTTCGTCAGCTTCGTTGAAATCGGCCGGGCGCTTGACCAGGATGCCGCGGAAGGAAATGTCCTGCAGCTGTGTATCCCAGAAGCGGTCACCCTGATACAGACGGGTCTGGGCATCAAAGGTGATGCGGGTGAAGCGGCGGCGCTCCTGGGCGGTAGGGGATGAGGTCATGGCATTCTCCTTTATCGGTCTCGGCTGAGGCCCAAGGTCCTTTTGGGTCAAGAGGCCTGTGTTGTTGCAGATGCTAGTTCAGCAAATATAGCGGTTTCTGCGTCATTGCGCACCGAGAGACAAGCAAAAAATATTGGCCAGGGCCAGACGGGTTAACAGTCAGGGAGTGAAAGGGGCGACAAGAGCTGTCTGGGGCGGAGGGTTGGAAAGGGCCGGCTAGGTGCCGGCCCCACTGGGTTAGGCCAGTTTTTTGTACTTCATGCGGGTTGGTGTGGCGGCGGAGTCGCCCACGCGCTTTTTGTAATCCGCATCGTATTCGGTGAAGTTGCCTTCAAAGAACACCACTTGCGAATCCCCTTCATAAGCCAGGATATGAGTTGCGATCCGGTCCAGGAACCAGCGGTCGTGGGAGATCACGATGGCTGCACCGGGGAAGGCCAGCAAGGCCTCTTCCAGCGCCCGCAGGGTTTCGATATCCAGGTCGTTGGAGGGTTCGTCGAGCAGCAGCACGTTGGCGCCTTGCTTCAGCGTGAGGGCCAGGTGCAGACGGCCACGCTCACCGCCGGACAGGTCCTTGACAAACTTCTGCTGGTCGGCTCCCTTGAAGTTGAAGCGACCCGCATAGGAGCGCGACGGCACTTCATAATTGTTAATGCGGATGATGTCCTGACCATCTGAAATGCACTCCCAGACCGTCTTGTCACCATCGAGTTTGTCACGGCTCTGGTCAACGTAAGCGACCTTGACGGTTTCGCCCAAAACGATTTCGCCGGAATCCGGCTTCTCCTGGCCGGTAATCATCCGAAACAGGGTCGACTTACCGGCCCCGTTACCCCCGATCACACCGACAATTGCGCCAGGCGGAATGGTAAAGTTCATATTGTCGATGAGCAGCCGGTCGCCATAGGCCTTGGAAACGTTGTGCACCTCGATGACCTTGTCGCCCAGGCGGGGGCCGGGGGGAATATAAATCTCGTTGGTTTCGTTACGTTTCTGGAAGTCCAGCGACTGCATTTCCTCGAAGCGTGCCAGACGCGCCTTGGATTTGGACTGGCGGCCCTTGGCCCCTTGCCGGACCCACTCCAGCTCTGCCTTGATGGCTTTCTCATGGGCGGCCTGTTGTTTGGCCTCGGTCTCCAGGCGTTTTTCCTTGGCTTCCAGCCAGGCTGAATAGTTGCCTTGGAATGGAATACCGTGCCCCCGGTCGAGCTCCAGAATCCAGCCGGCGACATTGTCCAGGAAGTAGCGGTCGTGAGTGATCGCCACCACGGTACCGGGGAAGTCGTGGAGAAAACGCTCCAACCAGGCCACGGACTCCGCATCCAGGTGGTTGGTGGGCTCGTCCAGCAACAGCATGTCGGGAGCCGAGAGCAACAGACGGCACAGGGCAACCCGGCGCTTCTCGCCACCGGACAGGTTTTTCACCACCGCATCCCAGGCTGGTAGGCGCAGGGCGTCGGCGGCCACTTCCAGGGTACGTTCGATGTTATGGCCATCGCTGGCCTGAAGGATGGCCTCCAATTTGGCCTGTTCAGCCGCTAGGGCCTCAAAGTCGGCATCCGGCTCTGCGTATGCGGCATAGACTTCATCCAGGCGCTGCTGAGCGTCCTTGATGGTGGACACCGCCTCTTCCACGGTTTCCCGGACCGTTTTATCCGGGTCCAGTTGGGGTTCCTGGGGCAGGTAGCCGATGTTAATGCCCGGCTGAGGACGGGCCTCGCCGTTAAACTCCTTGTCCACGCCCGCCATGATCCGCAGCAAGGTGGATTTGCCCGCACCGTTCAGACCCAGCACGCCGATCTTGGCGCCTGGGAAGAAGGATAAGGAGATATCCTTGAGAATTTCACGTTTAGGTGGAACCACTTTGCCCACGCGGTGCATGGTAAAAACGTATTGAGACATAGCGATTTTGAACCTGTGTAATGAACACCCCTTTGGATGGGGATAACTGGCGGCTAAAACTAGCGGATCTGGCGGTGTTTCGCAACGGATGAGCACCGCGAAATCCGCGTGGCAGTAAAAGTGGGGGCATATGGTGATGATTGGCGCCAATTGGTTTAAAATACGGCGTTTTCTCAGAGGCGGGGCCTGGGCGAGGATCCGCTTATCCTTTCAGCAGCGAGCACCATTGCAAGAGGCGACAGATGTTTGACCGTAAGATGACGATAGCCGGGTTTGATGATGAGGTCTGGAATGCGATACAGGCCGAGGCGGAACGCCAGGAAGAGCACATTGAACTGATTGCGTCCGAGAACTACACCAGTCCGCGCGTCATGGAAGCGCAGGGCTCGGCTCTGACCAACAAATATGCCGAGGGCTATCCGGGCAAGCGTTATTACGGCGGCTGTGAGCATGTGGACGTGATCGAGCAGTTGGCCATTGATCGTGCCAAGCAACTGTTCGGCGCTGATTATGCCAACGTTCAGCCCCATGCCGGTTCCCAGGCCAATGCGGCCGTTTATCTGGCGCTGCTGAATGCGGGCGATACCATCCTGGGCATGAGCCTGGCCCATGGCGGTCACCTGACGCACGGTGCCAAGGTCAGCTCTTCCGGTAAGCTGTACAACGCGGTGCAGTATGGTATCAACGAGCAGGGGCTGATCGACTATGATGAAGTCGAGCGTCTGGCTCTGGAACACAAGCCGAAAATGATCGTGGCCGGCTTCTCGGCCTACTCCCAGGTGCTGGACTTTGCCCGGTTCCGGGAAATTGCCGACAAAGTGGGCGCATACCTGTTTGTGGACATGGCTCACGTTGCCGGTCTGGTGGCGGCGGGTATTTACCCCAACCCGGTTCCCTATGCGGATGTTGTGACCACCACCACTCACAAAACCCTGCGTGGTCCCCGTGGCGGTCTGATCCTGGCCCGGGCCAACGAAGAAATCGAGAAAAAACTTAACTCTGCCGTATTCCCCGGCACCCAGGGCGGCCCTCTGGAGCACGTGATTGCCGCCAAGGCGATCTGCTTCAAGGAAGCCTTGCAGCCGGAGTTCAAGGAATACCAGAAGCAGGTTCTGAAAAATGCCCAGGCCATGGCGGAAGTGTTTGTCCAGCGTGGCTTCGACGTGGTCTCCGGCGGCACCCAAAACCACCTGTTCCTGCTGTCGCTGATCAAGCAGGACATCACCGGTAAGGACGCGGACGCCGCGCTGGGCCGTGCCTACATCACCGTGAACAAGAACAGCGTTCCCAACGACCCCCGTTCGCCGTTTGTCACCTCCGGTCTGCGTATTGGTACGCCGGCAGTGACCACCCGTGGCTTCAAGGAAGCGGAGTGTCGTGAGCTGGCGGGCTGGATTTGCGATATTCTGGATGACCTGAACAACGAGGCCGTCATTGATGCGGTCAGGGCCAAGGTCCAGGATCTGTGCAAGCGCTTCCCGGTGTACAAAAACTAAGCGTTTGAAAAAGAGCTAAAGCCTGGATTCCCGGTGTCCTTGAATGGGTACCGGGAATCGTTCGAATTCTACAAGGGGGTCTTCATGCATTGTCCGTTTTGTAGTGCGGCGGATACCAAAGTGATCGATTCCCGCTTGGTCGCGGGCGGCGATCAGGTGCGCAGGCGCCGAGAGTGTTTATCCTGCGCGGAACGCTTTACCACCTATGAAACGGCCGAGCTGGTCATGCCCCGTATCGTCAAACAGGATGGCAGCCGCGAACCTTTTGATGAAGAGAAAATGCGGGCCGGCTTCTTGAAGGCTCTGGAAAAACGGCCGGTGAGTGTTGAAGAGATCGAGTCGGCCATTAACCGCATCAAGCACCGTCTGCGGGCTACCGGTGAGCGGGAACTGAATTCCCGGGTGGTGGGCGAAGAAGTCATGGATGAACTGCGCGGCCTGGACGCAGTCGCCTATGTGCGTTTTGCCTCGGTGTATCGCAGTTTCCAGGATATCAACGAGTTTCGTGAAGAAATCGACCGTCTGTCCCGCAAGGAGCCGGACGGCAGCTGAGTCCGATCCAGGCTCAGAGTAGGATTCAAGTAATATTCCACGTGGGCGGCAGCGCCGGGAAGTAGACCATGAGTGACGCAGGCAACGGCTCCAGTAACTGTCCGCAACGGTTTATGGCGCAAGCGCTGCAACTGGCGGAGCAGGGCCTGTATACCACCGATCCCAACCCCCGGGTGGGTTGCTTGGTTGTTAAAGATGGGCAGGTTATCGGCCGTGGTTGGCATCGCCGTGCCGGAGAACCCCATGCGGAGGTGCATGCGCTGCGAGAGGCGGGTGAACAAGCCCGTGGCGCCACCCTTTATGTGACGTTGGAGCCCTGCAGTCATCATGGTCGTACGCCACCCTGTGCCGAGGCGGTCATTCGCTCCGGTGTGAGCCGGGTGGTCGTGGCGATGCGAGACCCGAACCCGCAAGTGGCGGGGCAGGGGCTGGACAAGTTGCGCCAAGCGGGGATCGACGTTGAAGTCGGTGTGCTGGAGCAGCAAGCCCGTGAGCTCAATATCGGTTTTGTGAGCCGGATGGAGCGCGGCCGGCCCTGGGTGCGCTGCAAGCTGGCCATGAGCGTTGATGGACGCACCGCGATGGCGTCCGGTGAAAGCTTCTGGATTACCGGGCCTGCCGCCAGGCAGGATGTGCAACGGCTGCGGGCACGCAGCTCCGCGGTCGTGACCGGTATTGGCACGGTGCTGCACGACAACCCTTCCTTGAATGTCCGAGCCGCGGAGTCAGGGCTGGATGAGGCCTGGATTCGTCAGCCGTTACGGGTGGTATTGGACCCGGATTTACGAGGGCGGGCGGATGCCAAGGTGTTTGGCCTGGCAGGCGATACATTGGTGGCCTGTCGCCTATCCCGAGCGGAGGGTGCGGTGGCCCAGGACTTTCGGGCGCGGGGGATTAACCTGCTGCCGCTTGCCGAACGAGATACAGGGCTGGATTTGGCACGGCTGCTTGAAGAGCTCGCCGCGCGGGGCTGCAATGAGATCCTGGTGGAGGCCGGAGCGGGCTTGAGCGGGGCCTTTATGCGAGCTGGTCTGATAGATGAGTTGTGGGTGTATATGGCACCCAAGTTGATGGGCAGTTCGGCCAGGCCACTCCTGGACCTGCCAAATATCACCACCATGGCTGAAAGCATCTCCCTTGAGTTGCGGGATGTGCGACAGATTGGACAGGATCTGCGGCTGGTTTATTCGCCGGCAGCGCCGACGAAAGCAAATACTTGAACTGAGAGGACCATTGCGTGGAACTGAATACCGTCGAGGAAATTGTCGAGGATATACGCCAAGGCAAAATGGTAATTCTCATGGATGACGAAGATCGCGAAAACGAAGGCGATCTGATCATGGCGGCGGAATGTGTCCGTGCCGAGGATATCAACTTCATGGCGCGCCTGGCGCGCGGCCTGATTTGCATGCCCATGACCCGCGAGCGTTGTGAGCTGTTGAACCTGCCGCTCATGGTGCAGCGTAATGCATCTGGGTTCGGCACCAAATTCACCGTGTCCATCGAGGCGGCTGAAGGCGTCACCACCGGTATCTCCGCTGCTGACCGGGCCCATACGGTTCGGGTGGCGGCCGCCAAGAATGCGCGGGCTGAAGATATTGTCAGCCCCGGGCACATTTTTCCGTTGATGGCGCACCCGGGTGGGGTGCTGTCCCGCGCTGGCCATACCGAAGCGGCCTGTGATCTGGCGCGTCTGGCGGGGTTTGAGCCGACCGGTGTGATCTGCGAGATCATGAACGAGGACGGCACCATGGCCCGTCGTCCGGAGCTGGAAAAGTTCGCCAAGGAACACGGCCTCAAGATCGGCACCATTGCTGACTTGATCCACTACCGTACCCTCAAGGAAAAAACCGTCGAGCGCGAGGAAGAGAAAGATCTGGCGACCGATTATGGTGAGTTCCGGATGCTGACTTACCGGGATACGGTCAACGGCGGCATGCATCTGGCGCTGGCCATGGGCGAGATTCGTCCCGACGAGCCGACCCTGGTGCGGGTGCACTTGGCGGACACCATGCGGGACCTGCTTGGTGCTCATCGCCCGGGTAGTCGCAGTTGGCCGATCGGCCGGGCGCTGGCCCGGGTTGCCGAGGAAGGCAAAGGAGTGGTGGTGTTGCTGAACTCCACCGAATCCAACGGTGATATTGAAGAGCAGGTGCAGGAGTTTTTTAACGAGCGTCGCGGTCGCTGGAGCGGACACAGCGGCTCCGGCGTCTATATGACCGTGGGGACCGGCTCCCAGATTTTGCGTGATCTGGGCGTTGGCAAGATGCGTCTGCTCAGTGCTCCGATGAAATTCAGCGCCCTGTCCGGGTTTGACCTGGAAGTGGTTGAGTATATTCCCTATGAGCCGTCGTCATCCTGACGGCTTACCCAAACATCTGAGGAACAGATATGAACGATGTAAAAACCTACGAGGGTGATTTCCGGAATTGTGCGGGCCGCTACGCCATTGTGGTGGGACGCTTCAATGCGTTCGTGGTGGAAAGCCTCGTGGAAGGTGCGCTGGACACCCTGACACGTCACGGTATTGCGAAATCCGACATTACCATTGTCCGGGTACCGGGTGCCTTTGAAATTCCCCTGGCGGTCAAGAAAATGGCCGAAACCGGCGAGTATGATGCGGTAATCGCCTTGGGCGCCGTGATCCGGGGCGGCACGCCTCATTTTGACTATGTGGCGGGCCAGTGTGCCAGCGGCCTGAACCAGGTGGCCCTGGCGACCAGCGTGCCCATCGCCTTTGGTGTGCTGACCGTGGACACCATCGAGCAGGCGGTGGAGCGTTCCGGCACCAAGGCCGGTAACAAGGGGATGGAGGCAGCTCTGTCCGCCATCGAGATGGTCAGCCTGTTGAAACAGCTGGGTGAATAAGTGAGCGACGACCAAGACAAACCCAAGGGGCCCCGCAGGGCGTCCCGCGTCGAACAGCGGCGCCGGGCCCGCCAGATGGCGTTGCAGGCCCTTTACCAATGGCAGATGGCCGGTGCCTCAATCAGCCAGATTGAGGCCGAGTTCATGGTCGACAATGACATGAACCTGGTGGATGGCGCTTATTTTCGGGAGCTGTTGCATGGCATTCCGGCCCGCCTGACGGAGTTCGACAAGCTCATCGAGCCGTTGCTGGATCGCCCTCTGAAGGACGTGGATACCATTGAGCTGGCCCTGATCCGCATGGGCGCCTATGAACTCAAGGAACGGCTGGATGTGCCTTACCGGGTTGTCATCAACGAAGAAGTGGAACTGGCGAAGAAGTTTGGCGGCACCGACGGCCACAAGTTCGTCAACGGCATTCTCGACAAGCTGGCCGCTCGGCTGCGCATGGCAGAGATCCGCGGCAACCGTTCGTCCAGTTAAGCACGATGTTTGGCTCTAGTCCTGCAGGCCCCGGTGAATTCGAGCTGATTGATCAGTATTTCCGTCAATCCGGGGTGACTGGGGCGGAGTCTGAGCAAGGCCGTATCCTCTTGGGGATCGGTGACGACTGCGCGGTGGTCGAGGTGGCGGCCGGGCGTCAGCTGCTGATGTCGATTGATACGCTGGTGGAAGGCACCCACTTCCTGGCGGGTACTGAGCCGGATGTGCTGGGCTGGCGTTCACTGGCCGTCAATATCAGTGACTTGGCGGCCATGGGCGCCGACCCCTGGTGCTTTACCCTGGCCTTAACGCTGCCCCGGACCGATCCCCTCTGGCTGCAGGAGTTCGCGGGCGGGCTGTTCAGGCTCGCCACGCGGTTTGGGATGCACCTGATCGGGGGCGACACCACCCGAGGCCCCCTTTCCCTGACCCTGCAGGTGCAGGGTACTGTGACTGGCGCTCCGCTGACCCGAAGTGGCGCCAAACCCGGCGACTTGGTCCTGGTGTCCGGCACCCTGGGGGATGCCGCCGCGGCCTTGCGCTTTCTTGATCTTCCCCGTGAAGCCTACAGCTCTTCCCAGCAGTTCTTGCGACGGCGCTATGAATATCCGGAGCCCCGGGTGGCCATCGGGCAAAAGCTGCGGGGGCTGGCAACGGCTGCGATTGATGTTTCCGATGGCCTGCTGGCCGATCTGGGGCATATCTGCCAACGCTCCGGCGTTGGGGCCTGGATTGATCCGGCGCGGTTGCCGCTGTCCCGCGCCATTCAGGCGGAATTGCCACCGGATGATGCGTTGCACTGTGCGCTGGAAGGTGGCGACGACTATGAGCTGTGTTTTACCCTGCCGCCGGATAAACTGCGCCATGTGCAAAGTTGGCTGGAAGAGCGGCTGGTCACGGTGGTCGGTGAAATCACCCCCGAACCGGGGTTGTGGTTGCGGGATGAAGCCGGCCAGCTACAGGCCACGTCAGGTCGTGGCTATCGTCATTTTGAATAACCATTAAGCGATCGCCAGCCCCTGAGCTTTTTGTGGGCTGGTGTGTTTCGGCCGGTGAGAGGCATGATGAAAAAGGAGTCCCGGTGTCTCAGGATCTAGAAGCTGTGGAGGCGATTGAGCCGCGCCATTTTCCGCTGGGGTTTTGGCGTAACCCGATTCACCATCTGGCCTTTGGTTTTGGCAGTGGCTTGGCACCTCGTGGGCCGGGTACCGCCGGCACCCTGGTGGCGGTGTTCTTGTTTTGGGGGTTGTTGCAGTATCTATCCTTTAACAACCTGCTGTTGGTGGTTGCCCTGGCCTTTGTGGCGGGAGTCGGTATCTGCGGTGTTGCCTCCAAACGGCTGGGAGTTGAGGACCATCCGGGCATTGTCTGGGACGAGTTTGTCGGCTACTGGCTGACCATGTGCTTTGCGCCGCCGGGTTTTTTCTGGATGTTGGTTGGCTTTGTGGTGTTCCGCTTCTTTGACATTCTCAAGCCCTGGCCGATCAGCTGGATTGACCGTCGGGTCTCGGGTGGCTTGGGGATTATGCTGGATGATCTACTGGCAGGGGCATACGCCGGCCTGCTGGTGCTCGCATTGGCCTACAGTGGCACGCTGGATTACTTCTGAGGGGTTCAGTGCGCTGAGAAGTGCTGATCTTGTGGAAGCAGCTTTACGATCTCGAGAAATCGCTCCAGTCCCGTCTTGGCTCGTTGCTTGTCTGCGTATGGTCCACTGTCAAAGCCTTCCCGGGTTGAGAAGTACCACTTGTCGCCCACGCGGAAAAAACGGTCGCTACGAAAAGGTACCGGGCCTTGTTCGCCTTGGCGCTTGTTAGGTTCAGAGAGGGCCATGTCCGTACCTCCCGCACGGAGTGTCATCAGCATGTCATCGGATATTCATAACATCTTTGTGTGCTCCTGGCGTCAAATCAAGAACCTGATATGTTTTTTTAGGAGTAGTCATACCTCCTGGTGTGACGGCGGTTGCAAGACTTGAATTCCCGGTCGAAAATGAAGTTGCTGCTTCTCGGTTGCTTTTGTGTTGCCCGAGGGGTGTTTCAATAACAATGACTCAAGGATTTATCATGGCGTTATCATCCCGTATGGGCCGCATTGTTGCCCTGGTTGTGGTCATGGCCAGCCTGGCGGCCTGTACCGCGACATCCCGTGTGGTGCGTACTTATGACGGTGAGGCTCGCGATGCCGCCCAGGTGGCGACTCTCTTCAAGCCGGGCGATATCAAAATTGAAAGCGTGGATGGCGTGGCGGTTAAAACCTACCTGCTCGACTCGCTGGAAATGGTTTATGAGATCCTGCCGGGTGAGCGTACCGTGGCGTTCCGTTATGAAGCGATCTGGGCAACTCCCGGGCGCAAGGAAAATGATCAAAAACAGGCGGATGTGATCCAGTCCGAGCTGCAGCAAGTCACCTTTAACGCGGCTGCAGGACAGACCTACAGCTTTGAGTTTCCTCAGCCGCGCTCCCGTGCGGAGGCCGAACAGTTGGCTGGCAACTTCAAGGCAGTGCTGGTGAATCAGGCCGGGGCGGAATTGGCGGTCAGTCAGGACTACGTCGAGCCGCCCAAGGAGCTGGTGTCACCGGCCATGGTTCTGCCAAGCCAGGGTGCCGTTCAGGTGTCGGGCGAAAAGGTGTCGAACCTGGATGCCCTGAAGTTGCTGTGGGAGCGGACCAGCGCGGAAGATAAAAAAGAATTCCTGCGTTGGGCCTTTGAATAATCCTGTTGCAACGGATGCTGGCGGGCGGGGTTGCCCGCCAGGGTTTCTAGCGTTCGTCCCGGTGGCGGAAGCTTTCAAACAGGTTCGAAAACAACGACACCATATCCTCGATGGCGCCGCCCAAACGAGCCGGCTGCTTTAACGCCTGACCGCCCCCTGTCTCGGTTTCCGGCAGGCTGGCCAGATCGACCCCCTCTAGAGACTTTTCCATGTTTTCCAGCGCTTGTGGGAAGCGGGCCAGAAAATCCTCCATATCCGGCAGGATGGTGGGGCAGGAGGTTACGCTGATGGTGATCTTGCTGTTGTAGCTGACGATCACCAGCACCAGTCCCAAGCCATCGAACAGCGGCGCGGTGCCAATTTGACGAATCAGTTTCGCGCCGTTTAGATAGAGGGGGATCTGAGGCCCCGGCACGTTAGTGATCGGCAGGTTAAACAGCGGGCGATGCCGTTGGGCCAGTTGGAACTCGGTGTAAATTCGGGCGGACAGACCCACCATGCTGGACGGGATCAGCTCGCGCAGGCGCGCGGCGGAAATCGCCTGACCGTAGATCTTGGAAGCAACTGCGTTGTCGTGAATCTTCTTGAGTCGGCGGGCCAGGTCCGGCTCGTCGGTGGCCAGGGAAATAAGCATGGCCGACAGCTGCTTCCCGGTTGGACTGCGCAGGTTCTTGGAGCGCACTGAAATCGGCGACATGGCGATCAGGGGCCGCTTGGGCAGGCGCTGCTGGCTATTGAGAAAGCTGCTGAGGGCTTCGGCACAGGTTGCCAGCACCAAGTCGTTGACGGTGAGTTCTGTCTGGGACTTCTTGAGTTTGCGAAACCGCTCCAGGGGAAACTCCACATAGCCGATCACGCGTTCCCGGCAGATCGGATGGTTAAACAAGGTGCGGGGAGCGCTGAAAAGAGCGGGAGGTAGTTTCAGCTTGCGCAGGCGCTGCACTAGTACTGCGTAAAAGGCACTGGCCAGCGTGTCTTTCGCCAGGCTGGCCCAACGAAACGGCGTGTTCAGGGCGCTGCCATAGGCACTGCCCAGCAATCGGGCTTTAGAAGGAAGCGGAGCGGGCTGCCAGGGCTGAGGCGGGATCAGGCTGCGGGGTTCGGGTGAAAACTCCAGCAAAGCGCCCATCACTTCTTCGCCGGTGGCTGCATCAATGGCCGCATGATGGACCTTGACCAGAATGGCGAAAGGGGACGGGGCGTCTTCCCGAGCCGATAAGCCGTCGATAAAGGTGATTTCCCAGAGCGGACGATCTCTGGGGAGCAGATCGGTTAAGAGGCTGGCGGCCAGCTCCAGCAGCGCGGGCTCGTCGCCAGGTTGCTCCAGTGTGACATGGCGCAGATGACGATCCAGGTCAAAGTCCGGGTCATCCACCCAATAAGGGTGATCCAGCTGAAGAGGAACTTCGATCAGGCGCTGGCGAAAAAAATCTGCCAGATGCAGGCGGGATTCTATGTGTTGACGAAACTCCCCGAAATCCAGAGGCCTTTCCCGGCCGCTGTTGTCGAACAGGTAAAGACCGCCCATGTGCATGGGTGAGGTTTCGGATTCCAGATAAAGGAAAGAAGCATCCAGTTCAGTTAATTGCCGCATCATCTATATGCTGTCCAGTTCAGAGGGGGCTCGTAACGAGTTCGCAGCCCGGGGCGAAAGCCCGGCGTTATGTCAGGCCCGAGCTTTGAGGCTCGGTCCACATCGCTCGGGAAGGCTGTGGCATCGTCACGTTGCGCAAACGCTTGAACATTGGTTTTGTGTCGCGCGCACTTTAACAGTGAGTGATGGCAGATAAAAGAGGATGTGAGCCTGATAGGTCAGAAAAAGGAGGAAGATGAAGATGACCAAACGTGCCCTGATCGTGATTGCCAATGGGGTAGAGGATATTGAAACCGTCGCCCAGATCGACGTCCTGCGACGGGCGGCGATCGACGTGACCGTCGCAAGCATTGAGCCCACTCAGGAAATCGTTGCTGCGCGGGGAACCCGGATTGTTGCGGATTGCTTGTTCGAGGACTGCGCCGCCCAGTCGTATGACTTGATCAGCCTGCCGGGCGGGTTGCCGGGAGCTGAACGGCTGCGGGACTACCCACCATTGATTGAGCGGCTACAGCAGCAAAAAGCCTCGGGTGGGTTGTTTGGCGCGATCTGTGCCTCGCCGGTCTATGTGCTGCAAACCCATGGTTTGTTGGAAGGGCATCAGGCAACCTGTTTCCCCGCGCTCCGCGACAAGTTGCCGGACCCGGCGCCCCTGGATCAAAAAGTGGTGGTGTCGGGCAACTGCATTACCAGTCAAGGACCGGCGACGGCGATTGATTATGCCCTGGTGCTGGTCGAACAATTGCTGGATCGTAAAACCCGCGATCGGCTGGCCGAGGACCTGCTCGTTGCGGGCTGATCGGTGATCAACGGGCGCACTGCTCCAGGCTGGGTGCGAGGTGCGCCAAGTCTGCTGGTCAGGGCTCTGGGTTGACCGGTGTGAGCCACTGCTGAAATCTGGGCTCTGACGTCAGGCGTTTGACGAACCACTTCAGAGCTCGTCCACGGTCTTCGGAGCGATGCACCAGGTGGAGTTCCAAGGCGGAGCGGGGTTGCTCCAGGGTGAGGGCAACCAGCTCGCCCCGGCTCAGATAGTGTTCTATCTGGTTTTTCGGCAGATAGCCGGCGCCCAGGCCCTGGCGTTGTGCCTCGATTTTGGCCGTCATATTGGGCACTGTCAGACGGCGTTGCTTCTCGAACACGCCTCCGGAGCGGGGCGCTAAATGACGGGAAGAGTCGGCTGCCACCACTGCTCTGTATTGGGCCAGGACCTCGGGGGATAAGGGCTGACGTTCCTTGCAAAGGGGGTGGTTTGGCGCCACTGCGTAGACGAACTCCAGCATGCCCAACGGGTGCAGGGTAAATGTCCCGGCCGGGCGGCTATCAATATCGCAGCCAATGGCCAGATCGGCGCGTTTGCACAACAGGGCATCCCAGGCCCCGCCAAAGACCTCTTCCAGGATCTGCACTTCCACTTGAGGCTGCTGCTCCTGAAACTCCCGTACCAACGGGAGCAAGCTTTCCAGGGGGAGTAAGGTGTTGATGGCCAGGGTGAGCTTGGGCTCCCAGCCGCTGGCGATCTGGCGAGTGGTCTGGCTTAACGTATCGGCGGCTCGCAGGATCTCACGGCCCTGTTCCAGCAGGTATCTTCCCGCGGGGGTTAGAATAGCCCGATGGCCGCTGCGGTTGAAAATCTCAACGCCAAGGTCTTCTTCCAGTTTCTGGACGGTATAGGAGATTGCCGAGGGAACCCGATAGAGTTCGTTTGCGGCTGCGGCAAAACTCTTTTTGCGATCAATCGCGTCAATGACGCGAAGGGCGTCAATTGTGATGGGACTGTGCATGACGGGTTTCTGGTGCCTCAAAACCATTGAGCCGATTTATAGCACCTAGAACAATGCCATAAAACGGCTGCGCCAGAAAGCCCGGCATTAACGGCAATTATTTTGAACGATTGACCGCCAAGCGCGCCAGTGCGGCCAGGGCTTCCTTATGGGGGGAGTCTGGCAAGCCTTCCAGGCAGGCGACGGCCTTTTCCACATAAGAGTGGGCCAGGTTGAGGGTGTGCTCCAGGGCGCCACAGCTTTCAACCGCCTCGAGAATCTGGGGGAGTTGTTCCAGCCCACCTTGGCGAATCGCTTGACGCACCAGGGTGCGCTGGGCTTCGCTGCCGACTTTCATGGTGTGGATCAGTGGCAGGGTACACTTGCCTTCGGCGAGATCGTCACCGACGTTTTTACCCATTTCCTCGGCGCTACCCCGATAGTCCAGCACATCATCCGCCAGTTGGAAGGCCATGCCCAGATAGAGGCCATAATCACGCATGGCCTCTTGGAGCTGAGGGGTGTCACTGGTCAGTACCGCCGCGCTGTGGGAGGAGGCTTGGAACAGCATGGCGGTTTTGCTGCGGATCACGTCCATATACTGCGCTTCGGTGAGATCCGGGTTGCGGACGTTCATCAGTTGCAGCACTTCGCCTTCGGCAATAATACTGGTGGCCTGGGAAAGGATTTCCATCACCTCCAGGTTGCGCAATTCCACCATCATTTCAAAGGAGCGGGAGTACAGGAAGTCACCGACCAGCACGCTGGGCGCATTGCCCCACTTCGCATTAGCCGTTGAGCGGCCCCGGCGCAGCTCGGAGGTGTCGACCACGTCATCGTGCAACAGTGTGGCCGTGTGCAGGAACTCAATGATGGCGGCGAGCTTGATGTAATCCTGTTGTACCGTTTGGCTGGCCTGACCCAGCGCGTTGGCAGTGAGCAGGACCACGAGCGGACGCATGCGCTTGCCGCCGCTGTCGGTAATATAGCGGCCAATGCTTTCGACCAGTGGAACGCGGGAAAACAACTGATCTTTGATCAGGGTGTCGACTGCTTGAAAGTCGCTGCTGACCGTCTCGTATATTTGCTGAGCGTGCATGTGCAGGAAGCCTAAGGCCACAGTGGATAGAAGGGTTTTCGGGCCTGAATCGTAGGGTTCAGGATAGATAGTGTCAACTATTAGGCGACAGTTATGATTGCGGAGTTTCGGTTTTATGGAAAAGGGGCTGGGCCGGGGCTTCCGTTTCCAGGGCAAATCAGGCTGCCTTTTTGAGGGGTGAGAGGCCCGGAGGGATTGCGGGTTTTGTGTGGGTTGGTAGTTGCGGTGATTGGCGGCATTTCGTACAATGTGCGGCCCTCATTCGCCAGGCCCCGTTCCCTGCCATAGGGTTGCCAGAGGGTTTCCCGTAGAAGCAGGTCCGCAGAGGGCGGAATTCAAGCAACGGTCAGTGGTGAGTGTTATTGATTGGAGAGTATCATGTACGCAGTGATCGTAAGCGGTGGCAAGCAGCACCGTGTGAAAGAGGGCGAAACCCTCAAGCTGGAAAAGATTGAAGTAGAAACTGGCGCCAGTGTCGAGTTCGACCAGGTCCTGCTGGTTTCCAATGGTGACGATATCAAAGTGGGTGCTCCTGTTGTTGCGGGCGCAAAAGTGACCGCGGAAGTGGTTTCCCATGGTCGTCACAAGAAAATCAAAATCATCAAATTCCGTCGCCGTAAGCATCACATGAAACAGCAGGGCCACCGTCAGTGGTTCACTGAAGTGAAAATTACGGGTATCAACGCGGGTTAATTCCGCAGGTCAATGAGGAGTTAAATCATGGCTCACAAGAAGGCAGCGGGTAGTAGCCGCAACGGTCGCGATTCAGAAAGTAAACGCCTTGGCGTTAAGCGCTTCGGTGGTCAGCTGGTTTCTGCCGGCAGCATCATCGTGCGTCAGCGCGGCACTCAGTTCCACCCCGGTGAGAACGTGGGTATTGGCCGTGACCACACCCTGTTCGCCAAAGCGGACGGTTATGTGAAGTTTGAGCAGAAAGGCCCGAATATGCGTCGTACAGTGCGCATTATCGCTGCAGCCTAAGTTCTTCGCTTTGCATGAAAAAAGCTCCGGTATCGGGGCTTTTTTTGTTTGTCGTACCCGCTTCTGGTTGGGCGGTTCGCTGATATACTTTGCAGCAGTGTTGGGCGCCGCTTGGGCCCGTGCTGGCGCCGGTTCTTCCGGGAGGAAAACACCATGAAATTTGTAGATGAAGCCAAAATTCACGTCCAGGCCGGTAAAGGTGGTAACGGCTGCGTGGCTTTTCGCCGTGAAAAGTTTATGCCGATGGGTGGTCCCAGCGGGGGGGATGGCGGGGATGGCGGCTCGGTATTTCTGGTGGCGGATGACGGCGTCAACACCTTGATCGATTACCGCTATCAGCGTCGCTATCGGGCGGAAAGCGGACAAAACGGTATGGGGAGTGACTGCACCGGGGCCAAGGGTGCGGATATCACCTTGAAGGTGCCGGTTGGAACCACGGTGATTGATGACGACACCGGTGAGGTGTTGGGTGATTTGACCGAGGCGGGGCAGATCCTGAAGGTCGCCCAGGGCGGTTTCCACGGCTTGGGTAACGTCCGGTTCAAGTCCAGTACCAATCGGGCGCCGCGCCAGTCCACCAACGGCACCCCGGGCGAGGAGCGTACCCTGCGGCTGGAACTGAAGCTGCTGGCGGACGTTGGGCTGTTGGGGATGCCCAATGCGGGCAAGTCGACGCTGATCCGGGCGATTTCCGCGGCGCGCCCCAAGGTGGCCGATTATCCGTTTACCACCCTGGTACCTAATTTGGGGGTGGTCCGCGTGCAATCGCACCGTAGTTTCGTGGTGGCCGACATCCCGGGTCTGATCGAAGGCGCGGCGGAAGGCGCTGGCTTGGGGATTCGTTTTCTCAAACACTTGGTGCGTACCCGTTTGTTGCTGCATTTGGTGGACATGGCACCGCTGGATGAGTCCGACCCGGCAGAGGCGGTGGATATCATCGAGGCGGAATTGGCCAAGTTCAGTGTGACGCTGGCGGATCGTGAGCGCTGGCTGGTGTTGAACAAGCTGGATCTGTTGCCGGAAGACGAGCGGGAGCAGCGTTGTGAGGAGTTGTTGGAGGCGCTGGGCTGGGACGGTCCCGTATATCGCATTTCGGCAATCTCCGGGGAAGGCACGGATGTGCTATGCCAGGATATTATGCGCTGGCTGGACGAACGGGCGGCGCTAGAAGCGGAAGACGACGAGGTGCGGGCCCAAGAAGAGGCGTTGCGCCAGCGGATGGACGAAGAGGCGCGGGAGGCCGTGCAGGCGTACAATGAGCGCCGGCGTAGGAAACGCGACGGGGAAGAGGTGGGCGACGAGGATGACGACGACAACGGAGATGTGGAAGTCTATTACGTGCGTTAGCCTGCAGGATTAATGTTAGGTCTGATTGGTCTGGTGGTGACATTTTTATGGCTTCTTCCGATTCATCCTCACGAGCCCGGCTGACTGAGTCTCGCCGCTGGGTGGTCAAGATTGGCAGTGCGCTGCTGACCAATGATGGGCGCGGCCTGGATGTGGAGTCGATCTCGTCCTGGGTTGACCAGATGGCGGCCTTGCAGAAGCAGGGGCTTGAAGTGGTTTTAGTATCGTCCGGTTCCGTCGCGGAAGGCATGAGCCGGCTGGGGATGACGGAGCGCCCTCAGCATGTCCACTTGCTGCAGGCCGCGGCCGCGGTGGGGCAGACCGGGCTGGTACAGGCTTATGAAACCTTTTTTCACAAGCACGGCCTGCATACCGCCCAGATTTTGCTGACTCATGATGACCTTTCTGACCGCAAGCGCTATTTGAATGCGCGCAGCACCATCCGAACCCTGTTGCAGATGGGGGTGGTGCCGATCATCAATGAGAACGATACGGTGGTTACCGATGAGATCCGTTTTGGCGATAACGATACGCTGGGGGCGTTGGTAGCCAATCTGATGGAGGCGGATGCGCTGATCATTCTGACGGATCAGATGGGGATGTTTAATAAGGATCCCCGTCACCATGCGGACGCCGAGCTGGTGAGCGAGGCTTATGCCGCCGACCCTTCGCTGGATGCCATGGTGGGTGGTTCTGCCGGCAGCCTGGGGCGCGGCGGTATGCTGACCAAATTGCGCGCCGGGCGCTTGGCGGCCCGTTCGGGGGCGTCCACCGTCATTGTGGGTGGCCGAATTCCGGATGTGTTGCTGCGGCTGCGTCAGGGTGAAGCCTTGGGAACCCTGTTGTTATCGGAGCAAGGGCGCTGGGCGGCGCGCAAGCAATGGCTGGCGGGGCATCTCAAAACCAAGGGAACCCTGGTGCTGGATGCGGGTGCTGTCCAGGTGTTATCAAAAAAAGGAACCAGCCTGCTGCCGGTGGGTGTAAAAAGTGTCAGCGGCAATTTCCGGCGTGGCGAGATTGTAACCTGCGTGGATGAAGCGGGTCGGGAAGTGGCGCGGGGGTTGGTGAACTATGATGCGGCGGATGCGCGCCTGATTATTGGTAAGTGCAGTGACTCCATTGTGAAAGTGCTGGGGTACTGTCACGAGCCGGAGTTGGTGCACCGGGATAATCTGATTTTGGTGTGATGGACTTGCGGCGGCAGGTAATGCGCCTGCTGCCGTACCCCGCTGTCGAGATTGGCATTCTACAGGCAAAAAATAACCGCATCCGAAGATGCGGTTACAGGAATTCTCGCATACAGCCAGGAGCTTAGGCTTCTTTGAGCGCCTTGATGCGGGCGTTCAGACGGCTCTTGGTGCGGGCAGCCTTGTTCTTGGCGAAGATGCCTTTGTTGACCATGCTGTCAACGATGGGCTCGGCTACTTTGAAGGCGGCCATGGCTTCTTCGTAGTTACCAGCATTGATTTTGGCAATGACTTTTTTCACATAGGTGCGCACCATAGAGCGCAGGCTGGCATTATGCGCTCGATTTTTCTCTTGCTGGCGCGCGCGCTTTTTAGCTGATGCGGTATTCGCCACCTTGTAACTCCTCAACGTAGAACGGGTAGGTTGTTCGAAATAAATGACGCGACACTATGCCGGTTGGCGAATTATTTGTCAATCACGGATTGGGCAAAACTCGCCTCCGGCTGTTGTTCGCTACTGTTTCTTTCCGACATGTAATGCTAGCATTTGCGCCTTTCACTCGGCACTCTTTTTCTTCTTGTCAGCGCTTTCTTGAGCTTTCCAGGTAGGTCTATGAATCAGACTCCCATGGCACCAGACCCCGAGTCTTCTTCGGAGGCTTTGCCGGCAGCCAAAAAATCCCGCAGTCTGCTGCGCTCCAGTGGGCTGGTGAGTCTGATGACCATGTTGTCCCGGGTGCTGGGGCTGGCTCGGGATATGGTGATTGCCAACCAGTTCGGCGCGGGCGCCGGCGCCGATGCTTTCTTTGTCGCGTTTAAAATCCCTAACTTTTTACGCCGGCTGTTTGCGGAAGGGGCGTTCGCCCAGGCCTTTGTGCCGGTGTTGTCGGAGTATCGCTCGCAGCGAAGCCAGGCCGAGGTGCGCCGCTTGCTGGGTGCCGTTGCCGGAACCCTGGGGCTGGTGTTGATGGTGCTGACGGCGCTGGCGGTGTTTGGCTCGCCGGTGATTGCCTATGTGTTTGCGCCGGGATTCCATGATGATCCGGTCAAGTTCGCCCTGACGGCAGAAATGCTGCGGATTACTTTTCCGTATTTGTTGTTGATTTCGCTGACGGCGTTTGCCGGCTCCGTCCTAAACAGTTATGACCGCTTCGCGGTGCCCGCTTTTACGCCGGTGCTGTTGAATCTGGCGATGATCGCGGCGGCGCTGTGGCTGAGCCCGCGGCTGTCGGTACCCGTGGTGGCGCTGGCCTGGGGGGTGTTGATTGCTGGGATCTTGCAGTTTTTCTTCCAACTGCCTTTTTTAATGAGAATCGGCTTGCTGCCCCGGCCCCGGCTGGATTACCGCCATGAAGGGGTGCAGCGGATTCTGAAGCTGATGGTGCCGGCCCTTTTCGGGGTGTCCGTCAGTCAGATCAACTTGCTGCTCGACACGATACTGGCTTCCTTTCTACAAACCGGGAGCGTGTCCTGGCTGTACTATTCCGATCGGCTGATGGAGTTACCCTTGGGGGTGTTTGGAATTGCCATCGCCACGGTGATTCTGCCGAGCCTGTCCCGCAAGTATGCGGAAAAGTCCACTGACGAGTTTTCGCGCATGATGGATTGGGGGGTTCGTACGGTGCTGTTGATCGGCCTGCCGGCGGCGCTTGCCCTGGCGCTGCTGGCGGAGCCCTTGTTGATCACCCTGTTCTACCATGGCGCATTGGAGCCGCGAGATATCGAGATGGCGGCCATGAGCTTGCGGGCCTATTCGGCGGGATTGATCGCTTTTATGCTCATCAAGGTGCTGGCGCCGGGGTTCTTTGCCCGCCAGGATACGCGAACACCCGTCAGGATCGGGGTGATCGCCATGGTGGCCAATATGGTGTTTAACCTGATGTTGGTGTTCTCCTTGGCTCATGTGGGCTTGGCCTTGGCGACCACCTTAGCCGCCTTTCTCAATGCCGGGTTGCTGGCGTGGGGGCTGCATAAGGAGCGGGTCTGGCGGTTTCAGTCGGGCTGGCTGAAGTTTGGCGGCCAGTTGTTGGTGGCGAATGGGTTGTTGGTCGCCTTTGTGCTGCTGGTGAACTACAGCGACGAGCTCTGGATGCAGCAGTTCTGGTACGAGCGGGCGGCTTGGCTGGCGCTGCTAACGGTGGGGGGCATGGCGGTGTATTTCATCGCGTTATTTACCAGCGGGATTCGTTTGCGTCAGTTCAGGATGCGGTCCTGATCATCGGTAGTCGGGGTACGCTTGCGTAACGCGTGTGGGCGGCGTGGCCGGCCTCGGTTATAATGCCGCTTCATCCAAAAGACATGATGTAAACATGAAGCTGATCCGTGGCTTACACAATTTGCAGTATCAAGCTGCGAGCGACGTTGCCTCGGCGCCTTCAGTGCGGGCGCTGTTGGCCCGGGGCTGCGTGGCGACCATTGGCAATTTCGACGGGGTTCATCTTGGCCATCAGGCGATTCTGGCCCAGGTGAAGGCCAAGGCAGCTGAACTGGGAGTGCCCTCGGTGGTGGTGGTGTTTGAGCCGCAGCCCCGGGAGTATTTTGCCGGTGACCAAGCACCACCCCGGTTAATGCGGTTTCGTGAGAAGCTAGTCGCACTCGAGCAAGAGGGTGTCGACATAGTAGTCTGTCTGCAGTTTAATCAGCGCTTGCGTAGCTTGACCGCAGAACAGTTTGTGCAGCAGGTTCTGATCGACGGGTTGATGATCCGGCATCTGGTGGTCGGCGACGACTTCCGGTTTGGCTGCGATCGAGCCGGCGACTTCCACCTTCTTGAACAGGTGGGCGCTGAAAAAGGTTTTGGCGTCGAGCATACCCAGACCTTTGAGATTGGCGGGGAGCGGGTTAGCAGCACTCGGGTGCGCAAGTCGTTGGCCGCCAGTGACTTCGATTTGGCCTACCGTATGATGGGGCGCCCCTTTAGCATGGGCGGTCGAGTGATTCATGGGGCCAAGTTGGGGCGTCAGCTGGGAGTGCCGACGGCTAACATTGCCATCGGGCGGCGCCATTCACCATTAACCGGAGTATTCGCCGTGGAGGTGCTCGTGCCTGGCGAGTCGTCACCGCTGCCGGCGGTGGCCAATGTGGGGATCCGGCCCAGTGTGAATGGCACCAAGCCGTTGCTGGAGGTCCACTTGCTGGACTTTTCCCGGTCGATCTATGGAGCCCGGCTGCAGGTGATTTTCCGGGCCAAGCTGCGGGATGAGCAGCGTTTCCCGTCTCTTGACGCGCTCAAGGCCCGGATTGAGCAGGATATTCAGGCGGCGCGGAGCTTTTTCGGCGTCTGAGGGGGCAGGCCAATGAGCCTCCACTGATTTCAGAAACAATGATTCCGGCCCCACTGGTGGGCTGTGACCCAGTCTTAAACGTGGACTTGTTATGACCGACTATAAAGCGACCTTAAACCTTCCGGAAACGGCTTTTCCCATGAAAGCCAACCTGTCCCAGCGTGAGCCCGCCATGCTCCAGCGCTGGGAGGAAGCGAATCTTTATCAGAAGATCCGTGAGGTTTCCCAGGGGCGCCCCGTGTTTGTGCTGCACGATGGCCCTCCCTACGCAAACGGCGACATTCATATTGGTCACGCGGTCAACAAGATCCTCAAGGACATCATTGTCAAATCCAAGACCCTGGCGGGTTACGATGCCCCCTATGTTCCCGGGTGGGACTGCCACGGTCTGCCCATCGAGCACAAGGTGGAAACCACCCACGGCAAGAATCAACCGGCTGACCTGACCCGGATTCGGTGCCGGGATTATGCCACCAAGCAGATCCAGGGCCAGATGAAGGACTTCGTGCGCCTGGGCGTGCTGGGTGACTGGGAAAACCCCTACCGCACCATGGAGTTCCCCAATGAAGCGGGGGAGATCCGGGCTCTGGCCAAAATGGTGGAAGGCGGCTTTGTTTTCAAAGGCCTCAAGCCGGTCAACTGGTGTTTCGACTGTGGCTCGGCGCTGGCTGAAGCCGAAGTGGAGTACCAGGACAAAAAATCAGACGCCATTGACGTGGCGTTTCCGGTGGAAGATGGGGACAAGCTGGCGGCAGCCTTTGGCGTCGATAGCCTGGCCAAACCCGCCAGTATCGTGATCTGGACCACCACCCCCTGGACTATTCCCGCCAACCAGGCCCTCAACGTTCACCCGGAGCTGACGTATGGCCTGGTGGATGTGGGGGATCGCTTGCTGGTGCTGGCCGAGGAGCTGGTAGCGGCCTGCTTGCAGCGGTATGGCCTGCAGGGTGAGATCGTCGCACGCGCACAAGGTGCGGCGCTGGATCAGATCCGTTTCCGCCATCCCTTCTATGATCGTCTGTCGCCGGTTTATCTGGCCGACTATGTGGAAACCGGCGCCGGTACCGGCGTGGTACACGCGGCGCCTGCCTACGGGGAAGACGACTTCCGGATCTGCAAGCAATACGGCATGCAGAACGATGAGATCCTGAGCCCGGTACAGAGCAATGGGGTCTATGTGGAATCCCTGCCGTTCTTTGGTGGTCAGTTCATCTGGAAGGCCAACCCCAACATTGTAGAAAAGCTGCAGGAAGTGGGCGCACTGCTCAAGCATGAAAGCGTCAGCCACAGCTATATGCACTGCTGGCGCCATAAGACACCGCTGATCTACCGCGCCACGGCCCAGTGGTTCGTGGGCATGGACACGCCTGCCAACGATGGCACCACCCTGCGGCAACGGGCCTTGAAAGCCATTGAAACCACCAAATTTGTACCTGCCTGGGGACAAGCCCGCCTGCAGGGCATGATCGCCGGTCGGCCGGACTGGTGTATCTCCCGTCAGCGCAATTGGGGGGTGCCGATTCCCTTCTTCCTGCACAAGGAAACCGGTGAGCTGCATCCGAACACGGTTGAGTTGATGGAGCAGGTGGCCCAGCGGGTTGAGCAGGAGGGTATTGAGGCCTGGTTCAAACTCGACCCGGCCGAGCTGCTGGGGGCGGAAGCCGACCAGTATGAGAAGATCAATGACACCCTCGACGTTTGGTTTGACTCCGGAACCACTCATTGGCACGTGATGCGCGGCTCCCATCCCATGGGCCATGATGAAGGCCCGCGTGCTGACTTGTATCTGGAAGGTTCCGACCAGCACCGTGGTTGGTTCCATTCCTCATTGCTGACCGGCTGTGCCATTGATGGCCATGCGCCTTATCGGGGGCTGTTGACCCACGGCTTTGTGGTGGATGAGAACGGCCGCAAGATGTCCAAGTCGCTGGGCAACGTGGTGTCCCCTCAGGATGTGATGAACAAGCTGGGTGCTGATATTCTCCGCCTGTGGGTTGCCGCCACCGATTATAGCGGCGAGATGACGGTATCCAACAAGATTCTGGATCGTACCGCGGACTCCTATCGTCGGATTCGTAATACGGCCCGCTTTCTGCTAGCCAACCTGAACGGTTTTGATCCACGTGAGCACCTGGTGCCCCTGGATGAAATGCTGGCGCTGGATCGCTGGGCGGTAGATCGGACCTGGCTGTTGCAGCAGGAGATTCGCGACGCATACGAGAAGTACAACTTCCTGCAGATCTACCAAAAGGTACACACCTTCTGCGCCATTGATCTGGGCGGCTTCTATCTGGATATCATCAAGGATCGCCAGTACACCACCCAGACCGACAGCCTGGCGCGTCGGTCCGCGCAAACGGCGCTTTATCACATCATTGAGGCGCTAGTGCGCTGGATTGCGCCGATCCTGAGTTTTACCGCCGATGAAATCTGGCAGGTGATGCCGGGCGAGCGGAGTGAGTTCGTGTTCCTGGAAACCTATTACGAAGGGCTGCAACCCATGGCGGCTTCCGCTGACATGGGGCGCGACTTCTGGAATCAGGTCATGGACGTGAAGGAAGCGGTCAACAAGGAAATTGAAGCCCAGCGTAATGCCGGAGCCGTTAAGGGAAGTTTGACCACTGAAGTGACTTTGTTCTGTGAGGCAGAGTTGCAACAGATTCTGGAGCGGCTGGGTGAGGAGCTGCGCTTTGTGACCATTACCTCTGAAGCGCGGGTGAAACCTCTTGCTGACGCCGATGCGGCCGGTGCGGCGCAGACGGAAATGGCCGGGCTGCGGGTGTTGGTCACCCAGACCGCCCATACCAAGTGCACCCGTTGCTGGCATCACCGCGAGGATGTGGGCAGCCATGCCGAGCATCCGGAGCTGTGTGGCCGCTGTGTTGAGAACGTGGCTGGCGTGGGCGAGAAGCGTCAATATGCCTAAGGCCGGGGTGATAGCTAAAGGATGTGGTCGATGACGGAATCCGCCAAGCGCTCCCGGGGGGCGCTGCCCTGGCTGTGGTTGTCGGCCTTGGTGATCGTGCTGGACCTGGGCACCAAGTATCTGGCCAGCACTAATCTCGATTATGGCGTCTCCGTCCCTGTGCTGCCGTTTTTCAACCTGACTTTGCTGCACAATACCGGGGCCGCATTCAGTTTTCTGGCTGAACAGGGTGGCTGGCAGCGTTGGTTTTTTGCAGTGCTGGCGATCGGTGTCAGTGTGATGCTGATTGCTTGGCTGCAACGGCTGCCCCGGAGTGATCGCTGGTTGGCCATTGCCCTGGCGTTGGTGCTGGGGGGAGCCCTGGGGAATCTGTATGACCGGCTGGTGCTGGGCTATGTGGTGGACTTTATTCACCTCTATTACGGCTCTTATCACTTTCCGGCGTTCAATATTGCCGATAGCGCCATCACCGTCGGCGCTGTAATGATTGCCTTGGATATGTTCCGCACTCCCTCGGAAGCCGGAGCATCCAATTAGGCCTTGTGGAGGCGCTTTTATGACAGAATTTTTTGTGGGGCATGGCAGCCAAGTCACCATGCACTTTACCCTTAAGCTGGAAAGCGGTGACATTGTGGACTCCACGGTCGGTAATCAGCCGGCCGTATTTGAGTTTGGCGATGGTAATCTGCCCGCGGGATTCGAGTCCTGCATCCAAGGTATGAAAGCGGGCGAAAGTGCCAGTTTTGAGATTACCCCTGAGCACGCTTTTGGGATGCCGAACCCGAACAATGTTCAGGAGTTCAAGCGCGAGCAGTTCGCACCGGACATGCCGTTGGAAGTCGGAGCGGTGCTGTCGTTTGCCGATGCCGCCAAGTCTGAGTTGCCGGGCATCGTCAAGGAAGTCCACCCGGACCGGGTGGTCGTGGACTTCAATCATCCCCTGGCGGGCAGAACCCTGACTTTTGAAGTTGAAATTTTGGCGGTGCAGCCAGCGGAGCAGGGTAGTCAGTGATGAAGATCAAACTTGCAAACCCCCGTGGCTTCTGTGCCGGTGTTGACCGGGCCATTGAAATCGTCAATCGGGCACTGGATGTGTTCGGCGCGCCGATCTATGTGCGTCACGAGGTCGTGCACAACCGCTTTGTGGTGGACAACCTGAGAAATCGTGGCGCGATTTTCGTGGATGAGCTGGATGAAGTGCCTGATAATTCCCTGGTGATCTTCAGCGCCCATGGTGTGGCCCAGTCGGTCCGGGCAGAGGCAGACCGACGCCAGTTGAAGGTGTTTGATGCCACCTGCCCCTTGGTGACCAAGGTGCATATTGAAGTGGCTCGTTATAGTCGCGACGGTGCCGAATGTATCCTGATTGGTCATGCGGGGCATCCTGAAGTGGAAGGCACCATGGGACAGTTCGATCACCAGCAGGGGGGTGACATCTATTTGGTGGAAAATGTGGAAGATGTGGAGCGGTTGGAAGTGCGCGATCCCTCGCGACTCTATTTCGTGACCCAGACCACTCTGTCCATGGATGATACCGCCAAAGTGATCGACGCCTTGAGAGAACGCTTCCCGCTGATCCGTGGGCCGCGCAAGGACGATATCTGCTATGCCACCCAAAACCGTCAGGATGCGGTCAAGCAGTTGGCATCCGAATGTGATCTGATGTTGGTGGTGGGCTCTCCCAACAGTTCCAACTCCAATCGTTTGCGGGAGTTGGGCGAGCGGATGGGAACCCCGGCCTATCTGATTGATGATGCCTCCCAGATCGAGTCTTCCTGGTTTCAAGGGGTGACGGCTGTGGGTATCACCGCCGGCGCCTCGGCTCCGGAAATCCTGGTCCAGCAGGTGGTGGAGCGCCTGCAGGAGATGGGTGGAGAGGCGCCGGAGGAAATCGAAGGCCGGGAGGAGAATGTCCAGTTCAGCGTCCCCAAGGAACTGCGCATACCTGCCGTCGACGTCTCTTAAACCCGCCTTGCGCTGCTGATCTCTCTTTCCTCAAAAAGGTCACTTCATGTGACCTTTTTCACAAAATGATCCCGTCTTCCGCCATTCGTCTCCTATTTTGGCCGATCGTCGGCTCATCCCTCCCGTGACTCAGAGAGTCGACTACACTTAGCCTTGAGATTCTCTTTGT
>CAZEWG010000032.1:0-5429 GCA_964514485.1 uncultured Pseudomonadales bacterium
ACGGCCGCGGCAGCGTAATCGTCTCCCCCAGCAGACTGTAATCCCCACCCCCCAACCGCGCCAGCGGGTTCAGGGCACGGGCATCGATCTTGAGGCGCCCTTTCTCATCCTGACTGGTGATCTCATCATCCAGCCACAGATAGCGAATCCGTCCCACCAACAACCGGTTGGGGCTGTCGTCCAGCACCACTTCCTGATGCAGTTCACAGGCAAAAGCCACCTTGGCCCGGCTCAGGCGTTGCATGCCAAAGCCATCAAATGGGGTCAGGGCCAAGTTGTTGGCCGTCACCTCGGACTCGCCATAGGCCAGCTCGCGAGCCGTCTCGTTTAACTCCGTCACCAAGCTCTGATCCGCAATATGACAGACAAACTCGCGGCTGCGCATGATGTTGAGGTAGGTGTCTTTCATGGGCGAGCCGGCTTTTTTGGGACCCACGGAAATCGCCAACAAGGGTGGCGCAAAGCTGACCAGGCTGAAGTAGGAAAAAGGAGCCAGGTTGTAGCTGGTGTTGTCATTGTCCGTCAGCACCCAGGCGATGGGGCGCGGGATCAGGGTTTGAATGAGCGTGTGATAGGTAGCCGGCCCGCTCAGCCGGGAAAGATCCAACTGCATTGTTGTTATCCGGTGTGGTGTAGTGAATTGTGATTATTTTTTGCGATCAAGAAACCGATCCAGGGCCGCGCGACATTCCGGTGATTTCAGCCGCTGCCCGAACTGCTCCCGTTCCAGATCGAGGGTCTCCTTGGTTAATTGCGCCCAGGCCCGGCGCATCAGCTGTTTGCTGAGGACCATGGATGCCCGGGGTTTAGCCGCCAGCCGTTGGGCCAGGGCCAGGGCTTCGGTATCCACGTCGGCATCGTCCAGTACCCGGTTGACCAGGTCACAGCGCCAGGCGGTCTCCGCGTCCAGGGTCTCGCCCGCCAGCAACAGCTCACTGGCCTTACGAAAGCCGATCATCAACGGCATCAGCAACGAGGAGGCGGCCTCCGGGCACAGCCCCAGGTCGACAAAGGGGGTGCGAAAGACGGCGGAACGGCCCGCCAGCACGAAGTCACAGTGTAGCAGCAAGGTGGTGCCGATGCCGATGGCGAGCCCTTTGACCGAGGCGATAACCGGCGTCTGGCAGGCCATCAGGCACTCAATCAGATCCATGCCGGCGCTGGGGCGCGGCTCGGGGGCGAGGGCACGGGCGCGAAAATCATGAATATCATTACCAGCGGTAAAGCAGTTCCCGGCGCCGGACAACAGAATAGCACCAATCGTCTCATCGGCATCCGCCAGCCGGATCTGCTCCGCCAAGGCACGGTACATTTCTTCGATCAGGGCGTTTTTCTTCTCCACCCGGTCGATTTGCAGGTGACAAACACCCTCGTGTCGGGTAACACGGATAAATTCGGATGAGGACATGAACATTACTCTTTATTTGAATTATTATTTCTATGTGCGAAATTAGATTCCATAAAAACCCAAAAACAATGATCCGTCAAACTGTCGCTGCCTTGCAGCAGGTTCGACATCTCACTTTTGCGCACAATAACAAGAGGATTCACCATGAAAGCACTGGTCTGTCGTCAATACGGTCCCCCTGAGTCTCTGGTGTTCGAGGAACTGCCCACTCCCGAGGTTGGACCGGGCCAGATCCGCATTCGGGTTCATGCCTGCGGCGTCAACTTCCCTGATACCCTGATCATCGAAGGTAAATACCAGTTCAAACCCGAGCCGCCCTTCGCGCCCGGTGGCGAAGTGGCCGGCATTGTCGATGCCCTCGGCGAGGGGGTGACCGGCTTCCAGACCGGCGACCGGGTAATGGCCCTGACCGGCTGGGGTGGTTATGCCGAGGAAGTGGTGGTGGACGCCGACCGGGTCCAGGCCCTGCCCGACAGCATGGATTTTGAAACCGGCGCCAGCTTTGCCATGACCTATGGCACCTCCATTCATGCCCTGATCCAGCGCGGTCAATTAAAAGAAGGTGAGACCTTGCTGGTACTAGGGGCAGGCGGTGGCGTGGGCTTGGCGGCGGTCGAACTGGGTAAGGTTCTGGGCGCGCGGGTGATTGCCGCCGCGGGCAGTGCGGAAAAACTGGCCATTGCTCAGGCCTACGGCGCCGATGAACTCATCAACTACCGGGAAGAATCCCTGAAAGATCGGGTCAAGGAGCTGACCGAAGGGCGCGGCGCTGACGTAATTTATGACGCTGTCGGCGGTGACGCCTTTGATGATGCGCTACGCTGCATCAACTGGAACGGACGCCTGTTGGTGGTGGGTTTTGCCAGTGGCCGTATTCCCACCCCACCCGCCAACCTGCCGCTGCTCAAGGGCTGTTCGATCGTCGGGGTGTTCTGGGGACGTTTCCGTCAGGAAGAGCCCGAGGCCAACCGCCAAAACTTCGAAACCCTGTTCCAGTGGCACCGGGACGGACGCCTCAAACCCCATATCAGCCACCGTTTACCGCTGGCGGAAGGGGCACGGGCGATGCGTATCCTGACCAACCGGGAAGCCATCGGCAAAGTCGTGTTGCAGGTGTAGTTCTGCCAATGCGCACCATTGCGGATGGACCTTAAATATACGCTCGTCATTAAATGCGGCTATTCTTACTGAGTAGCCGCAGCCGCGTTGTTTAGCCAGCCGCGGATGGATTTGAAGATTCCCTCAGCGGTCATACCGCTGAGCCCAACCAAGAGAGCTGCCCAGGTTGCAACCCCTCAACCCGTCTATCATCCCCACCTTTCTGGATTTTGAGGCCTCGAGCCTGGACCTGGTGTGCAGTTATCCCATCGAAGTCGGCATCTGCCTGCCGGATGGCAACGTCCACAGCTGGCTGATCCGCCCGGCGCCTCTTTGGAACGATTGGTCAGAATCCGCTGAAGCGATCCACGGCATCCCCCGCCAGCAACTGCTGGATGAAGGTGAGGATGTGGAGGTGGTGGCTCAGGCCCTGAACGACTGCCTAACCGGCATGGTGTTCTCCGATGCCTGGACCTTCGACAGTCTGTGGCTGTACCAGCTGTACAAGGCGGCCCGCATCAAGCCCGGCTTTCGGCTGGAGTCCATCTCCATGCTGCTGGCCGAATCACAGATCGACGCCTGGCAGGCGCACCGCCAGCATGTGATCCAGCACTTGGGTCTACGTTCCCATCGGGCCGGCACCGATGCCCGTATTCTTCACGAAACCTGGAAAAGCCTGCAGCAATTGCCGTACACCGCCTGATACCTCTAGGCCAGCACCTGAAAAATCAGCTCCCGCAGCCAGCGATTGGCCGGGTCCCGGTCCATATTGCGGTGCCAGTACAGGTAGACTTCCATGGGCGGCAGGGGAATGGGAAACTCCCGCAACACCACCGGCACACTTTGGCAGAGGACTTCGGCAAATAACGCCGGCACGGTCAGGATCATGTCGGTTTCCGCCGCCACCAGGGCCGCCGAATAGTAATGGGGCGTGCGCAACCCAATCTCCCGGCGCAGCCCGTGACGGGACAACTCTACATCCTCATAGCCCGGCCCCCGTTCCCGGGACGACACCAGCACGTGGCGCGCCGCCAGATAGGCCTCCAGGGTCAGCGACTCGCCCGTCAACGGATGGTCTCGCCGCAGCAGACACACTAAGCGGTCTTCCTTGAGTTTCTCATGGCAAATGTTGTCATCGTGACTGAGCAGCACATCGGCGGCCAGATCCAAATGACCGCTGGCCAGCTCATGCTGAAGGTCTCCCCGCGCTACCCGCAAGCAATTGATTTCCACCCTGGGCGCCCGCCGGTTGATCTCCCGGGTCAGGCGGGGTAAGAGCATCACCTCGAAGATATCCCGCAGGCTGAGCCGGAAGGTCTTTTCCAGGCGCTGGGGGTCAAACTCCCGGTTCTCCTGCACGGCAATCCGCAAGCCCTGCAGGGAGGCCCGCACCGGGCCAATGATTTGCTGCGCCAGGGGCGTTGGGGTCATGCCCCGCTGGCTGCGCACAAAGAGCTCGTCCTGCAGGCTGTCCCGTAGCCGGGCCAAAGCATGGCTCACCGCCGGCTGGGTCAGGTGCAGCACTTGCGCGGCGCGGGTAATGGAACCCTCCGAATAGATGGCCTCGAACACCACAAACAGGTTCAGGTCGATGCGGGATAAATGCACGCTATTAATATCTCTATATGACCATTATTCATTTGAATAATGGTATGCCGCTTTCTAGTATCCCTACAAGCAACTAATTTCGGCAGAGGCACGCCCATGAACTTCGACCACTCTCCCCGCGCCAAGGAATATCTGAAGAAAATCAAAACCTTCATGAAGGAGCACATCATCCCGGCTGAGGCGGAATACTACGCCCACCTGGAGCAGGACGGTCAAAAATGGACCGTGCCACCGATCATGGAGGCCCTGAAAGCCGAGGCGAAACGTCAGGGGCTGTGGAACTTGTTTCTGCCCGATGAGGAATACGGCGTGGGCCTGTCCAACGTGGAGTATGCGCCACTGGCGGAAGCCATGGGCCACTCCTTCATCGCCCCCGAGGTGTTCAACTGCAACGCGCCGGATACCGGCAATATGGAAGTGCTGATCAAGTACGGCTCGGAGGAGCAGAAAAAACGCTGGCTGGCACCACTCCTGGACGGCAAAACCCGCTCCGCCTTTGCTATGACCGAGCCGGATGTGGCCTCCTCGGATGCCACCAATATGGAAGGCACCGCCATTGTGGAAGGTGACGAAGTGGTCATCAACGGCAAGAAATGGTGGACCACCGGTGCCGGCCACCCCGATCTCGACTTCTTCATTTTCATGGGCCTGACCGATGCCAACGCCCACCGCCACCAGCAGCACTCCATGGTGATCGTGCCCAAGGACACGCCTGGGGTGAAGATCGTGCGCATGCTGCCGGTATTCGGCCAGCTGGACGAGCCCTATGGCCATGGCGAGGTGCACTTCGAGAATGTGCGGGTGCCGCTGGCCAATATCATCGCCGGTCCCGGCCGTGGGTTTGAGATCGCCCAGGGCCGACTGGGGCCGGGCCGGATTCACCACTGCATGCGCTGTATCGGCGCCGCCGAGCGGGCCTTTACCCTCATGTGCGAGCGAGCCGTCAGCCGCACGGCCTTCGGCAAGCCCTTGGCCAACCTGGGCGGCAACCGGGACATTATCGCCAATGCCCGGATCGCGATTGATCAGGCCCGCCTGCTGACCCTGCATGCTGCCTACAAGATGGATACCGTGGGCGTGTTCGGCGCCATGAGCGAGATTTCCCAGATCAAAGTGGTCGCTCCCGGCATGGCCCAGACCATTATCGACCAGGCCATCCAGATCCACGGCGGCGCCGGCATGTCCAACGACTTCCCGCTCACCGCCCTGTTCGGCTACGCGCGGGTGCTGCGTATGGCGGATGGCCCCGATGAAGTGCATCGGGGGTTGATTGCCAAGCTGGAATTGAAGAAGTATGAGAAGCTGAAGAAGGGCT
>CAZEWG010000032.1:5529-27744 GCA_964514485.1 uncultured Pseudomonadales bacterium
CGGGGGTTGATTGCCAAGCTGGAATTGAAGAAGTATGAGAAGCTGAAGAAGGGCTGACCGTTATTTCCCTCTCCCTCCTGGGGAGAGGGATACAGGGAGAGGGCGCGAGTGTTCGTACAACTCTGAGGTCCCGGTCCAGGCTCGGACAGCTCCCTCTCCCTCTGGGGAGAGGGACACAGGGAGAGGGCGCGAGTGCTCGTGCAGCTCTGAGGGTTCGGTCTTGCATGTGAGCTCCAGCCCTCTCCCCCAACCCCTCTCCCCAGTTGGGAGAGGGGAGTAAAACAAAAACAATAGGAACTCACCATGAAACGTTTTCCCAACCAACGCATTGCCATTACCGGGGGCGCCAGCGGCCTCGGCAAGGCTCTCGCTCTGCGTTTCGCCCGGGCCGGCTGGAAAGTCGCCATTGCCGATATCCACGACCAGCGGGGCGAAGAGACACTGACCGAACTACAGAATCTGGGCGTCGAGGCGTTTTACCAACGCTGTGATGTCACCCAAGTCGGACACCTGCAGAAGCTGAAAGACATCCTGATCCACAAATGGGGCGGGGTGGATATCATGGTCAACAATGCCGGCGTTGCCACCCATGGCCCCATCGATACCGCCTCATTAGACGACTGGGACTGGGTTATCGACATCAACCTGATGGGAGTTGTGCGGGGCTGTAAGCTGTTTAGTCAGCTGTTCAAGGAGCAGGGTTACGGACACCTGATCAACGTAGCCTCCATCGCCGGTCTGATCTATTCGCCAGAGATGGCCAGCTATAACGCCACCAAAGCCGGTGTAGTGGCCCTGTCCGAAACCCTACGGGCGGAGCTGGCGCCCAGCAACATTGGCGTGTCGGTGGTCTGCCCCGGTTTTTTCCAGACCAACCTGGCGGAGACCGCCCGCTCACCGGATGCTGGCGTTCAGCAGATGATCAACAAGTTGCTGGGCTCGTCCAAAATCAATTCCGACGATATCGCCAACATCATTTATCAGTCCGTCGCGCAGGGTAAGTTCTGGATTCTGCCCCACGCCAGTTACAAATACTTGTGGTACCTGAAGCGTTATTTCCCAGTGGCGTATCACAAAGGGATGGTCTCCATGGCGACAAAAATGCTGAGCAAACGCAAGCGAGCCGCGAGCGCCCTAGCAACAGAATAAGAGCAGGAGGAGAAAGCCATGACTGCAATCGATCAAGCCGGTGCCGTTCGCGCCGGTGAAGAGCTGGACGTCGCTGTCGTCGACCAGTATCTAAAGTCCCAGATTCCGGGCCTGGACGGCACGCCGGAGATTACCCAGTTCCCCGGCGGCGCCTCCAACCTCACGTACCTGGTGAAATACCCAAACCGGGAAATGGTGCTGCGCCGCCCGCCGTTTGGCAGAAAGGCCAAAGGTGCCCACGACATGGGCCGGGAATACCGGGTGATGCAGGGCCTGCAGAACGTGTACCCCTATGTGCCCCGCATGCTGGCCTTCTGCCAGGATGAGGCCGTGATGGGTGCCGAGTTCTATGTGATGGAGCGCCTGCAGGGCATTATCCTGCGGGGCGAAATGCCGGCCGAACTCAGCTTTACGCCCGAGCAGCACCGCAAACTCTGTGAGAGCGTGATTGACCGGCTGGTGGACTTGCACAGCATCGACTTTGAGCAGACGCCCCTGGTGGAACTCTACAAGCCCGGCGACTATGTGGAGCGCCAGATCAGCGGCTGGAGCGAGCGTTTCCGCAACGCCCGCACCGAAGACGCCCCGGATTTCGAGGAAGTCATGGCTTGGCTGGACGCCAAAAAGCCCGCCCAGGTGAAGCGCTGCATCATCCACAACGACTATCGCTTCGACAATGTGGTTCTCGACCCGGATGATCCCATGCAGATCATCGGTGTGCTGGACTGGGAGATGGCCACCATTGGTGATCCGTTAATGGATCTGGGCAACAGCCTGGCCTATTGGGTGGAAGAAAGCGACCCGCCCCAGATCCAGATGATGCGCCGCCAGCCCACCCACCTGCCAGGCATGATGACCCGCCAGGAAATGGTGGATTACTACTGCGAGCGCACCGGGTTACAGGTGCCGAACTTCGACTTCTACTCCGTGTACGGCATTTTCCGACTGGTGGTGATCCTGCAGCAGATCTACTACCGCTTCTTCCACGGCCAGACCCAGGACAAACGGTTTGGGATGTTCATCCATGTGATTAAGTTTTTGGATGGGTATTTGAAGGAGAAGATTGAGAAGTCGGAGTTGTAAGGCTTCCGCTTTGTTACCTCCCCCTTTCGTAAAGGGGGACTGAGGGGGATTTCCTGCGGCTTGCTCCGTGTCTGCAGAAATCCCCCCTAACCCCCCTTTAAGAAAGGGGGGAATAAGTAGCCTTCGAGTTACTACGGGTTGGCAAAACAGAACAAAAACGGTGGATCAACAATGGGCGCCATTTACCTCATCCGCCACGGCCAGGCGAGTTTTGGCCAGAGCAATTACGACAAACTCTCGCCCACCGGCGAGCGCCAGGCGGTACGCCTGGGGGAATATCTGAACCAGGCCGGGATCGAGTTCGATCAGGTCTACAGCGGCACCTTGGAGCGTCAGGTTCGCACCGCCGAACTGGCCTTGACGGCCGCCTATCCGGCGGGGCTGGGAACCCAGCAGGTGGCGTTCAACGAATTCGACCATGAAGGCGTGACCCGCGCCCATGTGGTGGCCCTGGCGGAAAATGATCCGCTGGTGGCGGATTTCATCGCCAACCGCATCGACCGCTGGAAAAACTTCCAGAAGGTGTTCGAGAAGGTGGTGGCCCGCTGGGCGAGTGAACAGCATCCGGTGGAAGGCATTGAGTCCTGGTCCGAGTTCCGGGAACGGGTCTGGAACGGGCTTCAGCAGGTGGTGGCCGAGGCGGGCCGCTCCAAGGACATCGCCATTTTCACCTCCGGCGGGCCGATTACGGCCATTCTCCATCAGGTGCTACGCACCACGCCGGAGGTGGCGTTTGAGATGAACTGGGCGATTGCCAACGCCTCCATCACCAAGCTGCTCTACAACGACCAGAAGATCAGCCTGTCCTATTTCAACCATTACAGCTATCTGCAGCAGGGCAAAGACCACTCCCTGGTGACCTATCGCTGACGCTGCCTGAATTACAACGAGGAGAGTTATCCATGTCCAAAGACCTGTTTCGTCTCGACGGCCAGATTGCCGTTGTCACCGGCGCCAGCCGCGGGATCGGTGAAGCCGTGGCCCGGCTGCTGGCTCAGTATGGCGCCCATGTGATCGTGTCCAGCCGCAAGATCGACGGTTGTGAGGCGGTGGCCGAATCCATCCGCCAGAACGGGGGCTCCGCCGAGGCGGTGGCCTGCCATATCGGGGAACTGGAGCAGATCCAGGCTCTGTTCAGCCATGTGAAAGACACCCACGGCCGGCTGGATATCCTGGTGAACAACGCCGCCACCAACCCCTTCTTCGGCCATGTTCTGGATACCGACCTCAACGCCTTCCAGAAAACCGTGGATGTGAATATTCGCGGCTATTTCTTCATGTCCGTGGAAGCGGGCAAGATCATGCGCAAGCAAAAAAGCGGCAAGATCGTGAATGTGGCGTCCGTGAACGGGGTGATTCCAGGCCATTTCCAGGGCATCTACTCCATCACCAAGGCAGCGGTTATTTCCATGACCAAATCCTTTGCCAAGGAATGCGCGCCCCTGGGCATCCGCGTCAACGCGCTGCTGCCGGGCCTGACCGATACCAAGTTCGCCTCGGCCCTGGTCAGCAATGACGCCATTCTCAACAAAGCCCTGGAGCACGTGCCCATGCACCGGGTGGCGGAGCCCCAGGAAATGGCCGGTACGGTGCTGTATCTGGTGTCCGAGGCTTCCTCTTATACCACGGGCGCCTGTATCAACGCCGATGGCGGCTATCTCACTGCCTAGGGTTTGGTTCTGGGTCGGGCGGACACAGAGGTCCGCCCGACCATCCTTCCGGCTTTGATCTGGTCACAGCCCTCTCCCATAATGGGCAAGTCTCGACAATAACAATAATGGAATCCCTCATGCGCCTATTCCTTCGCCTTCTAGCCGTGGCGGTGCTTGGCCTTCTGGCACTGACGGCCTACGCTTTGATCTCAAGCCCGATTGAACCCGCCGCCTATCAGCCCTTACCCGCCCCCGAACTGGTCGGCAAATTGAGCCCCAACCAAACACTGACCCAAGCGACCCTGCTTGCCACCGGCCAGATCATTGGTCCGGAGGATGTGGATGAAGATCCCCAGGGCCGGGTCTATGCGGGCTTGGCAGACGGACGCATTGTCCGCATCACGGAGGGCGAGGTTGAAACCTTCGTGGAGACTGGCGGGCGCCCGTTAGGGTTGGCCTTCAATCCTGATGGCGAGCTGATTGTCGCCGATGCCGTTCAAGGGCTGCTGAAGGTCACGCCGGAGGGAAAGCTGACCCAGTTGCTGACCGAAGTGGATGGACTGGCGTTCGGCTTTACCGATGACGTGGACGTGGGCCGCGACGGCACCATCTATTTCAGCGACGCCAGCTCCAAGTGGGGCATGCAGGACTACAAGAAAGATGTGATCGAGATGCGCCCCTATGGCCGCCTGATCCGGTTTGACCCGGCGACGAATAGCGCTCAAACCCTGTTGCAGGACCTGTATTTTGCCAACGGTGTGGCCCTGTCCGCAGACGAGGACTTCGTGCTGGTCAACGAAACCTGGACCTATCGGGTATTACGCTACTGGCTGAAAGGAGAGCGGGCCGGGCAGACGGACGTTTTTATCGACAACCTGCCGGGCTTTCCCGACGGCATTTCCCGTGGACAACACCCGGTGACCGGCGAGCCCATCTTCTGGCTGGCCCTGTTTAGCCCCCGCAATGGCTTGCTGGATGCCGCTCACCCTTACCCCTGGGTGAAAAAACTGATGCTGGCACTGCCGGAATTCCTGCAGCCCCAGCCCGTCCGCTATGGCCTGGTGCTGGCCCTGGACAGCGAAGGCCAGGTGTTGGGCAGTCTGCATGACCCGAGTGGCCAGCATCTCCATGAGGTGACCTCGGTACAGCAAGTGGGCGAGAGTCTTTACTTCGGCAGCCTCCATAATGACCGGATCGGCAAGTTGCCGGTACAGACGGCCTTGGCCCCCTGATCCCAAGCAGGGGCCGAGCCCGCTACAACTGGCGCAGCATGATCTGTTTGCGGTCGATCATCTTGCGATAGGTGGCGATCAGGATATCTTTATGAAGTCGGTCGGACTGGCTCAACTCCCGCACCCTGGCTTCAAGCTGGTCCACTTCTGCAGACATTTTGTCACGCAATTGGACGCGTAACTGGTCCAATTGATGAAGGTTTGATGTTTTAGTCATCTGGCAACGTCCTTGTCCAGTGTGATTGTCTTTATTTTGATCAATACTTGATTGGGTTGCTGTGCGCAGCCGCAAAAAATTGGATATCTGTACCGAATACCTTTTCTGGCACTGCAGTCCTTCGCAGCCCTTCCCTTTGTCCGGACCATCCGACCCGGACAAAACCCGCAGCAGGGAATTGTTACAGCTGGCGGCAGCTACTTTCAAGCTGTCGCCAGCTCGCTACCGACTCGCCCGGGGATGACGGGTGCAGTAGCGGTTAATCTGCGCCAGCACCTTGACCAAACTCGGCAAGTGGTGGGAGACCAGGGGCAGTCCGGTGGTCAGCAGCGACACGGAGATATCCCGGGCCGGATCCGCCCAACAGAACTTGTTAATCAGCCCCACATGGCCATAAGCACGCCCCGTCCATTGCCCCCACATCCCGATTGGATCGCCGCCCAGCATGAAGCCGGCACTGTAGCGCATGGGCAGGTACAGGGAGCGGTCCAGCCGCAGCGAGCCGAACTCATGCACCGCCCGCTGGATGGTGATGGGCTCGAATAATTGCTGCCCTTGCCACTCCCCTTGGTTGAGCATCATCTGGAAGAAACGACTCACTTCCTCGGCGGTTGCATAAATATTGCCCGCCGGCACGACAGCCGCCCGCCAGCGCTTGTCATTAGTGACCTCGGCCGCCCGCTCCAGGCTGGCCCCCAGTGCCCGCTGTACGATATAGCTGAGGGGAAAGGGCGGTTTCGGGCCAGTAAAATAGTTACGGGCGGCGTAGGGCGCATAAGCCTCATCAATCCCATAGGTGAAATGGGTCATGCCCATCGGCTGGCGAATATGCCGGTCCAGAAAGTTCTGGATGCTGTCGCCGGTGACTTTCTCCAGCACCCGGGCCATCACAAAGCCCCCGGTAATCGCGTGATAGGCCAGATGATGGCCGTCAGCGGCGATCGGCTTGGCCGCGCACAGTAGCCGCCAGACTTCTTCGGGGTTATACAGGGTATCCGGCGGCACCTTGGTGGGCAGCCCGGGAATCCCACCCCGGTGGGACAGAATCTGGTGAATGGTGATGTTGCGTTTACCGTTGGCGGCGAATTCCGGCAGGTAGTAACTGACCGGATCCAGCAGATCAATGGCCCCTTGCTCCGCCAGCTTGTGCATCAACAACGCCGTGACCGCCTTGGAGGCAGAGAAGATGCACACCGGCGTCTCCGGCGTCATCAGCCGCTTTTCGTCCCAGAGGCGATCCTCCGGGCCGTTGCCGCTGGCATAACCCAGTGACCGGTTGAACAGGATCTGGCCGCGTCGGCGCAGACAAAAGCTAATGCCCGGTTGGGTGCCGGTGCGGTATAAATCTTCCACGGCCTGCCAGATCTTGGCCGCGCCCTTTGGCGAAACTCCGAGCTCTTCCGGCGCCACTTCCTGCCGCTGATGGGCAATCAAATCCAAATCCGGCTCGACCCGGCTCAAATGCCACCAACGTCTTAACAACTGTTGCATATAAATCGTTCCAGGCATGCCCCTTGGGGCTATCTATTAGTTTTATTCTAGGGAGCCGTCCTGGTACCTGATCCTTGGAGTCTCACACTCCGCGTCCCACGGACTGAACAGGTCATGTCTTTTGAGTATAGAAGATCCTGGGCAACGCACGACTCGGGCCCGGAAATTTCAGCCCACGAACGGTTTACCAGGCCTGCAGCTGGGCCTGCAAAAAGCGCAGACTGTCCTGTACCCGGTTGCTGTCGCGGGTGGCTTTGCGCAGCAGAATCACCCCTTGAATATGGGTCACCAGAAAACGGGCACCCTGCTGGGGGTCTTGCAAGTGCTTCAGCTCTCCCCGGGTTTTCGCCCGTTGCAGGGCCTGTTCCAGCAACGTCTCCAGCTGCATAAAGGTCTCTTCCACCTGGCTGCGGATGTCGTCATCCTCCGGGCCGCACTCAGCCACCGTATTTTGAAAGAAGCAGCCGCTGTCTCCCGACGCCTGGGCGAGCCCCCGGCTCAGGTTGTTCAGGTATGCGTGGATGGCCGCCAGACCGGCATCCGGTGCGACCAATGGCTCGATCAGACGCTGCAGCACGGACTTTTTGTAGCGTTCCAGGGTCTGCCGGAACAGGGTGCGCTTGTCGCCGAAGGTGTTGTACAGGCTGAAACGGTTGATCTCCAGGGTGTTCACCAGATCCTGCAGGGAGGTGGCCTCATACCCTTTGGCCCAAAACAGGCCCATGGCCTGCTTGAGTTTTTCGTCCCGGTCAAAGGTCAGTTGTCGCCCCATACTTGCTTACCTCCGTCTCGGCAAGCGGCCTGTCGCCCGCCCCACCTAGCCATCTTGGACGCTAGTCCATTTTATTGACCAAACATTTTTAAAAGTATAGTTTTTGACTGATCAGTTAGAAATGAGTTCCACCCGCACCGCTCAACCCAAGACCAACAAGAAGGATGCATCGCCATGAAGATCTACGAAATGAAGCAAGCTCCAAACCCACGTCGGGTGCGTATGTTCCTGGCCGAAAAGAACATTCCCATGGAGTATGTGGAGATCGATCTGGGTAAGGGCGAGCATCTGTCGCCCGAGTTCAAGCAGAAAAACCCCATGCGCCAGGTCCCGGTGTTGGAGTTTGATGATGGCACCTACCTGAGCGAGAGCATCGCCATTTGCCGCTATTTCGAGGAAGTGCAGCCGGAGCCTCCGCTGATGGGCACCAACCCGCGGGAGAAGGCTGAGATCGAGATGTGGATGCGGCGGCTGGAGTTTGCCTTCTTCCTGCCCACCGGCATGTGCTTCCAGCACTGCAGCGGCTACTTTGCCAGTATTCGCAAAACCTTTCCGGAATGGGGCGAAGAGAACCGTAAGAGTATCCTCAAGTTTCTGGATTACCTGAACAACCACCTGGCCGATCACCGCTACATTATGGGAGACCAGTTCACCATTGCCGATATCAGTGCCCTCTGTACCATGGATTTTAACAAGGTGAACAATATCCGCATCAATCCCGAAACCCACCCACACCTGCAACGCTGGTACGAAGAAGTGAAAAGCCGTCCCAGCGCGCGAGCCTGAGGAGAGTATCAGTCATGATTGATTTTTATACCGCACCCACCCCCAATGGCCACAAAATCAGCATTGCCCTGGAAGAAATGCAGCTGCCCTATAACCTGATTCCGGTGGACATTTCCAAGGGTGAGCAAAAGCAGCCGGAGTACCTGAAACTCAACCCCAATGGCCGCATTCCCACCATCGTGGACCGGGACAACGACAACTTTGTGGTGTTTGAGTCGGGCGCCATCCTGGTTTATCTGGGGGAGAAGTCCGGGCAGTTCTACCCGCAAGACCCCAAACGGCGCTCCCAGGTGTTGCAGTGGCTGATGTTCCAGATGGGCGGGGTGGGTCCGATGATGGGCCAGGCCAACGTGTTCTACCGTTACTTTCCGGAAAAGATCCAGCCTGCCATCGACCGCTATCAGAAAGAGGTCAAGCGCCTGCTGACCGTTCTGGATGGGCATTTGGCCGATCACGAGTACCTGGCGGATGACTACAGCATTGCCGATATGGCGAACTGGGCCTGGGTCAGAACCCACGACTGGTCCGGCGTGGCCATTGATGACTTGCCCCATTTGCAGCGCTGGGTGCAGGCGATTGCCGACCGCCCGGCGGCCCAGCGAGGGGTTCAGATCCCGCCCCGGGCGGAATCTGCCGAAGACCTGGTCAAGGCGGGACAAACCATCGTCGTCCGATAAGTCCCGCGAAACGGCCCGCCACGTTGGAGCCCTTGGGCTCCAGCGCGGAAGGGGCTTGTTAGGCTGGCTCGGGGCTTTGCACCTGATACAGCATTTCGATCAGCATATCTTCCATTTCGAAGCGCTCTGCCAGCCGCTCGGCCAGGACGGACAGTTCCGGCAGCAACTGCTTGAGGTCTTCCGCATCTTCCGGGGTGGCGTCAAAGCGGTCGTTGAAATCGAGGGCGGCTTCGGTGGTGAGCTGGATTCGAGGATACAGGCGATTCACAAGTTCGGTGCTGTTTTCGTTGACCGCCCGGGCCTCTTCCAACAGTTGCTCGTAAATCTCAAAATGACCGGAGGAAACGTAATCAAGCAGCGCTTGGCAGAACTCGGTCAGACGTTTGACGATCGCCTCAACCTCACCGAATTCCTTCCAGTCAGTCAGTTCGCACAGGCGGATGATCAGCTCTTGTCTTTCCTTTAGCCATCGATCGATCAGATCGCTGACTCCTCCCCAACGCTCCTTGGCAGTTCGGCAATTGTCCAGCATATAGACCCCTTTGGTTACTAGCTTCTACGGTGACCCTGGAGTACAAGCTTCCTTGTAGCGACAACTGCTCTCGCTGACGACTAAAACGCGGTCCCAGGGTTGTTATTGTTGTTGGCCACGTGATGATGTGCGCTAGTCGCTCGCACCAATATAAGTGAGTCCATCTGGGGGCTCAAGGCCTATATGCCATTTTCAGCCTGAAGGCCTATTTCTGCCGGCGCACCAGCTGATAGCCGGCAAACAGGATAAACAGGGCAAACCAGATAAAGGTCCAGCCCGCGATGCTGAGTCCCAAAAAGGTCCAGTCCACCTCGGCACAGTCGCCGGTGCCCTTGATCATCATCAGCACCACTTCGCTGAGGGGAAACACCTCCAGCATGTAATCCAGCCCCGGCCCACAGGCGGGCACCTGGTCGGCCGGCAGGCTCTGCAGCCACAATTGGCGCCCGGCCAGGGCGGCCCCGGCTCCGGCAAACAGCAGGGTGAGTCCGGCATAAACCCGGCGCCCCAGGACGGCGGGGTTATGCAGGGCCGCGACCAGCAGCACCAGGCCCACCGCAATCACCGCCAGCCGCTGGGCCATACACAGCGGACAGGGCTCCAACCCTTGTACATATTCCAGATAGTAGGCAAAGGCGATCAACAGGGCGCAGGCGATAAATCCTGCCAGATTCAGAATACGGGACGACGGCATGAGTACTCCTGGGGGAAGGCGTTGTCTGCCAGATCAGTAGCATTCAACGGCATCCTTGGCTAGTCTGTTATAAATTCCTGGCCTGTGACCAAGCATCAGGGCTCGGCCCGGTGCGGCCTACTTTACTGAACTTCAACGGGTAATTTCCAGATGAAAATCCTTGCCTTGATTCTGGCCTTCAGCGGGCTGGTGCTGATTCCTGCTGCTCCCGCTCAGGCCCAAGCCGCCGAATATATCAGCATCAAGCCGCCGTTTGTGGTCAATCTGGGTACGGTCAGCGGCCCGCGCCTGAGCTACCTGAAAACCGAGGTGGCTCTGCGCACCAACAGCAAAAGTGCGGCGGAAACCATCAAATACCATCTGCCCTATCTCCGCAATGAGATTGTGCTGCTGCTCAGCCGCCAGGACCTGGCCAGTGTCAGTACCAATGAAGGGAAGGAGAAATTGCGAGGGGAGGCTTTGGAAAAAGTGCAGACCATTCTGCAGCAGGAAGAAGGCGCACCCTTGGTCACCGACCTGCTATTTTCCACCTTTGTCGTCCAGCGCTGAGCGCCCGTCGGGGGCAGATGCGATGCCCCCAATCCTAGTCACTTAGGCGGAGCGGCGCCGCATCCTTTGTTCCTGTTGATCTTGCCAGCCATCTTCCCAGCCGGCCTCCCAGGCCGCCACCACAATCTCACCCCGGTAGGGGCAACGATTGAGGGCCATTCCCATCACGCCGGCCATATAGCCCTGGCGGTAGGCTTTGTGGAGAGTGTCCAGATCCCAGTTTATCGGCAATGGTTTAGCCATACGGCAGCCCGTCTTTCAAAACCGCTGTGCACAGGCTCGACCGCTCAACGTCGCCACACCGTCACAGCTTGAGTTCATTACAGACCGTATCCAATTACAGCCTTGTGTAAGTTTGCGAAACAAAAGTTAGCACGAGCTAACTGAGCAAACAATGAACAGTTTTGAAAACTGTGGACACCGTAACGGTCAGGCCACGTACTGTGCCAAGAACTCCGCAAAACTCAACTGGTCACGACTGCGCAGGGCCTCCTCCTCCCGGAATGAGTCTGCCGCCATTTGCTCCCAGAACTGGCGTTCCTCTGCACTGAGGGGCTGTCGGCGCAGCACCGCTTGATGCTTGCGGGATAACTCCAGCACCAGCTCCAAATAGCTCATGTTTTCCTGGGTCAGGATTTCGAGCACCCGGGCGGAAGGTGTCAGCTCCGGCCGGCGCACCTTGTCCACTTGCTGGCGCAGGGCCACGAGATAGCCCTGGTCCTGATAGCTGTCCGCCAACAGTTGCGCCGCGCCCTCAATGCGCTGCAACAGGCGCTCGGCAGCCTCGGCCAGTGGCACGGGCTGCCCTTGCAGGGCCAGCATCAGGCCGGGTTCCCGGCCCCGGGCCACCACCTTGCGGAAGTTGTCATCCAGATGCAGGCATTCGTCCCGGCCAATCTGGGGGCTCTCTTCCAGCAGGCAATACAACAGGAAGGCATCCAGGAAACGGGCGCCATGGCCATCCATGCCGACCGGCAGGAAGGGATCGAGATCCATGCAGCGCACCTCGATGTATTCCACACCGCGCGCCTGCAACGCCTGGGTTGGTTTTTCACCGGGGCCCGTGGTCCGCTTGGGACGGATGGTGCTGTAGTACTCGTTCTCGATCTGGAGAATGTTGGTATTCAACTGCAGGTATTCACCATCCCGCTGCACGCCCATTTTTTCATAAGCGGGATAGGGCGTGTGGATCGCCTGGTACAGGCTGTCGGTGTAGCTGCTCAGGTGATTGAAGCAGATCTGCAACCCGGCCTGGGCGTTGTTGTGATAGCCCAAATCCCCCATCCGCAGGGAGGTGCCAAACGGCAGGTGTAAGGTGTCGGCTCCCAGTTCCTGCAGGGCGTGGCTCTGACCCGCCAGGAAAGAGCGATCCAACGCCGGGGAGGCGCCAAACAGATACATCAGCAGCCAGGCATTACGGCGGAAGTTACGGATCAAGGCAAAATACTGGGCGGATTTGAAATCCTGCAGGGATTGGCTGTCTCCCAGTTGGGCCTGATAGGCTTCCCAGAAGGTATCCGGCAGGGAAAAATTGTAATGCAGCCCGGCAATGGCCTGCATGGTGCGGCCATAACGCAGATCCAGCCCCTTGCGGTAGACATGCTTGAGCATGCCGATATTGGACTCACCATAAACCGCGATGGGAATGCTCTGCTCACCATCCAACCGGCAGGGCATGCTGCCCGCCCACATGACTTCGGTGTCCAGGCACTCATGCAGGAAACGGTGCAGCTGGGTCAGGTGCTCCATCAGCTGATCGACGCTGCCATGCACCGGGGTGATCAGTTCCAGCAGGGCTTCCGAATAGTCGGTGGTGATCTGGGGATGGGTCAGTGTATGCCCGAGACTGGCCGGGTGGGGCGTCTGGGCAATGAAGCCGGTCGGGTCGACCCGCAGCCCTTCCTTTTCAATCCCCCGGAGAATGCCCGTGAGGCTAGCTATGGCCGCGGGAGAAAGCCCGGCGAGGCGGTCACTGAGTACATCTGACATGAAAGGGCCTTTAATCACTCTGAAAATGAATCTGATATTGGGTCAGTGTATCGACTTTCAAGACGACCGGACCCTCTAATCATAATGCATGGCCGCCCACCACCACGAACGACCGTGGCGGTGAGACGCCCCATTTGCGATTAACGTCCCTTGTTCTTTTTCTGGGCCGCCTGGGCGAACAGGTCGGCAAAGGTTCCACTCTTGGCCGGTTCCTGACGGGGCGCACGCGCTTCGCGGCGTGGACCACGGCCAGCGCCTTCCGCAGACGGCGCCCCTGGAGTGTCGTCCAGACGCATGGAAAGGGCGATCCGTTTCCGGGCCAGATCCACTTCCATGACCTTCACCTTGACGATATCACCGGCTTTCACCACATCCCGCGGGTCTTTCACGAAGGTGTGGGACAACGCGGAGATATGCACCAGCCCGTCCTGATGCACGCCAATATCCACAAACGCCCCGAAGTTGGTCACGTTGGTGACACTGCCTTCGAGCACCATCCCGGGCTTCAGGTCCTTAATCTCTTCCACGCCTTCCTGGAAGGTGGCAAAACGGAATTCCGGACGGGGGTCCCGGCCCGGCTTGTCCAGCTCCTTGAGAATATCCCGCACGGTCGGCGCCCCGAAGCGCTCGGTGGTGAACTCTTCAACCTTCAGGGAGCGCAGGAAGCTGCTGTCACCAATCAGGGTCCGGATGGCCCGGTTGGTTTTCGCCGAGATGTTCTCGACCACCTCGTAGGCTTCCGGGTGCACCGCGGAGGCATCTAGCGGGTTATCGCCATTCATCACCCGCAAGAACCCGGCAGCCTGTTCAAAGGTTTTCTCCCCCAGGCGTGACACCTTCTTGAGCTGCTGGCGGTTGCGAAAGGCACCGTTCTGGTCGCGGAATTCGACAATATTGTTGGCGATGGTCTGGTTCAGGCCGGAGACGCGGGTCAGCAGAGGCACCGACGCGGTATTCACATCCACACCCACGGCGTTCACGCAGTCTTCCACCACTGCATCCAGGCTCCGGGCCAGACGGGTCTGGCTCACATCGTGCTGGTACTGGCCCACGCCAATGGATTTGGGTTCGATTTTCACCAGTTCCGCCAGGGGGTCCTGCAAACGGCGGGCGATAGACACGGCGCCGCGAATGGTGACATCCAGATCGGGGAATTCCCGGGCGGCGAACTCAGAGGCGGAGTACACCGAAGCGCCGGCTTCGTTGACCACGATCTTGGTCAGCTTGAGCTCGGGGAAGGCCTTGATCAGATCTCCCGCCAGTTTGTCGGTTTCCCGGGAGGCGGTGCCATTGCCGATACTGATGATCTCGACCTGATGCTTCTTACACAGGGCCGCCAGCACCGCAATGGACTGCTGCCACTGGTTTTGTGGGGCATGGGGATAAATGGTGGCATGATCCACAAACTTGCCGGTAGCATCCACCACCGCCACCTTCACCCCGGTCCGCAGGCCCGGGTCCAGACCCATGGTGGCCTTGGGACCCGCAGGCGCGGCCAGCAGCAGGTCTTTCAGGTTGCCGGCAAACACCTTGATGGCCTCTTCTTCGGCCCGCTCGCGCACCTGGGTCATCAAGTCGGTTTCCAGCTGGGTCAGCAACTTGACCCGCCAAGTCCAGCGGACCACTTCCGCCAGCCACTTATCTGCCGCGCGGCCTTGGTTGCGAATGCCCCAGTGGCTCGCCACCAGGCCTTCGCAGGGGTGGGGCGTCAGGCGGTCTTCCGGTTCATCCGGTACCACAATGCCATAACTGAGCACCCCTTCGTTGCGGCCACGGAAAATCGCCAGGGCGCGGTGGGAGGGAATGGTTTTGAGGGGTTCCTGATGGTCAAAGTAATCGCGGAACTTGGCGCCTTCCTGCTCCTTGCCCTCGACCAGGCTCACCTTCAGAATGCCCTGCTGCCATAGGTGATCCCGCAGCCTGCCCAAGAGCTCCGCGTCCTCGCTGAACTTTTCCATCAAGATCTGCTTGGCCCCTTCCAGGGCTGCTTTCACATCCTCCACGCCCAGATCCGGCTTCACAAACCCGGCCGCAACGGCTTCCGGCTCCAGGCTGGGATCTTCCAGCAGTTGCAGGGCCAGTGGTTCCAGGCCGGCTTCCCGGGCAATCTGGGCCTTGGTGCGACGCTTGGGCTTATAGGGCAGGTACAGGTCTTCCAGGCGGTTCTTGGCGTCGGCCGCCAGAATCTGGGCTTCCAGCTCCGGAGTGAGCTTGCCCTGTTCACGGATACTGTTGAGGATGGTGCCGCGACGGTCTTCCAGCTCCCGCAGGTAATGCAGACGCTCTTCCAGAGTACGCAGCTGGGTATCATCCAACCCCCCAGTCACCTCTTTACGGTAACGGGCGACGAAGGGAACTGTGGCTCCCTCATCCAGAAGTTGAACGGCAGATTGGACCTGGGCGGACTTGACGCCAAGCTCGTCGGCAATGCGCTGGAAAATCGGAGTCATGAAGCGGTGTACCTTTGGTGCTCTGAAAAAGTTGTGTCAGCAGGAACCGGAGACGCAGTCATCGAATGGGCGGATTATAGCGAAAGGCTCCGGATGCAGCCATGCAAGCTGCACTGCTGGTTCGAGTCCGGACGATCTCACCGCTCAAATCCAGAGGCTCCAGAAGCTGTTAATAAAGCAGACGTTTACGAACTGGATCACACTGAAAAAGCCGACCAAAGCACACCACCTAGCGCGTTGGCTGTTTTATGACAAAAAATAACTAACGCAAAATCAATTGATTAAATAAAAAACTTATTTGGGATGGCCGGCATGGGCCGGTTGTCTGCAAACGACCACGACTCAGAAGTCCAAGCGTCCAGAAAACTTACATGTTGCCATGACGAAACATGGGCCACATCGCCAAGGCCCTGAAGTTAAAGGGCTGGCGCGCGCAGGCATGGCTTTTGCTATTGAAGGGGCGGTTGTAGAAAAACAATAATATTCAAGGAGATGAAAATGAAACGTACAGTATCCGCATTAGCTTTGAGCGCGCTGCTTGCTGTTCCCACCTTGGCCAACGCAGTGACGATCTCCGCCAGTTACCAAGTCAACCTGAATGATTCCGATCCGGGCCTGGTCGTGAACTATGCCGAGATCGCAATGAATCCCTTCGAGTACAACTTGACTGAAGGCGGGTATGTGACCTTCGACCTGTTTAAAATCTGGACCCCGGAAAGTCATGTCAACGTGGGAGAAGACACCATTCCACAACCGATTTCCGTGGACTTCCTGTTTACCTTGCCCGATGTCATTAATGGTTCCGCCGGCGGTGAAACCGTGGGCGTTTCCGGATTGTGGGGTCTGTACCAGTACGGACAGCTGACCTGGGGCGACCCGCTGCTGCTGTCCTACGGTGCCCTCGACGATGGCTTGATCAGTATCTCGTTGTCGGATGAAACGTTTAACGAAGGCCTGTTGGGGCTGAGTGGCGGAGACTGCGTGTTCAATGGTGTCGAGCCCCTCGGAGCAAAAGGCGGTAAAGGCCATAAGAAGTGCAAAGGAGCAACCGTGGAAGCAACCTTGACCTTGGTCCGTGAGGCCTCTGTGCCTGTTCCCGAGCCGGCTTCCCTGGCCCTGCTGGGACTGGGCATGCTGGGCATGGGCCTGCGTCGTCGCCTGCAATAAGCGCAAACCCAACTCTGACAGGCCCCCTGTGGGGCCTGTCAAAACCGCTTTTTTTGCTCCTGTGACTTGGTCGCCAGACTGCGTTCCTGCTTTTTCAGCAGTTCCACAAAGGCGTCCAGCGGGACCGCCGGGCTAAAATAGTAGCCCTGCACCTGATCGCACTGGTGATTACGCAAAAACTCAAGCTGCTCTGCGGTTTCCACGCCCTCGGCCACCACCATCATGTGCAGGCTATGGGCCAGGCTGATAATCCCCCGCACCAGAATGGCGTCATCGGCATTGGTGGTGACATTGTCGATAAAGGATTTGTCGATTTTCAGGGTGGAAATCGGGAACCGCTGCAAATGGGAAAAAGACGAGTAGCCGGTACCGAAATCATCCAGCGCGAACCGAATGCCGATACTGTGCAGCTGGCTCAGGCAGTTTTGGGTGTATTCCCGGTCAAACATCATGGCGGACTCGGTCAGCTCAAACTCCAGCCGACGGGTGTCAATCTGGGCATTGCCGATAATCCGCTGCAGGGTTTCGGTCAGTTTCTTGTCGAAGAACTGCCGAAACGACAGGTTGACCGAGCAGTCCAGATCTTCATAACCCAGCCGTGCCAGCCGCTCCATATCGGCACAGGCGCGCTGGATCACCCAGTACCCCATGGGAATCACCATGCCGGATTTTTCCGCCAGCCCGATAAACTGCCCCGGCCCCAGCAGACCCAGCTGCGGATGCTGCCAACGTACCAGCGCTTCCATGCCGACAATGCGATTGGTGAGCACATCCACCTTGGGCTGATAGTGCAGGATCAGCTGATCGCCCCGCAGGGCCTGGCGAAAATCGGTTTCCAGCGCGAGCTGTCGGCTGACTTCGGCATTCATTTGCTGGTTGTAGAAACGGTAGCTGTTGCCGTGCTCGAACTTGGCCTCAAACATGGCCTGGTTGGCACTCCGTAGCAGCAGATCCGCCGAGGCGCCATTGTCCGGGTAGGTGGCCAGCCCCATGCTGACCGTCAGCGACACCTGCTGCTGGCTCAGGGAGAAAGGTTCCACAAAGACATTCTGCACCTTTTGCGCCACGCGGGTCAGGCTGAGATTGTGCTCGACTTTATCCAGGATAATGGCAAATTCATCGCCCCCGATCCGCGCCAGGTTGTCGGAGCGGCGCAGCACGCTACGCAACCGGGCCGCCACCTGGCCAATCAACTCATCACCGGCACGATAGCCCAGGCTATTGTTGATGCGCCGAAACTCATCGATGTTGATAAACAGCAGTCCAACCCGTTCTTCACGCCGCTCCGCCCGCAGAATCGCCTGCTGTAGCTGTTCATAAAACAGGGCACGGTTTACCCCGCTCGAACCCGGGGCAGGAGAGGACCGACTCTGGATCTGACGCTGGCGAAACACCGCATGACTCAGGGCACACCGGAACTTATCCTGGTGGTCCAGATGGCGTCGGGTCAGACATTCGTGGGCACCGGCCTGAAACAACGACCACACAAACCGATACGAGAGATCGGCCGACAGGGCAATGACCGGCGTCTGGGGATTCTGACGGCTCAAGAACCGGAGAAACGTCAAGCTATCATCCTGATGGAACAGGGCGTCCCAGACGATAATGTCGTAACTTTCCTGGCGTAGTTGTTCCTGACTGTCGGAAACGACACTGATCCAGTTGATTTCCCATTGAATAGCCGGATCCCGGGCCAACATTTGAGCCAGCCACAGGTAATCCATCTGATCTTGGGTTAATAGCAGAACCCGCAAAGCCTCCAGCGGTGCGCCTGGATAAGGTTCACTCATGATTGGTCCACAGGTTCATAACATCTTGATGAAAAAAATAATGATTATCGTCAGAGTCTAGCAGATAACTCCGGGTAGCCGCACAGATGACTATGTATCGTTTTATTTCCCGACCGCGAGCGCTTCGCCGGGCTCCGCGTGAAACCCGGCGCCTTACTTTACTTTCCCCAGGTATCAATACCTTTCCATGGGTGTAAATACGCCTTTGCTACAATCTTTCCTTTACTACAATCTTCCCTTTGCTAGGATTCCGTCTTTGCTACAATCTCGGCTCGCTACGATCCGTTATCTTTCTTTTCCCGCAGGTGATTCAGAGTGTCCCGATTAAATGCCCGTCAACAAGAGGCGGTTCGCTACATTGACGGGCCGCTGCTGGTGTTGGCCGGCGCCGGCAGTGGCAAAACCAGCGTCATTACCCGCAAGATCGCCTACCTGGTTGAAGAATGCGGCATACGCGCCGCCCATATCGCAGCGGTGACCTTTACCAACAAGGCCGCCCGTGAAATGAAAGAACGGGTCGGCAAGCTGATCAAAGGTAGCCAGGCCCGTGGGCTGACAGTGTCCACCTTCCACAACCTGGGCCTCAACATCATCCGTCAGGAACACAAGACCCTGGGTTTCAAGGCCGGCTTTTCCATCTTCGATTCGGAAGATGCCAAAGCCCTGATCCGCGATATTGTCTTGAAGGAATATGCCGAGGAAGGCGATGAGATCAACGACCTGCAGATGCGCCTGTCCAACTGGAAGAACGATCTGCTCGACCCCCACTACGTGCTGTCTCACGCCCAAGACGAAGAAGAAGCCCGCGCCGCCCGGGTCTATGAGCTCTACAACCGCTACCTGCGGGCCTATAACGCGGTGGACTTCGATGACCTGATCCTGCTGCCGGTCAAGCTGTATCGGGAGCATCCCGAGATTCTGGAAAAGTGGCAGCAGAAAATCCGCTACCTGCTGGTGGACGAATACCAGGACACCAACATGGCCCAGTATGAGCTGGTCCAGCAGTTGGTGGGCAGCCACGCCCGGTTCACGGTGGTGGGGGACGATGACCAGTCGATCTATGCCTGGCGGGGGGCGCGGCCGGAAAACCTGGCGCGCCTGATGGATGACTTCCCCCGGCTGCGTCTGATCAAGCTGGAGCAGAACTATCGCTCCACCTCCCGCATCCTGCGGGCCGCCAATACCCTGATTGCCAACAACCCCCACGTGTTCGACAAGGCACTGTGGAGCGAATACGGGCTGGGCGAGGAAATCCGCGTGATCCGCACCCGCAACGAAGACGCGGAAGCGGAACGGGTGGCCACCGAGATCATTGATCAGAAACTCAAGCGCAAGGCCGACTTCAAGGACTTTGCCGTGCTGTACCGGGGCAACCACCAGTCCCGGCTGCTGGAGATGAAACTACAGCAATACCAGATTCCTTACCACCTCAGCGGCGGCACCTCTTTCTTCGCCCGCCATGAGATCAAGGACGCCATGGCCTACCTGCGGCTTTTGGTAAACCCCGATGACGACGCCGCCTTCCTGCGCATTATCAACGTGCCACGCCGGGAAATCGGCCCGGCCACCCTGGAGAAACTCGGTCAGTATGCCACCCAGCGGGACATCAGCCTGTACCGGGCCTGTCAGGAACTGGGCGCCGAGCAATACCTGGGCGAGAAAGCTCTGGAGCGGCTGCGCCGCTTCTGTAGCTGGCTGCAGGACACCGCCCGCCGCTGCCACGAAGATGATGCAGTCCGCACTTTGAAGCAACTGTTTACTGACATTGATTACGAAGACTGGCTTCACCAGACCAGCAATTCGCCGGTGCAGGCCGAGCGGCGCATGAATAATATCTGGTATCTGGTAGACTCCCTGCAGCGGATGCTGGAGCAAGACAAAGGCACGGCGGATGAGATCGGAGTCGAGGACGCCATCAGTCGCCTGATCCTGCGGGATATGATGGAGCAGCGGGAAGAAGAGGACGACAGTGACAAGGTCCACCTGCTGACTTTGCATGCTTCCAAGGGGCTGGAATTTCCCCATGTATTTATCATGGGCCTGGAAGAAGAGCTGCTGCCCCACCGCAACAGTATCGAAACGGATCAAATCGAAGAAGAACGCCGCCTGATGTACGTTGGCATCACCCGCGCCCAGCGCACCTTGACCCTGACCTATGCGGGCGAGCGCAAACAGTATGGCGAGAAAATCGAGAGTACCCCCAGTCGTTTTCTGGATGAACTCCCCCAAGATGACCTGATTTGGGAAGGCGTGGGTCCCAGTGACCCGATCGCCAACAAGATGAAGGGAAAAGCCACCATGGCCAGCCTGATGAATCTCCTGAAAAATGAATGAATATTTGCTTTATCCCCATAGATAGACAGGTCCTGCCCCTAATGGAAAGGGCTCTGAGAGAGTTGAGAAACAGGAATAACCAAAACGCGCACTTGGTATCTGTTTTTCTCTTCTGTTTTTCTCTAGTGGAGACTCAACATGAGTGATTCTTTGCATACGATCGTCATTGTCGGCGGCGGTGCGGGTGGTCTTGAACTGGCAACCCGATTGGGGCACCGACTGGGGAAGCGCAAGCGCGCCCGCATTTTGCTGATCGACTCTCAGCTGACCCACATCTGGAAGCCCCTGTACCATGAGGTCGCTTCCGGCTCCTTGGACTCCGCCGCCCATGAAGTCAACTTCCGGGCTCACGCCAAGCGACATCATTTTGAGTTTAGCCTGGGCTCGTTAACCGACATCGACCGGGAGCGAAAGGAAGTCGTGCTGGCTCCCATTCTGGATGAGGATGGTGAGCAAATCGTTCCGGAGCGGCGCAAGGCCTACGATACCCTGGTGATTGCCGTGGGCAGTACGGCCAACGATTTTGGCACCCCCGGTGTCAAGGAAAACTGCCTGTTCCTGGATACCCTGAACGAGGCGCGCTCGTTCCATCGCCTGATCCTGAACACCTTCCTGTCGAAGGAATACCAAGCTCAAACCAACGGCTTGGAAAATTTTCATATCGCCATTGTGGGTGCCGGGGCCACCGGCGTTGAACTGGCTGCGGAACTGCGCCGGTCTTCCCGTGAGCTGCCCTCCTATGGCCTTAACCATCTGCAACCGGACAGTGTCCAGATTACCGTGATCGAAGCCGGTCCCCGCATCCTGCCGGCCTTGCCGGAGCGCCTGTCGAACGCCGCCACGCGGGAGTTACGCCGCCTGCACATTGAGGTCAAAACCAATGCCCGGGTCACCCGGGTCGATGAAGACCGCTTGTTGCTGGACGGTGGCACCGAACTGCCCGCCGACATCATCGTGTGGGCCGCGGGTATCAAGGCGCCGGAGTTTCTCAACAACCTGGCCGGGCTGGAGACCAACCGCGTCAATCAGCTGGTGGTCCATGAAACCCTGCAGACCACCCGGGATCCGGATATTTTTGCCTTTGGTGACTGCGCCTCCTGCCCACAGCCCAACTCAGAGCGCCCGGTGCCACCACGGGCCCAAGCCGCCCACCAGCAAGCCAAGACGCTGAGCAAAACCCTGATCCGCCGCCTTCAGGGACAAGATCCGTTGCCCTTTCGCTACCGGGATCATGGCTCGCTGATTTCCTTCAGCCACTACGGCAGCGTCGGCAACCTGATGGGAAATCTGGCCGGGGGCGATCTGATGGTGGAAGGCAAACTGGCACGACTGTTCTACATCTCCCTGTACCGGATGCACCAGATTGCCCTGCACGGCCTCGCCCAGGGTTTTCTGATCTGGCTCACGGACAAGATCAACCGGGCCATTCAGCCGCGCCTGAAACTGCACTGAACCGGCCACTGTCAGGCATGTAGGGCCTTGTGCCCACATGCCGACTCGGTCGAAGATTTCAGACTATTTCCGCCTTCCGGAAACCTCCCCCAAGCATAACCAAACAACCTGTAACAAAAGCAGCCAACAAGCTACAAAATAACAGAGGCGGCAGTGATTTCCTGCACCAGATCCGCCGTCTTGCGGATATTCGGCACCA
>CAZEWG010000033.1:0-9998 GCA_964514485.1 uncultured Pseudomonadales bacterium
GCCAGCCAATAGGTCGAAAACTTTTTCATCATAGAGACTCATCCGCGCCCAATCAGGCTTTCCATAGACAAAGGAGTGAATATATTTTGGGTTATCATTTTGCATCCATTGACGAGGGCTGGCCGATTAGAGCGCCGTGGATTCCCTCCAACAGCTGATTATCCATCATATGGCGGGTTCAGGACATCGAATGGATGCACAAATGGCGTATTCTGAATGACGGGAAGAGAGTTTTAAAATCTCAATCAAGCTGCTGACGGCATTTTTGTCCTCCGGCGCCAACTTGACCGCACACTGGGCCGCCTCAACCGCCTGCTGACCACAGCCTTGGGCCACCAGCGCATAAGCGAGATTGTTCCAGCCAGCCGCCAGCCTGGGTTCCGTTTCGGTGAGCGCAAGAAACGCACTGGCAGAGGCTTCATAGTCCTCCAGGGTATAAGCGGTATTGCCCAACCCCATCAAACCGGCCGCATTGCCAGGCCAGCGCGCCAGCCCAGCCTCAAAAGCGAGCCTGGCCGCGCTGATATGCCCCAAGCTTTCTAATTGTTGGGCCGCATTGAAGAAAGGCTGCTGCTCCGCCGTCGCGGGTAGCTGATTGGGCGGTAAAATCACGATGGCCCAGTAGTCACTGCGGGCCCAGGTGCGCTCAAAGGTGGTAAACGATGTTCGCAGCCTTTGGGTGGTGCCGGAACGCAACACCAACTCTTCCCTCTCCAGGTCATATCCCACCACCACTGCATAATGCCAAAGGGGAAGCCAAGGGAGGGACAAATTCTGTAACACTAACACCGGATTACCGGCTGCAATCTCCTGCAGCACGGCAACCAGGGACGAGGCCAGCGGGTACACCAACTGTGCCCTGGCCCGGGCTGCCGCGACTAACTCCAGTTGCAGGCTCCCCCGGCGTTCAGGCAGATACACCTCACCGCGCAGCTCATCGGGTGACACGTCAAAGCCTCGATAGGCCAACATCTCGGCTAAGGACGCCGGCCCACATTGATAAAGCTCTTGAGGATAAAATGGAACTTCATGCAGCTCCGCTTTCAAGGGCAGCGCCGCAGGCAGCGTTTGCCGAGCTTCCTGGGTCAGAGGCGTGGTCGCGCAGGCGGACAACAACAGCAGGCTGGATAGCCCTAACAGCCGCCCTACCAGAAACAACAAACGCCCCAGGCTAGACATGTCTGACGAAATACAGGCTCAATCAGTTGATCTGAATGGGCCGGATCGCCGGGAACACGTCGGTGGCGCCCAGAAGATCGAGCACAATCAGCAACACCAGAGCAAAGATAATAACGCCGAAAATACTGGCCGCCCCGGCCGGCAGCTGCTCTGCCTGGGCATTGAATTGGGCCAGCTCCTCCGCGGTCATGTTGTTCACCCGCTGTTCCACATCCTCCGGGTTGACGCCCAAACTCAACAACGTGCGGCGGGTATCATCCTGTGCCAGAATTTGTAGAATCTGATCCCGATCATAGTCTGCTTGTTGCTGTTGCAGAAAATCGCCGGTGGATACCATGGCAGCCTGGGCCAGGGTTCCCTGGAACGTAAGAGAAAACATCGCCAAAGCCAAGACCGCCGCAACAGTTCTTCTCAAGCGCATAAGAATCGTCATAACTACCTCACATCAAAGGTCTTTAATAACTCCAGGACAATTATCTTAAACTAAAAAAATACGATTTCTCACGAGCACATCAAGTTCCCCGACTGGCGTAGCGGTTACACCCTCCCACTCAAACCTTTCAGGCCGTCACTGTCCCCGCTTGTTTGTTAGCCAAACTAATGCTCTGACCGATCTATCTTTATCATACATAAAATGGAATTAGGGCTCGTTTGTCAGCGTACTCTGTTTGGTCTTGCAGAGCCTTCGCCCACCCAACGAACGGGAAGTTCGGAATGTCGAAAGATCGCTCTCAATTTCCACGCCACGATGCTCCTGACTCTGCCAAGCTCCGGGCTTTCACCGTCTCTAACGAAGCCGAACTCTGTGTAAAGGTCGCCAAGGCCGCCAAACTGGGCACGTTCTGGTTTAATCTGGAAACAGGCGATTCCTATTATTCCCAAAACTATCGCCACCTCTTGGGTCTTGCCCCCGACGCACAGATCCCCTCCCCTTTAGCCCATCATGCCCATTGGGTGTTTCCCAAGGACAAAGACCGTGTGTTATCGGCATGGCGCCGTTTTCTGCAAACTCCGCACGCCTCACCCTTGGAGGAGGAGTATCGGGTACTGCGCCCCGACGGCAGTATTATCTGGGTGCTGGAAAAGTGCCATCTTACCTGGCGGGACTCACCGGCCGGACCTGTGGCGACCCAAGGTGCAGGGTTGTTAATCAGCATCACGGCCACAAAGAACATGGATTCTCGCCTTCGCATCAAACGAGAACGGCTGGAGGCTGCCTTAGCCGCCTCCGGCACAGGCACCTATCGCTGGAACATCCTGACCCACAAACTTGTTTGCGATGATTCCCTGGAAAGATTGCTCGGCCTCCTGCCTGGAGAAAGACTACAGAGCATCACCGATGCGCTAAACCTCGTGCACCCGGACGATCGGCCCGAAGTCTCTGACGCGGTCAACAAAGCTGCAACTGAAGGCACTTCGATGAATATCCAGTTTCGGATTATTCGCCCGGACGGAGAGGTCATCTGGCTGTTATCCAAGGGCCAACCCGTTCTGAACAAGCAGGGGCAACCGATTTATATGATCGGTGCTTGTATGGATATTACTGATCGAAAACGGATGACCGAACTCCTTGAGAAAGAAATCGACGCCAGGGAGCTGGAACATCGCCGTTTGCTCACCGTCCTGGAGGCCTTGCCCGTTGGTGTTTTTATCACGGATGCCAAAGGGAAGATCGTACAGACCAACAAGGCCTGCCGGGAGATCTGGGGCAATCCAACTCTCCCCCCAAATCCCGCTGAATACGCCGCCGCCTTTAAGGGATGGCACCGGGATAGCAAAGAGCCAATCCTGCCCCAGGAGTGGGGACTTGCCAAGGTGCTTTTCCAGGGGAGCCAGGAGTTTGCCGAGGAGATCGAAATTGAAGTCGACGACACCCGCAAGACCATTCTGTACCATGCCGTGCCATTTTTTGATAGCAACGGCCAGATCCTCGGCGCGGTGGCCGTTAATATCGACATCTCTCAGCGGCGGGCGCTAGAAGACAAGCTTCGTTTTCTGGCGGAGTTGGTCGAGTCGTCGCGAGATTCCATCATTAGTTTGTCCCTGGATGGACTCATTACCAGCTGGAATGAAGGCGCGGAACACCTCTACGGCTATAAGAAGGACGAGGTGCTGGGTGTCCATAGCAGTATTCTGGCCCCCTCTCCTGCCAAAAACGAAGTGCAAAAGCTGCTGAACCGAATGCGTCAGGGCCAGCAGATAGCCCCCCAGGAAGCCCTCAGAGTCCGCAAAGATAGCCGCAAAATCTGGGTGGCTTATACCCTCTCTCCCATCTACGACACCCAAGGCCAAACCACCGGCGCCTCAGTGATCGCACGGGATATTACCGAACGCAGGCGCGCTGAAGAGGAACGCGCCCTATTGGCGGTGATTGTAGAAACCTCGACCGACGCCATTATCAGCACGGACCTCGAGTGGAACATCACTTCCTGGAACAAAGCGGCCGAACAGCTGTATGGCTATCGCATAGCAGAAGCCATCGGGTCAGATTTCATTGTCAAGAAACTGGTCCCACCGGACCGCGAGGACGAGCTCCACAGCCTACGAAAAAAGCTACTCCAGGGCGAGCAGCCGCCTCCTTTTGACACCATTCGTCGCACCAAAGATGGCAAGTTGATTGATGTTTCCCTCAGTTGCGCACCCATTCGGGACAAGCAAAACCGCATCAGCGGGATTGCGTACATCTCCCGCGACATTACGGAACGTAAGCGGATGGAAGAGCAGCTACAGCATGACGTCTTCCATGACCGCCTGACGGGCCTTGCCAATAGAACCCTATTTATCGATCGCCTGAAGCATGTGATCGAAAGAGCCCATCGCTACGGAGAGTACTACGCGGTTTTCGTGCTCGATATCGACAACTTCAAGCTGATTAACGACACCATGGGACATTTAGTGGGGGATTTGTTGTTACAGGGTTTTAGCAGGCGAGTTGAGGAGGTCTTGCGACCAGTCGACACCCTGGCCCGATTTGGGGGAGACGAATTCACCCTCATTCTTGAGGAAGTCGGCAATCAGGATATCGTCATCCACATCGCCGAGCGTATTCAAGCCACCCTAAAAACACCTTTCCAGCTGGAAAACCAGGAAATCAGAATCGGCTCCAGTGTCGGTATCACCATGGGAGATCGCCACTATAACCAGCCCGACGAAGTATTACGGGATGCCGATCTGGCCTTGTACGAGGCCAAGCGCCGGGGCAAGTCCCAATACGTTGTCTTTGACGCCCGGATGCGCCATGAAAAAGCGGCTCGTCAGCATTTGGAGAACGAATTAAGAGCCGCCATCGAAAATCACAAGATCTCCATTGAGTATCAACCCATCGTGAACCTCAAAACCCATCGAGTGATGGGATGCGAGGCCCTCGCCCGCTGGCACCACTCCGTGATGGGCCAAATCGATACCAAGGAGTTTATCGACATTGCCGAGGCCAATGGTTTTATAGATCAACTGGACTGCTTTGTGATGGAGAACTCCGTGCGCAGTCTGGCCGACTGGTTACAACACCCCGCCATCCCTGCTGACTTTTATTTGAGCGTTAATATTTCATCCAAAAAGTTTTACTCACAGAACCTGCACGCTTTTCTGGCGCACTTACTCAAGACTTACAACTTACCCAGCAAGCACTTGCGGTTGGAGGTTTCCCCCGAGCTGATCCTTAAGCGACTTCAGATTGCCCAGGCGATTTTGGAACGCCTCCACACCATGGGCATCCACGTTTGCCTGGATAACTTTGACATGGAGCACGCCTCCCTGAGCTTTCTGCGCAAGCTGCCCATTGATGTGCTCAAAATTGACTGCTCCTACACCCAGAATTTGACTACCAATATGCAAAACAGGGAAATCATGCGCTCGATTCTGCAATTCGCCAAACTTTTGAAAGTTGAACCCATTGCCGAGTACGCCGATACCAAAGATCAGCTGGATCAAATCCGTGACCTGGGGTTTCGTCAGGCCCAGGGTTTTGCCCTCCATCACCCCCTAAAACACCGTGATATGACCAAACTGATCGCGGGCGTCACTTAACGTCTTACCCTTTTCCTACTCGTCAACGCAAAGGAGTTGCGATGCATGCCCGCGCTGCTAAACGGGTTCGTCACCCACGCCCTTTGATCGGGGTCACCGGGCCAGACAAAGGCGGCCTCGCCGCCTGGTGCTTTACTTGGTTTGCGATTCGCAAAGCCGGCGGCAGGGCCCGGCGTATCACTCCCCGTCGCCCGTGCGCCATGGCGGAACTATCCGGGTTGGTTATCGGTGGGGGCGCCGATGTGAGCCCATTTTTTTACGACGCCAACGTCACGCCGGAAACCACTCAGGACGTTATAGAGGTAATAGAGCGGCAGCGAAGCCTGTTCCGCTCATTGATCACCTGGCTGCTCTATCCCCTGCTCTATATTATTCGGCGGATTTTCACCACCAAGGTCGGCCTCTATGGAGATCCGGCCCGGGATGAGTTGGAGCTGAAGCTTCTGGACGACGCCTTAAAACTTGGTCGCCCAGTGTTGGGTATCTGCCGGGGGTGTCAGCTCATCAATGTGCACCTGGGCGGTACGCTGCATCGGGATATTCGCAGCTTTTACATAGAAACACCCCATATCACCACGGTCTTTCCCCGCAAAGAAATCCAGATTGCCCCGGATACCCGCCTCCACCGCATTCTGGGCGTTTCCCAATGCCGGGTGAATGCCCTGCACTACCAGGCTATCAATACAGTGGGCCAAGGCTTGGTGGTGAGTGCCGAGGAGAGAAACCCCAAGATCGTTCAGGCCATTGAACACCCGGATCGCTTTCTCATCGGTGTGCAGTGGCACCCGGAGTATCTGTTCCGAGAGCAGCGGCAAAGGGAGCTTTTTAGTGCCTTGGTCAGATCCGCAGCGGCTGTTGAACTGCAATAACCTCGCAATTTTTTGGGCAGCCACCACTCGGTTTGAGCACTGTGGCGGCGTTGGGACGATCATGGTTTTCCCAAAATTTCCCCAACCCTGAAACTCCAGTCACTTTTACACATTTTCTGTGGATAAAGTTGTGCATGACCTGCTGAATAACTTCGTGACGCCGCGTCATTCCTGGCCTTGACTCAAACTGACCAGAACATCATCAGTTTGTTCGAAACACAGCCTTTGGTTAGCAACCACTTACAAAACAATCAGTTTCAGCTGGGTGTTTCCCATCCAAACCGGACAAGAAACCAACAAGCGGATAAAAATGAGTTCAACTGGAAAAGTTCATGACAGCCTTCCACAAAAACTGTGGATAAGTCTGTGAATTAACTGGGCAATCTAGCCCCTAGGCCCGATGAATCCAAGCCATGAGACAAATTGATGACGTTTCGATCAACTTCGAGTTGAGTGGTGGCAGCCGAACCCAAAGCAGCCGCTAGCAAGTTTGCCAACAGCCCTTTATCGCAAATACGGAGTCGCTCTAAATCTCCAGCCGCTTCTGAGGATCAAATCCGGAGGTCTTGCCAACTTCATGGGGATAACCATGCTGGTTTGCGACAATTCGGGTCCCTCCCAGCTGATAATCCACCGAATGATGAGTATGCCCGAACAACCACAGCTTTGGCTGGTACTCTTCAATCAGGTCCGAGCAGTCGCTAATAAAGTAAGGGGTCAACGGACTGGTCCGAAAGTTCGGGGCGCAGCAATCTTCATGGGGGGCGAAATGCGTGATGACCACCAGAGGCTCAGAGGCGCTGGCCATTTCCTGGCGTAAAAACTCCCGTGCGTTCCGGTGCAACTCCTTGGCATCCTCAACCGTCAGAACTCGCTCGTTCCGGCGGATTCCCTTGAAGTCAGGGAGATATTTCACAGCCTTCTCTTCGGCCTTCAGGGCTGCGTCTGGCCCCCAGAGGGAAAAGTCCGTCCACAAGGGAGTGCCGATAAAGCGCACATCGCCAATTTTGATACTGCGGTTCACCAGCACGTGAACCAGGCCGGTGGGCTCCTTCCAGTCATTCAAGCATTGGTTCAGCCGATCCAGATCGTGGCCAAAATATTCGTGATTGCCCGGAACATAAATGACTGGAAGCTGATACCTTGCGACCAGATCATCAGCAAAGCTTAAAGCATCTTCCACCTTGGCGATGTCACCGGCCAAGACAATAACGTCAGCATCCGTGCCTTCCACCAGCAGGTTTTTGTTGAACTCCCGATGCAGATCGGAATACAACGCAATTTTCATCATCCTGTGCCTCCGCTGGCGTTTGTTATTTTGAATAGGCAGGTTAGTTCGCTTGCTCCTGCACCAAAACCCAAGGCGCCACCACAACCGCCCACAAGTCGACCTTTTGATCGTACCACTGCTGTGCCTGGGGCTCTGAGACACCACTCACGACACCATCGGCGATCCATTGCTGGAACTGGTCTTTGTTGTCTTGAGAGAGCTGTAAGGCCACCTCCACCAGATCAACGTCTCGGGAAACACACACCACCCGCCCGGCCGCAAAATAACGTTGCAGCTCAAGCCAATTGATCAGGGCCGTCTCCATATTCAGTTTGGCTTTGAGGGTATCCTGAGGGGTTACATCTTTGTGTTGGGAATTCGACATGCTGTGCCTTACAAACCGGTTAACCAAAAGTTGAATAATGCCATAGCCCGCCTGGGGAAACAGCTTTCAATCGACAACCATGGACAATAAGCCGCGCACTTGCTCGCCCCTTGGAGAGAAGCCGATCAAAATCCAAGCTAAAAAGTATTAAGTTGCTCACAAAAACTGTGGATAAACCTGTGAATCCCCTGGTGAGGATAAGCGGGAGCCCACGTGACACAATGCCCAGCGACAAATTGATCAGAACATCATCAAATCATCACAAACACCCCAACCTCTTCGCCGCCTCAGAAAATGCGCCTCGATGACGAGTGTCTAAAAATGACCTTTTTTGTCACTTTTTTAGCCAGCTTATTTCTTTTCAGTTTATAGGTTATTGAAAGGTAGGTGCTTTTTGGAGTGGCACAGTTATCGCTTACTTTTAGAAAGTCACGACTTCCGCGACACACAGAGGTTCTGGCATTTTGAGAGGCTGCAATGAATAAGCGCGTTATTCACATACGAGACCGCCGCCCCACGGCAGCGGCCAAGGCGTTGAATCGGATTACCGGGCTCGTCTGGGAAAGTTATCCAGCGTCCTTACTGGATTGCGTGAGACAACAAGGCATCCCCATCACCCTGCCACGGGAGCACAACCAGGTTGCCATTCACTCTTGGAACCGACACTCCCTGTAGAGAGAAACCGCTTTAAGCAGTGCGACGACCGTTGGCGGACTGCTGCGTTTTGGCTTTCTGAACGTACAGTTCATCCACCGTAAAGCGCTGGCCCGGTTCCAATCCCACCAAGCAAGCACGAACATATTCCACGTTTCCGCGACTTTCCAGAGAGACGTTTCCGGAGAGCATTAAGGATCCGGTTGGCCCAGCTTTGGCTTGATCAACCGTTACAGCAAACTCGCCCTTTTGGTCTCGATAAACCAGTACGAGGCTGAGTTCCTGGGAGGGTGCTTCGTTAAATCGCAGCCAAACCGCTGCATTCAAAGTGCAATTGAGTTTGCCGTTCGTCTGCAAGGCTTGTGCTTCAGGCTTGGATGGCTTCCTGCGCAACAGCTTCAAAAAATCCAGCCGTTTCTTCTCGTCCTTGGGCTGTTCAAGGACAGGTGCATCCATATAGATAGACCTGGGGACTTCAGCCAAGATATGAAACTGAAACATCTTGGTCGGGACAGCAGTCGACATTCAGTCAATCTCCTACTTCGATCTACAGGTAACTCTAACTCCTTCAAACATTTGATGACGTGACCGGATTCCATATCATACGGGCTGTAGACCACGTTTTTAACAACCAACAAGCTCTAGCCTGTTACCCTATTCGTGTTTTGGCTTGGGCTAGTGGCGCTGATTATTTTGCTCACCGTCACTTCCCCGGAGAACCTGGACTTGCCCGGAGAACCTCGGACAATCAAACACGATGCCCTTATCTTACCACGCCAGCCCCAGTTCTCTGCGTATACTTTTGGCCAATCCGTCAAGTCCGGGAAACATTGACCTGTGGGTGATACCCAACTTATGTAACTCCTGGCAGACCAGTGCCTTGCAGTCGGCCGGGACGATGAATTTGGCCAGCCGTCGAATGTGAGGCTCATACAGGATCCCCCGATCCAAAGGAAGGATTTCCGAGCGGTCTTCAGGAAAGGGAAACACCGCAAAACAGCTTTCCTGACTGCTGACTCGCTGGTTCAAATAATCCGGCGAGTAAGCAACCAAAATCCCCGATTCATCCAGCTTGCGGTCAATATCGGTTAATTGGTTCCACCATTCCTTCGGCTCCAAAGCCCATAAAATGCCTTCTTCCGCCAGCCCCGGGTTTTCAACGGCGAAAAATAGCGCTTTCAACGGGTTCGTCGTCCAGTCCAGCAAACGGGTTGGCAGACCATAGTGTTGCGCCACCACCAGCCATTCCAGCTTGTTATCCGGCTCTTTGGTCATGAAGGGGCGGGAGTATTTTTGAAATCGCTCGATCAGCAACTCTTCCAGGGCATGCCAGCCCCCGTACTCACAGGCCACGCTGTGCATTCTGCCGATTGCCGGAAGCAACGACCAATCAGCCCGGGCCTGGCCTCGGAACATCTGGAACGAGTCCAGCTCCTTCAGTCGCGCCAGCAGATCAACCACCGAGCCAATACGGTATTCCTGTACTTCAGTGGCGCCAGGTGAAAAAGAATGGTTTGGACCGGATGTGCCTCCGCTCAGGCTCATGCATGTTGCCTATGTGGTATCCCTACGCTTACGCTATTTTTGCCGGGTTGCCGGGTTGCCGGGTTGCCGG
>CAZEWG010000033.1:10098-26940 GCA_964514485.1 uncultured Pseudomonadales bacterium
GGTATCCCTACGCTTACGCTATTTTTGCCGGGTTGCCGGGTTGCCGGGTTGCCGGAGAAAGGACTTTTTCGATGGTTTGGCTAATGCCTGTTAGCTAACACTGCCCCCTCTGCCATTCCATCTACCCCATTATTTCGGGCTCTGATTGTGCGGCGATACTTTCGGCAGACTCTCGACGGCCCCGAGACAATAACCAACTGATAACTTGAGGGTCTGAATACGCCGCCTCCCAGCTGTTATGGCCCACCCCTGGATATTCGGTATAACGCACCTCAACCCCTTCTTCCCGCAGAGCCTTCACCATCCGGCGAGACTCCTCCACCGGCACCACCTCATCCTGCTCACCATGAAAGACCCACACCGGAATATCTCGTAATCGATCCGCGGCCCCTACATAGTCCCGCTCCTGGTCACTGGCGTCCGCAGTCGGTTTGGGTCTTTCCGGCAGGCTCGGCATATCCAACCCGCCGCAAATCGGCAGCAAGGCGGCATATCGTTGGGGGTGCATCAGGGCCAGATACCAGGTGCCATAGCCCCCCATGGAAACCCCGGTCAGATAAACCCGCTCCCGGTCGCAACGAAACTCCCCCATGGTTTGCTCCAGCGCCCGCACCGCCAGCTCGGCCATTTCTCCGCGCCAGCCCTTTCGACTACGGGCCTGAGGGAATACCACGATGGCCGGAAAGCGTTCCGGATACTCCCGAATAATGGGCCCAAGCCCCACCTGGGTTTGGGCTTGGCCATCCTCGCCAACTTCGTCCGCCCCGTGCAGATACAGAATCACCGACCATTCCCGTTCCGGGGTGTACTCTACCGGTACATAAACCTGAAACCGATAGGTTGTATCCTGAAGCTGAAGCGTTCGCTCCAAAAAGCCTGTTTGAGCCATGGCGCTACCTGTAGAAGGTTCGGCAAGAAGTTTGTGTATCTACGACACAAAAGCCCGGGGTTGCACTTGGTATATGGTGGTGTAATCCCAATCAGAGGACAAACCGCCCAGGAATCAATAGCCGACACTTTCCAGCTCAAGCCCCTGAGCCATTCGCGGAAAAGGCGCCTCGACGTCAAACGAAGGCGCCCTCGCCTCTTTCAACTCCTGCACAAAGGCTTTAAATGCCGGGGACTGTTCATACAGGGACTTAAAATCGTGGGTGACGACAAAATGCACCGGCAAGCTCTTCTCTTCATGACGCAGCCCGCAATCTGACAGCAACTGGTTCCAGATCCGGTTGGAGTGATCAAGGCGCAAAGCACGTTCGATATCCAGTGCTAATCTGCGCACCTCTTCATCAGTCAGCTTGGCGGGCGAACGGCCTTGGCTGGACCACTTCAAATACTGAACACAGGCCCGGTTGTAATACATCCCGGCACTGACCGAGGCTTCACTGCGGCGATCAATCCTTTCTTCCACCAGCCGGATGCCTTCATTCAGATCCTGCAAGGCCTGCTCAAAAGTCACAGGGTCTTGTCCTTCCACCCGGTTCTGCTCTTGTGCCAACAGTGCCTTGCAATACCCCAGATACGCCAGCACCCGTGCCCGTGAGGGCGTCAACAGTAGAGCCTGCTCTAAAAAGGCTTTGGCCTCGCTCAAATACCCCTGCAGCAGTTTATGGGTAGCCTCCTGAAGCAACAGACTGGAACGAGATTCCCGCAACTCCCCTTCCAGACTCTGCACCTGCTGCTGTAACTGACCCAGTTGTCGCTTCCACCGCATGAGGCTTGAAGCGCTAGCGACTCTCAACAGCCGTAACCCCAGATAGCCGCCTAGTACGGAGGTTGCGATCAAATACAACCAAGCAATAAAGAGCTCGCCGCTCACGCTGATCGTGGACGCCTGAAAGATGGGAGTGACATATTCCCCTAGTAGTCGGGTTAATAAGGCGACCATCAGCAGCCCACCCACGGCGCCATAGAGGCAGTCACCGAGCACACCGAGGTGGAAAGGGGTTTCACCCGATGGGCTCGTATGGCGTCCGGGCCAGGATATTTGAGACAGGCCTTCCCGTTCGGAGAGGGGCTGCTGTAGATGGTAAAGAAATCCACCTAGCGCCCCGAAAAGTAGTGCCACCACAAAGGTCATAAAGATGAGCATGTTCGTTTCCCTACGTCCAGGTTTGAAGTAAAAGCCCACGTCCAGGCTCAGGCTTTCATTATCTCGGCTCTCTTCTATCTTATAGATAAGGTACAAAGCCTCACGAATTGTTGCCCTAAAGAAACGGCTGTCTCCTAAATGAAACAGCTGCTTGGTGATCCGATCCTGATGAAACCGATCAGGTGTTCAAGAGGTCCAAGATGGCAGTAAGATAGAATGAGGCTGAAGGGAGGAGGAGCCAGCGCATGGGAACCGTAACGCAATTTCCAACCGCCAATGAGCCGGAGGAAGTGAGCCTTAGAATTGCACTGCACGAATTGGGTGAGGGTTGCGGCATGGATCTCACTCCTGAAATGCCTGAAATCAAACCCCACGTACCCGCCTTAAAAGCACTGCTGAAAGCCTATAGTGAAGGCTTTACCGTCACGATCAACAATCTGGAAGAACACCAGGTTGAAGATGTCCGCTGCGCCATTGATGAAGCCCGTCGCCACCTGTTTGCAGAGACCTTTTTTAATGTGCTCTGTGAAGCGGGCGTGATGGTCCGCCACAAATAAGCCCTCAGCCTCTTTGCAGGTAAGCAGTGGCTATTTTGTGCACAGTCGCAAGCTGTAGGTAACTTTTTATCAAAAAACCGTAAAATTTTGCGATCTTGGTTTGAAGGTGCTCTGGAAGCCGTCTATGTTTGAAAAGTGGTGATTTACAGACCAGTTGTCATATCGCCTGTTGTCATATCGATAGTGGTAATACGGAGATTTCATGAACAAATCTGAATTGATCGCAGCCGTCGCGGAAAAAACGGGACTTACTAAGGCCGCTACTGAGCGGGTCATCCAGGGATTCACAGCATCTGTGCAAGATGCGCTGGCAAAAGGTGAAGATGTCAGCCTGATCGGTTTTGGCACTTTTACCGTTCGCACCCGCGCCGCTCGCACTGGTCGTAACCCTCAAACCGGCAAGGAAATTACAATCCCCGCCTCCAAGATTCCCGCCTTCAAAGCAGGCAAGGGTCTCAAGGACGCTGTTGCGAAGTAATATCCGGGGGACCCGGAACACTCCGGGTCCTTTCTCTCCCCGCCCCTCTTCCTGCCATGTCCCTGCCAGTTGGCGTTCCGGAATTCCTTATCTCTCTTTGACGAGCAGCTGCCGTTCCTCGAGCTGACGCTTAAAGCCGCGCACATCATCCTCGACCATACGGGCGAACAAGGGGTTGAGCACCCGAGCAATGGTACTGCCGGCCACACCCACCGGCGGTAGATAATGAATCCGCAGATAAAGATCCGTCTGCTGAGGCGTTGGCCCTACCCGAAACAGTACCTCGCCGGCATTATCCACCAGCGCCTCCGACACCGACTGCCAGGCCAGCCGCTCACCGGGCTGATCGTCAACGATTTTGGCATCCCAAGACAGGCTCCCCATATTCCCGGGCATCCGGATCACCCAGTGAGAGTGGAGCTCATCAATCCTGCGCACTTGCTTGATATGGCCAAACAGTCGAGGCAGGTTTTCCAGCTCCCGCCAGTAGGCATAGACTTCATCCCGGGGCTTGTCGATCAGCAGCTGGGTTTCAATGACGATGGGCTCAGGTTGGGTAGCAACCGTCGTATCCCGTCCCATTGCCGCACTGGCCGGACAATATCCACTAGCGCCGCGGTAAATCAGCCCCCCGGCAGCGGCCCAGAGCCCCATCCGGGCTGCCCGGCCACGACCATGCCCCAACAATAAGAGAGCGGCTCCGCCGGCCAACGACAGCAACCGCTCACCTCGCCCCACGTTCTGCTTACGCTGGCTGGTGGAGCTGGCTTGGGGTGACTTCTGATACAGGTGGATATCCGGAGAGGGCTTATGATAGGCGTCCACTAAAGCCTCTTCTGGCTCCCGTGGGGCACCCCAATCGGAAGTTTGGTGCTTGGAGGTGGATCGGGTCTTATAGGTGCTGCCGGTTTCCATCTGCGACACTCCTTGGGCCTGCTGCGTTCGCTACGGCAAATGATCGCCGCGCCAGAATGACCCTATTCTAAAGTTCCACCGGCAAAGACAGCGGGGCGTGCCAAGTCGCCTGAAGATCACTAGGGGCCGCAGGAAAAGGCCTTTTCGGCAGCCAATAAGGCGGGCTGGTCCGGCTGTGACGCGTCCAGCAACAGCTGATAGAGCTCCAGCATGCGATTAAGGTCTTCTTTTCGTTCCGGAGTCAGTTTGAGCATGGCGTAGACCCTTGCCCCTTCAAAGCGAACCCGGGCTTTGCGGGCATTAGCCAGTGCCTGCGCAATCTCCAGCTCTGACTCCCGGGCGGGAAGCTCCACCCATTCTCTGACCTGGCCTTGCTGCTCGTGCCGGCGCACCCGTAACCCCCAGCGCTGCCAAAGACGCTGATCGGCCTCAAACTCCAGCATGCGCAGATAAATCCAACTGTCACCAAAGTATTGAGCCTGCAGCAGCGGTTTGATGGTCCCGCTACCCACCTCCAGGATCAACCGCAGATCATTCGCCTTGAGCTCACCCATGGGCTCCAAACGGACCACCGGGGATGGGCCAGGCTGCACGGGGTGGATTGCCACCTCCAGCAAACGCTCCGCCAGCGGTGCCTGGCGCTCACCAAACTGGCGGGAAAGCTGACGTATGGCTTGTAGTACTTCCGGGCTAATAAGACGATTGTTATTCAGCCGATACAGCAGACGCCCAAATTCAATCCGTGCCTCCACCAGCCAGATCGTCGAACAGGCCACCAGGGGTTCGGGCTTGAAGGCTTCCAGCTGGTCTTTCAAAAACTTTGGGATAATGGGCGCAACAGGCGCGAACTTGCCCCCGAGCCGCTGGCTGGCAAAATAGTAATAAATTTCACCGGTCTGGAACCGTACCCGATGGATTTCGGTGTCCCCATGCACGGCCCAGGGCACCTCATCCAGAAAGTAGCCCTGCATGTCCTTATAGAGCCCATAGGGCAATCGCCAGTCACATCGTTCCGGGGTCGGGCAAAACCCGCTATAACCCAATGGACGCAATAACTCCGGCAACTCCGTAAAGGCGAATTCCTCGCGCTCGACTTCAGCCTCAGCCGCCACCTCCGTGTCCACGGGGGCTGAGAGCTCCTGGGAGTTTTCCCGCGGTGGGCCACCGGCGGTTTGACAACCGGCCAGCAGCGCAAGGGCTATTAATACAAGAAATACTCGCGTCATGAACCCATGAATATCAGTTGAGGTGTTGATGGCATTTTAACAGGAGATGTCCTAAAAACCCTGACGGCGTGGCGCTTGGCACGGTGCCGGCAACCATAGATCGCGCCAGTGCTACAGCATAGCGTTCGCCCCAAGTTCAGCAAGCCAGTATCAGGCTTTTGTGGGGTTAAAGCGATCAGCAACCTGCGGGATCAAACGCTAGGACCTTTCCAGATAAACCACCCGGGCCGGAATCTGGTGGACGGCAAAAAACTCCAGCCAACGTCGTTGATGATCCTGTAACCGATCACCGGGGCCTTTAATCTCCACCAGCTCATAGCCACCTTCAGGGCCGAACAGGATCAAATCGGGAAAACCGGTGCAGTGATGGCGCAGGTCCTTCAACATGCGCCTGAAAACCAGCTCGAAATGGGCCGAAGGAATCCGCTGCAGCGCCAGCTCCAGCAGCGGCTCGGACAGCACCCCCCAATGCACAAAGGGATTCAGGCGGCCAAACTTCTCCCTCCATATTCGAAGCACCACCTGGTGCCAGCTCTGCTCCCGGGCCAGTTGCGTCAATTTATTCTCCAGCAGATCCCGGCGCTTTGTAATGAACTCCGGGGCATAGAGATCCTTCGGCCCCCGCTGGAACGGATGGTAGAAGGCATCGGGCACCGGGGCGAAAATCACCTCCCAAAAGTACAGGCCGAAAATGCCGTTGAACAGCCAGTTCTCCACATAATGCCCCTCCCCCTGCTGAGTTTTGGTCAGCAACTCCAGCCCCAACAACTCCACCGACGCCGGCCCCGGTGCGTCTAACAGAAGTTTTTCCTCCCGCAAGATCGCCTTGGCTGGTGCTGGCACCGGGCGTTTCAGTTTTCTCAGGCTGCGGTCCCGAATGCGAATGGCACAGGTTTCCTCCTGCTCACCCCAAGGCGCCTGCAGAATAGCCTCACATTGCAGCAAGGCCTCTTCATAGGCTTGCTCTTTGTAGAGGATACGGGCGATCCGCTCCCGGGAGGGAAGATATTGGGCGGCCCGATAGAGAGACAGTGCCGCCTCATGCTGCCCTTCCCGCTCCCGATGGCGTGCCAATTCGTTAAGGGCTTTGGACCAGACTCTCTGGGCGGCGGGATAAGCCTCACCCGGACGAGGCATGATGTCCAACCTCTCCAGGCTGGGGGGATCCTGCTCGACGGCTTGCCGAACAGCCTGCCGAAACCGCACCGCGGCATGCAGTGCATCCAGCTCCTGGCGCGAGCGAAACGCCGTAGCAGAACCCTCCAGGGCATAGTCTTCATAGTTGAATACCCCCAGCTCGGATAACACAAACTCGCTGAGGTCCTGGTAGGTATTGCCAAAATACAACAGCTGAAAAACATCCATCAGCTCGGGTTTGCTGATCAGCAGCAAAGGGATCTCGCGGCCGATCACCTCTGCCGCTGGCAGAAGGGGCTCCTCTTCTTCTGATGCAGTATCGAGAAAGTATTCCTGGGCCGCAGCAATCAGCTGGGCTTTACGTAACGATTTGGGCAAACCGGGGAAACGTCGGCGCAGTTCATCCAGGGTCAGTATATTCAACGCTATGCTGACGGGAACCGAAGGGTTAAGGTGAACTAACCCCGCGGCCACTAAACGGTCAATGGCGCCCTCTACATCATCAATTTCAGTGTAGGACAGCCGATCAACCCGAAATAGCGGCCCTTTACGGGATACCAGACGCACAAATAAACACTGGGCATTGGTGGGCAACTGGAGAAAGGCGTCGCGGAATCCTTGCTCTTCGTCAGTGAGGATTCCATGATAACGGCAATGCACGCTGTTGATCAGCGCTAAGAAATTATCCAAATAATAGGTTGGACTGATCTCGACGGTGGAGGAGAAATCCCGATTAGCCATCCCGTACCCAATGCTCTAAACCGCTGGATTGTAAACTCGATTGCAGCCAATCCAAAAGCCATACTGCATTCAGGGGTCACCCGCTTGAGCAAGCCCCGGCTTGCCATTCCACGCACGCCCCTTTGCCACTGATTTAAGCGACTGCCGGGAGCCATGACGAAAACCATTACGTCCTTGTCCACCCTCTTTTTCTGTATCGTCTTGCTGGTCGCAGGCAACACGCTGCTGATGACCCTGCTCGGCGTTCGCATGACGCTTGCCGAAATCGACACCAAACTGATCGGCTGGGTCTTGGTGTGTTATTCCCTTGGTTTCGTCCTGGGCTCCATCTACTGCCCCCGCATTGTGACCCGGGTGGGTCATATTCGCAGCTTCGCCGTGTTTTGTGCCCTGATGAGCATGGTGGCCATCGCCCACCCCTTGCACCTGAATCTCGTCAGTTGGGCCTTGCTGCGTTTTATGGCTGGCGTGTCCATGGCCGGGCTGATGCTAGTGGTCGAAAGCTGGCTCAGCACCCGCGCCACCAACGAAAACCGCGGCACCCTGTTTGCCAGCTATCAGGTGGTCTTCTACCTGGCCTCTGCCGGGGGGCAACTGCTACTCAGCTTCGCCAAGCCATCGGGTACCCTGGCGTTTAGCGTGGCGTCGCTGCTGTTGTCCTTTGCCCTGGTTCCCCTGGCGCTCACCCGCATGGAGGCGCCTTCCATTGAACAGGGTGAACGGCTCAGCGTTCGTGAACTGATGAAGGTCTCCTCCCTGGGCTTGGTTGCCGTCACCCTGTGTGGCGTCGTTATCAGTGCCTTCAATAATATCGGCCCGGTGTATGGCAGCTTGATCAACCTGGACTTCAACCAGATTGCCCTGTTCATGGCCACCACCGTGATTGCCGCCATGCTCTTTGCCTGGCCCCTCGGTCGGCTGTCCGATCTGTTCGACCGACGGGTGGTGCTGCTCATCCTTTCGCTTCTGGCAGGCCTCAGCAGCCTGATCACCGCCTGGTGGGGACAGAGTCAAATCGTCGTCCTGTTCATCAGCGCGGAGATTTCCATCGGGATTGCTGCCGCCCTCTACCCGGTGGCCGTAGCCTTGGTCAATGACCGTCTCCACAGCAATCAGATCGTTGCCGCCAGTTCCACCCTGCTGCTTTTTTACGGGGTCGGCAACTGTATTGGTCCGATTCTCGGCTCAACCTTGATTGCCAGTTTTGGGCCTTCCGGGCTCTTTATCAGCATCGGTAGCTGCTTGCTTCTACTCTCCGCCTATACCTATTGGTATATCCAAAACAGCCGGCGCATCCCGGTCGAAGCCCAGGAAACCTTCGTCACCGCCACCCCCACCTCCACCCAGGTGTTAGTGGAACTTGACCCGCGTAACGAAGAATTTGTCGAGGTCGGCGCCCCGGACTCCGAACCCGAGCCGGAGTCCGAGCCGATAGAGCAAAATGCCTCCTTAACGCCGCGAAACAGTGACTTAGACAACAGTAGCCAGCCTGACAGGACGTGAGCTAACTCACATTTCCTGGACAACCGTCACAGACGGTTACCTGTCGCAATCAAATAGTTATGCAAAAATTCGTTAACTGGGCTTAACTTATTGGAAGCGTCTCGGTTTCGAGCCAGGTGCTCAATACCGGGCGGATACCGATAACAATAATAAAAACTTGTTGAAAAAAGCAGAGACTATGAAAAACAGGAAGTTGGTCAGTGGTACACTGATTACTGTATTGCTGGTTTCACTGATGCTATGGGCAATCAACTCGCCTGACTGGTTCTTGGATAAGTTAGGCATTGATAACCCGACCGTATGGCAACTGCTGGTTTCCAGCCTGATTACCATCTGCTTTGCGACCTGTTCTCTTTTCCTCTATCGACTCAACCGCCGCCTGGAAGTCAAAATCCACCAGCTCGGCGACTCTGAAGCCAAACTCCAGAAGTTATCCAGCGCGGTCACCAACAGCGGTAGCAGCATCATCATCACCGACCAGCGTGGTGTGATTGAGTACGTGAACCAGAAGTTCACCCTGGTTTCCGGGTATATGCCCGAAGAAGTCATTGGCCAGACACTGGAAATCCTCAACCCCGAGCAAACGTCGGACATCGACGCTGAAAATGTTTGGTCACCCAAGTGTCTTCAGTCCAGTTGGGAAGGCAAACTGCTCAGCAGGCATAAAGATGGCCACGAGTTCTGGTCCGCCATCACGGTTTCCGCCGTGCGCAATAAGCTTGGCCAGATCACCAACTATGTCGTTGCCGCCGTTGATATTACCGAACTTACCGAGGCCAACCGGAAAATGCAGCAGCTGGCCCTGTTCGACTCCCTGACCGGCTTGGCCAACCGCCGCCTGTTTATGGACCGCCTGAACAACGCACTGGCCAGCTGCCGCCGCCAAGGTTCCTCCCTGGCCCTGCTGTTTCTCGATCTGGATCAGTTCAAGCGCATCAACGACACCATGGGACACGATGCGGGTGATCTGCTGCTGTTAACGATTGCCGACCGGCTGAAAGGCTGCGTGCGGGAAAAGGACACGGTCTCCCGTTTGGGTGGGGACGAATTCACCGTCCTGCTCACCGACGTCAAGGATACCTATTCCGTCACCCACGTGGCTCAGCAGATCCTCAAGGCCCTGAAGCAACCCATTAAGCTGCATAAGCATGAAGTGATTGTCTCCACCAGCATTGGCATTACGCTGGCCCCGGCAGATTCCAGCCAGGCGGAAACCCTGATGAAAAATGCCGACCTGGCCCTCTATCGGGCCAAGGAATGCGGCCGGGACCGTTATCACTTTTTTACCGAGGAGCTCAATATCCAGGCCCTTAGACACCTGGTGCTGGAGCAGGAGCTGCGCGCCGCCCATCGGGATGATGAGTTTACCCTGGCCTTTCAGCCCCAGGTGGATCTGCGCACCGAATCCGTGATCAGCGTGGAAGCCTTGCTGCGCTGGAATCATCCGGAGCGTGGCCTGGTCTCACCTGACGACTTTATTACTGTCGCCGAGGAAACCGGGCTCATCATCCCCATTGGCCGATGGGTGCTTCGCAGTGCCTGTATGCAGGTGAAGATGATTCACGAACTCACCGGGCGCCCCCTGAAAGTCGCCGTGAACCTCTCCACCCGTCAATTCCGGGATCCTCATCTGGAGCAAACCATTTCCGAGGTCTTGGCGGAATCAGGCTTAAGCCCCGAGTTTCTGGAGCTGGAAGTCACCGAAAGCATGCTGATGGACGATATCGAAAAGGTGATTGAGCAGTTAAGCCGCATCAAAGCCACTGGCGTCACCATCACCATCGATGACTTTGGTTCGGGCTACTCCTCGCTCAGTTACCTGAAGCGTCTGCCCGTGGATATTCTTAAAGTGGATCGCCAATTCGTCCAGGATATTCCTGACGATATCAGCGATATGGAAATCACCTCAGCAGTCATTGCCGTAGCCCACAAGCTCAACCTCAAGGTGATCGCCGAGGGGGTCGAAGATATTGATCAGCGGGATTTCCTGGTGATCAACAAGTGCGACTTTGCTCAGGGCTACTTCTACAGCAAGCCTCTAACCTTTGAAGAGCTCTATCAGTACCTGCAGGAAAGCAAGCTCCGGGCGATTGCCTAAGGGGCTGTGTGCCCGCAGTTTGATGCCGTTCACGGGTATTTGGTACTTTCTTTGTGCTTTGTCGCTTGATTCACACAAAGTTACAAAAACAAACATATAATTACGCTTCCGGCTGTTTCAGGAAGTTGTAACGAATGGATCTAGAGCTTGTAGTACATTACGCCCAGTGGCTGTTGGTTATTCTGGCGAGCTATCTGCTGTTCACGATCGTGCGCCTGTCCCGTCGGGATGCCCGGCGCATGGCCGCACAAGCCAGCGGAGGTTCTCTCGAACGCTATCCAGCGCCGGCCCGCATTGAAAGCATTGCCCAACTGCAAAAGTTCACTGCAAACCAATTGCTGGAATTACGCCTGAAAGGGATGGATCCGGCAAAATTGCGGCGCAAGGACTGGTTGTTCAACGGCACCTGCCATTACTTTTGGGGGGCCTGCCAGGCCATTGCCAACCAGCTGCACTGCCCTGAGCAACTTCAGGATCTCTTCGAGTTCGTCTTGCGCCGCAACCTCGGTGTAGACGCCCTGGACACCCCCCACGTGGTGCGCCAGCTACAACAGGGGCCGGTACTGGATTTTGAGCAACAGGCTGCTGATTTCGGGCGAACCGCCGCGGAACACTGGCTCACCAGCAACCGGGTGCCCGCTAATGCCAGCCTGTTCTCCAGCATTAATGAATGGTCGATGGCGGTCTAACACCTTTGCCGCCAACAACAAGCCCGATTAGATCAATCTGCTCTCAACAAGCTGTCCGAACACCTCGGGCAGCTTTCCCTCTTCCCCGCATCCACTTTTCCCGTCTTCCCTCTTTCCAGCCTTTAAACTGATTCAGCCCCACGCCGCTCATAGATCAGAACAGCCGTCCGCAGCCGGGTCTGACCAAACTTGGCCATCGCATCAAAATGCTGGCGGGGTATGGGGAGGTTGATATTGTCGGTTTCCAGACGGAAGGTTTCCTCATCAATTTCCGGGTCATTGATGTAGACAAAGCGGTCATCCAACGCGGTCACCACCACCCAATGGGGAGCCTTCACCCGGTTGAACTGATAGGTGCTAATCAGCACGATGGGGACTCCCCCTTCCTCCAGACAGGACTGGATATCGGCACTGCTGACCCCGCGTTTGTGAAGCTCGACATCCGTTTCCGCCAGCTCTTGCTCAAACTCTTCGTGCACGATCGCCAGCACTTCCTTTTTATTGTCACTACGCACGCCTTCCACGAACAACGGCCCTTCCTGGCTGATGAACAACCTCACCCAGAAACCTCTCCGCCAGGCCGCCAGCGCAAGGCCATGAGGGCCGCAGCCGCCGTGGCCCGAGGTCATAAAAATGGTGGTTGCCTCCCGCCAGATCCGTAACTCCTGGGAGCGATCCAGGGGAAACTGGGGGTCGAGAGTACGCATGGCCATCATCAATGCTGACGGACCACAGGTGAACTCAGTAGTTTGGGCATAATAAGGAACCGTAATACGGTTCTCAGGTGGCTTTACTTTGAGGGCCTTTTCGTAGCGAAGTGCAGCACAACCGTCTTCATAATAATTGGTGATGCGCCCAAAATAACGATAGCCGCGGCGCTCATACAAACGCACCGCGCGACTGTTGTCCTCTCGCACCTCAAGACGCATGTAGACACAGCCGGCCTGCTTGGCGGCAACTTCAGCCTGCTCCATCAACAGGTCCGCAAGCCCCTTGCCCTGGGCCGCCACATCCACCGCAATGGAGTACAAACGGGACAGGCTGGTTCCCCGATGGAAGAGTATCAGTATATATCCTAACAGGGTGTTTTCTTCTTCCGCGACCCACAGTTCACCGTGAGCCTTAGTTAGCATGTACTTGAAATTTCGACGGTTTAGACGGTCCCCAGCGAAACAGCGCAGCTCAAGAGCAACCAGTTGATCGAGATCCGCCTTCGTTGCCCGCCTTATATTCACGGCACCCATACTCACTGTTCCCGGTGATTTGTTTATACTCTCATGGAGCCTGGAATTTCGATTGACTCACCATAGCGTTCCATTAAATTGATTATGCTACAGCGGATGCGCTTTTCATCTTGTTTGGATCAAAAAAATCCGGATGCATCCCGCCCAGGCCCAGTACGCGGTTCCTTAAATTGCCATATCCATGGCAACAACTACCCAACCTCAGCCAAAAAGGATAAAGGTTTAAAGATACTCAATGAGTCGCCTAATCGTCGTCGTCGATCAAAAGAAAGACTGGACCGCCTACTACCCTACCGAAGATCTGATGACGTTCCAGGAATACCTGGAGTTACCAGATGACGATAAGGAAGCCCGTACCCAGGTTATCAACCTCTGTAAAAGCTACAGTTACCTGCGCTATGGCTACTATTGCTCGTTGCTGGCCGAAGCCCGTGACCATCACGTCATCCCGTCGGTCAAAACCCTCAACAATCTGCGTTCCAAGGCGTTGTACAGCCTTGATCTCGATGAGCTCAACAAGGCCTTGGACAGCATTTATCAAACCTCCCCCCAGGGTGGAACGCAATTTAGTGCCAAGATTTTCTTTGGCACCACCCCCATTGAGCGACTGAAGGAATGGGCCCGCCAGCTCTTTGAGTCCTTCCCGGCGCCGATCCTGGAGGTTCAGTTCAGCCGCCACGACAAGTGGCTGATCGACTCCATTAAGGCGGTGTCCCTGAATAATCTCAGCGAGCAGGAAGAAACCGAGTTCGCCAATGCCTTCGACACCTACAGCAAGAAGATCTGGCGCAAACCGCGGCTGAAGAAAAAGTATCGCTATGATTTGGCGATTCTGCACAACCCGGCCGAGGCCATGGCCCCCAGTAACACCACGGCGCTCAAGAAATTCATCCGCGCCGGGCGGCAACTGGGGATTGACGTGGATCTGATCGAGAAGAAGGATTACGTGCGTCTGGCCGAGTACGACGCACTCTTTATCCGGGAAACCACCTCCCTGACCGATCACACCTTCCGCTTTGCCAAAAAGGCCGAGTCGGAAAGCATGATCGTGATCGACGACCCGACCTCGATCATGCGTTGTACCAACAAGATCTATCTGGCGGACCTGCTGCGGACTCACAAGATTCCGTCACCCAAGACCATCATCATCACCCGCGATCAGAAAAATGCCATTGACCTGGTCGCCCAGGAGGTGGGCTTTCCGGCGGTGCTGAAAATTCCCGATGGTTCCTTTTCCCGGGGCGTTCTGCGGGTGGAAAAAGCCGAGGACTTCCAGGCCAAGGCTGATCAGTTGCTGAAGCAATCCGCCCTGCTGTTGGTCCAGGAATATCTCTACACCGACTTCGACTGGCGGATTGGCATTCTCAACCACAAGGCGATTTTTGCCTGTCGCTACTACATGGCCAAGAACCACTGGCAAATTTACAACCACGCCTCTGGCAAAACCGTGGCCGGCCATTTTGATACGCTGCCCACCTATGAGGTGCCCAAGCGCATTCTGTCCACGGCCCTGGCTGCCGCCAAACATATTGGTGACGGCCTTTACGGGGTCGATTTGAAAGAAAAGGATGGCAAGGCCTACGTCATTGAGGTCAATGACAACCCCAATGTGGATTCAGGCGTGGAAGACAAATATCTCGGCGACGAACTCTACCGGATCATCATGGAGGATTTTCTGCGCCGACTTGAGAAAAAACGCTCCGTTTAACCCAAGCCCCGAGCCCGCTGCCATTGAGCGGGCTTTTTATGCAGGCCGATGAGTAGCCGTATGTCCAAGAATAACGAAGCCTATCTCACCAATATCAAGGCGCTGTCCGACCGTATTGTCGAAGCCCAAAAGCCCATCCGCATTCTGGATGCCATCAAATGGGACAAAAGCGTCAAAGAGGCCTTCTTCGCCAGCAACTTCACCCAGTTGCCAACCATCGATAAGGACTACTACGCGCAAACCAGCCCGTTAGGGTTTGATCCCGCCGAGAAAAAGGCGGAATTTCACCATATCGAGCGGGAAATCAGCCGCAAGATCGGCCAGCTCAACCCCCTGAGCCAGATCATGCGCCGCATCTGCCGGGAATACCAAATGGTGGTGCGGATGCTGGAAGCCCGGGGCACCCTGGAGTTCAGCGATCTGTCCCAGCAGTTATATGGCTCGGCCTCCGAGGTATTCCACGCCGGTGACCCGTCGCTCGCTGAGTTGGGCGAGATGATGGAGTCGACTCTGGCCAACCTCCTGCAGCAACAGTCCATGCAGGAGTCCGCCAAGACCCTGACCGCTCAGGATGCGGTGGAGATCCTCAATGCCCGCCTGACGCCGCTGTTTCCCAACGCCGGCATCCGGGTCATCCTGTCTGACGGCATTGCCGCCGATGCCGCGGCGGGAACCGATTACATCAAAATCAACAAAGACGCCATGTTCTCCCAGCAGGACATTGACGTGTTGGAAGTCCACGAAGGCTGGGTTCATCTGGGCACCACCCTTAACGGCATGGCTCAACCCTACTGTACCTTTCTCAGCAAAGGGCCGCCCTCGGTGGTCATTACTCAGGAAGGCCTGGCGGTGCTCACGGAAATTCTCACCCTGCGCTCCAGCCCGACTCGCCTCAACAAGCTGATCAACCGGGTACGGGCCATTACCCTGGCGGAAAACGGTGCCAACTTCTACGAGGTGTTCCATTACATCCGTGAACGGGGTATGGATGATGACGCCACCTGGAATCTGGTGTCTCGTGTGTTTCGGGGCAGCGCGCCGGAGTTGCCGCCTTTTACCAAGGACATTGCCTATATCAAGGGCTTTATCCTGGGTTACAACTATCTGCGACTGGCCTTTGCCCGCAGCAAGGTGGAACAACTCCCCCTGCTGTTCTGCGGCAAGATCATGCTGGAAGACCTACCGCTCTACACCGATCTGGTCGCGGAAGGCATCGTGGTGCCACCCAAGTTTATCCCGCCCCATTTCCAGGACTTAAAAGGATTAGGCGCCTGGATGAGCTTCTCCCGCTTTATTGGCGGTTTGAACTTCGATCAACTGGAGGCCGATTACAGCCATTTGTTCTAACTCCCGCTCTGGCCGGGCCAAGCCCGGCCTTTCCCCTTTCAACAGCGGAAACGGGTATACTTGGCCGCCCTGGTTCTCGTAGGTCGGTAGGCCGCCTCCCTCATCAAGAAGGCCATCGAACCATACACTTGAATGTGTCCCTGTAAACTTGGCCTTCGTTGGCCGTAGACGCCTGTTTGCTGTACGTCTAAGGAGCCCCTCATGGCGCATGAAGAACTGGTCCGTCGCAAGAACGACCACCTCGACCTTCTGCTTCGCGCAGACCACCGTCTGAACTCCTTCACCGAAGAGTTCTCACGCTATCGGTTTTCTCACTGCGCCATCCCAGAGCTTCACCTGGATCAGATCAGCCTCGAAACAGAGCTGTTTGGAAAGTCCTTGAAAGCGCCTTTCCTGATCAGTTCCATGACCGGTGGTGCGCTACGGGCTTCAACCATCAACCAGCATCTGGCCGAGGCTGCGGAACATCTGGGCATCGCCCTCGCGGTGGGCTCCCAGCGTGTGGCCCTGGAAACGCCGGCCAACCAGGGGCTGACTCGGGAACTGCGACAATTTGCCCCGACCATTCCAATTCTGGCGAATATCGGCGCGGTTCAGCTGCGCGATAACGGGCTTGATTGGGCCCGTCGAGCCGTGGAAATGATTGAGGCCGATGCCCTGATCGTCCACCTCAATCCGCTCCAGGAAGCAGTGCAGCCCCAGGGAGACCGGGATTGGCGGGGCATTTTGAAAGCCATTGAAGAAGTCGCTTCCCAGCTGCAGGTTCCCATTGTGGCCAAGGAAGTCGGCGCCGGTATCTCTGCCCCCGTCGCGAGTGCGTTGGTCAACGCTGGTGTCTCAATGATCGATGTGGCCGGCAGCGGCGGCACCAGTTGGGCCTTGGTGGAAGCAGAACGCGCCACCACCCCGGCGGAAAAAGCCATTGCCAAAGCATTTGGCAACTGGGGCATTCCCACGCCCCAGGCCATTGTTGAAGTGCGCCAGGCCCTGCCTGAAATCCCCCTGATCGCCTCCGGCGGCATCCGGGACGGCATAGACGCAGCCAAGGCCATTCGACTGGGGGCCGATCTCGTCGGCCAAGCCGCCGCGGTACTCACCAGTGCCCTG
>CAZEWG010000034.1:0-26739 GCA_964514485.1 uncultured Pseudomonadales bacterium
GTTATCACGAATGGTGATGGTCTTGGCGTCCTTGTCAAAATCCAGCCAGATCTTCAGCTCGGGATCGTTTTCATAAAGCTCTGGATTCGACAAGGCCTCAAAACGCAGTTTGTCTTCCGCATCCGAGGCGTTGGAAATCAGCTCCCGCAAGAAGATTTCCTTGTTGCTGTACAGGGAGTGGATCATCAGGTGTAGCAGTTGCTTCACCTCGGTCTGAAAGCCACGGGTTTCCTTCTGTGCGTCACTCGCCATTGCAGTCATGACTCCTGGTAATGATTGAACGAAACGCTGATGAGCCGGCCAGCTAGCCTAGGGCCGCTCATTGCCACCGGTAATGGAATGTGGAGGAAAGATGGGGACGGGAGAATAAATTTCAATGCTGCCGGCCTGGCGTCAGGCCAAGCCGGCCAAATAGCAGCGCAAAATGAGGACTAGTCGAGCAGGAAATGGGCTCGGGCCAGGGCAATCGGCTCATTGCGGGACTTTTGCCAGGCGGTGATGATCACGTTGGCCACTCGACTTCCTTGCCGGGACACGTGACATTCCGCATAGGTTTCCCGGTTCAGGCCGGCACGCAAATAATCGATGGAAAAGTCCACGATCTTGGGCAAGTCAGAGATGCCATTGAACATGATCAGGTGCAAGGACGCCGCCATTTCCATGAAGCCACCAATCACCCCCCCATGCAGGGCGGGCAAAATCGGATTCCCCAGATTGCCCTCTTTCTGCGGCAGGATGAAGATCACGTCGTTACCAAACCGCTGACACTCCAGGCCAATGTGCCGGGCATAGGGAATGCCGTTGATGATCTCCCGATAATCCCCGCTCTGATGGGCGGCCTGAACCGCTGCTTGCAGATTCATATCTCCTCCCCCACGATCATGCTACGAAACTCGGCGGGCGTCGCATTCTTGCCGATCCGCATAAAGGTGGCCACGCATTGGGCCACGGTGACGGTCGGATCATCCTGATAGGCCACACAGCGGGTAAAAATGATATTGGATGTGATGCGATAACAGGTCGCGCGGGCACGAACCGGTTTGCCGGGTTCCGCCGGGCGCATATAGTCCACCCGCAAGTCCAGGGTGGGACAAAGCTCAAACTCCGGCAGGGCACAAATCACGCAGCTACCACTGGCGGTGTCCATCAAGGTGGTAATCGCCCCGCCATGAATGATGCCTGTTTCAGGATTGCCCACGATCTTATCCTGATAAGGCAACTCCAGAATCAAGTCGTTGGGTGCGGCACAAATCGCCTGGATTCCCAACTCGCGGCATTGGGCAAGTGCGCCCACAAAGCGACTGACCCGTCCGAATAGCACCGGATCGTTCGTCGGTTCGGCGCCCGTGAGGCTTGGACTCTCGATTGACATAGGAAGCTACCTCGTTTTCGTGACACCCGTCACAACACAGGGTGCGAAATATAGCGGATTCGAGCCCCAAAAGTCATCCACACCGCCTTATTCATCCGGACTTCAAGACACTGTTAGAATAAAGACGGTAAGGGTTTGCGACTAAGGAAAATTTTAAGATGACACGTTTAGTCCTGAATTTCACTGTGCTGATCCTGGCATTGCTGGGCCTGCAAGGCTGCGCCACCAATCCGGTCACCGGCAAAAGCCAGTTCATGCTGATCAGCGAAAGCCAGGAACGACAGCTGGGGGCGGAGCAATATGGCCCTACCATCCAATCGCAAGGCGGTGAATATTATCTGGATCCGGACCTCAAGATCTATGTCCGTCAGGTCGGCGAAAAGCTCGCCCGGGTGAGTGACCAGCCTGACCTGCCCTACGAGTTCGTGATCATCAATAGCTCCATTCCCAATGCCTGGGCGCTCCCTTCCGGCAAGATTGCCATCAATCGCGGCTTGCTGACGGAAATGCAGGACGAGGCCCAACTGGCCGCGGTTTTGGGGCATGAAATTGTCCACGCGGCCGCCCGCCATAGCGCTCAACGCCTGCAGCAAGGGCTGATTCTCAATGCGGGGCTGGCCGGCCTGGGCATCATGGTGGCCGATAACAACTTGCGGGATATTATCCTGGGCGGCGCGGCCCTTGGCGCCACCTTGACCGTTGCCAAATATGGTCGTGGCCACGAGCTGGAATCCGACGCCTACGGCATGGAGTATATGGCCCGGGCCGGCTATGACCCTCAGGCCGCGGTGGAGCTTCAGGAAATTTTCGTCAAACTCGCGGACGACCGGCAAAGCAGCTGGTTTGAAGGGTTGTTTGCCTCCCACCCCCCGTCCCAGGAACGTGTCACACAAAATCGGGAAAAAGCCAAACAGCTGGGGAACACCGCCCAGTTTCGTGGCCAAACAGAATATGCCCGGGCCACCGCCCCGTTGCGTAAACGGATTCCCGCCTACCAGGCCTATGATAAAGGCGTTAAGGCTTTGAGTGGAGGCGATGCCCAAACCGCCTTAAGCCAGGCCGAGAAGGCCATCCGCCTGGAGCCTCAGGAAGCGATGTTCCATGCCCTGCGGGGAGATGCGCACCAAGCCCTCGGTGAGGACAAAAAGGCCCTGGCCGATTACAACCGTGCGGTGGAACTCTACCCGGAGCACTATGCTTATCTGCTTAAACGGGGCACCGCCCGCCAGCAACAAGGACTAAACGAACTGGCGTTACGGGATCTTGAACGAAGCGCCCAATTGCTGCCCACCTCAATCGCCTATTACGCCATGGGTGAAGCGGCCCTGGGCTTGAACGCGCCGGAGCAGGCACTGCAATACTTTACCAAGGCGGGAGAAGGCGGCGGAGAAACCGGGCAGAAGGCCCGTCAGCGTGCCCAAAGCCTGGCCCAACGGTTAAATCAGCAGTAGCCGTCGAGCCGGCAGGATGCCCAGAGCCGTGATTAGTGGCTCGGGCATCTTTGGCCAGCTTCAGGCCCCCTGCACCACTTTTCAGGCACTTGTGATCCCTGAAGTGCCTGAGGTTTACAGCCTTTCAGCGTCTGACTCAGGCGACGCGCGCCGGGCGCATTGCCAGCATTTCACGGACCAACCGGGCGCTGTCGTCTGGATGCTGCTGCATAAAGCAATGCCCACCCGGCACCTCCACACAGTCAACCAACCGGTTTTTACGTCGCGCCGCCTGGGCTGCCTTGGGTACAAAGGGATAGGTCTTGTTGCCATGGATAATCGTGGTCGGCACGCTGAGCTTTCCTACCGCGGCCCAGAGCCCGCGCGGAAACGAACTGAAAATCTCCGCCTCCCGCTGGGGTGGACAGCGCAAGCTCAAGGAACCGTCCGACTCGGGCTTGAGGGCATAATCAATGTAAGCGGCCAGAGCCTGTTCGTGCCAGCCCCTGAAAATCCCCCGCTCATGAAAATACTCCCAGGCGACCTCACGGTTTTGCCACTGGGCCTGGCGTTGACGGGCCCGGGTCGCCATGCTGTTTCGGCTATGCAGGCCAACCACTTCCGATAAGGCCATCACGCCAATCATCGGACGGGTGAACAGCACCGGGTCCAACAGCACCAAACGGTCAAACAAGTCGGGCCGTTTAGCCGCCATGAGCAGGGTCAGCACGCCCCCAAAACTGTGCCCCACGCCATAAACCGGTTGGTTTGGCCAGCGTTGGCGATGAGCCTCCAGGGTTTCGATGGCGAAATCGGCACACCGATTCCAACCCATAAACCGCTCGCCCACGTCGCTTTTGCCATGGCCTTGGGCATCACTGAGAAACAGATCGAAATCCTTCCCCAACTGCTCAAGCATGGGCTTGTATACCAGCCCGCAAAATCCATTGCCGTGCATGAAATGCACCAACGGCCGCGGCATCGGCTCACTATGCAGCCCTCGCAGGGTCAAGGCCGGAGCAACCTGATGCTCCCAAGGAATCAGCTGTTCAATCATGATGGGTTTTCGCTACAACTTCACTAACCTGGAAAGCAGGCCATACTAGGTCAGCCTGCTCCATTTGCCAAACTCATTCCGCTTGTCGGAGTGCCTCGATGGGAGCGACTCGAATAGTATTCAGGCTCTGCAAGTAGCCTAAAGTCCCAATCACCAAGGCACCCACAAGGGGCGTTACCAGCCAGGCCACCGGATGGGGCTGCATCTGGATCTGAAACACGCGCTGCTGCATGGCCATGACGATCATCTCGGCACCAAACACCGCAACTACACCCGCCAAGGCGCCCAGCACGGCAAACTCCACAAACAGGCTGCCGGCGATCAGGCGTCGCCCGGCTCCTAAAGCCCGCAACAAAGCACTTTCCCGTCGGCGCTCCCCCATGGTGGTATTGACCAGCGATGCCACCACCAGCAAGGCCGCTGCCAAAATCAGAGCCAGTACCAGCTCAATGGCCTTGCTCACCTGCTCCATCACCGTTCGCACCCGCTCGATCAACTGATCCAGTTCCAGCACCGTGACGGTGGGGAATTTACGGCTCAACTCGTTGAGCAGGCTTTTCTGCTCAGGCGCCAAATACATACTGGTGATATAAGTGGCAGGGAAATCATCCAGAAAGCCGGGGGTGAACACCATATAGAAGTTTGGCTTCATGCTGTCCCACTGCACCGTCCTCAGGCTTTTGACTTCCGCCTCCACCAACCGTTCGCCAATGGTAAAGGTTAACCGATCGCCGGGTTTGAGCCCCAGCCGTGTCGCCAGTTGCGCCTCTACGGACACCCAGGGCTTATTACGCGTCTGGGCCTCCCACCACTGACCGGCCACAATCTGGTTGTCTTCCGGTAGCTGATCCATCCAGGTCAGGTTCAGTTCCCGGTTCAGGGCATTGACCTCTTCATCCTTGCTCACCGCTTGCAGGGCCGGCTGCCCATTAATATGGCTCAACCGCCCCCGCACCATGGCATAAAGGCCAGCCGAACGAACCTGATGATCGGCCAGGTAGGACTTCACCTCCGGCATTTCGGCGGGTGCGATGTTGATCAGGAAATGATTGGGCGCGTCGGCGGGCAACTGGCCCTGCCACTCCGACACCAGGCTGGTACGCATCAAATAGATCACCACCAGCAACATCAGCGCGATGGCAAACACCACAATTTGCAGAATGCTCTGCCAGCGCCGCCGTACCACCCCGGCAAGCCCCAGCTTCCAATAAGACCCGGCCCGGGTTCCCACCAGGCGACTGGTACGCAGCAGCAGCGCGGACAACCCCACAAACACCAGCAACACACCGGCTAAACCGCCAATCACCAGGCCGGTCAGCATCAAGTCACCACTGTAGAACAGCAGCATCCCCACCATGGCGACAATGCCCACCCCATAAAGCCAGGCGGTACTACCGGCTTCACCTTGCAGATCCCGACGCAGCACCCGTACCGGCGCCACCCGCTGCAGCATCAGCAAGGGCGGCATCGCAAATGCCAGCAGGCTGACCAGTGCGGTCACGCCACCGACCACAAAGCTATTCAACGGTGCCTGAACACTGATGGGCGGCAGTAAATCCTGCAGCGCCCACAACGCAAGGAAGTGCCCCACCCAGCCCAAGGCCAGACCGAGCAACGTACAAATCACCCCCAGCCCCAGAAAACTCAGACCATAAAAGCGGTTAATCGCAGCCCCCTTCACCCCGAGGGTTTTCAGCAGGGCCACGGTGTCATATTGGCGCTGGGAGTATTGGCGAGCGGACATGGCGATGGCCAGAGCCGCCAGGATCACCGCGAGGCTTCCACCCAGCAACAGATAGCTTTCTGCTTTTTCCAGAGCATTGGCGATCGCCGGCCGACCACTGCGGACATCCTGCCAACGTTGGCTGGGTTCAAGCTGAGGCAGCAGCCAGGCCTCAAAGCCAGCCAGCGCGTCTTCATCACCGGCAAACAAATAGCGATAGCGCAAACGGCTGCCGGGCTGAATCACACCCGTGGCTTCCAGATCCTCCCAGTTCATCATGACCCGCGGTGAAAGGCTCATAAAGTTGAAGGAGGTATCCGGTTCCCGCTGGATAATCCCCGCCACCCGTAACTCCTGGTCACCGATCGCCGCCATCTCCCCGACCTGAACCTGCAGGAGCGCCAGGAGCCGCGAGGCAATCCAGATGGTGCCAGGCGCCGGCCCGTGCTCAACCTGCTGCACGCCCCTCCCCTCGGGTTCGTTGATTTCCAGACTGCCCTTCAGGGGGTATTCCTCGGTAACGGCCTTCACACTCACCAACTGCATGTCGTCCCCCGCAAACAACATGCTGGGAAACTCCAGGGTACTGGCCGTGCTCAGCCCTCGCCGCTTGGCCTCCAGCAACCAGAGCGGATCAATCGGGTTGGGGCTGCTCAGTTGGCGGTCCCCTGCCAAAAACTGGCTGGAGGACTGATAAATCATCTGCTGGAGCTTGGCGGAAAATACCGTGATTGCGGTCACCGTCGCCACCGCCACAATCAACGCCAGGGCCAGAATGCGCAACTCACGGGATCGCCAGTCCCGACGGACCAGCCGATAGCCCTCCCGCACCATCAATCTCATGACCGGGCCTCGTGGTGCAACTGGCCGGCTTCAATACGCACACTCCGACCACAACGGCGGGCCAGCTGTTCATCGTGGGTCACGAGCACCAGGGTGGTGGCATACTCCCGGTTCATTTCGAACAGCAATTCAATCACCCGGCTCCCCGTGGCCGAGTCCAGATTCCCCGTGGGCTCATCCGCAAACAGGATCTGCGGCCGACAGGCAAAGGCCCGGGCCAACGCGACCCGCTGCTGCTCACCACCAGAAAGCTGGCGGGGAAAGTGATTTTGCCGGTGGCCCAGCCCCACCCGTTCGAGAAATTGTCGAGCCTGGGCTTCCGCCTCCACCTCGCCCTTCAGCTCCAGGGGCAACATCACGTTTTCCAGGGCACTCAGGGAGGGCAGCAACTGGAAGTTCTGAAACACGAAACCCACCAGCCGGGCGCGCAATTCAGCACGACGCTCCTCATCCAATGCGGTGAGATCCTGTCCCTGCAGTAGAATACGCCCACGACTGGGAACATCGAGCCCCGCCAGTAAGCCCAGCAGGGTGGTTTTGCCGGAACCGGAACTGCCCACAATGGCCAGGGTTTCTCCCGGGTTGATTCGAAAGGATATTCCTTTCAATATTTCCAAGGGTTCGGAACCAAACCGAACCGACTTGAACACATCCTCGGCAACCAGGACTGGTGGAGTCTCTAACGACATGCAATCTCCTAAATCTAACGCCCCCCTTTCCCGCTGGCTGAGCATACTCGGGGGCTGGCTCCTTCTGCTTGCTGTCACGCCCACTGGCGCCGCGACACAGCACTACTCGATTTTGGTTTATGGGGACAGCTTAAGCGCCGCCTATGGACTCCCGCAAGAACAAGGCTGGGTCGCCCTGTTGCAGGAACGCCTGACCCAACGGGGAAATCATTTTAAAGTGATCAATGCCAGTGTGTCCGGCGAAACCACAGACGGCGGCCTACGCAGGTTACCGGAAACCCTGGAGCGGGTGAAACCGAACCTGGTGATTTTGGAACTGGGTGGTAACGACGGGCTCCGGGGGTTTCCACTTCCTGTCATTCGCAACAACCTGACCGCCATGGTCAAGGCCGCCCAGGACGCCGGCGCTGAGGTGTTACTGGTGGGCATGCGGATTCCCCCCAACTATGGCACCCGTTATGCCGAAGGGTTCCATCAGCTTTATCAGAAAGTTGCTGAAACGGAAAAGACTGCGTTGGTTCCCTTTTTACTGGAACAAGTCGCGCTTGATGACAACCTGATGCAAGACGACCAGATCCATCCCACGGCCGCAGCACAGCCGCTGATTCTGGACACCATCTGGGCGCACCTGGAGCCCCTGCTCAATCCGGAGCAAATCGCCCAATAACCGCGCCGTGGCCTCAGCTGCCCTCATTCAGAAAGCGAAAGGCGCGCTGCTCGGACCAATACAGATCATTCCGGTTGAAGGACACGAAGCCCACATGCCCGCCAGAAACGGGCACTTCCAGCTTGACCCGGCGGTTGGCCTTCACCTCTGCGACGGGAAAGCAGTCCGGTGCCAGAAAGGGATCATTGGCCGCATTCACAATCAGCGTGGGAATCTGGATGTTGCCGATAAAAAACTTGCTGCTACAGCGCCGCCAATAGTCTTCCGCATCATTAAAACCATGCAGTGGCGCGGTAAAACGGTCGTCAAACTGCTTGAAGGTGCGCACCTTGTCCAGCCGCGCAATGTCGATCTGATCTGGATATTGCTGATGCTTGAGCTGCATTTTGGTACGCAGGCTACGCATGAAACGGCTCAAGTATAGGTAGTTGGCCGGGCGCGTCAGCTGGGTGGCACTGGCGGCCAGATCGCACGGCACGGAAAACACCACGGCTTTGCTGATTGCGGAATCGAGCTTCGCCCCGGCCTCGCCCAGATACACCAGGCTCATATTGCCACCCATGCTAAATCCGATCAGAGCCACTTCGTCATAGAGGCCTTGGGCCCTGGCATGCGCGATCACCTCGCGCAGGTCCTGGGTTTCGCCACTGTGATAAAAGCGCAGCTTCCGGTTCATCTCGCCGCCACAGGAGCGGTAGTTCCAGGCCAGGGCATCCCACCCAAATGCATTGGCCGCCCTGGCCATGCCGGCCACATAAGGTCGCCGGCTATGCCCTTCCAGGCCATGGGAGATCACCACCAGACGCCGCGCCCCACACCGACTCCAATCCAGATCCAGAAAGTCGCCGTCCGCAGTGGTAATTCGCTCCCGCTCAAAATGTTGAGTGGCCACCTTGCGCCACAGGCTTGGGTAGATGCTCAACAAGTGCCCATTGCGAAGCAGTGTCGGCGCGACGTAGTCCATGTCTCTCCCCCTCAGTGTGTCCTGCAAGCCGGCCGCTCACAGGTTGTCATTAACGAACCACCAAAATGTCAGACTCCAGGTTATCCAGCACCCGCTCTGCAGTGCTGCCAATCAAAATTCTGTCCACCCCACTGCGGGAGACTGCCCCCATAACCGTGAGGTCAATGGCATTGCGGTTCACAAACTGAGGTAAGACCCGCTCCGGCACCCCATCTTCCAGATAGGAAATGGCTTCCGGTGCCGCTGTCGCCATCAGATTTTCCAATGCGGTCCGATGACGCTTCATCACCTCGCGGCGATAACTGGGAAAGTCCTTGATCAGCGTGTCAAACTCAGCCATTAACCCCGTTGGCGCCACTTCATAGGCATGGACCACATGCAGTTCCGCGGGCAAATGAGTGGCCATCAGCTTGGCGATCTCCAGAATGCGCAAGTCCAGTTCCGGCGACTTTTCCCGGGCATGGACGGGATCGACGGCCGCCAGCAACCGGCGACGGGCATTCCAGACATGCTCTCTTTTCACAAACCAGATCGGGCGGGAGGTTTCCCGCATCAAATGCCAGTCGGTATTGGTAAACAAGGCCCGCTTCAACAGGGAATGCTGATGAGTCTCTTTCAGAATCAGGTCCGCCTGGATTTCATCCGCCCGTTCCAATACTGCATCATACAGATGCCGTGCCCAACGCACCTCGGTCGTGACCTGTACCCCGGCCTGGGTCAAGCGCTCCACATAGGCGTCCAGCCACTGCTGCTTACTGGTGACCAGCCCCTGCATGGCCGCTTCCAGGCTTGCCGCCTCCAACGGATAGCTCGGCTCCAGCACGCCCCGGTGCTCTGCCACGAAGAGCTCGAGCCGGGCATTGAAACAGGTTCCGATCATTACCGCCCGTTCCAGCAAAGCATCGTTTTCGCTCGTCGGGTCGACCACCACCAGTACGGTTTTCAGGTCCATATCAACAATCTCCATCGCACCGGTCTCCCGGCATTGATTCATTAATCTTTTTAATCGCTATTTTGCAGACAGGAACATTCAAGCAGAAGCCCAACCACCCAAGCCCTGACTCCCATCAAGTCAGGGGCAAATCCCATGCCCCCTCCAATACCCGACGTACGATGCCCCGTGACAGGGCCACTGTCCAGTGCAACCCCAAAAGCGAAATGGAAGCCACGGCAGGATTTTTCATTATTTTCACGTTTATCAAGGCATTCAGGTGTTGACGTTGCCGGAATCACTCTATATTATTCGCAGCCTGTGTTTGGCAGTTCCTCGATAGCTCAGTCGGTAGAGCAACGGACTGTTAATCCGTGGGTCGCTGGTTCGAGCCCAGCTCGAGGAGCCATTTCTCCTTGTCCTGCCAAACCTCTCCTCTTATTGTCCCTGTTTAAAATTTCCCTTAGCTTTCACAGACAAACCGAACCCGAGCAATTGTGGTTCGCGCCCGTTGTGCCGCCTGCCTGCTGTGTGTCCACCAACCGGATCAGCGCTTGGGAGCAGGCCCACCGACCCGCCCCACAAACCCAACTGCCCGCAGAAAACCCGCTAGATCAGCTGATCCTCTGCAAAAAAGGCCGTCAGCACCTGAAACAGGTTGTAGGCATCCTCACTACCCGCCAGTTCTCGAATGGAGTGCATGGCAAATTGCGGCACGCCGATATCCAGGGTTCGCACCCCGATATTACCGGCAGTGATGGGACCAATAGTGCTGCCACAGGCCATATCGGTACGCACCACAAAGCTCTGACACGGCAGCCCCAAACGCTCACTCAACACCCGATACAGGCTGCTGGTTTCACTACTGGTGGCATAACGCTGGTTGGCGTTGATCTTGATGACCGGTCCACGATTCAATAACGGGCCATGGTTGGCATCATGCCGATCGGCAAAGTTGGGGTGGACACCATGAGCATTATCCGCGGAAATGAACAACGAGCGGCTGATCCCTCGCTGACGCGCCTCCCCATCCGGACAGATCCGCTCCAAAACCGATGCCAGGAATGGCCCCTGGGCACCTTCCGCTGACTGGCTGCCCACTTCTTCATGATCGTTGAGCACCAACAGGGCCGGCTCCGTGGTCTCGGACTCCACCAGGGCACGCAAGCCGATATAGCAGCTGAGCAGGTTATCAAGCCGCGCCGAAGCGATGAACTCTTCCCGTAGTCCGACAAACGACGGCGGCTGGGTGTCGTACAGGCTCAGCTCATAATCCAGCACCCGCTGCACGCTTAAATCAGGGTGCTCATCCTTCAGCTGCAGGGCCAGCATGGTCCGGAAGTCCAGGTGTTCATTCTCCAGCTGCAGGAGAATGGGAGGCAACTCCCGCTGCGGGTTGATGCTGCGACTACTGTTCGCCTCACGATCCAAATGAATGGCCAGACTGGGGATCACCGCGATGGGCTTGGCAAAATTCACCAAGGCGGACCCGATCCGCCCCTGCTCATCCAGATAACCGACCCGGCCGGCAATGGATAAGTCTCGATCAAACCAGGGCGCCAGCAAGGCACCACCATAGACTTCCACGCCCAACTGGAAATATCCCTTGGAATTGATCTCCGGATTGGGCTTCACCCGCAGACAGGGACTATCCGTATGAGCGCCCACCATCCGAATGCCACGATCATCCAGGGCGCCATGCACAAATGCAACAATGGAAGAGCCATTGCGGACGACGTAATAACGCCCCCCAGGCGTCAGAGCCCAGGCATCCACCTCCTGCAGGGGCTGAAAACCAGCGGCTCGCAGACGTTGCACCACCTGCGCCACGGCGTGATAAGGTGTGGGAGAGTTTTTCAGAAAATCAAAAAGATCCCGATTAAAATCGGCCTGTTCCATTGTGCACCTCAACAACCAACTGACACCCCATCCGCAGGCCCATCTCACCAGGACCTTCGGATAGCGAAAAAACAAGCTTACCACTGCGCCTCGCCCAGGAGCCACAGCATAAGTTTAAGCCCGCCAACCCCTCAACCCAACGCAACACCATCACACTGACTGAAGTTGCCGCTATAATGAGCCGGTTCTCAACCGAGCAGGAACACTCCATGCCCTATCCATTATTCATCGACTTCGAAGCAAGCAGCTACGATGAAGACAGCTATCCGATTGCCGTGAGCTGGTCGTTACCGGACGGCCAGATCAAGTCTGTTTTGATCATCCCCGAAGACGACTGGACCGATTGGGACCCGGGCAACTTCGCGGCTCGCGGCATCAGCCGGGAGCACCTGTTTGAGCAAGGCTTCTCCGCCCTGGACGTGATCCGGGAAATGAACGAGGACCTGTCCGACAACCAGGTTTTCGTGGATGGCCTGGATTACGACCAGGAATTATTGGAGCGCCTGTTTGAAGCCTACAATGAAACACCCGCGTTTGAGCTCATCGCCGTTGGCGAGCTCTTTCGCAGCTACGGTTATGAGCGGTTTCTGGAGTATCGCGAGCAGCTTTTCCTGGCCAACGGCATGTCGCCCTATGATTCAGAAAGCAACGTCCTGGCCATGCTAAAACTGGCTGATGAACTGGGTCTGCAAGACTGATCCGCCGCTATCCGGCCGAATTTGTGATATCCATCAGCGAAAGCCCTCGCCTGCTCCTGCACAATTCGGCAGTCTCAAGCTAAAGGCGGGCTCCTGTTGAGCCCGCCCCCTCGATCAGACAGGAAGTTCGAATACTCATGCGCCACCTCCTTGTGATTTCTGCTCTCACCCTCGGTCTGTCCTCGCCTTGCTGGGCCCAAGAAGAACGGGAAGACAAAGCCTTTATTGGCGTACGTGCCGTCGATCTTGAATTCCGCACCTCTCATGCCACCCGCGAGGACAATATGGCCGGCGCCGAACTGGTGCTGGGCAGCCACATTACCGACTATGTTCGGGTTGAGCTGAGACTCGGCACCGGCCTGGGAGATATCCAGCTGGAAGAAGAGCTCACCGCGGAAGTCAAAGGCTATGCCAGCTGGTATATGGGGCCGCAATACCCAATCACGGAAAACCTCTGGGTTTACGGGCTGCTGGGCTTCTCCTTTATCAAGGGAGATACGGAGCGGGCAGATCCGGACAGCTATCCAGAGTATCCCGACAAGTTCTATGACAGCTCCTTCAGCTTCAGCTATGCTGCCGGTTTCGACTATCGGCTATTCGGCAACTGGTATGGCAACTTTGAGTTCGGCCGGATCAACCGGGACAGCCAGACCAAACTGCGCACCATGCAGCTGGGCCTGGGAATCAAGTACGAATTCTAAGCAGCGCTAAAGCAAACCGGAAAGGCCTGAAGCAAGGCTCGCCTTGCTTCAGGAGCGCCAGCGAATCCGCCAGCAGCGATGAATTTTGGGATTGCGCTCGAAATCCGGATCCAGGGTTTCCCGACTGATCTCCGTCACCTCGTAACGCTGCTCCAGCGCCGGACTCATCTGAAAGCGCCGATAGTTGTTGGAGAAGATCAGCACTCCACCCCGCTCCAAAAGCCGCATGGCGTCATCCACCAGCACCTCATGATCCCGCTGTACATCCAGGACGTTGTCGGTACGCTTGGAGTTGGAAAAGGTGGGCGGATCCAGAAAGATAATATCGAATCGCTCACGAGCCTCCTTCAGCCACTGCATGCAGTCAGCCTGCACAAACTCGTGCTGGGCCTCGCTGAAGCCATTCAGGGTCAGGTTGCGTCGCGCCCAGTTGATGTAGGTTTTGGACAGATCCACACTCAGCGTACGCCGGGCACCGCCCCGTGCCGCATGCACCGTGACCGCGCCGGTATAGCAGAACAGATTCAATACCCGCTTGCCCTTGGCATTGGCCTGCATCCAGCGCCGCATGGGGCGATGATCCAGGAACAGACCGGTATCCAGATAATCCCGCAGGTTCACATACAGTCGACAACCGTGCTCCGTCACTTCCAGCTCATGACGGCTTTGATCCAGTTTCTGATACTGGCTGGTGCCCTTCTGCTGACGCCGCTCCTTCAACACGATTTGATGGGCCGGCACCCCGGTGACCTCCGGCAGGCACAGCACCAAATCCTGCAAGCGCTGCTGCGCCTTCACCGGATCCACTGACTTGGGCGGCGCATACTCCTGCACATGCAGCCAGTCGCGATAACGATCAATCGCCACCGCATATTCCGGCAGGTCCGCATCATAGATCCGATAACACTCAATACCTTCCCGCGCTGCCCAGCGGTCCAGCTTTTTCATATTCTTGGCCAGGCGATTGGCAAACATGCGCACCGACTCACCCAGCACGACCGGCGCCGACTTATCCCCCGCCACCGCGGCCCGGGGCTGCTCCGGCTGCCCCTGCAACTCCCGGAAGATGGTCTCGTCATTCACCTTGAACAACAGCAATTTACAGGGAATGGCGCCATTAAAGAACGCATACTGGTGGTGACTCCTCACCCCCAGATATTTGCCCAACTTGGGGTTGCCCGTAAAGATCGCCCCATTCCAATCCCGGCAATGGTGACGTAACACCTCACCCAGTGCCTGGTACAACGGCTGGACAGTGATTTCATCGCTGAGCCGCTCGCCATAGGGCGGGTTGGCAATCAACAGCCCCGGCTCCTGCCAGGTGGAAGGCAGGCGAAAGTCGGCCAGGGCACGGCGCTCAACGTGGATCACACCCACCAGGTCGGCCTGCTCGATATTCATTTGTGCCGCTTTAACCGCATTCAAATCGGCATCATAGCCATGCAGGGACGATTTCAGGGCGGCCCGGCCCGCTTCCTGGCGAGCGCGGGCCTCCTGCAGCAAGGGCTGCCAGTCCGCGACCTGGAAACCGGGCCAGCGCTGAAAGCTGAAATAATGATCCAGCAATCCCGGTGCGGTGTCCGCGGCAATCCAGGCCGCCTCAATGAGCAACGTCCCGGAACCACACATGGGATCGACCAAGGGAGCCCCGGCGGCCGCCATTTGCTGCCAGCCCGCCCGCAACAGGATAGCGGCGGCAAGATTCTCTTTCAGAGGTGCCTTGGCGCCCTCTGCCCGATAGCCCCGCTGGTGCAGGCTGCGCCCGGCCAGATCCAAATAAAGTGTCAGCCTGTCACGCCTTAAAAAGGCCTGTACCCGCAGCTCCGGCCATTCTTTATCAATCAGCGGCCGCTCCAGCCCCTGATCCCGAAACTGGTCAACAATGGCATCCTTGATCTTCAAGGCTCCAAAGTGACTGTGCTTGATCTGCTCCGACTGCCCCCTGAAATCCACCAGCAAGGTTCCGCCGGGACGCAAACGCTCGGTCCATGACACCTGCCGGGCCGCTTCATAAAGGTCATCCGCCCCTTTAACCGGAAAGCTACCGACTTCCAGCAGAACCCGGTTGGCCAGTCGCGACCAGAGACAGACTCGATAAGCCTCCGGCAACGTCATTTGGCAATAGACCCCGTTGGTGGCCAAACGGAGATTGGGCACGCCCAGCTCACGCAATTCCACCTCAAGCAACTGCTCAAGGCCTTTGGGACAAGATACGAGGAATTGGTTTACAGACATATGTCGAATCAGCTAATTGAATTAGAGAACACGATTATAAAATACAATCGCAAAAATGGGGCAGGCCAAATCCGGGGATTAATTGCCAAATCAGCGTGTTAAGCCTTTTAATTCCGCGCAAGAATAAAAACACATATTCTTATACAGATTAGTTACTGTACATATTGAACAGAATTGGCTTTACTCGATCTGAGGCGCAAGCAAAAAACGCGTCAGCTTACCCTTGCCTATTTCAATAGGCAAGCATTTTTTACACCAACGGTCATTCTACAAGAAGGGAGTTTTATTTAACGACCGAAACACACGCAAATCTACACATACTTAAACCAAACGAATAGTGAGGTTGCATAAGAAATGAGAAGGCAAAAGCGTGACTTGGTTGAAAGAGCCTACAACCGTGGATACCTTGCAGGCTTGAGCGGTCGCTCCAAAAGTTTATGTCCTACCGAAAACCCGGAAATCCGCCAAAGCTGGATGAACGGTTGGCGAGCAGGACGCGAAGACAACTGGGCCGGCCTACAAGGTGTTTCGGCTATCCATCGCCTTCCCATCGCCAATATGACCTGACAGTTCCAGGTCAACTGACTGTGTCTAGATGATTACCCGTTAAATCAAGGCCCTCCTAGCCTTGCAAAGGCCCGCACACCGCGGGCCTTTTCATGATCCATCCGCTCGAACGCAGCCGATTTCCCACTAATCCGCCAGTTTGGCGATGGCCTCAGCAGCTTCCCTGACCAATTCCGGACCTTGATAGATCAAGCCACTGTAGATTTGCACCAGGCTCGCACCGGCTTTGATTTTCTCTACCGCGCTGGCTGCATCCATAATGCCCCCTGCGGCAATAATGGGAATCTGCCCTTTCAGCTCTTCCGCCAACAGACGCACCACCCGAGTGGACACATCCTGCAACGGCTCACCACTCAACCCGCCCTGCTCATCGGCGTGGGGCAGCCCCTTCACCTTTTCCCGGGACAAGGTAGTGTTGGTGGCGATCACCCCATCCACCTTAAACTCCAGCAATGCCGCGGCCACCATGCGAATCTCTTCGTCCGACATATCCGGCGCAATTTTGAAGGCCACGGGTACATAGCGACCATACGCCTGGGCCAACTGCGCTTGCTCGTCCTTAATGGCCGCCAACAGGTTCCGCAGGGAGTCTCCGAACTGAAGGCTGCGCAACCCTGGCGTATTGGGAGAGGAAACATTCACGGTAATATAGGACGCCAGCGCGTAAACCTTGCGCATTCCGATCAGGTAATCTTCCGCCGCCTGTTCAACGGGCGTATCGGCATTTTTGCCGACATTAATCCCCAAAACGCCCTTGTACTTGGCCTGACGCACCCGCTCCACCAAGTAATCCACACCCAGGTTATTGAACCCCATGCGATTAATGATGGCGTTCCGCTCCGGAATCCGAAACAAACGGGGCTTCGGGTTGCCCGGCTGAGGCCGGGGCGTGACGGTGCCGATTTCAATAAAACCAAACCCTAACGCTGCAAGGCCATCAATGCACTCGCCGTTCTTGTCGAGCCCGGCCGCCAGCCCCACCGCATTGGGAAACTGGATCCCCATCACCGTCACTGGCTGGTGTACCCGAGACTTCACAAACAGGGGCGTCAATTTGAGGCGGGCGGCAGTCGCGAGCAGGTCAAGGGTCAGCTCATGGGCTGTTTCTGGATTGAATCGAAACAATAGGCGACGAATGAGGCGATAGGACATGGAATCAGCTCGCAATCAAGGAATGGGCGCATTATACCCGGAAGGGCGCCAGTCTCAACTGACAGCGCTTGGGCAAGACAGGAGCTTCATCACTTCGAGAAAACCAGGCCCTGCTTCATAAGAGGCCCGAGATCGGCAAGACGGCCAATAACAGCAAAACATGACAGGCAGATGAACACTGGATGGCAATGTCGTAATTTATCCACGGAATCTGTGGATAACTTTGTTGATAGCCTTGGAGAAATTGACGGGGACCCGCATGACTTGTGCCCCCACCTCAAATTGATCATTTTTTGATCAAAAAAAATATCTTGAAAAATCATCAAATTACTTATAAATCGGAGACAGGGACCGCAGAGAGGCACTTTGGCCCTCTTACGAACTCACCCTGCTCCAAAGCGTGGCTCCGGTCATCAGAACACCCCTTAGACAAACCGCAGAGCCACTCCATCCGAGTCGCCTCGCACGACTTTCATCGGTACACCAGGTGTGCCGTCCCCAAGCATGCCATCCACCTTAACCTCAACCACACTCCCTTCTTGAGGCAGGTTTGCCAAATGACCCTGCACGTACACACCACTGTCGGACATGTCACGGGTCTTCATGGGGCGCCGCCCCACCTGGGGATGGCAGACAAAGACTTTGAAATCCATCTTCTTGCGCGGATGCATGCGCTTGTCAGATCCTGTCAACATATCAGCCTCCTATGCTTTCCTTTTTATCGGGGTTATTCCCCTTGTACTGTCGGATCATGTCGCAAGAACTTAATCGACCGGTCACCCAAGGGCTTCAAGACCACTTGGCGACTTTGGTAATTTACTTGAAAAATGCGCCAAGCGTCTGTTACGAGTAGGTAATAATTCCTTTGCTCCCCGGAACCCTGCTAGCGAGACGAAGCTGCCGACAGGCCATTATCAGGCTTGTCGGTCTCATCAGCCTCATCCATTTCCGCCCGTTCCAACAAGGAATCATCCAGACTCTTACTGGCCCTGGCCCCGAGGGCCTTTAAGCTCTCCGCCCGTCGCACCAGATTTCCCTTACCATCCACCAGCTTGTTATAAGCCTTATCCCAGGCCTGCTGGGCACCACCCAGGCGCTGGCCAATCTCTTGCAAATCCCCAACGAAGTTTACGAATTTATCATACAAATTACCGGCTTGGCGCGCGATTTCCTGGGCATTACGGGACTGGTATTCGTAACGCCAAATGTTATGGATGGTACGCAGGGTCGCCAACAACGTTGATGGGGATACCAGAACAATATTCTGTTCAAAAGCCTCGTTGAACAACTCCGCTTCCGCCTGAACCGCGGCACTGAACGCTCCTTCCACCGGGATAAACAAAAGCACGAAATCCAGCGAGCTCAGCCCAGTCAGGTCCTGGTACTGTTTTCTACTCAGGCCGCGAATATGGTTGCGCACCGACTGCACATGCTGGCGCAGAAACTGCCGTCCCTGCTCTTCATCTTCCGCGCCATAATAGGCCGCATAAGCTGTAAGGCTTACCTTGGAATCGATCACCACATGGCGGTTTTCGGGCAAATACAGAATCACATCGGGCTGCAGTCGCTGGCCCTGCTGGTCCTTGAGGCTCACCTGAATCTCATATTCCCGCCCACGCTCCAGGCCAGAACGCTCCAGAACCCGCTCCAGAATCACCTCGCCCCAGGCGCCCTGGAGCTTGGTCTGCCCCTTCAGGGCATTGGTGAGATTTACGGCATCTTCACTGATGCGCTCGTTGAGAGACTGCAGCCGCTGAATTTCGTGCGCCAGGGAGAAGCGCTGCTGGGACTCCTTTTCGTAGGTTTCCTCCACTTTCTGACGAAAGTCCGACAACTGGTGTCGCAAGGGCTGAAGCACATTGTCCAGCGTGTCGCGGTTCTGCTCGGCCATTTTGCGGCTGTTCTCGTCCAAAATCTGGGTCGCCAGCGCCTTGAACTCATGGCTCAACTGCGTCTTGGCTTCCGTCAGCATGGCCAGCTTCTCCCCATGATGCAGGCGCTCCTGACGCAACTGGGTTTCCAGCCCCGAGACTTTGGCCTGTAACTCGCCGGCGAGCTGACGCAGCCGGTCCAGCTCATGCTGCTGGGCCGCACTGATATCTTCCAGTTTGATGACTTCCTGCTCCCTGCCGGCAAAGCGCTCCCTCAGAGTAGCCAGTTCCTGAAGGTGACCGGCCAGGCGGCGTTCATGCCGTATCCGGGTGACAAAATATGTGGCAAGAACCGCCAGCAGCACCAGAGTGCCCGCGATGGCGGCAGATAGGGGGTCGATCATGTTATCCTCGGCTCAAATACGAAATGGGCCGCCTTTATCAACAACGGCCCATCACGTTTGAGGATAGCGCCTTACGCCTTGAAGCGCAGCATGATCCTGAACAGAAGGGTGAAAACCAAACCTGATGAGCAGCCAATTGGCTTCAGGTGGTCGAAATCAGCGCATGGCTTTTCAGCTCGGCAATTTCATCGCGAAGCTGTGCCGCCTTTTCAAACTCCAGATTACGGGCCGCCTCGTACATTTCGTTTTCCATCCGCGCAATGTTTTTGGCGAGCTCCTGAGGTGTACGGGACGCCACCGCCGCCCGATAGTCGGCCGAGGCCTCCGCCACCCGGCTGGCCTGGGCCTTGCCTTTACGAGCACCGGGTACGGCTCCTTCCATAATATCGGTGATCTTTTTGTTCAGTCCTTTGGGAACGATACCGTGCTCTTCGTTATGGGCGATCTGCTTGGCCCGACGCCGTTCAGTCTCATCCATGGCACGCTGCATGGAACCGGTAATTTTATCGGCATAGAGGATCGCCTTGCCCCGCAGGTTTCGGGCAGCCCGGCCGATGGTCTGAATCAAGGAGCGGTCGGAGCGCAGGAAGCCTTCCTTATCCGCATCCAGAATCGCCACCAGGGAAACCTCCGGCATATCCAGCCCTTCCCGCAGCAGGTTGATCCCCACCAGGACATCAAACTCGCCCAGGCGCAGGTCCCGGATAATTTCCACCCGCTCCACCGTATCAATGTCGGAGTGCAGATAACGGACGCGGACGCCCTGCTCCAGCAGGAAGTCGGTTAAGTCTTCCGCCATGCGTTTGGTTAAGGTGGTCACCAGTACGCGATCCCCTTCTCCGACCCGCGCGCGGATTTCCGACAGGAGGTCATCCACCTGGGTCGTGGCCGGCCGCACTTCAATTTCCGGGTCAATCAACCCGGTCGGGCGCACCACCTGCTCGACTACTTGGCTGGCATGCTCATTCTCATAATTGCCTGGCGTGGCCGAAACAAAAATCATCTGGGGGGCGATCCGCTCCCACTCGTCGAACCGCATGGGCCGGTTATCCAGTGCCGATGGCAAACGAAACCCGTACTGCACCAGGGTTTCCTTACGGGAACGGTCGCCCCGGTACATGCCGCCCAACTGTGGAATCGTCACGTGGGACTCGTCCACGACCAGCAGGGCTTCCGGCGGCAGGTAATCAAACAACGTGGGGGGTGGCAATCCCGGCGCGCGCCCGGACAGATAGCGGGAATAGTTTTCGATGCCGTTGCAATAGCCCAACTCCAGCATCATTTCCAAATCAAAGCGGGTCCGCTCCTCCAACCGCTGGGCTTCTAACAGTTTACCGTTGTCCCGGAAGTACTCGAGACGCTCCTTCAGCTCTTCCTTAATCCGCTCCACCGCGTCCAAGACGGTTTCCCGGGGCGTGACATAGTGAGTTTTCGGGTAAATCGTCACCCGGGGGACCCGCCGCAGCACCTCACCGGTGAGCGGATCGAAATAGCTCAGGTTTTCGATCTCGTCGTCAAACAACTCGATCCGAATCGCGTCCTTATCCGACTCGGCCGGAAAGATATCGATCACATCCCCCTTGGCACGGTAGGTGGCACGGTGCAGCTCCATATCATTGCGGGTGTACTGCAGCTCCGCCAGGCGCCGCAACAGGGTGCGCTGATCAATGCGATCGCCCCGATCCAGGTGCAGCATCATCTTCAGGTAGGATTCCGGATCGCCCAAACCATAGATGGCCGAGACCGTTGCGACGATCACCGCATCCTTGCGCTCCAGCAAGGCCTTGGTCGCCGATAGACGCATCTGTTCAATATGCTCGTTAATCGAGGCGTCTTTTTCGATAAAGGTATCAGACGATGGCACATAGGCTTCCGGCTGATAGTAGTCATAGTAGGAGACGAAATATTCAACGGCGTTATTGGGGAAGAATTCCTTGAACTCGCCATACAGCTGGGCCGCGAGCGTTTTGTTGGGCGCCAGGATAATTGTCGGGCGCTGCACAGCGGCAATCACATTGGCAATCGTAAAGGTTTTCCCCGAGCCGGTGACGCCCAGCAGGGTCTGATGCATCAGGCCATCATTCAACCCCTGCACGAGCTGGCGAATTGCCTCAGGTTGATCTCCTGCGGGCTTGAATGGGGACGAGACTGCTAATTCGTGCGACATAACGATGACCGACCAATACTGAAGATGATATGATTATACCGTTTTGCCTGCTCAGTTTAACGATTGGGTCCTGGAGCCCCCCGTCAAACTGGGACTAGTCGCAATCGGTTTTTCCACGACTTTATCGATAACTCTCATCCTTTGAGGATACTGGCTTGGACGTACAACTTTCTCATCGTGTACAAACCATCAAACCGTCCCCTACTCTGGCCGTCACCAATCGTGCGGCGGAGCTCAAGGCTGCCGGAAAGGACATTATTGGCTTAGGCGCCGGAGAGCCCGACTTCGATACGCCAGAACATATCAAAGAAGCCGCCATTGCCGCTATTCGGGGTGGCCAGACCAAATATACCGCCGTGGATGGCACGGCTGCACTCAAGCAGGCAATCATCAAAAAGTTCAACCGCGATAACAACCTCTCGTACCAGGCCAACCAGATCCTGGTGTCCAGCGGAGGCAAGCAGAGCTTTTTCAACCTGTCCCTGGCCATTATCAACCCCGGGGACGAGGTTATTATTCCTGCCCCTTACTGGGTTTCTTACCCCGACATGGTTCTGGTTGCCGAAGGCAAGCCGGTCATTATAGAAACCACCCAGGAACAAAAGTTCAAAATCACGCCTGAACAGTTGGCTGCGGCGATCACCCCAAAAACCAAACTGGTGGTACTCAACAGCCCTTCCAACCCCACCGGCATGGCCTATAGCCGTGAAGAGCTGCGCGCCCTGGCGGATGTGCTGGTCAAGCACCCCAATGTGCTGATCGCCACCGACGACATGTACGAACATATTCTGTGGACGCCGGAGCCCTTCGTAAACATTCTGAACGTTGCGCCCGAGCTCTACGACCGCACTTTCGTACTCAACGGCGTCTCCAAAGCCTACTCGATGACCGGCTGGCGGATCGGTTATGCAGCGGGTCCGGCCAAGCTGATCGGCGCCATGAAAAAAGTGCAGTCCCAAAGCACCTCCAACCCGGCATCCATTTCCCAGGCCGCGGCCCAAGCCGCCCTGGAAGGGGATCAAAGCTGCGTGGGCGTGATGGTGCAGGAGTTCAAGAAGCGCCATGACTTCCTGGTCAATGCCCTGAACCAGATTCCCGGCGTGAAATGCATTCCGGTAGACGGCACCTTCTACGCGTTCCCAAGCTTCCATGAAGTTATCGAGCGCCTGCCCGGCATCAATAACGACATTGAGCTGGCAGAACACCTGCTGATCGAAGGCGGCGTGGCTCTGGTCCCCGGCTCTGCCTTTGGCGGCGACGGTCATATGCGCCTGAGCTTCGCAACCAGCATGCAAAACCTGGAAAACGCCGTGGAGCGTATTGCCAAGACGTTGAGCCGTTAAAGCAATTGGGCGCGCATTAAGGCCTTGACCTAATGGGAAAAGATCATTAATATACGCGCCACGTTGCACGACTATTCCTCGATAGCTCAGTCGGTAGAGCAACGGACTGTTAATCCGTGGGTCGCTGGTTCGAGCCCAGCTCGAGGAGCCAAATTGAAAAGGGTTGCCATTAGGCAACCCTTTTTTATTTCCATCTCTTTTGTCTGTCTATCCCGGCAACAACCTGGCAGCTTCAGCGGCCAAAAGCCGAGTCGCCAATACCCTCACCTACCGCCTCCGGCAAGCTCAGGTACTGGCGCCCAAAAACTAATGACCCGCTTGGGCGATTTCCTGCTCAATCTGCCCCAGCGCCGCCAAGGGGTCCGCCGCTTTCGTAATCGGACGCCCAATCACGAGATAGTCGCTTCCCGCAGCAATGGCGTCCGCCGGCGTTAGAATCCGCCGCTGATCCCCGACCTCCGCCGATGCCGGACGAATCCCTGGCGTGACCAATTTAAAGTCAGCTCCCAGCTCTTGTTTCAGCAGCCTGGCCTCCTGCGCCGAGCAGACCACACCATCCAGACCGCTTTGCTGCGTCAGCCGTGCCAGCCGCAAGACCTGCTCCTGAGGGCTCACCTCAATACCAATCTCTCGCAGGTCCGCCGCCTCCATACTGGTGAGCACGGTCACAGCAATCAGTAGCGGCCGCATCGAATAGCGCTCCAGCTCCTCGCGAGCCTGCTCCATCATGCGCCGGCCACCGCTGGCATGCACATTCACCATCCACACGCCCAACTCAGCTGCCGCGGCTACCGCCTTAGCGGTGGTGTTGGGAATATCATGGAACTTCAGATCCAGAAAAACCTGAAAGCCCCGCTGCTGCAGCTGCTCCACCAGGGCAGGACCGCCCCGGGTAAAAAGCTCCTTGCCAACTTTCAGCCGACAGCGGGCAGGGTCCAACTGACTTGCCATAGCGAGCGCAGCGGCAGGTTCAGCATAATCCAGCGCAATGACAATTTTCGGGTCCGGCGTTGGTGTCACTTTAGTCTCCACTTCGGATAATTTGCGATTTAAAGGGTTCAAGCCCTGCTGGCATCCAATGGCAATGGGTTCAGGCATCCGGGTTAGCGGCACCCTCTCGCCCCAGGGCTCGCGGCAGACTGCCGCTGAATGCTTAGTGCCCGGTAATCCCCTGCACCGGCTTGATGGTTTCCCAGCTCTTGCAGCTGGGACACAACCACAGCAGTACACTGCCTGAATAGCCACAGTTTTCACAGAGATAGCGAGGGCGGCTTTCCAACAGTTTTTGAGTCAGCCGTCGAATAGCCTCCAGCCTGATTCTCTCTTCAGGCGGGGAGCCTAATATTTGCAGCTGCAGAAAGTAGTCCAGCCCCCGCACACTGATGTGTCGCCCAAGCTGATCCGCCAAAAAGGCGATGGCCACCCGATCACCCTGGGTGAGCCTGAGACTATCCGCATAGGCGATCAGCAAGCGGGAAAAATGCGCACGCTCCAACAAGCCCGCCAGATATTGCTGGAGCTTGTCCTCCTGATTCAACTGCCGGTAACACTCCACCAGCGGTGCAATGGCTTCCGGCAGGAAGCGCAGGTCCTGGTCCTCAACACGATGGAGCACCCCCAACGCGCTGGCATAATCACCATTTTTCATGTGCATGTTGGCCACGGTAAAAGTGACCCGCACACAAGAGCGGTCATAACCCAACGCCTCTCGCAACGTGCGGCGGGCATCAGCAATGTCGCCCCGCTGCAGCAGCAGGTCTGCCAGCTCGCAGCAATAATGGGCCAGCCGCTTCTGGGTCACCGGGTCGCGGCGATAATCCAGCTTCAAAGCAGCGTTCTTCGCCTTATTCCACTCCTTCTCATCCTGATAGATCTCCAGCAGCAAGCGGAGGCTTTCCCGCCCGACATTGGAAGATTTTTCCAATTGCGTAAGGAGTGCTTCGGCACGATCAAACAAACCTGCCGACATATAGTCACGAGCCAGCTCAAACGTCGCCCGCTCGCGACTGGAGGTGTCCAGCTTGGGACTGGCTAACAAATGCTGATGAATGAGAATCGCCCGATCCACTTCTCCCTTGGCGCGGAAGTGGCTGGCAATGGACAGGTGCATGGGCAGCGTGTCGAGTTCGACCTCCAGCGCCCTGACATATTTATCAATCGCTTCATCGCTGTAGTTTTCAAAGGTGAAGCGAACACCCGCCGGCACTTGCATACGGGAACTGGGGCGGCGCTTTCCAGCAGGACTCACCCCCCAGCGGCCCAGTCCCCAGCCGATACCGATCGCTGCCCCCAGCAGAAGCCACTGCGCAAGCATGTCCATGAGCCGCTACTGCTTCTCCCGAATAAATGCTTGCAGCTCTTGGGTCTGGCGATTTTTTTCTCTGGCAAGGCGACGATTCCGCAAGCGCAGACGAAAGAGGGAATAACCGGAAGCCACTACGCCTAACGAGGCCCCTAAAAACAAGGACAATAACAACCAGAGCCCAAGACTCCAGGCAGGCGTTTGAAACAACAGAAAATCGACGGCGACAGACTGGTCATTACGCACGGTAAAGACCACACCAACAATCAAGAGCAGGATCAGGCAGAGAGCAAAGGTTATTCTCTTTATCAAGGCCATCGCGTCACCAGCATTCGAGTTCAAGGTGAGGCCATGTTAACACAGACTGTTGGCCTAATCTGTATTGCCCGAAGACCACTTAAGAAGAAAATAAAACCTGAAAGAAACAGGCATTTAACGAATGTTAGCCTGCCTGGCGGGCACTCCCGTTGCGAGCACTACATCTGCTGCAACAAGTATGGAAACCAAACCCTAAAGCTTCGTTTGGCGCGACCGGAACTTCAGTACCCGGCCTTCAAACTCGCATTCACCAGCTCGCGCAGTTCTTTTCCTGGCTTGAAGTGAGGCACGTACTTCTCACCCAGCTCTACCGAGTCGCCCGTTTTGGGGTTGCGACCGATGCGAGGCGCCCGGTAATGAAGCGCAAAACTGCCAAAGCCCCTGATTTCAATCCGTCTTCCCTGGGCCAAAGTCTGGGACATATGCTCGATGATTGTTTTGACCGCTAATTCGACATCCTTGACCGATAACTGCGGCTGCTTCGCTGCAATGATTTCAACCAACTCCGACTTCGTCATAAAGCAATCCTTTTTTATTCTTTCCGGAAAAGTTTAGTCAATCCTAACAAAATATACAAAAAAACGGGCCTATAGCCCGTTTTTTTGGTTTGCAATCAAGCCTCAACGATTAGTTTTGAGACTGCTGCATTTGCTCCTTGATCAGGTCACCGATAGTGGTCGGACCTTGCACTTCAGCGTGCTTGTCTTTCACATCACGGATTGCCTGCTTCTCTTCGTCGATGTCCTTGGACTTGACGGAGAGATTGATGACGCGGTTCTTGCGGTCGATCGCGATGATCTTGGCTTCTACCTCATCACCTTCGTTGAGCACGTTGCGCGCATCTTCAACTTTGTCACGGCTGATTTCAGAAGCCTTCAGAACAGCTTCAACCTCGTCGGTCAGGGCAATGATGGCCGCTTTGGCATCAATGGACTTAACCGTACCAGTAACAATGGCGCCTTTCTCGTTCAGCTGAACGAATTCTGCGAACGGATCGCTATCCAGCTGCTTGACGCCCAGGGAGATACGCTCACGCTCCGGATCGATAGACAGGATAACGGTGTCGATCTCGTCGCCTTTCTTGTACTTACGTACAGCTTCCTCGCCCGGCTCGTTCCAGGAGATATCAGACAGGTGAACCAGACCGTCGATGCCGCCATCCAGACCGATGAAGATACCGAAGTCAGTGATGGACTTGATCTTACCGGAGATCTTGTCGCCTTTGTTGAACTTGCCGGAGAACTCTTCCCAGGGGTTCGCATGACACTGCTTGATACCCAGGGAGATACGACGACGCTCTTCGTCGATGTCCAGAACCATAACTTCAACTTCGTCACCCACCTGAACCACTTTGGACGGATGGATGTTCTTGTTGGTCCAATCCATTTCGGATACGTGAACCAGGC
>CAZEWG010000035.1:0-12677 GCA_964514485.1 uncultured Pseudomonadales bacterium
CAAAAAAGGCCAGCGCGATGGCTGGCCTACGGGCCCGCAGGCCAAGAGGAAGCTTAAGCAGAGACTGCCGTGGCGGTGCCAGCATCCGGCGTTTGGGTAGCTGTCTTTTTATGGCAGGTCACCCACTGATATTCCGCTTCGTTGACCTTGCGGGTCCGCAGCCAGAATTTCCAGGTGGACCAGGGCCAGATGGCCACGTTTTTGCCATCCTCCTGCTGATACCAGCTGGTACAGCCGGTGGTCCAGACCGTTCCCTGAACGGCTTTCTGCACATCCTGATTGAACTTGCGCTGCACTTCAGGCTTCAGGTTCAGGTAATCCGCCCCCTTGCTCCGCAGAGTCTGGATGCACTGCACGATGTAGTCGCTCTGGGCCTCGATCATAAAGATGATGGAGTTATGCCCCAGCCCACTGTTGGGGCCGACCAGCTGATACAGGTTGGGATAACCACTGGTGGTTACCCCCAGGTAGCTCTCCGGGCCGTCCTTCCAGTCCTTTTGCAGCACATGGCCGGGCAGGCCAGTCACCGGGAAATCCTTCATGTAGATGCGGGGATCCACGACAAAGCCGGTGCCGAGAATAATGCAGTCGGCCGGACGCTCCACGCCGTCCCGGGTCACAATGCTGTGCTCACGGATTTCCTGGATCCCCTCTGTCACCAGCTCCACATTGGGCCGGTTGAAGGCGGGATAGTATTTGTTGGAAATCAGCACCCGCTTACAACCAATGGTGTAGTCAGGCGTCAGCTTGCGGGCAATTTCGGGGTCTTTCACCTGCAGGCGGATGAAGGCTTTGGGCAATTGCTGTAGCGTGCGGGCCAGCATGGGGTTAAAGACCGGCCAGACCCGGGCTTCGTTGGTCCAGTACAGGCGGGCGCGATGCAGCTTGCGCAACAGCGGCAGCTGTTCAAAGAGCTTTTTCTCAATCCCCAGATAACGGCGCTCATCCCGGGGAATCACCCAGGCCGGGGTGCGCTGGAATACATAGAGCTGGCCAACTTTCGGGGCAATTTCAGGAACATACTGAATGGCACTGCCGCCGGTACCAATGGAGACGACATTTTTGCCGGTGAGGTCATAGTCATGATCCCAGCGGGCGGAGTGGAACAGCTTGCCCTTGAATTTATCCAGGCCGCGAATCTTGGGAATGGCGGGCACATGAAGCGGCCCGCTGGCCAGTACAAAATGCTTGCAGCGGTAGGATTCGCCGTTGCCGGTGCCGATGGTCCACTCTCCGCGATCCTTATCGAAATGAGCGGCATTGACCTCTTGGCCGAAACGAATAAAGGGGCGCAGGCCATATTGCTCAGTGGTGTCCAGAATGTATTGCTGGATTTCATCCCAGGGAGCGTAACGCTTGCTCCAGTCCGACTTCGGCGCGAACGAATACGAATACATATGGGACTGCACGTCACAGGCGCAGCCCGGATAGTTGTTGTCGCGCCAGGTACCGCCGACCTCCGTGTCCTTTTCCAGGATCAGAAAATTCTCAATGCCGGCATTGCGCAGCTTGATCGCCATGCAAAGGCCGCCAAATCCGGCACCCACAATAATGACATCCAGGACAGGACTCTCGGACTGAACAGGAACACGGCTGGCCATGGTTCACCTCTTGTTGTTAATCTCGACCAAGGTATACATATGTATACGCCATGCCGCCATCCTGGCGCAAGTTCCGGATGTAATCTTTGACCGAGATCAAGAAATGGCCGACCTGATCCTCTCAGCTCCTTAGCTCACCGCCGTCATGGAGGCGACGCCAAACACATAGATGCAGCAGAAAAGCCCCAGGCCATAGGTCACCGAGCGCAAGGTCGCCAGGTTTGTCAGATAAAACGCCACATACAGCACCCGCAGTATCAGAAACGCCAGGCTGGCGACTTCCAGGCGGGCCAGATCAACCCCCACTGCAACGGCGATCAGCACCACCACGGCAAAAACCTGCAGGCTTTCCCAGCAATTCGCCTGGGCCGCCACCGCTCGGGCGCCCACTCCTGTCAGCTGGCTTTGCTGCAGGCGAGGATGTTCATTATCAAATCGCCCGAATTGCTTCTTCCTGTAATAGCCACCGATCCAGGCCACCCCAATGGGCATCATTGCCACAATAAACAGAACAGTTAAGATCACGGGCATTCAGATTGTCTCCCTTTCAAAAACCGCGCTCATTAAAGCCTCTCTATTAAGAGTAGGCTAAGTTTGCCACTCAAGGGTCAGGTATGCAGGCCTTTACTTCGCCGCTAAACTAGTCGGTTCCGGCGAGAAAGGAGAAACAGCCCGTGATGACCAAGCAGTTCGAAGATCGTTCGTTTTTATTTCTTTTGCTTCTGGTATCCATTGCCTTCGGACTCTTACTGAAACCATTCTTCAGTGCCATCCTGTGGGCGGTGTTGCTGGCCATTATCTTCGCCCCCATCCAGCAGCGCCTGGCGCGGGCGCTGCCCAAACGGGCCAATCTGAGCGCGTTCCTCACCCTGGTGACTATTCTCCTGATTGTGATTATTCCGTTGGGCATTATTACCGGCATGCTCGCCAAGGAAGGGGCGGTGCTGTATCAACGGGTCAATTCCGGGGAAATCAATGTCCAGCTGTGGATCGACAAGGCCCGGGAATCCCTGCCCATCATTACCAAACTGGCCGAGCGTTTTGATATCAATCTGACCGACCTCAAGCAGCAAATGTCGAGCGCGGCAGTGGCCTCCAGTAAGTTCCTCGCCACCCAGGCCTTTTCCATTGGCCAGGGCTATGTTGAATTTGCCCTGAGCTTCGTCATCATGCTGTATCTGACGTTTTTCTTCCTCCGTGACGGCCGCAAGCTGATCCAACTCATCATTCATGCCCTCCCCTTGGGTAACGAGCGGGAGCTGCTGCTGTTTGGCAAGTTTGCCGAGGTGGCCCGCGCCACGGTCAAAGGCAACCTGCTGGTCGCCATCGTGCAAGGCAGCCTGGGCGGCTTCATCTTCTGGGTGCTGGGGATCCAGGGCGTGGTCCTTTGGGCGGTGGTGATGACTATTTTGTCGCTGCTGCCGGCGGTGGGCTCCGCCCTGGTTTGGGCACCTGCGGCCATCTATCTGCTGGCGATGGGCCAGATCTGGCAGGGGGTGGTTCTAATCTTGTTCGGAACCTTCGTGATTGGCTTGGTGGATAACGTCCTGCGCCCCATCCTGGTCGGGCGAGACACCAAACTGCCGGACTATCTGGTGTTGCTGTCCACTCTGGGTGGTTTGGCCTTGTTTGGCCTGAATGGCTTTGTGATCGGCCCGGTGATTGCCGCCCTGTTTCTGGCGTTCTGGCAAATTTTCATGCAGGAATTCAACCCCTCCTGAACCAGACCGAAACAGAGGCCAACCCCATACCCTGCAGAGTGCGGGTAGTTTTTACAAGTTTGCGTAAATTCTGCAGCCAACTGGCGGGCTCCTGACAACGGGAGCCCGCCAGCTCACGGCCAAGACCGCCCGTAAGCCTGGAGCCCATTTTCCCTGGCCCTCGATGTCTTGGGCCATCCTGTCCTTTGCAGTGGACCCCCCGGCGCCAGCGCAAGGTCTGACCCCATTAGGCTGGTCCACTCCTTGCTTGATCTTTAGCTAGTCCCTTCCAGAAGGCGCAGGTGTAAGTTGAGGCGCCCTGCACTTTCAATGGCCCGACCTCCAGCAGTGGTCCGATACGTCTAGCCATGGTCAGAGACATCTAGGTTTTCAAGCGCCGGTCGACTCAGCAAAGAGGGCCTGTCATGCCTGTCCAGCCTCGTAACTCCCCGAGCCGCTACGTTCAGGGTGTGCTCGACCCGGCCTCCCGGGACTTTTACATCCACACCCTGCAATTGCTTAACGAGGCGCAAGTGCCCTTCATGCTGGGAGGCGCCTATGCCTTGGCCCAATATACCGGCATTGAACGCCATACCAAGGATCTGGACATTTTCGTGCGCCCCCGGGATGCCCAACGAACTTTGGATGTGCTTCAACAAGCCGGCTACGAAACCAAGCTCACCTTTTCCCATTGGCTGGGCAAAGCCCATTGCGGTGACGACTTTGTCGACGTGATTTTCAGCAGTGGCAATGGAGCCTGCCCGGTAGACGATGATTGGTTTCGCTCTGCCAGCCACTCCGATGTGTTTGGAGTGCCCGTGTTGCTGATGCCGCCGGAGGAAATGATCTGGCAGAAGGCCCTGATTCTGGAGCGGGAGCGCTATGACGGCGCCGACGTCGCCCACCTCTTCCACTCCCTGGCGGAAACCCTCGACTGGCAGCGACTGCTAGAGCGCTTCGACCACAACTGGCGGGTCTTACTGAGCCACCTCATCCTGTTCGGTTTTATCTACCCCAGCGAGCGCAATCGGATACCCGCGAACATTTTGCAGCACCTTCTGGACCTGCTCAGTCTTGAACACAACATGGAGCCCCCTACCGAGAAGATCTGCCATGGCACCGTGTTGTCCCGCCAGCAATATCTCGTGGATATCAGCACCTGGGGCTATGCCGATGCGCGTCTGGAAAGGGGGCATATGAGCGCCCGGGAAATTCAGGAGTGGACCGAGTCCATCGAATAAGCCTGTTACAAGGAGTAGATCATGACCAACGACATTGTACGAATCGCCGCCGTGGGTGACCTGCACTGTACCAAGAACTCCCAGGGGACCATCCAGCCGCTACTCATGCAGGCCGCCCATGAATCTGACGTCATTGTGCTCTGTGGCGATCTCACCGACCACGGCACCGCGGAGGAAGCCCATATTCTGGCCCGTGAACTCAGTGGCACCCGCACTCCGATTCTGGCAGTGCTGGGCAACCACGATTATGAAAGCGGCACGCCGGAAGTCGTGATCAACACCTTACAGGAAGCCGGGGTCAACGTGCTCGATGGCGAGGCCTGCGAGATTCAGGGCATAGGCTTTGCCGGCGCCAAGGGCTTTGCCGGGGGCTTTGGTCGCTATACCTTGGGTGCCTGGGGTGAACGGGCCATTAAATCCTTTGTGCAGGAAGCCCTGGACGAAGCCCTGAAGCTGGAATCGGCCCTGTCCCGGTTACGGACTTCCCAGCGTATCGCCTTGCTGCATTACTCTCCGGTGCTGCACACCGTTCAGGGAGAACCGGTGGAGATTTTTCCTTTCTTGGGGAGCAGCCGCCTGGAGGAGCCTCTGTCGCGCTACCCGGTCACTGCCGTATTCCATGGCCATGCCCACCGGGGCAGCCCGGAGGGACGCCTGGTCAGTGGACAGCCGGTTTATAACGTGGCCCTGCCCTTGATGCGCAGCCTGCATCCCGAACGCCCCTACCGGATTCTGGAAGTACAAGCAGAAAGCATCGCCAATGAAGAGCTGGAAGCGGCGGAACACCCCGTGTAAAGCCCCTCTCCAGCAGTTTAGAGTGGGCAGTAAGGCCATGTTTTCAAAGGGATAAACCAAACGAAATGTTCCACTTGGTCCTTTACCCGGTTATCTCTAACATTCCGCTACAGACCTGCTGATCAACATCCATATGGAGGGCACGTCATGGCCGAAGTCAAAGACCCCGAACAAACGCAACAAAGCCAATCTCAGGGACGCCAAGTCCAGGAACAAGACCGGGATAACTCCTCCGGCAAGCAGTTGCGCCAGCATTCCTCGCCGACCCCTTTCGAAGAAATGAACCGGATGATGGACCGGGTCTTCGAAGGCATGCTGCCCCGGAGCTGGATGCACCCCTTCAGTCTTGGACTGGAGCGCCCCACCCTGTCCGGCTTGGCTCAGTCCTTTTTGCAGAGCCCCAAGGTGGACATCATCAACCGGGACGATGACATCCTGGTCAGAGCGGAAGTACCGGGGATCGAAAAAGACGACCTGCACCTGTCTGTCACCGAGAACACTCTGACCATTCACGGCCAAAGCCGTCACGAGGAAAAAACCCATGAGGGGGAATACTTCCGCCAGGAGCTTTCCCAGGGCAGTTTTTCCCGCACCCTGAACCTGCCCAGCCAGGTGGATGGCAGCAGGGCCAGAGCACAGTTTAAAAATGGCATTTTGGAGCTGACCTTGCCGAAGATCGAGAAGTCCCAGCGTCACGCCATTCAGATCGAATAAGCCCCATCGGTGTCGACGGCTCTGTGCCGCCGGCACCTTTCGCTTGCAGGCCGGCCGGGTTCCCCCCTTCCATTGAAGGGTTTAGTCCACACATACGCATCGTCTGATACATCAAGTTGCGGTAAGCTGTCAGCACCTTATTGATCTGACGGAGACTCTGGAATGTCCGCCACTACCCCTTTCAAGTTTGCAGTTCTGGCCCTGACCGCACTGCTGACCGCTTGCGGCCACCATCAACTGATGATGCAGCATGGCAGTGAGGCCAACAGCATTACCGTTACCGGCCAGGGTGAAATCAAGGCCGCGCCCGATCAGTTTCTGGTCCGGGCGGTGGCGAGTCGCGAAGGCGATGATATCAACCAGATGAAGCAGGAGGTCGACCGGGAAGTCGCCGAGACGCTGGCCCTGGCCCGCCAACTGGGTGTTGAGGACAAGCATCTGCAAGCCGCCACCCTGTCTGTTCAGCCCCAGTGGGAATGGCAGCCCCAGCGCAAGATGGTCGGCTACCGGGTGTGGCGCGAGATCAACATCACCACCCAGGGGCTGGAGAGCTATGCCCAGCTTCTGGAAGGCATGACCCGTATTGGCCTCAGCGAGGTCCAGCCCGCTGGCAGCAAAATCAGTAATGAAGAAGCACTGCGCCAGCAAGCGATGGCGGCCGCCGTGGATAACGCCCGCGCCCGGGCCCAAGCCCTGGCCACCGCAGCGGGCCGAGAGTTGGGTCCCGTACTGACCATCCAGGTCCAGGGTGGTGCTCCCATTACTCCCTATCCCATGATGAAAATGGCTGCCAGTGAAGCCGTAAGCGATAGCTGGGCCGCGGGCGAAACCCGTTTGGTGCAAGAGGTGCTGGTTCGCTTCCTGTTGGACTAAAAGTCTGGCAACCGGCTTTCTCACTGAAACGGCTAAACAAAAATGGGGCTAAGTTCAAAGCCCCATTTTTTGTTTTGGAATATCACTCAGCCTGTGGTTCAGCGCCGATTGGCCCCGCAGGAGGAGGTGGTTCCGGAAGGTTCATCCGGGTTTTCAGCTCCTGGAAGAGCTTCTCCCCGGCCTCCAGTTCTTCCTCATTCATTTGACTCATCAGATAGCCGGTAAACTGCTGGGCCCGAATAAACTGTTTCGTGGAAGCCGCTTTGGCCCAGGCATAGGCATCCGGCATGCTTTTTTCCAAACCTTCACCGGCGGCATAGGAATAGGCCAAGCTGAACTGGGCATGCAGGTTACCGGCCTCTGCCGCTTTTCGATACCACCGGGCGCCTTCCCGCATATCTTGCTCAACTCCCTCACCCTTCATATAGCGCACCCCCAGATTGTACTGGGCAATGATGTAGCCTGCCTCGGCGGCGCGACGATATAACCGGAATGCTTCCTTGACGTCTTGTTTCACGCCCTTACCCTGCCCATAGAGCTGGGCCAGGTTATTCTGGGCACCGGGAAGCCCCTGGTCAGCCGCCTTTTTATACCACTGAAACGCTTCCCGATAGTTTTGGGTAACGCCACGTCCATTTTCAAACATCAAGGCCAGGAGAAACTGGGCTTCCGCATCCCCGCCACCCGCGATTTCCATCAACAAGCGAGCGGCTCTTTCAAATCGCTCCTCCTTGATCGCGGCCGTCACCTCTTCCATGGTTGCCGCCAACGCCGTTCCACTCAGCGCCAGGGAGAATACCCCGGCAATCCAGAATTTCTTATTCTTGAGCATCCTTCTACCTCTATAAGGGTATTGCACTAAAACGCTTCAAATCGAATCGTTCTATAAAAATCCATGCCCGCCAACAGAGCCGAGATAACCCGGCCCCAACTACCGTACTGAAGCGGCGCCCGCTCCAGCACAGTTTTGATCCTGGGGATAAAAGTCACCGCAGCCTGTCAGAAGAATGGGCCATTGTTGCGTTGCACCCTAGGATGCCAAAGGCTGACGCACACGCCTGTGATCCAGTGCATGTTCTTGCCTATCCGGTCAGGAATCCAACGTCTAACAGCGCCGTTACAGCAACAGTCGCCGGATATCCCCCAGCAGCTCACCGAGCAAAGCGGTAAATCGGGCAGCATCAGCCCCGTTGATCGCCCGATGGTCGTAGGACAGAGATAACGGCAGCATTAACCGCGGCACGAACTGGTCATTCTGATAAACAGGTTTGATCTGGGCCTTGGAGACACCCAGAATCGCCACCTCGGGGGTGTTAACAATGGGCGTGAAGGCGGTACCACCAATCCCTCCCAGGCTAGAAATGGTAAAACAGCCTCCCTGCATTTCCGCCGGCGTCAACTTGCGATCCCTTGCCCTGGCGGCCAGATCCGCGGTTTCCCGGGCCAGTTCCCACAGACTCTTTTGGTCCACCTCCCGGATCACCGGCACCATCAATCCCGCCGGCGTATCCACCGCCAGACCAATGTTCAGGTAATCCTTCTGGATCACCTCCCAGGTTTGGGTATCCAAAGACACGTTGAATTGGGGAAAGGTGCGCAAAGCATAGGCGCAGGCCTTTAGCAAAAAAGGCAGCAGCGTCAGTTTCAATCCTCGCTGTTCGCCGGCTTGTTTCTGGGCCTTGCGAAACGCTTCCAACTCGGTGATATCCGCCTCATCGAACTGGGTGACATGGGGCACATTCAGCCAGCTTCGGGCCATATTTTCCGCTGTCGCCCGATGGATTTTGCTCATCGGCCGCCGCTCGATCTTGCCAAACTGACTGAAGTCAGGCAGTTTCACTGCGGGCAGCCCTGTGCCACCACCACCGCCCGTGACGTGTTTCAGGCTTTCTTTCACAAAGCCCTGAACATCATCCTTGAGAATACGCTGCTTGGGACCGGTCCCCTTTACCAACCCCAGGTCCACCCCAAACTCCCGGGCCAGTTTCCGGACCGCCGGTCCCGCATGCACCTTGCGGGCGGAACGTTCCGCGCTCTGTTCATCCAGGCCACGAGCCGGTGCGGGCGCTGGTTTAGACGGTTCAGGAGCGGGTTCAGGCTGGATGGCCGTCGGTTGCGAAGGTTCCGGCTTGGCGGCAGGCGCCGGCTTTTGCTGGGGCTGCGCCTCTAACAACATCCGGGCAATCGGGGTGCCTTCGTCCACCGAATCATTGACCTTGACCAGCACCTCCTGCACCACTCCTGCCGCGGGGGAAGGAATCTCCATGGTGGCCTTGTCGGACTCCAGCACAATCAAGGTCCCCTCGGCCTCAACCCGGTCACCGGGCTGCACCGAGACCTCGATAACGGTCACCCCCTGGGCCTCACCAATATCGGGCACTTTCACCACTTCCTCACGAGTCTCCGGTTGCGACTCTTCTGGCGCGGCGACTGGCTCGGCAGCAGGTGCGGTTGCTTCTGGCGTCTGTTGGTCGGCAGCCGGTGCGGGTTCCTCGCGAGCCGCTTGAGCTTGGGCGGTCTCCAGCAGAGCGACCAAATCTCCCTGGGTCACTTTGTCCCCCACCGAAACCTTGATTTCCTGGATGGTGCCCGCCGCGGGTGACGGCAACTCTACCGTCGCCTTGTCCGACTCCACCACGATCAGGGATTGCTCCTGTTCCACCGAATCACCCGGACTGACCGAAATCTCGATCACTTCCACTTCATCTGCCCCACCCAGATCGGGGACACGGACTTCCTGAATACTCACGACCGTCTCCTCCTTAGCTGCGTGCCGGATCTGGCTTGTCAGCATCGATCCCATACTTGGCAAGAGCCTCGGCCACCTTGGACCGGTCGACTTTACCCTCTTCCGCCAAGGCATCCAGAGCGGCGACCACCACATGGTAGCGGTCAACTTCAAAGAAGCTCCTCAATTTTTGGCGCGTATCACTGCGGCCGAAACCATCGGTACCCAGCACCCGGTAGGTCCGGTTCAGGTAGGGTCGAATCTGCTCCGCATACATCCGGATGTAGTCCGTGGACGCCACAACGGGGCCCGGCATGCCATCCAAACACCGGGACACATAGCTTGCCTGGGGTTTCTCATTGGGGTGCAGCATGTTCCAGCGCTGAATGTGCTGGCCATCCCGTGCCAACTCATTAAAGCTGGTCACACTCCAAACATCCGACACCACACCGAAGTCTTCCTGCAGCAGTTGGGCGGCCGCCCTGACCTCATTGAGGATGGTGCCACTACCCAGCAACTGAACCCGTGGGCCATGGCCCGTGCCGGAATCCAGCAGGTACATGCCGCGGATAATGCCCTCTTCAACCCCTTCCGGCATCGGCGGATGCTCATAGTTCTCATTCATCAGCGTGATGTAATAGAACACACTTTCGTTGTCCTGATACATCCGCTTCATGCCGTTTTGGATGATCACCGCCAGCTCGTAGCTGAAGGTGGGGTCATAGGCAATGCAGTTCGGGATCGTGGATGCCAGCACCAGGCCATGACCGTCCTGGTGCTGCAGGCCTTCCCCATTGAGCGTGGTCCGCCCGGCCGTACCGCCCATCAGAAAGCCTCTGGCGCGCATATCGCCAGCCGCCCAGGCCAGATCACCAATGCGTTGAAAGCCGAACATGGAATAGAAGATATAAAACGGAATCAACGGATAGTCGCAGGTGCTATAAGAGGTGGCACAGGCCATCCAGGCAGCCATGGAGCCGGCTTCGGTAATGCCTTCCTCCAGGATCTGGCCTTTTTTGTCTTCCCGGTAATACATCACCTGGTCGCGGTCATGGGGGACATACTTCTGACCTTCCGAGGTGAAGATTCCCAATTGACGGAACATGCCCTCCATGCCAAAGGTGCGGGCCTCATCGGGGACGATGGGCACCACCCGTTTGCCGATCTGCTTGTCCTTGGTAAGGGTGGATAGAATCCGCACAAAAGCCATGGTGGAGGAAATCTCCCGGCCTTCGGTGCCTCCCAGGGCACTTTTGAAGGCCTCCAGTTCTGGCGTCTGTAGCGGCTGGGACTTGGCCTGGCGGCTGGGCAAGAAGCCACCCAGGCTTTCCCGCCGTTTTTTCATGTAAAGGATTTCCGGGCTATCAGGCAGTGGCCGATAGTAGCAGACGCTTTCCACCTGTTCGTCGGTCAGGGGAACGCCGAAACGATCCCGGAATTTCTTGAGCGCCTCGATATCCAGCTTCTTCAGGTTATGGGTGGTGTTCTGGGCCTCGCCCGCGGCCCCGAAGCCATAGCCCTTGATGGTGTGGGCGAGAATCACCGTGGGCTGGCCGCGATGATTAACCGCCGCGTGGTAAGCCGCATAGACCTTGTACGGATCATGACCGCCCCGGTTGAGCTGCATGATGTCGTCATCGGACAGGTCCTCCACCATCTTGAGCAGCTCGGGGTGCTTGCCGAAGAAGTGCTTACGGGTGTAGGCGCCGCCGTTACTGATGTAGTTCTGCATTTCGCCATCAACGGTTTCATCCATCACCTGCTGCATGACCCCGTTGACGTCTTTTTCGAACAGGGTATCCCAGAGCCGTCCCCATACCACCTTGATAACGTTCCAGCCCGCACCGCGAAAGACACCTTCCAGCTCTTCGATGATCCGGCCGTTCCCCCGGACCGGGCCATCCAGACGCTGCAGGTTACAGTTCACCACAAAGATCAGGTTATCGAGCTTTTCCCGCCCCGCCTTGGAAATCGCGCCCAGGGTTTCCGGCTCGTCACACTCACCGTCGCCCACAAAACACCAGACCTTGCGGTCGTCCTTGCCGGTCAGCTCCCGATTCTCCAAATACCTCAGCACATGGGCCTGGTAGATCGCCTGAATCGGCCCAAGCCCCATGGACACCGTGGGGAATTGCCAGTAATCGGGCATCAACCAGGGGTGGGGATAAGACGACAAGCCATTGCCATCCACCTCCCGGCGGTAGTTGTCGAGCTGTTCTTCGGTAAGTCGCCCTTCCAGAAAGGAGCGGGCATAAATACCGGGAGAGGAATGCCCCTGGAAATAGATCAGGTCGGCATTTTGCTTTTCGTTCCCGGCCCGGAAGAAATAGTTGAAGCCCACGTCGTACAGGGTCGCAATCGACGAGAACGTGGAAAGGTGCCCACCCAGGTCATCCCCGGTTTTGTTGGCTCGCACCACCATGGCAATGGCATTCCAGCGGATCAGGGAGCGAATACGCCGCTCCATGAACACATCGCCGGGCATGCGGGCTTCCTGAATGGTGGGAATGGTGTTGCGGTGGGGGGTGGTGATGGAATAAGAAAGTTGGGTACCTTCACGAGTAGCCCGTTCGGCAAGTCGTGACAGGAGATAACTCGCCCGCTCGGGGCCCTCCTGTTCCAAAACCGATTCCAGTGCTTCTAGCCACTCCTGGGTTTCAACGGGATCAACATCTTCCAGCATGAATCACTCCAATGAGTTCTCATTGATGAACGATTACGAATGACCACGCTGGTGTTGCTTGGCAATGATATAAAACGGTGTAGCGACCTTTAGCGTGGCGTTCGACGATACGCGGAACAGGCGCCCTTGCAGCCCATTCCATTAGAGCCTGAACCTTCCGCCCAGCCCCCAGTGAAATAAGCTTCAAAAGACCCCAAATGAACGGCTCCCTTAAATGTACTGTAGAATGCTTCCCTATCGTTATCAAATGAACGCCTTTGGAGATCACGGAGTTACCCGTCACCAAGCCTGCCGGACAGCGGGCTGTGACCAGTGAAAGCAAATGCAGCCGGCGCTCTTTAA
>CAZEWG010000035.1:12777-24403 GCA_964514485.1 uncultured Pseudomonadales bacterium
TTGAGGATGGCGAACGACAGCAGCCAGGCCTGTCGTTCGCCAAGGGTACAGCTTGTGAAACGGGTTAGGATCAGGCGGCCGCGTCGGTGGCAGCTTCAATCTGCTTGATCACGTCCCGGACCGTCACAATGTTCTCAGCCACATCATCGGGAATTTCCACGTCGAACTCTTCCTCGATCGCCATGATCAATTCCACGTTGTCCAGGGAGTCGGCTCCCAGGTCGGCAATCAGCTGGGAGTTCAGCAGAACTTTCTCTTTCTCAACACCCAGTTGCTCGCTGATCACTTTGATGGCGCGCTGTTCAATATCAGACATTTCATTACTCCTAAATTACAGTGGTATAACAAGAATCAAATGCGAGGCTAAACGGCCACCGCGACTTTCAGTACAGGTTTGACGATAAATAGCAGGTCTCCCTTGTTCACATGCTGTCCGTCCATTCCCTTGATATGGACGACCTGATACTCCTGATCGGCCGGATATAACTCACGGCCATTACGGTTAAAGCTGGACAAGCTCAGCGGCTGGAACAGTTTCATCACCTCCAGCAGACACAGGGTCTGATCGGCGCTGATGATGTCCCCCACCTTCACGTAATCCGGCTGGCTGGGCGATGCCGCCCGGTACAGAATGCTGGACGAAGGCGCCAGCACCTTGAGCTCATCGGTTCCCTCCACCTGAATCGTTGAGCTGCCGGCAGTGGTCTCGGCCGCCGCCGTCTGGCCGTCGAACAGCTCATGCTTGCGCTGCCCGAAACTCTTCAGATAGGCAGTATCGAAGTCGCCCTGGACAAAGGGCTCATCCGCCAGGATCGCCACCAGCAAGGGGATGTTGGTATCAATACCTTCGATCCGAACTTGCTCCAGAAATTCCCGCAGTTTGCGGATGGCATCGGCCCGATCCTCGCCATAGGCAATGATTTGGGCGATCAGGTTGTCATAGAACGGCGGCACCGCTTTGCCTTCCCCAACACAGAGGATCTGGGTGATGCCTTCCTGCTCGGGGAACTCACAACGGGTCACCAGGCCCGGGGTCGGTGCCACCTGCAGGCGTCCCTCACGATCCACCGAAACCCGCTCGGCATTCACCCGCGCCTCAATGGCATAGCCCTTTTGGCTGGGCTGCAGGTGATCAATGGACTTGCCCATGGCAATCCTGAACTGCTCCCGCACGATATCGATGCCACTGACCAGCTCCGTCACCGGATGCTCAACCTGCAGGCGGGTATTCATTTCCATGAAGTACAGCTGCTGATGGTCCAGATCGAAGATAAACTCCACCGTGCCCGCGCCCATATAGTCACAGGCCTCCGCCAACTTGGCGGCAGACACCCTGGCAACCCGTTCCTGTTCCGGCGACAGCAGGGTGGACGCCGACTCCTCCAGAATCTTCTGCTTGTTGCGCTGAACGCTACAGTCACGAATCCCCAGGATCTGGGTGCAGCCGAACTTGTCCCGCAACACTTGCACTTCAATGTGACGGAACCGGGTCACCAGACGCTCCAGGTAGATTTCATCCCGCCCGAAGCTGTTGCGACCTTCCGCCTGGATGCGCAGGAACGATTCTTCCAAATCCTCGCGACGCAGCACTTCCAGAATCCCCTTGCCACCACCGCCATGGGCGGCTTTCAGGATCACCGGGTAGCCGATCCGGTCCGCCACTTCATGGGCATGGGCCACGTCCCGCAGCACCCCATGGCTGCCCGGCACCACCGGCACACCCGCGGCCATGGCGGTATGAATGGCCTGGGCCTTATCGCCCATGGAACTCATACTGGCCGGTGCGGGGCCGACAAAGACCAGATCCTGGGCCAGACAGTCCTGGGCAAAGCCATGGTTCTCCGACAAGAAGCCAATCCCCGGGTGCAGGGCCTCGGCGCCGGTAATCTCGGCAATACGCAGCACACTGTCACCGTTGAGATAGCTTTCCTCGGAGGTATAACCACCCAGGCACACCAGCTGATCGTTCTCGCTCAGGCTTTCCGCCGCTACCGAATCCATATCCGGGTCGGACTGCACCAGCACCACTTTCAGGTTCATGGCCTGGGCTTCCCGGATCAGCTTCACCGCGGTACAGCCACGGGCGTGCACCAACACCTTCTCGAAGGGGCGGATATTCAGGGGCAGCAGCTCACCGGTTTCCGCTTCCGCCGCCTCGGCCTGAATCCCCGACCACTGCACCCGGCCCTGCAGCCAGTTGTCGATCAGCTCCTCCACCGTCACCGTCGCCACATCGATCTTGGGATCAATGGCCCGGAGTTGGCTGTCCAGTTCTTCCATAAAGGGATGCTTGACCAGTCCTTGCATGGCGCCCGGCTTCTTCACCAGATAGTTGGACAGGGTCGAGGTCACCGGCAGATAGTCCGGCACCACGATCCGGCCCGCAAATGGCATGTTGGTCCCGGAGAAGTAATAGGTATCCACCAGCGGATGGGTCACCAGACTGGCCTGGGCTCCCCCGGTACAATCGCCATACCCAATAATCATCAACGGCAGTTGCAGTTCCATGACAAAGCGGTTGATATGGTCATTCACCACCGCCATGGAAAACAGCGCGGAAGCGCCTTCCTTGGTTTGCATGCCCCCGGAGCAGACAAAGCCAATCACCGGCAGGCCCTTGCGGCCGCAATGGGCCAGCAGGCGGCACAGGCGTTCGGCGCTGGCCATATCAAAGGCACCGGCCTGGAAGGCATGGTTGGAAATAAATACACCAACCTTCTGACCGTTCACCTTGGCCGTGCCCGTCAACAGGCCGGCCGTTGGCAGCTGACGCTCCCGCTGCTTGCTGAGCGTGCTGCCAAAGCCCGGGAAGCGGCGCGGATTGGCGCTGGTCAATTCGCTGTCCTGCTCCTGAAAGTCGCTGAAAAACCGAGCCAACAGCTCTTGTGGCTGGAACAGCCCAGCGGGCTTGGCCTGGTTCAGCACTTCCTGAATCCGCAAGTCAATGGTGGCCTGCTGCAGCTGGTTCCAGAAATCCTTACGACGACCGATCGACACCGGCTGAAAATGGCCGGAGAAGGTTTTTTGATCGCGCTGGGCCAGGAAAAACTCCGGCAGCAACTTGTCAAACACATAGCTGGCCACCACGAAGGCCACCGTCGACAAGCGAGGATGCTGCTGCTTTTTCCACTGCTCGGCGGTATGGAGGAAATCGCGGAAGCCCGCCGCCCGCTTCACGGAGGCCAGCCAGCGGCTAAACGCCTCACGGGCCTCGCCCTGGGGCAGACCGGCCTCATCCAGCAGGCCTTCCACAAAGGCCGCGGAAAGCTTCTTGCGATCACTCAATTCCGACACGAAGCGGACCAGTTGGGCCAGCAGCTTTTCATACACCACGTCAAACTGCTTGAGCTGGCGACAATGCTCCAGGATCAGCGGGCTAAACCGGGCATCCCGCAGAATATCCATCAAGGTGACCTGATCCCTGACGATCTGGCTGGCGTCGATGTTTTCTTCCTGCTGGGACAGATACTGAATCAGCGCCCGAAGATTCTCCTGAACGTCCCGCTGCCAGCGGTTGTACAGGCTAAAGGCGATTTCCGCGCCCAGCTCGTTCAGCGCCTTGTCATAGTTGTCCTTGGGCTCGCCAAACAGCAGCGATGCCAGGTAGCCCCGCTCTTCGTCCAGTTGCTCCGCCGCATCCAGATAACGCTGCCAGCAGCGATACAGGTCTTCTTCGTAAACCAGCCGATCCTTACGCTCCAGCCATTCACGAAACCGCTGGGCGGTCAGGGACTCGCCAATATTTTGCTCGGCCTGCACGGGCAAGAACTCTTCGTCCAGGTGCTGCTCCTGGGTGTCCTGGGCAACCTTGATCCGTGAGCGCAGGGTCAAGCTGCGCAACGCCCGGAAAGCGATACCGAACAGGGAAGGAAAATCCTGCACGGAACGGGGCTGTAAATGACGCAGGTTGTCCCCTTCCGCCGCGGTCAACCGCAACGCATCCAGCTGATAAAACGTCGCCAGGCTGGGCTCCTGGCCCACCAGCGTGCGCGCCCGATGCTGGATCTCCTGCACCGCCACAAAGATGGCCTGGCGCAAGCGCCGCACGGTACGATCCGCCTTGACCGGCGAGTAATCGATCACCCCATCGATCACGCCTTCCTGCTGTAACTCACAGGCAGACACTCCCACCAGCTGGGCACAGCTTTTCCAATCCAGCTTCTGCTTACGGGCAATCGCCGCCAGACCTTGGGGCTGGATGGTGTTAAACAAGCCGTCCCGCACCGACAACAGCACGTTGGTGGTGGCCAGGGGAATGGCACCGCCGGAATAACCGGCTCCCAGCACGATCCCCACCGTGGGTACGGTCAGATCCGCCATGGTGGCAATCAGCGCCGAAATACTGTGGGCCTGATTCTGCTGGTTGGCCAGGGCGCCGGCATCCGCACCTGGCGTATCAATAAAGGTCACAATCGGCAGGCGCAGTTGCTCCATGCGCCGGGCCCACTCGCCGGCCTGGCGGTGATGCTCCGGCATCCACACGCCTTTGTTCTCCAGCCGGTTTTGCGCAATGATCCCGCACCGGACCGGGCCATCTTCCGACACCACGGTCACTTCCGCCGTGTACAGGGGGCCTTGCTTGAACTCCTGGTGGACTTCCTCGGCCAGGGCATGAACCAGTTTGATGACCGATCCTCGATCGCCGGTTTCCAGCGGCGCGATGATCTGCTGGTGATACTCTTCAGACGACAGATGCTTGAGAGCCGCAACCCGCTGGCGAAGCTCCGACTCGCTCAAAAAACAGGCCGCTTCAAAGGCATAACGGCTCAAAGCCTGCTCCGCTCCGGTCTGGACAGATTCCCGGGCCAGGCGATCGATCATCTCGAACAGCTGGGCCTGGGGTTTATCCGCCAGGGTCTTGGTGTCAGGTTTCATCGATTGGCTCATGACTTCACCTCCGGCATCATCGGGTCCACATCCGCCTGGTAGTCAACCTGATCGAAGCCAAATCCGAACAGCTTGAGAAAGTCCTGGCGATAGCCGCTGAAATCCGCCAGCTGTTCCAGGTTGTCGGAATTCACCTGGGCCCAGCGGGCCTGCACTTCTTGCTGCACCTGGGGTGACAGCTCGAACTCATCCACCCGCAGGCGGCCTTGTTCGTCAGTCACGCAGGAATCGCCATACAATCCGGTCCGCAGCAGTCGACTGATCTGCTCGATGCAACCCTCATGGCTGCCTTGCTCTTTCATCACCTTATAAAGCAGGGAGATATACAGGGGCATCACCGGAATGGCGGCGCTGGACTGGGTCACCAGAGCCTTGAGGACGCCAATGTAGGCCTGGCCGTTGAGATCCTTGAGGCCCTGATTGAGGTTGTTCACCGTTACATCCAGATGTTTCTTGGCCTGGCCGATGGTCGCATCGCCATAAATCGGCCAGGTGATCGCATCGCCAATATAGGTATAGGCTACAGTCTTGCAGCCCTGGGCCAACACGCCGGCCTGCCGCAGAGCTTCCAGCCAGTCCTGCCAATCCTCACCACCCATCACCTTCACGGTGTTAGCGATCTCTTCGTCGGTCGCCGCTTCCAGGTGCACATCCCGCAACTGGCCCCGGTCGGTATCGATGGTCTTGCCCTGATAATCCTGCCCGATGGGTTTGAGCACTGAGCTGTAGGTGCGGTCTTCCGCCGCCACATGACGACGGGGCGCCGCCAGGCTGTAAACCACCAGGTCCACCTGTCCAAAATGCTGCTTGATCAGCTCAATACAGTCTTGCTTGGTGTCTGGCTGGAAGGCGTCCTGATTCAGGGTATAACTCTCGACCCCTTGCTCCCGGGCCAGACGCTCGAAGGCCTGGTTGTTATACCAGCCTGCGCTGGCGGTTTTAGTAGCGGTGGGTTCCCGCTCCAATGAGACACCCAAGGTGCGGGTTTGGGCACCCACACAAAGAGCAATGCGCGACGCCAGCCCGTAACCGGAAGAGCAACCAATGACCAGCGCCCGGGCAGGCCCCGAAAAAGGATGGCGGGCGGCGTATTGCGCCTGCTCCCGAACCGAGGCTTCGCACCCATGAGGATGGGCGCTGACACAAATGAAGCCTTTAACACGCGGAGAAATAATCATACTTCTACTTCACAATCCCATGGAACTTGCGCTCAGAATGAGCCGCCAGATATGCGTTAAACCCCTTTCCCTGAAGCGCCTGCCACGGGGAAAGGGAAACGGAGGTTGATCATCACGAAGGCATCACTGACCGGGCTGATATTTACCCAAAATCAGGCAGGCATTGGTGCCGCCAAAGCCGAAGCTATTGCTGAGAACCGCATCGACTTCCAGGTTCTGGACCTGGCGGACCAACGGCATATCGGCCGCCTCGGGCTCCACATCCTGCAGATTGGCATTGGCACTGACAAAGCCGCCGTTCAGCATCAACAGGGAGTAGATGGCCTCATGCACACCCGCCGCACCGAGGGAGTGACCACTTTGGGACTTGGTGGAACTGATCAGCGGAATATTGTCACCAAAAACTTGGCGAACGGCGCGCAGCTCGATCAGATCCCCCAGCTTGGTGCTGGTGCCGTGGGTGTTGATGTATTGGATGGGACGATTGCCCGCCTGGCGCCAGGCCATCTGCATACAACGTACCGCACCTTCACCGGAAGGTTGCACCATGTCCTGGCCATCGGAGGTGGCCCCATAGCCCAGCACTTCACCATAGATGGTGGCGCCCCGCATCAGGGCATGCTCCAGCTCTTCAATCACCAGCACCCCGGCACCACCGGAGATGACAAAGCCATCGCGCTGGGTGTCATAAGGGCGGGACGCTTCCGTGGGACGGTCGTTATATGCCGTACACAGGGCACCCATGGCATCGAACTGAAGCGCCAAGCTCCAGTGATAATCATCGGCACCGCCGGCGAACACCACCTGTTGCTTGCCCAGCTGGATCTGCTCGACCGCCGCACCAATACAATGGGAGCTGGTCGCACAGGCCGAGGTGACGGAATAGTTGATGCCACGAATACCAAAGGCGGTGGACAGCACCGACGACAGGGAGCTATTCATGCCCCGGGTCACCCGATAGGGCCCAACCCGACGCACACCGCCTTTGCGGAAGGTATCCACCGCATCCATCACGTCTTCCGTGGTGGGGCCGCCGGAACCCATGATCAAGCCGGTCAGTTCATCACTAACCTGCTCGGGGGTCAGGCCGGAATCCTCAATGGCCTGGGCCATGGCCAGATAACCCCAGCCGGTGGAGCGAGTCATAAAGCGGCTCAGCTTACGGTCAATCACCGTCGCCGGGTCAATCTCAATGTGGCCGCTCACGTGGGTGCGCAGCCCCACTTCCTCAAATTCCGCATTCTTGCGAATGCCGCTCTTGCCCTGACGCAGGGACTCTTCCACCTGCGCCTTGTTTTCTCCCAGACTGGAGATCACACCAATTCCGGTAATAACCGCACGTTTCATGATACAGCCCTCATGCCTTGAACCGGGATCAAGCCAGCCCGCAGGTTTTCGGCAGAATAGATTTGACGCCCATCCAGCCAGACTTCACCGTCGGCCAAGCCAACGATCACCTCGCGAGACATGACGCGTTTGATATGCACCCGATATTCAACCTTGCGGGACTCCGGCAGCACCTCGCCAAAGAACTTCACCTGGCCTACACCAAGCGCCCGCCCCTTACCCTCATAGCCAGACCAAGCCAGGAAGAAGCCCAGCCCTTGCCACAGGGCATCCAGGCCCAGACAACCGGGCATCACGGGATCACCGGGAAAGTGGCAGTCGAAAAACCACAGGTCAGGATCAATATCGAATTCGGCCACGAACAGGCCTTTGTTGTACTTGCCGCCATCGGCACGGACTTGGGTAATGCGATCGATCATGCGCATATTGCCCTGGGGCAACTGCATGGTAGGAGGATTGATCACATCGAATAAGGCATCTAATTCGTGTCGTGAGTAACTGGGTTGTTGCAACATGATCAAGTCTCCGAGGAAATCAGACGGCGCGGGTTGTTATTGGAGCGCCTTTAAAGGAGACACCACATTAAGGCCGATCACGTCGTGGCGCTTGACCTCTCGTAGCTATCTTTTGACTTTGAGTAGCAACAACCGGTCAAATGCCCCAAAACTACGTAGTTTTACGTACCCCAAAGTCTGTTTTTTCAAAGACCGTTGAGCCCAACACATCGAGCGCAAAATATGTTTTGCTGACAGATCAAAATGTTAGGTCCGTCACAGAAAAATTCGCAAATGGGGTTTCATAACGGAGTGAGGGATTGAGGCAGGAGCTGAAACGTCGCGATGGCGACCCGGCCAACACCGGGCACCGCCATCCGAGGTCATGTCATAACGTGTACTTTACTCACCCAACAGGGTTTGCAAATTCTCACCAGCAATATCCTGCAGCTTGGCCAGGGCCTCTCGCTCGATCTGACGGACACGTTCAGGACTCACACCAATCTGCGAGGCCACTTCCCGTAAGGTGTATTCCTGATGAATGCCAATCCCGAAGCGCAGGGCCATCACCCGGGCTTCCCGGGGCGATAGGTGGGAGAGCAGATTCTGCACAGCTTTCTCCCGCTGGCCTTTCAGGTAATCCCAGGAAGGTGACTCCACTTTCTGGTCGGGTAACAAGTCCCCCAGATTGGTGTCACTTTCCGAAGAAACCGCCCGCTCCATGGACAGCACCCGCTGGGCGCCCATGGCCAGCATCGCGCCGCGCTCCACACTGACCTCCATATGTTTGGCGACTTCACTGACCGACACTTCCCGCCCGTTCTCCTGTTGCAGGCGTACCGACCAGATATTGAACTTGCTGATTTCATCCTGCACATAAACCGGCGACGGAATCAGGTCGCTCTGACGTTTGATCGCCAGCTTGATCTGCTGCTGAATCCACCAGTAGGCATAGGTGGCAAAGCGGAAGCCCTTGCGGTAATCGAACTTGTCCGCCGCCTTTAACAGCCCCAGGTTGCCTTCTTGGACCAGGTCGTGCAGTTGCACACCGCCATAGCGATGCTTCTGGGCAATAAACACCACCAACCGCAGGTTGGCCTGAACCAGCTTGCGTTTGGTGACATTGAGACGGGCCAGGCGCCGTTCGATTTTTTGCAACAGCCGCTCCGGCTTCAGAGGCACCAGCATCTGCAACGGCAGCTGGCTCCGGCGGCGTTTGGCGGTAATGGTGTCGGTGAGCACCTGGCACATGCTCAGGATCAGCTCGTGGGGGAACTGCACTCCGACCAGATGCCGCATCAGGGCACGATAGCTCTCTCGGGCCTGTTGGCGGTCCTGTTCCGCAACCGCCTGCTCCAGACGTTGGTGCAGACCCTGCATCTCGGCCAACAGCTCCCGGGGGATCAGTCGCGGCAAGGTTTTGGCATGGTCCCGGAACAGTCCAATCAAGGCCTGCTCGACTTCCATGTGGTGCAAGGCCCAGTCCCGCCACTCGCGGTTGTTCTGGAAAAAGTCCGAATCGGAACTGACAAACGCCATCAGCGCCGCGAGGCTCAATGGGTGTCCGCCCAGCAGCACCACCAGCGACAGGCGATGGCGTAGCAGCTCCTGGGTCAGGCGTTTCTCTTCTTCCACGGAAAGCAACGGATGGGCCGCCACATCCCGCACATACATGGACATCAGGTCGCCGGCCATCATTTCATCAGAGCTGAGCTCTGGAATACTCTCTTCGCCGGAAACCCCTATTTCATCGGCTGACAACAGCTCATCATCGGCAACGCCACTCCAGTCCTCCGTGGCGGAACCTTCCGAGGCCTCATCAAACCAAGGCGTCGCTTCTGGGGTGGGTGCATTGTTAAGCGCTTCGGTCTCTGCCGGGCTGACCTGCATGGCCATGGCACCGGGTTGCATCATATGATCTTGAGAGACTGCGGATGTCTTCATGAATCTAGCCCCCGCTCGGGTGAGTTATACGTGACTCAGGTCAAGTGGACACAGCCCACATCATCCAGATGTACGGGTCACTTTAGATTTGGCGTTATTGTTATTGGACGTCAGCACATCATCTTTTTCCGAGGCAGCCAGTCCGCATCAAACGTCCTGTCCTGGCGTGGCCTCAACAACTTGCTCCTTCCTTGTATACTGCCCAAATTTCCATTTGGATCAGTTGAGCCTCACAACTTTTTTTTGGAAATCGCAGATACAGGGAATCAGCCGCCGCCCTGCGGCAAGGGCGAAGCGCCGGCTGCCGTGGCCTGGAGCGAGAGTTCTTTGGTTCAGAGAAGTGCGCCCGGGGAGGTCCAGGACGATGATGAGGATTAATTCATGTTGGAGCGGGTGAGAAAAATCTTCTCACCCGGATAGTGACATGGGGAAACGCCGGCTCGCTTGAACAGGGCCGCCCTCGCCGCCCCGTTTTGAAGCAATGTCGCGCTTTAGTGAAGTAACGTATAAAGACGACGCCGGTAGGTTTTGACCAGGGGATCTTCGCGGCCCAGCAGGTCAAACACTTCCAGTAGGGTCTTGCGGCCCGCATCATCGCCATACGCCCGGTTTTTCTGCATCAGCTCCAGAAGCGTCGTAATCGCGGCTTCGAAGTCATTGGCCAACACCTGATGCAGGCTGATCAGATAAAGCGCTTCGGCATCTTCAGGGTTATCCGCCAGCCGCTGCTGCAGCGTGGCCAGATCGGGCAGCTGCCCGGCCTTGTCGACAAACCGCAAACGGGCTTGCAGTTGCTTGGCCTCCGGCTTGTCGCGCATCTCGGCCGGCAGGCTGTCGCAAATATCCCGCGCGGTTTGCAGATCCCCCGTCTGGGCGCTGATCAAAGCCAGATCCAGCAGGATATCCAGGTTTTCAGGGTCAGCCTGGTTCGCCTGGCGTAGCATCGCCAGGGCTTGATCCGTGTGGCCTTCCGCCAGCAGAGCCTGGGCCTGACGACGTAGTTGCTCCAATTCCGACACCACGTACTTGTCCAGCAGCGCCCGGATCTGGGACTCCGGCAGAGCCCCGGTGAACTCATCGACCAACTGGCCGCGAAACAGCACCTTGACCGTAGGCAGGCTACGCACACCAAAGTGAGCGGTCAGATCCGGCTGCTGATCCGCATTGACTTTCGCCAGCAAAATCGCGCCGTTGTACTCATTGGCGAGCTTTTCCAGCACGGGCATCAGCACTTTACAGGGCGCACACCAATCGGCCCAGAAGTCCACCAAAACAGGAACCTGCATCGAGGCCTGCAATACGACTGCCTGAAAGTTTTCCAAAGTGACATCGACGACATGGGCTGATTGCGCCATTTGCATTTCTCCTCGCGTTTTATGGGGGTCTATATGGGGGCGTTGCCCGCTGCTTCAAGGCCGGTCGGTCTTGTCAGGCTTGGAGCAGGGCTGTTTTTTTTACGGTCTGCGAGGCGCTTTACAGTTTTGCGCGTCCGGCACCGCGCCAATGGCCCCTGCCCTTGGTTTCCTCTTCCGCAACCCCGATATAGCGCTATAACGATCATATGGATTAACACAATCCACTCCGGCTGTCGCAGAACCACAGGTTGCCGCCCGCTAGTGGCCCAGCATGGTGTCGAGGGCGGCCGAATACATTTGAACGGCTACTACATCGAGAGGACTCATGTCAGAGATCGAGTATCCCCACATAGAATTTATCGAGGACGATTCCTCTGAATCCAACAGTGCGGCAACCGGTCTGGTGTTACCCTCCCAGGTC
>CAZEWG010000036.1:0-24177 GCA_964514485.1 uncultured Pseudomonadales bacterium
CTGGCACCGGCTTTCAGCACCACTTCTATCCCGGCACTCAGGGCCGCTTTGATGCCCGCCTTCAAATGAAGATCCTGTCCGCTCTGTAGATGAATGGCCGTGCCGGCCTTGAGGTGTTGGGCCTGGCCGATATCCAGGGAGTGCTGGCCGCCTGTGCGGGTGCGGCGTTCGCCCTGAACGATCAAATGCTGGGAGCCCTTGACGGTTTGGGTGCTATTACCCTGCACGAGGGTGTGCTGGTCCCGGTCGATGGCGGTTTTGCTGTCCTGGCTGACGTGCAGTTCCAGGTCACCGGCGCTGTGGATGGCGATTTTTTCCTGCTCGGCTTTGTCTTCCAGCATCAGCTCGTGGCCATCTCCGCCGCGCAGGCTTTGGGAGCGCAGCAAGGTACGGCTCTTGTGTTCGGGGAGGGGGTAGGGTGGTTTATGGAGGCCGTGGTGAAGGCAGCCGGTGACAATCGGCTGGTCCGGGTCGCCATTGATAAACTCGACGATCACTTCCTGACCCACCCTCGGCAAAACCTGGCTGCCCCAGAAGTTGCCGGCCCAGGCCTGGGTCACGCGGAGCCAGCAGGAGTTCTGGCCTTCCCGGTCCCAGTGGAAGCGCACCTGGATATTGCCATATTCGTCGGTATAGACCTGCTCGCTGGAGGGCCCGACGACCACAGCCGTCTGCGGATAAGCGTAAGGTTTGGGAAGCAGTGGCGGACGATAGGGCTGGTCGGCGGGAATGGTCAGAAACTCATTGTGATAATGGCTGCCTTGCGCGCCGGCATATTCTTCTAGCGCTTGGGGCTGGCGTCCCTGATGGCTGACTTCCAACAGCAGATATTGCCGGTTGCAGTCGGGCTGTGGGTGCAGGTTAAGCTGAAACACCCGGCCGGCGGCAAATTGGGTTAGGGTGCTTTGTCCCCGGGCTTGGTGTGCCTGCACCCGTGCGGCATCCAGGCGTCGTCGGGCCAGCAGTTGGCCCTGATCCGGATCATGATAGTTGCCAGGCCAGAAGTAGGCGCTGTTTTCCGGTTGAACCCGGGCTTCCGCCTGAGTGAGCAGGCTATGGCTGGGTTTTCGGTAGTTGTAATCCGTCAGGCTGACCGACTCTAGCGCCATGTGGGAGTGGGGCTGAAACTTCTGGATACAGGGAGAGCCCACCATGGCTGCATCGTCGCGGTATTCCGCATAGGCAGGGGTGGTAGCGAGAAAACTTTGTGGGTGGTCGGCTACGACCCAGACATGGCGATCCTGATGATGCTCGAAGTGGTAGCAGATGCCTTCCTCGGCCAGCAAGCGCTCGATGAACTCCAGGGTGGGCTCGTTGTATTGCACGCAATAAGTGCGCGGCTCATAGCTGCGGGTCAGTTCAAAACGATAGGAGCTCGGATCAATGCCGGCTTCGTCCAGCAGTTTGCGTACAATATCGGGTACAGATAGATCCTGGAAAATTCGTACATCCTGGCGCAACCGAAGCCAGTATAGATGGGGCGCCAGTGAGACCTGATAATGGGTAAAGCGCTTGGAGGTGGCTCCCTGGGAGGCTGCCCGGATACTGCCATGAATAAAGCGGGACGGGCTGGTGCCGATTTCCAGGACCAGGTCACGGTTTAATAGTTGTTGGAGATCCAGGTCCGGGCGGGTGCAGACCAGCTCCAGCTCGAACTCGAAGAGTCGGGACAGGGCTTCATGGCCGCTAAAGGCCAGAACCCTGAATTCGTGCTCCATTCCGGCGATGGCGCAACGGAATTGGGCTCGATTGGCGGGAATCGACATGTGGCACAATCCTTGTCAACAGCATGATCCGCTGAATCCGTTCAGCGAGAGGGATTATAGCGAAGCGGACCTCGGGGGCAAGCCGAAATGTTCCAGGATGTGAAAGGCCCCTTTTGCCAATGACGTGATATACGTATAATCCACAGCCTTTCCGAAAGCTTTATGATTGTCTCTACACGGACGCAGTAGACCGAAGCAAGTTCAGGAAGCGTTCTCCAGACGCTGGGGGCACCAGTTTTTGCCTGGCGTTACGGGCGCTGCCGTGGGTGTAGATAGGGGATGTCTGCTAGCCTGGCGCCATCTGATCCGACAGTTTCTTTTGGTTGTTCTTAAAAAGGTGCTTGGGGCTTGTGCATGAACAGTTGCCGTGGGGCGTGACCCCCAGGGCACAGCGACAAAAATCTAGAAGCTTTGAAGACTAGCGTGATTGAGGAGTGTTGAGGACATGAGAGTAATTCTTTTGGGTGCCCCAGGCGCCGGAAAAGGAACCCAAGCGCGTTTTATCACCGAGCGATACAAAATTCCGCAAATTTCCACCGGTGATATGCTGCGTGCCGCGGTCAAGGCCGGCAGCCCCCTTGGCCTGAAGGTTAAGGAAATCATGGCATCCGGCGGGTTGGTGTCCGATGACATCATCATTGCGCTGGTGCAGGAGCGCATTCAGGAAGAAGATTGCAAAAATGGTTTTCTGTTCGACGGTTTCCCGCGCACCATTCCCCAGGCGGAAGCGCTCAAGGAAGCCAATGTCAAAATCGACTACGTGGTTGAAATTGACGTCGACGATGAAGAAATCGTCAGCCGCATGAGCGGTCGCCGTGTCCACGAGGGCAGTGGCCGTGTTTATCACGTCCAGCACAACCCGCCCAAAGTGGAAGGTGTGGATGACGAGACCGGCGAGCCGCTGATTCAGCGTGAAGACGACAAGGAAGAGACCGTGCGCAAGCGTCTGGAAATTTACCACTCCCAGACTGAGCCGCTGGTTCATTACTATCAGGACTGGTCCAAGCAGGATGCCGCCAGCGCGCCAGCCTATGTGAAGGTTAAAGGCGTGGGCAGCGTTGAGAATATTCGCGACCAGATCTTTGCCCAACTCGGCTGATTCCGCCCGTGTTTACCCAAGGAGCCCTATACGGCCCTTGGGTTTCTCGTTTACCATCCCCGACATGTTTATCTTGAAGCCGTAACCGGCGGACTTTCCCCATGACTCGAATTCTTGCGCTGGATACTTCTTCTGACGCCTGCTCAGTAGCGCTGTTGGCGGACGGAAGGATCAAGGAAGATTTTCGACTCACGCCCCGTGAGCATACCAAGCTGATTCTGCCGATGATCGACGCCCTGCTGGCGGAGGCCGGGCTGAAGCTGTCGGATCTCGACGCCATTGCGTTTGGGCGGGGGCCTGGCTCCTTTACCGGGCTGCGGATTGCCGCCGGGATTGTGCAGGGGCTGGCGTGGGGGGCACAGCTGCCGGTGGTGTCAGTCTCCACTCTGGAGGCCCTGGCTCAGGATGCGGCCCATCAGCATCACCGCCCATGGGTGCTCACCTTGCTCGACGCTAGGATGGATGAGGTCTATGGGGCGCTGTACCAGATTCAGGACGGCGAGCCACACCTCTGTGTTGCGGAGCGGGTTTGTGCGCCGGAGCAGCTTGAGGACATCGCGGAGCAGGTGCAAGGCCCGCTGGCGGTGGTCGGTTCGGGCTTGGTGTATGAGGCGCGTTTTCCACCGGCGCTGCAGTCACTGATTGACGTGCGCGACCCGGACCTGCAACCACGGGCCGCGGCCATTGCCCAGTTGGCGCAAGTCTATTTCCAACGGGGAGAGACGCTGACGCCGGAGCAGGTTCAGCCTATTTATTTGCGGGATGAAGTGGCCTGGAAAAAACTGCCCGGGCGCTGAAGCTAAAACCAGTGTCGAGAGGCGGCATTGGGAACCAAAACAAGTCTAAGGAAAATTGATGGAACTGCTGCATATCGTTGTTCTGGCTTTGATCCAGGGATTGACGGAATTTCTCCCCGTTTCCAGTTCTGCTCATCTTATTTTGCCTTCACAAGTCCTGGGCTGGCCGGATCAGGGCCTGGCCTTCGACGTGGCGGTTCACGTCGGCACGCTGTCTGCGGTGGTGCTGTATTTTCGGCGTGACCTGACTGCCATGAGCCGCGCCTGGTTTGGCCAGTTTGCCGGCCGACCGGCAACGGCGGATACCCGGCTGGGTTGGGCGGTGATCCTGGGTACGATCCCGGCGGGCCTGGCGGGCTTGTTGCTCAATGATTTTGTTGAGGCCGAATTCCGCTCCATCGCGGTGATTGCCACCACCACCATCCTGTTTGGCCTGTTGCTGGGCTGGGCGGATCGATTCAAAGGGCATCAGCGGGAGTTGAGCCAGATGACTTGGAAAGATGTGCTGGTCATTGGGCTTTCCCAGGCGATTGCCCTGATTCCGGGTACATCCCGTTCCGGTATTACCATGACCATGGCGCTATTTATGGGGTTAAGCCGGGATGCCAGCGCCCGTTTCTCCTTTCTGTTGTCCATTCCCCTGATCCTGGCGGCGGGCGGGCTGAAAACCCTGGAGCTGGTGGAGCAAGGGGCAGAGGCGGTCTGGTCACCGTTGATTCTGGGGGCGTTGATCGCCGGCGGAAGTGCTTATCTTTGCATTCACTTTTTTCTGAAGTTCCTGCAAAAAATTAGCTTTATGCCGTTTGTTATTTACCGCATTGTGCTGGGACTCGGCCTCTTTGCGTTGGTGGGCTTGGGCTGAAAAGAGACAGGAAGTCAGAGCTGGGGATCTAGACTATAATGCCTGACAACTTGTACCAGATGATCACATTGGACTCGTGACGGTCGGCACCCATGACTGACTCCATATCCTCAGCTAATTATCTTGTACCCATCCAGACGTCGGCCCTGGCGGCTCAGGCCCGGCGTGGTGAACCCGTGGTTGAGCGGGATCGCAAAACGGAACTGCCGGCTCAGCTTGTGATCCCGGATGCAGAGCAACTGCGTCGTCTGGAGGAAGAAGCCCAGAGCCGGGTCGAAGTATTGCATCCCATTCGTTCCCTGGATGAGCTGCCACGACGCAATCAGGAAGCCTTGGCGGCCTATCGGGCCACCATATCCGCTGCAACTGCCTATGAAGGAGGAGAGCTGGTCGGTCTTGATGTCTATGCCTGATGTATCCACTGAATCTCAAACCGCGCCAGCTATTGCCGTTTTCTGCCCAGAGCCTGAATCCGAATCTGTCGCAAAGGCTTTGGCCTCCCGTTTGAACCTTCCCTGGCTTGGGGTGGTCGATCCACGTCATCACACTCAATATCCCCTCTTGCTCGGAGTGGTCCAGGGGCGCCTGTCGGTGGTGCCCACCGGTAAAGGTGCGCCCGGGCCTGTGTTTGCAGATTTTGTGGAAGGGGCATTAGCCTACCGCCGCCTCCATGGGGGCGGACGGGGGCAGCCAGTGGCCCGGGCGGTGGGGCTCAAGCCCGGGATCTATCCTAAGGTACTGGATGCAACAGCGGGGCTTGGGCGAGATGCCTTTGTGCTGGCGGCCTTGGGTTGCGAGGTGGTGATGCTGGAGCGCTCACCAATTATTGCCGCGCTATTGGACGATGCCCTTGCGCGGGCGGCGCTGGAGTCTGAGGTTGCGCCGATTGTGGCACGGATGACGCTGATTCAGGCCGATGCCCGGCAGTGGCTGGCCCAGGGGAGTGACCTGGTGGCGGATGTGGTCTACCTGGACCCGATGTTTCCCCATCGTGACAAATCCAGTTTGGTGAAAAAGGAAATGCGCCTGTTTCGGGATTTGGTGGGCGAGGATCAGGACTCGGCGGAACTGCTAGAGCTGGCGCTGGGACGGGCGGGTTATCGGGTGGTGGTCAAACGGCCCCGGCTGGCGCCTCATCTGGATAGTCGGACGCCCTCGCTGGTACATGAAGGCAAGAGTGGCCGGTTTGATATTTATACGCTGAAAAGTATGGAGCTTCTGAAGAGCTCCTGATCTTGCGCATTTGCAAAGAAGCCTGATATAGCCCCCTGTTGGCCTGATTCGTAGGGCGGACACACAGGTCCTCCCCTACAGGTGGTGGGCGCGGGGATTTTCTCCTGGGCGCACACCGAGCAGGGTTTGTAGGGGCGCACCCATGTGTCTGCCCTTGATTCCCATACCGCCTCGGAACCGGATACCACAAACTAAAACGGCGAGAGCCGTGAGACTTTCGCCGCTTTGATCGTACAGGTTAGCGCTCTGGGTGGATGCTGGCCGGTATGATGATGTTTAGTTGTTGCTTGGGATAACAACGTTTTCATCGAATTGATTTTCCATGTTTTTTCCTCCTCTGTCATGGCCTCTTACTCTAGGCTATTCCTGTTAAAAGTTCGTTACGCGAAAACCCCTAGCGCTTTTCGAGATAGCTAATCCCGTTCAAAAAAGTTGAACGATTGAGGCAGAATGTTTTGCTATCCAATCGCAGGCTTTGCAGCTAAATTGTCTGTAAATGAACGCGGCCTGTACTGGTACGGTTGTCTCAGTTAAGCAGGCAATTTCAATAAAAGAATGTCTTCAGAAAGGGCTCTTTTATGCTGCGTAACACTTCAGGCTCTTATGGTTGGATCGCCATTATCCTGCATTGGTTGGTTGCAGTGGCGGTTATTGGGCTGTTTGCCCTGGGGTTGTATATGACGGGGCTCAGCTATTACGACCCTTTTTACCGGCAAGGGCCCTTTATTCATAAAAGCATCGGCATTTTGCTGTTTATGCTGGTGGCCTTCCGGTTGGTGTGGCGACTGATCAATCCCCGGCCGGCTCCTGTACCGACCATCAAGCGGTGGGAGCATATTGGTGCCGAACTGGCCCACTGGGGGCTGTATCTGCTGATGTTCGCGGTGATGGTCAGTGGCTATCTGATCTCCACGGCGGACGGCCGTGCGATTGACGTGTTCGGCTGGTTTAGTGTGCCTGCCTGGATTACCGGGCTGCCCCGTCAGGAGGATATCGCCGGAGCCGTCCATTACTGGCTGGCGATGGTTTTGATTGGCTTGGCGGTCTTGCATGGGCTGGCAGCGCTCAAGCATCACTTCTGGGATCGTGATGATACTTTGCGGCGGATGTTGCGGGTGTCGCGTAACAGGTCGTGATCCTCATGACACCGGCTTGAACTGGTCGGTGAATGTGCAAAAAGATTTTAACGAACGGGGTTGGTATGCAGGGTGGTAAGTGCGGCCAATTCGGTTCATTGATGAAAGTGGAGGAAAATATGCGTTTTACAAAAACTTTATCGGCCGCGGTGCTGGGAATGGTGGTCAGCATGGGTTCTGCCTTTGCGGCAGAGTATGAGATTGATACTAAAGATGCCCACGCGTTTGTGCAGTTCAAGATCAGCCACCTGGGCTATAGCTGGTTGTATGGCCGCTTCAATGAATTCAGCGGAAACTTCAGCTTTGACGAGAAAAAGCCCGAAGACTCCAAAGTGTCCGTGGTGATCAATACCGCCAGTGTGGACTCCAACCATGCCGAGCGTGACAAGCACCTGCGTGCAGAAGACTTTCTCTATGTGAGCAAGTATCCTCAGGCGACCTTTGAAAGCACCTCGGTGGAATATCTGGGTGATGACAAGGCCAAGATCAACGGCAAGCTGACCCTGCGTGGCGTGACCAAGGATGTTGTGATTGACGCCAAGCGTCTGGGTGGTGGAAAAGATCCCTGGGGCGGCTACCGTGAGGGCTTTGAAGGCAGCACCAAGTTCAAGCTGGCGGATTTCGGTATCCCCATGAACCTGGGGCCTGCGTCCGAGGAAGTGGAAATCATTCTGACTGTAGAAGGGATTCGTAAGTAAGGCTATTTGTACTCCCTCTCCCTTGATGGGAGAGGGCTGGGGTGAGGGTGAGGCAAGCACGTATCATGTCTCTGGGCGGCTTTGCCGCCACCCCTCAGACTAGGCGTCCCCCCCTAACCCTCTCCCGCAAGGGGAGAGGGAATTACACCGCTCCAGTGTGCCTGATTGGGGATCCCGCTCCCGCACTGCTGGGCAAGTGACTCTAATACTCCACGTAATCCTGCGGCTTGATGCCGTGTCTCGACAGAATCTTGTAGAAGTCCGTACGGTTTCGCTTTGCCAGGCGTGAGGCCTGGGCCACATTCCCCCCCGCGATTTGCAGCAGCTTGATGACATAATCCCGTTCGAATTGATTACGTGCGTCGGTCAACGATGGCAGCTCATGGGACTCCTCGTTGAGCGCCCGCTTCACCAGGGATAAGGGAATGACTGGCGACGTGGAGAGGGCCGCAGTCTGCTCAACCACATTGAACAACTGACGGATATTGCCGGGCCAGTCACTGGTGATCAGCGCTTCGATGGCATCCGGGGCAAAGGAGCGCAACGGTGTCTGGTTGCGCTCCGCCAACTGCTTCAGGCAATGATTGGCCAGTACCGGGATATCCTCACTGCGATCCCGCAGGGGGGGAAGCTTCAGGCTGACCACGTTGAGGCGGTAGTACAGATCTTCCCGGAAACGGCCCGCCCGCATGGCGGCTTCCAGATTCTGGTGGCTGGCGGAGATAATGCGAACATCCACCGGAATGGTCTGGGTGGAACCCACCGGTCTGACCTGGCGTTCCTGTAGCACTCGCAGGAGCTTCACTTGAAGGGTGAAGGGCATGTCGCCGATTTCATCCAGGAAGAGAGTACCCCCGTCAGCGGCTTGAAACAGCCCGCGATGGTTGGTGCTGGCACCGGTGAACGCGCCTTTCACATGACCGAACAGCTCGGATTCCAAAAGCTGCTCCGGTAACGCGCCGCAGTTGACCGCCACAAAAGGTGCCTGGGAGCGTTTGCTGGCCTGGTGGATGGCTTTGGCCATCAGCTCCTTGCCGGTGCCGCTCTCGCCAAGGATCATCACGTTGACATCGGCCACGGCCACCAGATGGGCCTGGGACAACAGCTCGATCATTTTCGGGTTGCGGGTGATGATGTCGCGCCGCCATTGGGCTTCATCCGTATCACCGCTTTCCCGGCCGCCGGAAATCATCAGGGCCTGATCGACCGTGGTGAGCAGCTCGTTTTTGTCCACCGGCTTGGTCAGGAAGGCAAACACACCCTGCTGGGTGGCGGCCACGGCATCGGGAATGGAGCCATGGGCGGTCAGAATAATGACCGGCATGCTGGGCGCCCGTTCCCGGGCTTCGCGAAACAGCTCCATGCCATCCATGCCGTCCATGCGCAGGTCTGTGATCATCAGCCGAAAGGGCGTATTGCTCAACCGCTGCAGGGCGCTTTTACCGTCTTCGGCGGTTTCCACGGCGTAGCCCGCGGCCGTCAGACGCATGGACATCAGGCGCAGCAAGCCCGGATCGTCATCTACCAGTAGAATTTCATTGGATTTGTTCATAGTTCGTCGACCTCGCCGTTCCTAGGGCTCTCTTTGACGCTGATTCAAGATTTCTTCGATATCTGTCAGCTTGCGGATTTTGTCTTCAAGCTCCAGCTTCGACTCTTTTACCGTGGCAAGTTGTTCCTGCAGCCCGGCCAGCTCCTTTTCGTATTGTTGTAACTGGCCGACCCAGAGGGCCAGTTGGCGTGCATAATCCCGACTGTCTTCATTCAGGTCGGTTGTCTGGATCAGGCGCTCCAACAGCAGCCCGAGCTGGGTCAGGTTGCGGCGCGGCAGGAGATGCAGCTTTAGGACCGCCCACTGTAACTGGGCACTGGCGGGCAGGGTATGCAGTTTGCCGGGATTAAACTGTTGGATCAGGGCTTCCTGGCGGGTGCGGGGCAGGCGGGCCACATAGAGTTGGTAGCTGACCCAGTCTGTGAGTTGTAGCGAGTTGTTGTCGTCACTGATCGGCGTTGACAGGATCAGGGACGACGGGCGGGCGGCGTCCGCCGCCTGGGCGGGATCAGTGGACTGCGTGGCAGCGCCGGAGTCCTTCTGCCCGGGATGCGGGGGCAAAAGCTGGCAGGCGCTCAGCGTTGTGGTCAGCAGTACCAGCCATAAAGCTCTCATACGGTACCTCGAATGTGTGGATTGGGTAGTTCCAGAATAAAGGCCGCGCCGCGGCCCGGCTCATTACGTACGTAAGCCCTTCCACCCTGGGCTGTCATGCACTCCCAAACAATGGACAGACCTAGACCTGTCCCTTTGTAAGATCCCTGTCGGCGTGCCTCGCCTTGATAGAACGCCTCGAAAATGCGCGCCTGATCCCGTTCGGAAATGCCGGGGCCATCATCAATCACGGTGATCTCCAGCCCGGCTTCGGTTTCTCGCCAGTACACAGATACGACACCATTTTGGGGCGAAAAGCTGACCGCGTTGGAAATAATATTATCCACCGCGGCCCGGAGCTTGGCCTTGTCCACGGAAAAAGTCAGGCTGGGGCCCTGGAGCTCGAAGCGGACATTGCGGGGTTTGGTCAGCAACTGGTAGTTTTCCACCACGCGGTGAATCAGGCTATCGATGGCGGTGGGCTCCAGATGTACCTTGTCGCTTTCCAGTAGCAGGTTGTAATCCAGCAGGTTGTCGATCAGCCGCTGCAAGGTGTGGGTGTTCTTTTTCAGGATGTTCACCACATCCTTTTGGGAGTCGGTTAAAGGCCCCGGGATTTCCTCGCCCATCAGGTCGGTGCCTTCCCGTAATCCTGCCAGGGGGGTCTTGAGCTCATGGGACATATGGCGGAGAAACTTGCGCTTTTCCTGTTCCAGTTCATGCAGGCGCTGACGCAGCCAGTCCAAAAGCTCGCCCAGGTGGTTGAGATCGGCGGGGCCACCTACATGGATATTGTGCTCGTAATCGTTGTCCCCCAGCTGGTGAATCGCTTGCTTGAGTTGGCCAATGGGGCGAGAGACCCAGTAGATGAAGAGCAGTAACAACAGGGTGGTGATGGGAATGACCAGCACGCTGTACATGAACACGTGACCCTGGGCCTGGCCGATGCGTTCCTCGGTGGCGGTGATCCGGTCATCCACCAGCTGACGCACGCGTCGGTTCAGGTCATTGGCCAGTTCACTGACCCGGGCAAAGCCCTTGAGGGCCACTTCCAGCTCGGCTGAGTTGGCCGGCAACTCCCGGATGGCTGTGTGGATCTCGGCGACTTGAGCCGCGAGAGGCGCCAGGAAAGCCTCCTGGGCGTCGGGTGGCAAGACCGGCTGCAGACGCTCCAGGTTGTTCATAAAGGAGGCGTAGAGGTCATTGAAGAGGTTCTGAAACCCTTCCTGGCCAAGCAGCTGGTATTGCAGGGCAACCCGCTCCATATCCACCACCAGGTTGCGGGAGCTCATGCTATCGCGGGTGGCGCCCACCAGCTGCTGCACTTCACCCCGATGGCGGTTGACCAGTTCGTCAAATGAATTGGCGGCATAGAAGACGGCAAAGGCCAACGGCGTTACGACGGCGATGGAGCCAATCACCAGAAGTTGTAACACTGAGTTGAGTCGAACCCGGTTCATCGTGCCGTTGGCCGTCACATGTGAGTGAGCTGTTATAAAAGGGAGACACCTGTTTCAATAAGGTGACAGGATCGCACTATAGGTCGAGGCAGGGTCGAAATACAAAGGTCTCCTTTTGGAGACATCTTGAACTTGTGCTGTTCGGTTTTCCAGTAGGCAGCACAAGGGGATCCCTTGAAAAGCTGATTGGCCACGTCCCTGTCTTGATTAAGATACAGCCTAACACTCTGTATCTAAATAAAATGTCTACATTGTCTCTTTTTTCTGTAGGGAAAAGACAACATTTAGTGACATTCCCATGGCTTTGGATTTTTTATAACTTTATGTTTTTAAAGGTTATATTTTTATTGGCATGAATTCTGTTTAAAAGAGGTGGCATTTCGTCATACCGACAGGGTGCAAATCCACTCGAGACTCGCCGAATTTCATGGGCTGTCCGCATGAAATAAGGCTTTTTGGCCGTAAAGCCTGGCTTTACGGCTTTTTTTATCGATTGATTCTGTCGGATCAAGGCCGGTTGAGTAACTTATAAGCTGAGGTTGCGGGTTTAACAGAAAGCCGTCAGCAGAGGAGAGCTTGTCATGAAGCGAATCGGCATCTTGATGATATCGGCGCTGGCCATGGGAGCGGCAGTTGCCCAAACGGTGGAAATGCCGCCGGATGCGGCGACCAAGCCGGTCCAGGAGCGTACCGAAACAGACCCCGGCCTGGGGGCGACGGATGATCGTCCGGGCCCTGCCGAAAGCGTGGGGCAGGAACCAACATCGGGGGCGATTGTGATACCGGAATTTGAGCTGGTGGACCGGAATCAGGATGGCTACCTCAGTCAGGACGAGGCGGCTGCCTTTCCCGATGTGAATGACCAGTTTCGCGATTTGGATCAGGACGGTGACGATCAACTGAGTGCCGAAGAGTTTGAAGCCTACTCTGCGACTGACTGAGAGGCTCACCCATCGGCTCTGAGGAGCTTTTGCAGGCGGACCTTGGGGGCCGCCTGATGATCTGCAAACGTGTCGAAAGCGTTTTAGAGGGTCACTTTCTGGACGGCTCCAGAGGTAGGCTGGGTTGGGCTGGCCGCTGCTTCTGCAGGAGCAGGCTGGGTCTTTGGCTGCGGGGCGGGCTCCGACTTCGCCACTACCGTTTCCGGCAGAGTGCCGCTCCAGCCCTGTAGCACCAGGGTGCGCTGCTGGGGGCCGGCCAGATGAGTGGCGGCATACTCCACCAGATCAGCCTTTTGTAATGCCCGGATGGTGCGGATCAGTTCGCCACGTTTGGAAAAGCTTGGCTCGTCCGAGCTGATTTCGCGCCAAAAATAACTGGCAAGATCATCCGCTGCCGTGATTTCGGCGGTCAGCTCGTTGATCAGGCTGGCTTGCAGGTTTTGAAAGGTTTTGGCTGGCAGATCATGCAGCCTCTGGGCAAAGTCTTGCAGGAATTGTTCGGTGACTTCGGTCAGCTGGGCCGGATCGGTCTGGCGGGACTGGACGATAAAAGAGAGCCCGGGCGTGTCGGCAAACCGGAACGGGACGACCAGTACCCCATAGGCTAATTGCCGGCGGTTACGGATTTCTTCGAAATAACTGCTTTTCAGAAGCGGGGTCAGCATCCGCAGGATCGCTTCTGTCCGTAAGACCTGGGCGTCATCCTGGCTCTGTTGGGCTTGGTGATAAAGCACCAGGGCATTTTCCTGACCCTTTAGCGGCGTTTGGTAGAGCCGGCGCTCACCATTTTGCAGCATGGCAGGTTGCCCCGGGGCCGGCGTGCGGATGGTTGAGGGCGCAAGACTGGCTTTGGCATAAGAGGGCGCACGATGTTTGGCCAAGGCCTGGGTCAGCAACTGCTGGGTTTCTTGAAGTTCCGCCGTTTGCGCTTGCCCAAACTGGAAGGCGAGCCACTGCATTTCCCCGCGGAACTGGCTTTGGTATTGGTTAAAGCCTGCAAAGGTAATGGGGGCCAAAGACTCCAGCAGCTGCCGGGGCGCCGGGCGAGATTCATCCAGCAGGCTCCCCAGATCGTCCACCAATGGCTCGAAAGCATATTTGTGGCTAGGTGCTGCCAGCCGCTTTTGGGTCAGGCGTTTGGCCAGATCGAATTCTTTTTCACTCAGAGGCTCCAGCAAGGCGTTGAGTGCCTGGCGAGTCAGGGGGATGGCTTGATCGCGAAACCCATCGACTCGCAGGGTCAGGCCCTGAGGGTGGCTATACAGGCTTAGGCTTTGGCCGCTCCGGGCTGCCTGGTCCTGAATCGGTTTCAGGCGTCGTTGCGCGGCTTTCAGCCACAACTCCCCTTGGGCCCTCTGCTCCGTACTGGCGCCGAAGCTGGGCGCTTCCAGGGCCACATACAAGCGGGTGCGTGGGGTGTTGCCCATCTGATTGAGGGCTTTCCACAACTGAACACCATCCCCTTGATGAACGAGGGTGGGACGGGGTTCGTTATCGATCTGCCACACCTTCAGTTCCTGCGGCAAAAACTGGATCTGCGGGGAGAGATTGAGCCGCTCCATGGGGCCGGCCTGATGCCAGAGGCTGAGCTGTTCCGGCGTAATCCGGTGCAGGCCATAGCCAATGCGATAGGGCTCCGAGAACTGGTCCGCTTCAGCCTGATCGTGGGCCAGAATCACCAGGGTGTTGTCGGGGCTCAGGGCCTCAAAAAAACGTGCCAGGCGTTCGGCCTGATAGGGTGCCAGTTGATATTCGCCCCGGCGGATCTCCGCGGCTGGATAATGGCGCCACTGCTTTAATAGGTGCAGGGCCAGGTCCCGGGGGCTGTCCTGATCGGAAATATACTCCTGGACCTTCAGCAGATTGCCAAAAGCGGCATAGAGCTGCGGGTCAAGCGCCTGTTCCCGAACGGCGGCAAAGGCCGCAAAAAGCTCGGCAATCAGCTGATCAATCTGCTTCACCCCTTGCGGGGTCAGGGCGGCTGTGACCGAAACGGTTTGCTGGCCGCCCAGCCCAAGGCCCGAACCAACAATGAGCTGATAGATAAAGCCCCGCGCCCGCAGTTGTTGCTGCAAAGAGCCCGGCGCTTGGTGATCCAGGACATATTGCAGGTACTCCACCGGCTTGTAATGGGCAATGGCCGGGTCTGCAGGCAGGGGAATCAGCAGATTCAGGGTGGCCGCCTCGCCCCGGGTCTGAATGTCGATCCGGGCGGGCAGACGGGAAGTGTCCAGCAGCACCGGATTGGCAGGGGACAACATCGTTGTTCGCTTGGGCAGGTGGCTGAAGGCCTGGCGACTCATTTGCTCCAGCTCATCCAGTGGCTGCGGGCCAATAACGACCAAACGCATCCGATCCGGCGTGTAGTGACGTTGGATAAAGTCCACCGCGGCCCCATGCAATTGCTCCTGGGAGACCCAGCCCAAGCTCTCGCGGTTACCGGGGGCGAATTGACGGAAAGGGTGATCAGGGGCGGTGACAGCGGTTAACGGTTGACGGTAGCGCCAGACCGTTTTTTTACGAACCAGGGAAAACTCCTCATCGAGGATTTTGATTTCGCCCGCCAATGCCTCGGCGGAAAAGCGTGGCTTCTCCAGCAGCTGACCGAACCGCTGTAGAGCTTCTGCCAGGGCGTCACTATCCAGGCTGGCTTGGTAACGGGTGAACTCATAGCTGGTTTGCCCGCCTTGCTTGCCTCGATGGGCGGAGATGAACTTACGGAAGCTGCCGTCAGGCTTGCTGCTGTCTCCCAGCAAAATGGCATGCTCCACTAAATGCGCCAATCCGCCGAGAGGTTTGGGGTCCGCCAAACTGCCCACGCCGACTTCCAGGGCAAATGCTCCCTGAGGGGTTTGGGAGTCAGAGACCAGCATGATCTCAAGACGATTGTTCAGGACCAGGTGGCGGTAATCGCGAGGGTCAAAGGCGGGTTTGGCGATGGCGTGGACAAGAGAGCTGAGCAGGCACAGGCACAACACCAGGCCGGCGCGAACGCTCAGTCCATAAAATGAAGTCTGAGGCATGGGCTTTCTGGGTTGGTGATGGAAGGGAGTGGTTCTACCCTATCGGGAAGCGATTACTCAGACAATTAAATGCGTGTTGTAAGTTGTTGATATTGTGTAAGTTGATGTAAGTTTGACGTCGTTATTCGGCGACTTTTGTCAAATAATTGACGGTCTTTTTGAGTAAGATGAAGGAGTTAGCGCGGGCGCTGGCTGGCGATAGAAACGCGACTTTGTGTTTTCTTTTCAAGGGGCGGCTAGCGCTGAAGATGGTGCCAAACTTTGGAATGGGGGCGGGAGGGAGCTGGGAAGTGGACTCCTGTCGCGATGCCTCCAGGTGGAGACATCACGACAGGTTGTAGCTTTCTAAACGTGATCCGCCGCCTTATTTTTGGGCTAGCAGGGCCTTGGCTTCATCCTGCCATTTATCGGAGTTCTTCACTTTGCCAATTTTGGCCAGGGCTGCTTGGTCGGCCTCGCTGGGGTTGGCAATTTGTTGGAAGGTGGTGATGCCGGCGCTGCTCAGTTTCTTGGCCAGTGCGGGACCAATCCCGGTCAGTTTGGTCAGGTCATCCCCCGTGGTTGTGCTTGCGGCCTTGCTGGCGGTTCTGGCCGGGGCCTTTTTGGGGGCGGCGGCTTTCTTGGCCGGTGCCGGCTTGGCTGTCGCCTTTTTAGCCGGGGCTTTGGCTGCGGGGGCGGCGGCAGCCGGCTGCTCAGCCGGTTGCTGGGCGTCATTGGCTTCGGGAGCGGCTTTTCTCAGCGAGGGGAGAGGAATGCCCAGCTTGTCAGACAGCTGCTCCTGAAGAGTGGCCAGTTCAGAGGTGATCCGCTGGTATTCGTCATTCAGCTTTTTCAGCTCCTTGGTACGAAGCTCTTCCAACTCCTTGACGAAGTTCTTGAGTGGCTCGCGGACTTGTTTGTGCAAGTCTTCGGTCTGTTTGGACAGATCACCCAGAAATCCCTGAAGTTGTTCTGTCGCTTTCTGGATTTCCTTGGACACCAGATTGCCGATCTTGTTAACGCTTTTCTTTACCACATCTTTTTTAGCCATTCGAGTCACTCCATTCCTGACGCTTCTCAACCCGTGAACTGTGCGGGATAGGCGCACAGTTTAACAAGATATAGAACAAATGATCACATAATTACCGCCGAAATTGTAATGTCGTGGCAGCTATATGACCGGACCCAGGTCAACTCCCGAGATATTTCAGCGGCAGACGACAGGCCCGACAGAGGTAAACCTGCTGCTGCCTGACAATGCGGTTATGGCGGATGCTGCTAAGGGCATGCTCGCGACTCTCGCAGCCACAGCCATAACGGTGGGTGCGTCGGGCGGCCTGGCGCACATCCATGCGATGGCGTACCTGAGGGGCTACGCCCAGCACCTCGCGCATCACCCGCTGCCACTCCGGGCCATGGGGTCTAATGCTTCGCCCGTAGATGTAATGGGCAATTACGTGGGCCGCTTCATGGGCAACCACCTGGGAGAAAAACTCCTGGGGGTTTTGCTGCAATAGCGTGGCGTTGAAGCGAATCCAGACCGACTCGTCGCGTCCTTGCCGGCGAAACACGGCCTGGCCCGCACTGGCGCCGCGCAGGTCGAAACGGATCGGTGGGGTCTTGAGGGGCTGGCGGAAAAACCGCGAAGCCCGGCTGAAGCATTGCTCGGTCAGGGCCTCGACTTGGTGTTGGAGCGCAGGCCACGACAGGGGGGCTGTCGTGGCCTGCTGAATGGTACTGGGTTTCACTTAAACTTCAGGCCCTTCCAACTGGCGAGCCAGATTGTGGGTGACCTGCAGGATACTTTGTCGCATATCCGGATCAAGCACCAGGCGGGCGTCATCCACAATGGCTTCCATGTCTTCCCGGTGGGCCAGGTAGCCATTTTCATCCTGCTGCAGGATCTCATTGATCTGCAGGTGTTTGATGAAGTTACGAAACAGTGACTTGTCGAAAAACTCCGGCGCGTTGAGCCCGTACATCATCGACATCCGCTGGGCCAGCAGGCTGCTCTTCTCCTCCAGGGCGGCGGCATTCAGCTTGCCGGGCCCCACCCGGCGCAGAATCGACATGGCGATGTAGTAGCGCTCCAGGGTCTGCAGCATCATGCGGGACAAGGTGTCGAGCATGACGAACTCGTTGGAGCCGATGGCCGGACGATAGAGCAGGCCGGATTCATGCAGCAGCAAATTGTTCTGGCACATCACATCGATCCAGTGATCCACCACATCGTCGATTTCTTCCTTGGTCCAATGCATGAACAGTTCCGCGCGGACATAGGGGTAGATCGAGCCCACCAGATACACCGCATGTTCGCGGGGAATGGTGTTGTTGTTACGGAACAGGCTGGCAATCAGGGCCGGAATGGCAATCAGATGCTGGATGTTGTTACGGTAATAGGTCAGCAGGATTGCATTGGGGCCTTCCGCCACAATAATGTCGCCCAGGGAATGCTTCTGGCGATAGACAATATTCATCCGCTCCACGTAGGCGACCCACTCACTTGGCGTGCCTTCCGGGTAGGACATGTACTGGCTGTAAGGACTGGTCTGTAGCAGGGTCACCAGCATGCTCAGCTGTTGTTCCAGAATCCGCTCATCCATGGCTTGGCGCGGGGTTGCCAGCAGCAGGGTGCCGATCAGGTTCACCGGGTTGAGAGCCGCCGCGTCATTGATGTGAATGGCGATTTTTTCGGCCAGACGATCCACCGTGCCGCTGAGCCAGGTGGGGCGATATTCCGCATCATAGGCCTGCTCCCGCCACTGGGGTTGATCCTGGTCCAGGAACTCGGCCAGCTGGATCGGTTCGCCAAAGTTCACCGTCACCTGGCCGAAAGAGTTGCGGAGGTTTTTCAGGGTCTTGAACAGGCCAAAGATAGACTCTTTTTCTTTCTTGGCGCCCCGCAGCTCGCCCAGGTAACTGCCGGCTTCCAGGATCTTCTCATAGCCAATGTACACGGGCACGAAGACAATGGGCTTGCGGCTGTCGCGCAGGAAGCTGCGCAGGGTCATGGAGATCATGCCGCCTTTGGGGGACAAGGTGCGCCCGGTACGGCTCCGACCGCCTTCCACAAAGTACTCGATGGAGTAGCCGCGGTTGAGCATGGTGTGCATGTATTCATTGAAGACCGCTGCATAGAGCCGGTTGCCCCGGAAGCTGCGGCGCATGAAGAAAGCTCCGCCACGGCGCAGGATTGAGCCGACGATGGGCAGATTCAGGTTAATACCGGCGGCGATGTGGGGCACCATCAGACCGTTGTGGTACAGCACATAGGACAGCAGTAGGTAGTCGATGTGGCTGCGATGGCAGGGCACATAAACAATGGCGTTCTCTTTGGCGGCTTCCTGGGGAATTTCGATATTGTTGACGCGTACCCCGTTGTAGATCCGGTTCCAGATCCGGGTCAGCAGAATATCGAGAAAGCGAACCCCTGAAATCGAAACGTTGGAAACGATTTCGTCGGCATATTTCCGCGCGCGCATCCGGGCCTTGGCGGGGGTGATATTGTCGCGTTTGGCGGTCTCACGGATGGCATCTTTGACCACCGGGCTGATAATCAGGGATTGGACCAGGGTCCGGCGGTGGGAAAGGTCTGGCCCAATCACGGCCTGGCGCACCCGGCGGAAGTGGACCCGCAGGATTCTCGCCATTTTGCGGGTTGCCAGCTCTTCGGTTTCAATGCCTTCGGCAACCTGACGCAAGGAAATCGGCTTGTTGAACTGTACGTAGGTGTTACGGCCGTGGATCAGGATGATCAGTAGCTTCTGCAGTCGACCGGCAACCGCCCAGGGATCGGACAGCAACAGTTTCAGGAGCGACTTTTCTTTATCAGGCGCACGTCCCCAGAACAAAGTCACCGGAACGATCTGTACATCCAGCTCCGGATTGGTGTAAACACCATGGGTGAGTTGCTTGAGACGCGCGGTAAGAATCGGGCTCTGGCGGCGGCGGAACATTTGTCCCCGACGACCGTAGAGAAAAAAGAACGAACGGCGAAGGTGCTCGGTGCCGATTTGCAGCGGTTGCTGTGAAGAGGGCAGGTTGGCACGAATACATTCCTGCTCCAGAACCAGGCGGCTGGAAAGGGCGCTGTGCTGCAGCACGTAAACAACCGGTTTGGCCGGGTCGAGGCCCAGCTCCTTGGCATTACCGCCAACGACTTCGGTTCGGACCCAGAGAAAGAGCAGCTTGCGCAGAAAGGTGAAAAACAGCGAACTAAAACCGAACAGTTTTGTCATGGTGTGTGGACACTTTTTCTAATACTTTAGGAAACCACAGGGCCGTGGGCCGCTTTGTTAGCCGGGCGCGAATGTGTTAGCCAAGCGCAAACGCCGGTTCAGTTCGGAGTCCGAAAAGACCAAGGCGACTGGCCACAGAGTTCCCTAGTTTAGCGGCAACCGGGTCAGGCAGCAAAATACGTGCTTGCCCGAAGGTGTTTCCCTTGAGGAGGGGTCAATTGATATCAGAGTCCGGCCGATACATTGTTTTTTGTGGGCCTAAGCTGGTTTGTCAAAGTGAGCGCGGTTGGCGGCCCTTGAGTGGCGCGGAAGTGCTGGCTCACCATTGGCGGATCGAACAAGTCGTGCCCCTGGCGCCGATGGAGACATCCTTGCAGGTGGTGATGGTGGCTGATGAGCCATCCATCGAACTCAAGCTGGGCCTGCGGGAGCTGTTGCCATACCTCACGGAGCGGGAGTTTCGTTTGTTGGGCACCGCGGCCCAGGTGCTGGAATGGGCCCGTAACCACCGTTTTTGTGGCCGCTGCGGCGCCCGGACCCAGCCAATGCTGGGCGAACGGGCCATGCAATGTCCCCAGTGCGGTCTCACCCAGTATCCTCGGCTTTCTCCCTGCATTATTGCCCTGGTGACTCGTGGGCGGCATATTTTACTGGCTCGCTCCAATCGCCACCGCTTGCCGATCTATGCCTGCCTGGCGGGCTTTATCGAAGCCGGAGAAAGCGCGGAAGCCGCCGTGGAACGGGAGATCATGGAAGAGGTGGGGATCCGGGTCGGCCGGCTCCGTTACCGGGGCTCCCAATCCTGGCCTTTCCCTCATCAGTTGATGCTGGGTTATCATGTTGATTATCTGTCTGGCGAAATCAGGATTGATCCCACGGAACTGCTGGATGCCCGTTGGTTTCCGATCAATGCCCTTCCGCAAATTCCTCCTTCGCAGACCATTGCCGGACAGCTGATCCGATCTTATGTACAGGAGTGTTCAAGCGCGCTGTGAGTGCTATCGAACAAGTGACCTCGGGGCCGATTTTAGTGCTGGACTCAGGCGTCGGCGGCCTGAGCGTGCATGCCCATATCCGTTCGCGCCTGCCACAAGTGCCGACCATTTATCTCGCGGATAGTGCTGGTTTTCCCTACGGCACTAAAAGTGAGCAGGAGGTTTTGCAGCGGGTTGTGAGCCTGGCACAGGCGGTGCACCAGGTTTACCTGCCCTCGTTGGTGGTGATTGCTTGCAACACGGCGAGCACCATTGTGCTGCCCGAGTTGCGGGCACGTTTGCAGGTTCCCATCGTTGGCGTGGTGCCCGCCATTAAAACAGCGGCTGCCGTGTCTCAAACCCGCCAGATCGGCCTGCTCGCCACGCCCGGCACCGTGGCGCGGGAATATACCGGCAGGCTGATTGAACACTTCGCATCGGATTGTGAAGTGGTGAGGGTCGGCAGTCATGCCTTGGTACATATGGCGGAAGCCTATCTCCAGGGAAACTCCCCAGACTTAAACCAGTTGAGGGAAATCCTGTCGCCATTTTTTGAGTCGGGTCGCGCGGTGGATGCCATCGTGCTGGGCTGTACCCACTTTCCCTTGCTCGCTTCTCAGCTGGCCCAGGCTGCCCCTTATCCGGTTCAGTGGGTGGATTCAGGCGAAGCCATAGCACGACGTGTCGCTTTCTTGCTGGAAGGGCAGGAGCCCGGGAAGCAGGTGCTTTTCAGCCCCCAAGGTGGAGACGCTAAAGCACTCCGGCATCTGGCGCTTTTTACCCGCCCCTGTGATGAGCGAATGGAGCAGGGGATCTTGCGCCGTGGGTTTGATGCCGTGGGGTTCTTTGAACACGCACCGATAGATCTGGCCCAGCTGGGTTAAATCAGCCGGGTCAGTTTGAACATGGAGATAAACTCCAGCAAGGGCATGGCGCTGCGGTGGCAGCAGTAGGTTTTTTCCACGTCACCCCGGAAGCGGGATTTGGTGAATTCCAGCCCCTTGAAGTTGTACAGGAAATTGCCTTTTTCATAGACCAAGCGCAACATGCGCTTGAGCATCTTGGCTTCCTGTGGCTCGTCCTCGGGCGCCAGCATCAGGGGGATCAGGCCCAGATCCAGGAAGGGAACGCCTTCTTCCTTAAAGACCTCCATGGCATGGGCCATGATGGTGTAGAAAATGCCCTGTTTGAATTCCGCGTTGGCCCGGGAAATATTCGGCACGTAGCTGATGATGTTGTTTTTGTGGTAGATCGGGTCAAAGAAGATAAAGCCGACTGCCTGACCATCCTGATAGGCATAAAAATGACGTTCGTTCTCTGTGTAACCCATTTCCATGGGGCGAATCAGGAAGCGAATTTCATTGCTTTTGCACTTGCGGGTGCGGATCCAGGCTTCGGAAATTTCGCGGGTGTTGTCGTCACTGAAGCGTTCCTTGACCGTGATACCCTGCTTTTCTGCCTGGTTGATGGCGGTTCTTAAAATCTGTTTCTTTTTGCCCGACAAAGACCAGTTCGACAGTTGGATTCGGGCCTCAGAACCAAACTGGGTGCCATACAGGCCAAAGTTCCGGTGCAGAATATCCGCCACCGGCTTGGAAACCTGAATATAGCTGGCATTCGGAAAGCGTTGATGGAACCGGGTCAGCATCAGTTCAAAATGCTCCGGCGCACAGACCGGGTCGGACAGCACAAAGGTTTTGCCCCAGTGGCTCATATAGCCGACATAGCCCACGCCGGCTATGTCGAAGTATTTCATGCCCGGCTGCAGTGTTGAAAAGGATTGAGAGTGAGTACCGAACTCCTTCAGGTATTGCACCCGCTCCGAGAAGGAAAAGCTCCCCGGCTGATAGTCGCGAACTGCGTCTAAAACTAGAACCTGATTGCTCATCTCCACGCTCCCCTGTGTTTACTACGCTATTCTTTTTATATGTTGTGCGAGACTGCCTGTTGTCGGCCGACCTGGCTGCAGGAGAGGTGTCCTGCGGCGCAGTCCATTAGCCAGGTTTACGCCCTAACACAGACCAGTAGCATTCCATGTTGAGCAGTTTGAAGTACTTGCGGTCCTGAATGGTCAGGCCCAGTTCTTCCATGTATTCCGGGTAGTTGTAAATCTGGTGGAAGGCATTCTTCGCCATCGCCCAGAACAGAGTCACTGCAACGTACCAGTAGGCCTTTTTGACCAACCGGGAAAGAATGTTGCCGGTGGTGTCGGTGAAGTCGCCCACCACAATACGGCCACCTGGTTTGGCCAGGGAGGTCAGGTGACGCAGCACGTCCTTCATCATGTTTTCACTGAAAACGTTGAGGAAGAAGTTGGCGACCACCATGTCGTACTGTTCGGCTTCATCCACTTTGAAGATATCGAGGTGAAGCTTGCGGATCGGGTAGCGAAACTGCTTGTTTTCCTGGTCAAGCTGTTCCTGAAACTTGCGCAACATGGTTTCTGAAAGATCCACCACCGTAACCTGAGCGCCGAGTTCCGCGGCGTGAATGGCGTCCCGGCCATGGCCAACGCCTGCAAACAGCACCCGGTCGCCTGGTTGGAGGTTCTCCGGCGTGAGCATGGCAATCTTGCAATGATGGATTGACTTGCCGCTGTAGAGCGTGCTCAGCAGATCGTAAACAGGGCCGATAACTTTGTACTTATCCTTGGCGGTAACGGCTTCTTGCATTGTCATTCTCTCGCTCGCTGTGAGTAGAGGGTTGGTCTTATCCTGAAAACCAATCTCTTTAATCTCTTCTTACCTTGCATACTAAGAATCTTTGCCGAGTTAAACTGTGCCTTGGCCCGCAAATTTGGTTTCAAAAGTTTACAGAGCGTCGCAAAAAGACCAAAGAATTCATAGTTTTGCTTCAGATTGTCCGACACTCTGAGAAGGTGGTGAGATGTTGTTCACAGCTCTGGATGAAGTAGGCTGCATAGAGAAAGGGAGAGGGAATTACATTGTGCCAGCTGAGCATGGACTGCTTTTACTCCTTCTCCCTTGAGGGCGGGCCGCGCAGGCAGAAGGTTGGGATGAGGGGGCAGGCAGCTCGGTGTCTAAGCAGCTACGCAGAGACACCTGTAAAGCCAAGCCCGGACATTTATTGCCGGCTCAGGTTCTTGTCCAGTACGGCATAGAGCAGACCAACACTGTGGTCGGTCCGCATCAGGAGCACCATGATGCGACCGCCGGCTTCAGGGGCGGCCGGATCGCGTTGGGTGATAAAGCCTTCCAGTGACACGACGACATCGCCAGCGTCGTTGGTGAACTCCATTTGTACGCTGTTTTTGATCTCTCCGGTTCCATAAATCGCGGTTGTGGTCAGGGTCACCGGTTCGCTTTCTTCAAGGTTGCTTACTTCAAACTGGGTGCGATCCTGGCGGGCTTTGACTTTTTTCAGGGTTAACTTCACCAGGTTGTTGGTCTGGCTGTCCGAGCTGAATTCCAGGCTGGACTCATCCACGTGGTACAGGTAGTTCTCGGTGGCAGTGAAGCCGATACCATTACCCATCAGTTGGAAGGTGTCGCCATTGCCCGGTGCGGAAAGGCTGGTGTCGGTTAAAAGCGGGATGGCATGGGCAATGCCCTGGCCATCACTTTTGGTATTGATGGCAAACGATAGCAGCCCGCCCCGCGGATCAGAAATGCCTTCCCAGAACTCAGGGCCGGTTGTTAGCTTCAGCAGGCCCGTGGAGGCACCGTAGTGTTGGTTGTCGTGAGTCAGTCGGCTCAGGAGAGCTTCGTATTCACGCTTTACCGGTGTGGCGGAGCTGGCTGTCAAGCCGGTGCCATCATATTGGGGCGCCCAGGTCTTGAAGATGTCCAGGTCGGATGCTGTGGC
>CAZEWG010000037.1:0-22308 GCA_964514485.1 uncultured Pseudomonadales bacterium
CACATGGTCTTGCCCTGGCTGTCGCTCAGCTTGGCCACAGGCTTGTCGTTGAACCGTACCAGCTTGATCACAATGTTCAGCGGCGTGGGGCCCAGGTCATTGGTGAGGTGAGTGCCAATGCCAAAGGCGGTGTTGGCCCGGCCGGCAAAGTACTCATACAGATTCAGCGCCTTGCGCATGGTCAGCCCGTCGCTGAATACCAGCGTCTTGGTCATGGGGTTGATCCGCAGGGACTCATAGTGGTGGATGATCTTGCTGCCCCATTCGTAGGGATCCCCGGAGTCGTGACGGACGCCGTCATAGAGCTTGGCGAAATAGAGGTCAAAGTCCCGGATGAAGGCATCGATCCCGATCACATCGGTCAGGGCGATGCCCAGATCGCCCCGGTACTCCTTCACCCAGGCTTCGAGAGCCGCCTTCTGACTGTCGGCGAGCTGATATTGCTGAGCCTGGAAGCTTTGCAGGAATTCGTGGGCGTGGGTGCCGATGGGAATTAAGCCTTCGGTCATGGCCAGGTAGACATTGCTGGTTCCCACGAAGTATTTCGGCAACAGTTGCACCAGGTTGCGTACCACTGTGGCCTGCCAGTCACGGCTGAAACGGCGGCGGGTGCCGAAATCCGAGAACTTGAAGCTGCCCACGCCACGCCCGGGAACCTTGGCAAAGTGCTCTTCTACCAGGGCCACCTTTTCATTGAGACGGCGCATGCCTTCCTCGAACACCGCGTCCGAAGCGTATTGGCGAAAGTGAAGCTCATTGATGATGGCCAACAGATAGATCTCAAACGGCATCACATGGAGCATGGGGCCTTTGATGCGGATCTCCAGCTGATCGCCGGACACATCAATCTGGACGAACTCCTTCCGAAGTTTGAAAATCCGCAGAAACTCGATGTAGTCGCGCTTGATGTAGCGCAGGCTCGCCAGGTAGGCCAGTTCCGACTCGGTGAACTGGAGCTGGCACAGGTGCTCAAGCTCCAGGCGCAGCTCGTCAGCCAGGGGGCGCAGGTCGATGCCCTCGTTACGGCACTTGAAGCGGTATTCGCTATCCGCGTCCGGGAACTGGTGTAAAACCACCTGCTGCATGGTGAACTTGTACAGGTCCGTGTCCGTCAGGTGGGTGATGATGGGCATCCGGCCATGCTGCTTGAAAAAGGCTTCGTTCGCGGGATGTTGTTCGACACTGGGACGGGGAAACATGGCAGAGTTCCTTTCCTTATTGGGTCAGTTCGGCTGCGGAATTGATCATGGCTACGCCGGCGTCTTTCATGGCGGCAATTGCGGCTTCCGTGGTGTCCGGTGCAATACCTCGGCAGGCCCCAAGGTTGACCACCACGTTAAAACCGGCGCGTTTCAGCTGCAGGGCGGTGGTTTTGACACAGTAGTCGGTGGCAAGCCCGCCCACGAGGACTATCTCCACTCCACGGGCCTTCAGTACTTCGATCACCCCGGTGCTGATGCGGTCTTTTAAGTCGTGATAGCAGGCACCATAGGGGTGCATATCCGGCTCCACGCCTTTGTAGACAGGAAAGTCATACTCCGTCTCTGCTGGCAGGCCATCCAGCAGCTCAAAGCCTTTGGTGCCGGGCACGCAGTGCAGGTTCCATCTCACATCCATGTTTTCTCCCTCCACAGGGCTCAGCATGGGCTGCTCCGGTGTGGCCAGCCACGCCGGATTGGCGGGGTGGGAGTCTTTGGAGAAGACGCGGGTACCGGCAAAGCGGGCCTGGGCATTGAGTTCAGCCACGATCAGATGACCTTCCGGTACCGGCAGCTCGTCCGGGCACAGTGGGGTGAAGCCTTTCTGGGCATCCACATCAAAGGCGGCGACTTTCGAGGGGCTCGGAAGCTGGATCATCATCGTTCTCCTGTGTCGTTGTTCCTTATCAAGCTGCGTTGAGCTGCTCTCAAAGTTGCATTATACAACTAATTAAGTTGCAGTATGCGATTAATGATGTGAAAATGCAACTGCAATTGAGGAGGCGGCCACTTGGTGGTGGCGCAGCGCAAGGCCATCCGCAGTACCGAAGTCCGTGCGCACCTTGCTGGGACCGGACCGCAGGCGGGCACGGCCCTGGGAGCTTGGCTCCCAAGCCTGGTGGGGCCTACGCTTGCCCAGTATCTTCTGAACAACCAGATTTACCGGTAAGACATAGGAGCATTTGTGACTCAGCATCGACAGAACATCCTGGTCACCGTCGATACCGCAATTTTCACGCTGCAGGACTCACAGCTACAGGTGCTGCTGGTGCAGCGGGCTACCGAGCCCTTCAAAGGGACCTGGGCATTGCCCGGCGGCGTGGTGCAGGAAGAGCAGGATAGCAGTCTGGAGCAGACGGCATTTCGCAAGCTGGCGGAAAAAACCGGCGTTGCCAGCCCCTATCTGGAGCAGGTGATGACCTTTGGCGGCCCGGAACGGGATCCCCGGGGATACAGCGTATCCGTTCTTTATATGGCGCTGTTGCGCAGCACGGAGCTGGTTCTGCAAGGGGATGACCGGGTCAGCGACATCGCCTGGGTGAGGGTGGATGGTGAACGGGTAGACCGGCCCCTGGCATTCGACCATGCCAAGCTGCTGGAGGCAGCCTGCCAGCGCTTGCGTTCCAAAGCCCAATATTCCTCTTTGATTGCCCACCTGCTGCCCGACGAATTCACCCTGTCCGAACTGCGGGAGGCCTACAGCAGCATTCTCGGGGTGTCCCTCAATGCCGCCGGTTTTCGTCGCCGGGTACTGCAAGCCGGCCTGGTGGAAGAGGTGAAGGGAGCCTTTCGCCACCATGGACGCCGTCCCGCCCAGCTTTATCGTCTGCACCCCGAAAGCAACCAGGTGTACTTCGAAACCAACCTGATGTGGAGAGTTGGGGAGGGCTAGGCAGAAACTGGTTTCTGCCTAAGCAAGTGCGAATACAGCGCCCACAGCAAGGCCTATCGCGAAGTACCAGAGATAATGTATGGAGGACGCAGGTTTCGCAGTCTCATGAGCTGTTGGTGTCATCTGATCTGGCTTTGCAGTGGCATGGGCCATTGGGGGAGTCTGATCAGGTTCTGCAGTGTCAGAGGTCACTTGTATGGCTTGATCTGACTGTACAGGGATAGAGGGTGTCTGTGCTGGTCGATCCGGCTCCGGGGTGTCGCTAGCTATCTCGGCGGAGGGGGCCTGCTCCGTGGGGGCTTCGGTTGTCAGCATATCCAGCTCTGAGCGGATGCTGTTTAGACGGGGCTCGATGCTGTCGCTAGAGGACTTTACGTCCTCTAGAAGAGATTGAATCTCCCGTGACATGAATTCAATCTCCTCTGAAAGAGGCTCCACGTCGTTCTGGAGGGGAACGATATGGGTTTGGTGCCAGGTGTCCGCCAAGTGGGCAAGCTGTGGATTGAGGGATGAGCGGGTGACCAGTTCAACAGTATGGCTTGCACAATGTCGGGCTAGAACTGGAGAATCATATTCGTCGCCTACAACCAACCAATAGCGCTCTGGCGGCAATAGCTCATCTTGCTCGTCCAGGGCTTGTACGCGCCAGATCTGGCCCTTAATATTATCAGCGCCTGATGGCCCTCTGAGTACCTCAATGAGCTCTGGATCCCTTACTGCCACGTTCCAGATCACCAGTATCCGCTCTCCATTGGCATTGTGGGCAACGGCATTGAACGCCAATGCTGAGATAATCTCGCTGGATATGACCGCGGGTGTTCCGGCCCAACCTATTAGGATATCTTGGCGTGCGCACTCAAGAGCAAGGGCGTATAGCGGGAGCTCGTCCATGCCGACGGGGTGCTGGGCGTCTTTCCATTCCGTCAGAAACTCTCGCATTTCCTCAGGGTCAGAGGACATATAGCCAATGCCGGCGTTAATCTTGTGAACGAACTCCCCCAGGAAGCTGGGGCGCTCACCTGGTTGAGTTATGGTGGCGACATACATGGGCATATCCCGCCACTTTTCCAGAAAACCGACAAAGCTTGCCTTAATATCGTCTTGAAATTTTAAAAAACCGGCGGACATGGGATTTCCTTATTCTGTTTCTCTATGCCATCCATGAGGGGATGTTCGCTTGTGGGTGATTGCAGCATCTAGCGCGGGCCCCAACAGCTCTGGGGCCTCTCACGGAAGCAGGGTTGCTTGATACGGCTTTGGTGCTTCCAAGTTGCCTTTAGGAGGCGGGGTTGCCGTCTCCGCTGAAGGCGCCGCGCCGGCCATTGAGGTCAGTTCCCAAAGCACGCAGTTGCTCCATCAGCTCTCCCAGGCGCCGATAGGTGCGCACGTCAATGACCAGCTTGCCGTTCATGGCGCGGGCCAGTGGCTCGAAGCCGCTTTCCATGGTCGTGGTCAGCTTTTTAAGCATCTTGTCGAGGCCTGGAGCTGGCTGGTTAATGACTTCCACCCGGGGCTCCCGCTCCAGCAGTTGGGTGAGGCGATCCAGTAATGGCTCCATCAGTTCTTGCGGCAGCAGTGGGGGAGCCTCCTGGGACTCGGACTGGGCCCGTTCTGCCTGGGCGGCCAGGCTATTGAGCCCGGCCCGCAGGGCTTGAATCCCTTCCACGACGCCAATCAACTGGCGTACCACCCGGGCGCCTACATCCTCGTCGTCGCCCCCGGCGGACATGCGGCGGCGGAACTCTGTCTTGATCTCTGTCCAGCGCTGTTCCTGTTCCGGTGTCATGTTGCCGCGCAGTTCGGCTAGTTTCAGCAGATTCTCCTCGGCTCCCGTGGTCAACAACTGGGCTTCGCCACGGTAGTGGTCGGCGATCAGTTGCATCAGCTCGGCCTCGGTCATCACTGAGGAGACCTTCTCCGCCATCTTGTTCATGTTGCGGTAGGAACCCTGCAGCTTGAACGGCGGCTCGGTGCGGTAGCTGTCGGCCTGGGCGCTGGAAGCGATATACTGCAGGTTGACCCTGAGGATCACCTGCTGAATCACAAACAGCTTTTGCAGCACACTGACAATTTCCTGGCTTTCCGCCGCACTGTAGCTGTGGCTGAATTCCGTCGCGGCGACCGGCTTGCCTTGGGCCATATCCACAAAACGGTAGACGTCTTGCAGGTCACGGCTTGCCAGGGGGGCCAGCACCGGGTTGGAGGTGAGGGCGTTCTCGATGTAGCTCAGGGCAAAGGCTTCTTCGCTGCCCCCCAGTACGTCGCCGAGGTTGTACACATCGGCGCGGTTGGCGAGCATATCGGGAATGCGGAAGGTCTCGCCGGTTTCGGTGTAGGGGTTGCCGGCCATGACCACGCAGAATTTCTTGCCCCGCAGGTCATAGGTCTTGGCCTTGCCTTTCCACACACCTTCGATACGACGGGTGGCGTCACACAGGGAGATGAATTTCTGCAGAAACTCCGGATCCGTGTGCTGGATGTCATCCAGGTACAGCATCACGTTGTTGCCCATTTCCAGGGCCAGGTTGAGTTTCATCAGCTCCTGGCGTGCCGTGGAGTTACCGGCCTGGTCCGGGTCCAGGGAGCGGACTTCGTGGCCCAGGGAGGGGCAGTTGATACGCATGAACACCAGCCCCAGGCGGTTGGCCACGTACTCCATCAGGGTGGTCTTACCGTAGCCGGGCGGTGAGATCAGCATCAGCAATCCCATGAGGTCGGAGCGCTTGTTATCGCCCACCGTGCCCATTTGCTTGGCCAGGTTGTCGCCGATAATGGGCAGGTAGACTTCATTGATCAGCTTGTTGCGCACAAAGGTGGCAAGCGGTCGGGCCTTGAAGTCTTCCAGCCGCAGGCGTTCCCGTTCCCGCTGGAGAAACTGCAGGCGTGCGGCCTGGTAGCGCTCGAAGGCGGGAATGGTCACCGTCTGGTGGTGGGACAGGCGCTGGACAAATTCATCCAGCCGCAGCGTCAGGGTCTGGCCTTGTAGGTTGGGATGCTGCCCCAGCAGTCCGGTAATGGTCTGTTCCAGATCCACTTCGCGAATATCCCTGGGGACCGGAATCTCCGCGGCCACCAGTGTCACGGCTTCATCCAGATAGTGCAGCCGTTCCGTCAGGCCTTCCCGTTTGATCCAGGCGGCCAGCCAGGCAGTGGCCGTGGGCCAGGCACTATCTGCTTCACCTTCGGCGAATTTCAGGCTGTCGAGAAAGCCTTTCCACAGGCCAGCCTCCTGCAGGGAGTGGCGGAACTGTTCTGCCAGTTCGGCGGCGACATGGGTGGTCTCAAAGGCCAGGGCCTCTTTTGCCAGCTCCTCCACCAGATATTCGGCGGTCAGCGGTAAAGTCTCCGGGGCAAAGGGCAGATGGCGCTGTTCCACAAAGCTCTGCAGCCGGCTTTCCAGTTGGTTGACCAGGGCTTTGAAGGCTTCATCGCTCCCCAGCCGCTCACGTAGCTGCACGGCGGAACGGGCCCGGTTGCGCCAGGCTTGGTTGTCCTTGTCGTGCTGTACCTGGGCCCAGTAATACACTGCCTGGGCCCGGACGGTGACCGGATAGCGCAAGGTGCCTGCTGCCCGGGCCTGGGGAATCAGCTGCTGCAGAATGAGGGCCGCGTCGTGGTCATGGATACCCCGTTCGTAGCCTTCCCGATAGCGGGGCCCGGCGTAGTCCCGTACCCGGGATACCAGGGCATCCAGGTTCTGGAGCTCTGCCAGGATCTCACTGCGCTTGGATGCGAGTTCGCCTGCCTGTAACGCCTGCCAGAACTGATAGGCCAGGTATTCGGCCCGGTATACGCTGGTGGACTCTGAGGCCAGGGTCATGGTCCAGTAGGGCTTCAGCTCATTGAGCACCGGGTCGTCGACCACCTCGTAATAGTCGGTGCCGGTGAGGTGTTGGGCCAGGTGTTCACCCCGGGGTAGCAGCGTCAGGTCGACTTCCTGGGTGTTGACGCTGAACCGGTGGCGGGGCCCCAGCTTGATGACCTGGCCGCCTTCTTCGAAGATCTCCGCCTTATCCCGCAGGGCCCGCACGCCCTGTTCGCGCATGGCCTTGAAGCGGGCGCTGAGGTCATCGGCCTTGACGGAGGCATCCAGCCCTTGCAGTTCTTCGATCAGCTGGCGCAGTTTGAGGATCAGCGGGTCGGAGGCGAAGAAGCTGTTAACTTCATCGGCCGTTTGGAACTTGTCCAGGCGCCGTTGCACGCTGGTGAGGATGCGGTTGGCGGCATCTTCCAGGTTCTGGGCCCGCTGCTGGCGGGCGTCCAGTAACTTCTGCTTGTGGGCCTCGAAGGCTTCGACGATTTCCTCGCGCTTGCCCAGGATATCCGCCAGGAACTGGTCGTAGTCGCTGAACTGGCTTTCCACTTCCTGCAATTGGGTGAGCAGGCGTGACAGTAGCTCATCGCAGCGATCCGGCGTATCCGCCATGGCCAGGGAGCTGGACACGCTTTGCTCCAGCAGGCGGAACTGGGCGGCGAACTGGGCTACGGCCTCGGCCGAGCCAATCTCCCGGCGCTTGTTGTCGGCGCGGGCCCGGCGCTGGTTAATCTGGGCATAGAGTTCGGAGACCGCGTCGATAATGCGGGTGCGGGTGGTAGCATCACCTTCCTGCAGGCCGGCAAGCAACTCCGATACCAGCCCTAACCCTTGGGACTGCTGCTCGTACAGCTCGATGACTGCGGTAATCTGTTCCAGGGTCTGAGCCTCGGCCAGTTGCCCATCCAGCTCGGCCAAGGTCTTGTCATAGCTGGCCAGTGCCTGGGGCTTTGACAGGAATGCCAGGGTTTCTTTGGACAGGCGGGATTCCGTGGCGATGACCTGTTGTTCCAGTTGGTCGACGCGGGCCACATCCATATAACGATAGTCGCGGATGGTCAGCAGATGCCCCCGGTGACGGCGCAGTTCGGCCAAGGCGTCAATAAACAGGTCGGGACGGTCCCAGCTCTCCGGGCTGATCCGGCGCAGCAGGGCGGCCTGTGTCTGTTCCGCCTCGGCCAGGGCCTGGCGGGACTGCTGCTGGATGGCCTGGACCTTTTCATATTCGTCGAGGATCAGCTCGCCGGTCTCGGCAATCTGTTTCAAGGCCTCGTCCAGACCGCCCAATTGTTCGGCCCCTAGCCAATGATAGGCGTCGAACAGCCGGGTAATGGCACGGATCAGGTCGTTGTAATGGCCGGGGCGGATATCCTCCTTGGCCATCATCCGTTCGATGCTGTAGAGCTCGGAAATTCCCCGCACCAGCTCGGCATTGCCGATTCTGCCGAGAAAGGTCTGTGAGCCACCGGCTTGGGCTGCGTGTTCCTCACTGAAGAAGGGAGTGCGCCAGATTTGCATGGCATGCACCCGGCTGGCTTCATCGGAAGCCTGCAACAGCACCAGGCGGCCATCGGGGAACAGGGCATAGCTGTGGCCCTGGATAGGGTTGGCCACAGCCTTATTGATAAGGTTGTAGGTGTGCAGGATCGCGCGGCCGTCTTCCGGGTGGTAGAACACGTACAGCACGTCCTCCCCGTTCGGGGAGACGATCCGTCGCTTAAAGCGGAAGCCGGCTGCATCCAGGTCAAACCGCTTGAGCTCACCAGTTTGCAGGTAGTAGCCGCTGGGATAAATGATGCCGTGATCTTCCGGCAACTGCACGCAGGAGGCGCCAAGCTCGTCGATCCGTACCACTTCCCGGATCAGGCTGTTGTAGACGTAATGGCGTACCTGATCTTCCCGGTAAGGCTTGATGCGAACCAGGATCAAATTGCCCAGGGCGGCGTAATGGAACTCCGCGTCGTCCAGGGACTGGGTCTTGTCCTCGACCGGGTCGGCATAGATGCCCAGGCCCGTTTGGGTGTTGTTCTCCACCTTGAAGGTGATGTCACCCTGGATGTTGTCCACAAACAACTGATCCAGGATATTGATGTGGGGGTGACGCCCCTGCACGATCTGGTCCCGGCCCACCGGGATCCAGTCAAAATCGGTTCGGGGCGGCAGGACCACATCCCGCTCGCCTCGGTTGTCCAGATACTCCAGCACCTCACCGGTAGGGGAGAGCGACCAGCGGAACACCCGGATATCCGATTCCTTTTCGCCAATACGGAAGTTGGCCAACAGCTTGCCGTCCCGTACTGCCAACTGCTGCAGCCAGGGGGCTTTGTAGAAGGTATAAAGCTCGGTGAAATCGGACTGGAACCGGCTGTTATCCAGAAAGCTGCCTTGCACCGGCTGGTGGATAAACTCCAACCCTTCCGGGCCTTCGTGCAGCTGGTACAGGGAGAAGACATCCTCCACCGCCGTGGTCTTCTGCAGGCCCTTGAAGACGTTGTAGCCCAGCAGGATGTACTGGCCGACCCGTACCGTATCCCTGGGGATGCAGTTGTGTTCGGTACGCGCCCGTGCCCTGCCGGTCACTTCCAGGCTGGTGCTGCCGAACTCCGCCAGGCGTTGCTGGTTCAGGTGCTCGATGCGCTGCTTGAGATCGCGGCCCTGCTCCAGCAGGCGGCGGCGAATCACTTCATAGGCGCCGCCCTGGGCGACGGCCTGGGATACAAGGTCCTGTTGAATGTCCGAGGTCATGCCGAGTCCAGAAGAAAGGTTGTGAAATCGGTGGCGTTCCCTGAGAGGCGATGGTGATGCCAAGGGCCGCCCTTGTTAGGGCGTGACCCAGGGAGCTCAAAGGTTTGGACTGCGCCCTCCAAAGGAGGGCACTAAGTGGCTTAGCCGTCCGTGCCTGTGGTACCGGTGAGCTGGCTGCTGGCGGTTTTGACCACCGACTCCTTGCCACCGATAGCCAACAAGCGGTTCAGGGCTGCCTGGATGCTGGCATTGCGGGTTACGCCTTCCAGCCCCTTGCCCACTGATAGGCCCTTGGCGAATTGCTCGAAGTACTCGCCCTGGCCGCCGACGATTTCGATCTTGGCCTTCTGCAGCGCTGAGGACAGGACTTCGGCCTGTTCCTTGGCAATTTCCTTGTTGGCCTCGATGGACGCCATGGTTTCCTGAATGGCTGCATCCAGCTGGCGGGTCATCATCTCGAAGTCGCGAGCCTCGGGAGACATCTGGGCCATGGATTCGAACTTCTCCAACAGACCCTGAGCTTCTGCCTTGGCTTTCGCCAGCAGGGTATGGGCAGCCGCTTCGCCCTGTTCCCGTTGGCCCTTGGCCTCGGCCAGCAGCTTCTCTTCCAGTACCCGTGCTTCGACCAGACCTTCTTCCTCGATGGCTTTGGCCTTGGCCTTGATGATTTCGGCCTCTGCCATACCCTGTTCGCGCTGGCCCTTGGCCTCGGCCAGCATCCGCTCTTCCAGTACCCGTGCTTCGGCCATGCCTTCCTCCTCGAAGGCTTTGGCCTTGGCCTTGGTGACTTCGGCTTCCACCAGGCCTTCCCGCTCGAGGGCATCGGCCATGGCTTCTTTGACGCGGGCTGCTGCCAGGCCATCGGCCGCTTTCACCGCGCGGATACCTTCTGCCCGCTTGGCTTCGGCCAGGGCCCGCTTGTCGGCGGCTTGCAGTTCGGCTTCCGCCAGTACCTGGATTTCCCGGGCCTTGTGTGCGGCTTTCTGCTCTTCGGCTTCGGCCGCTTTCACAGCTTTGATCCGTTCTTCTTCTGCCTGGGCGGTGGCCTCGGTGATCTTCACCTGCTTCAGACGCTCGGCTTCGGACAGTACATGGGTATCTTTGATCCGCTCTTCTTCTTCGGCCACTTTCTTCTCGGTGGCGATCCGCTCGCTGATAGTGACCGCAATGAGCTTGCGCTCTTCCTCCAGCGCCTTCTCTTTCTCGATGCGCTGCAGTTCCACTTCCCGCTCCCGGGTCACGGCTGCCAACTGGCGCGCTTTCTCCACGTTTTCAGCCTCGACCACCACGGCCCGCTCGCGGTTCTTGTCGGCCACTTCCACCTGACGGCGCTTGTTGGCTTCGGCAATCTCGATGGCCTCTTGTGCGGCAATGCGGGCTTCTTCTGCGCGACGACGCTCCTGCTCCCGCACGGTTTCCGCTTCGGCCTGCTCCCGGGCCCGGATCACTTCGATCTCACGCTGCTGCCGCGCCTGGGCTTCGGCCCGTTGTTTCTCGAGTTCCAGAAGCGCCTCGGTGGTGGCCGTATCCTTGCGGTCAATTTCCAGCTTCTGGTCGTTACGCAGGCGGTTGGTTTCTTCCGCCTGGGTTTTGACCAGTTCGGTCAGCTTGCGGATACCCTGGGCATCCATGGCATTGTTGGGGTCGAGCAGCTCGATGGGCGTCTGCTCCAGGTAGTCGATGGCCACGTCTTCCAGGATGTAGCCATTGAGGTCCTCGCCGATGGTCTTGACGATTTCTTCCCGGAACCGGATGCGGTTGTCGAACAGCTCCACAAACTCCAGTTGTTTGCCCACTGATTTCAGGGCTTCGGAGAACTTGGCATTGAACAGCTCGTTGACGGCTTCCTTGTTGGAGGCGCGGGCCACGCCTACGGACTTGGCCACCTTAAGCACATCTTCAGGCGTTTCATTGACGCGGATGTAGAAGGCGACCGTGATGTCGGCGCGGATATGGTCCTTACAGATCAGGCCTTCCTTGCCCCGCCGGTCAATTTCCAGGGTCAGCACGGAGATCCGCATGACTTCCTTTTTGTGGATAACCGGCCAGACCATGGCGCCGGTGAAGTACACCTTAGGCGTCTGGGATAGGTCGTTGACGATCAACGCCTCTCCCTGTTCCACCTTGACGTAGAACAGCTTGAACAGAAACAGCACAGCCAGAATGACGGCAAAGATGACGCCAACGGCCAGCAAAAATGGCAGCACAATAGACAAAGACATATCGACTCCTTGTTCGACGGGCGGGATTTTTATCCGGTGAACTCGTGCTCCGGCACGATTCGGTATGCGTTTTGGTCAGAGAGGTGTTCAACAAGGATGGCCTGGTCGCCACGCTTCAACTTGCCAGATTCGGCACGCACCTTGAGGATCAGCTTGGCGCCGTCCAGGGTGACAGTGGCCTCCCCAAAGTGCTCATCCACCACGGAGCTGCGCACCACACAAGTGCGGCCCAGTAATGCAGGAACCGTGGCGGGACGGTGGAGTTTACGAAACAGGGGGCGCAGGGGGCGCACACTGGCGGCGGTGGCGAACAGGGCCAGAGCTGTGGCGATCAGGATCACCAGGCTGCCCGCCAGCCAATAGAACAACCCTGTGGGCAACAGGCTGAGCAGGAAATGGACTGCGAAATAGGAGGTCAACCAGGCGTAAAGGACCAGTAGCGTGATCACCAGGGAGGCAGGGACACCGGTTAATCCTAGGGTGACCATGAAACCGCCCAGTCCGCTGAGGCTGACGGAATCGCCACTGATGTCGAAATCGAAATCCGTTTCAAATAGGTCTGGGCTGACCAGGCCGAACAGCGCGAACAACCAGTAGAGGCAGACAACACCCAGAAGTACGCTGAACAGGATAGTGGGGAACGACAGTGCGTTTGCCAAAAACTCTTCCATTAGTCTTCCATTAGTCCGTCCCTCAGACAACTTATGTCAAAGTAGCCTTTACACATGAACCACGTCAACCCTCAAGTCGCAAAAAGTGATCCCATTCCGAAAAACAGCGACTTTTGAAGGAAAGGGATAAAATTTTATTGACATAAATTGTCATAGTCGCCTAGTTTGTGAACAGGACAGTTGATGTCGCTTTGCCAGAAAGGCCCATGCCGCAGTTCGGAAACTCACTGCCTGTCAAAGGACTGTTCAACGATTGAAGGCCACCATTGCAGAAGGGAGTTGCCAGTGAGCTTGCTACAAGACATGACGTTAAGCCTAGCGAATACGGTGTTCGAAGGACATCGGTTCGACTGCCTGCCCATCTCCGGCGAACAGGAAGTGCTGCAAGTGCAGGTTTCCGGACTGGAGGAAATGCCGATCTACGTGACGGTAACGGATACCCAGATTCTCTGTATCAGCTACCTGTTCAAGAAATCCGAGCTCAAGGAAGGCAGCATCAATGAACTCAATGCCTTGCTCCTTGAATTGAGCCTGCCCATGCCGCTCAGCAGTTTCGGCATGGTGGGTGATCATTATGTGATCTATGGGGCACTGGCCCTGACGGCGACTGCTGAACACGTGATGAAGGAACTGACCACCCTGGCCGGCAACGCGGTTGACGCGCTGCAAACGCTTGAGCCCTATCTGAAGTGACCGGGTGATGGAACCCGATGACTGAACCAAGGAGAACCGTTGCAGTCGGGCTACCCGGTGCGCCTCGTTGTTCTCAGTGATGCTTCATTAAGATGAAAAGAAGGATTCTTCCATGAGTGTATTGCGCAAGATCTGGACTGCACTGCGGGGGAGCGCCCGTGAACTGGGTGATGCCGTGGTGGACGCCAACAGCATCCGTATTTTTGAACAGGAAATTCGTGACGCCCAGGCTGCCATTGATGACTCCAAGCGGGCGCTGACAGGGGTGATGGCGGACAAGATGAAAATCGACCGTCGTCTTGCTGAGCTCAATGACCTGATTGCGGATGACGAAGCCAGTGCCGTTAAAGCGCTGGAGCAGGATAACGAGGCCCTGGCCCTGGAAGTGGCCCAGCGTATTGCCAAGCGGGAGGCTGAGCGTAAGGAGCAGTTTGAAATTGCTGAGCGCCTGGCCTCGCAAATTGCTTCGCTGCGCCAGAAGATTGATGCCGCCGAGAAGATCATTGCCGATCACCAACGGGAGCTTTCCATTGTGCGTACGACGGAAAGCGTGCAGAAGGCCACGGTCCAGATTGTCGATAACATCGCTGCCCAGGACTCCACGCTGAGTTCGGCCCGCAGCTCCCTGGAGCGGATCAAGGCGCGTCAACAGCGGCTGGATGACCGCCTGGCCGCCGGTGAAGTGCTGGCCCGGGAGTCCGGTGAGCAGGCGCTGGATGAGAAGTTGAAGGCCGCCGGTATTAAAGGTGAAGCAGCGGATGCCAACGCAATTCTCGCCCGGTTGCGGGCCCGTGCTGAGTCCTGAAAGGATCAATGAACCTGGCTGCCCATTTTAACTTGCCACCTTGGCTGACAGACCGGGAAGGAGGAATCCGTGCCTGACCGTAACGATCGCTGGAAAAAGGAACGCGAGGCCATTCGGGCAACCCAGATAGCATTCGATCTTTCCATGGAGACCCAGTACAGTGTTAAACGGGCGGCGCTGGCTGAGCGGCTCAGCCCGCCCGACTATGTCCGTAAGCTGTTAGGCCTGCCCTATAACAAGCGTCCGGTGCGGCCTCGGTTGACGGTCACCTTTCGGCCGGAAGACTTGGAATTGCTGGGGCAGCGTTATGGCGTTGCCCCCAGTGATTTCATCAAGATCCGGGAGAGGGCGGCGGAAGAGTTGATCAAGGCTGCACAGCAAAAGGGTGGCGAAGGGCCATGAGGCTACAGGCTAGCCTAATGGTTGCTGCCCTTCCGATGCCTGCCCGTTCCTTAGTCTCAGTTCCCCCCCCGTGAACCGGTTGCCTTGTGGATCCAAGGCTAATTTATTACCTCCTTAAAACGGAAATATTGCTCAGATTTTTCTGGTGCCCCTTAAAAGCTCTGCTACTTTTATGGGAGTTGCGGGCATTTTGCTTGGCCGCAGTCGACACCCACTTTTATTGGCGTTGCATTCAAGCCACAGGAAAAATCTATGCAGCTCTCAAGAACGCTTGCTCTGTTTTGTGTGGAGCCCTGGCTCTCGGTAATCCATTCCCGGCACAAGCCTGGGGAAGTCATTTCGAGCAAGTCAGAGCTGACGCTGTCAAAGGAGATGCCAAAGCCCAAACAGCCCTGGGCAATATGTATCACGATGGTTTTGGGGTGGAGAAGGATATCGCCAAAGCCCTGGAGTGGTATCGCAAGGCTGTCGATCAAGGCTATGGGGAGGCTCAATTCCGGCTTGGCCACGAGTACTCAACAGGCCATGGAGTGACCGCTGATCAGGAAATGGCCGTTAAGCTGTTTAAGATGGCTGCAGCCCAAGGGCATGGCGCTGCACAGTTCCGGCTGGCTGAATGTTATTTGGCGGGACTCGGGGTTCAGAAAGATTCGTTTGAGGCCCTAGTCTGGTACAAGAAGTCAGCCGATGCCGGACACCTGAATGGCCTGTTGAAGATGGCCGACTTCCATTATCGGGAAAAAGAGTGGCCGCAAGCCTTGAGATATTATGAAAAGGCAGCGGAACAGCGTAGTAGTGAGGCCCAGTATGTGCTTGGTTTGATGTATTTGCAGGGGCAGGGTGTTGACGCGGATGATAAGAAAGGGGCTCGCTATATAATGCTTGCCGCTACTGATGATAAGCATATCGCAGCCAAAGCTGTCTATGGGCATTTGTTATCAAAGGGCAGGGGCGTCTCCAAGAATCCCGATCTGGCCTATGAGTATTTGTCTGATGCGGCCGAGAAAGACGATGTGGAAGCTATGTTTTTGTTGGCGGAAGGATTGTACTCCGGGGAAATCAATCTGCCTGGCTCGGATCTGGTTGCAGCATATAGTGGCGAGTCAGTTGACGATGTGCTGAAGCAGGAAGCCAAGGATTGGTATGAAAAAGCTGCTGCCGCCGGAGACTCCAGGGCACGATACAGGCTAAGGGAACGTTACTGAGTCGTTTCACCAACTGTTTCCGGGGGGATGACATTCTGTCGCAGCTGAGCCGGCGCCAGCCAATTGGCAATACCGGTGGAGCCAACATCAGTGCTTTTGCGTCCATGCCGATTACCAAAGAGTCGCAGGTGATATTGGAACAGGAATCATAGGCTTGCCGACTGACACCAAGCATCTTGGTAGTAATGACTAATGGGATAGGCCTGCAAGGTTTTTATTTGCAGTCTGTTACTTTAGAATGGGCGCGTCATTGGGGAGTAGCCTCTCTTCATCATTGAAGAGGCCTGCATCAACACGCTTGACCGGCAGGTCATGGTGCAGGCGGCCTCTGAGCTTGGCAAGACCTTTGACTATGCCGCACCGGTAGGGCCGGGGCGTGGCGTAGTCATTGGTGGTCGGCCCAGAGAACTGTTTACATGGAAGCTTTTCTACTCTCGACTGGCATTGTGGCGCTCGCTGAAATCGGCGATAAGACCCAATTGCTCGCCTTCGTCCTCGCTGCGAAATTTCGCAAACCTCTTCCCATCATTCTGGGTATCCTGGTGGCCACCCTGGCCAATCATGCTTTCGCGGGGGCAGTGGGCGCCTGGATTACCACTCTGGTCGACCCGGCCATTCTGCGTTGGATATTGGGTATTTCCTTTCTGGCCATGGCCGTTTGGATCCTGATTCCCGACAAGTTGGAGGAAGACGACACCCATCTTGCGCGTTTCGGTGTGTTCGGCACCACCGTTCTGGCCTTTTTCTTGGCCGAAATGGGCGATAAAACCCAGGTTGCCACCGTTGCATTAGCAGCGCAGTATGCCGCCTTTTTCACAGTGGTCGCGGGTACCACGCTTGGTATGATGATCGCCAATGTGCCCGCGGTGCTGTTAGGGGATCGCATAGCCAACCGGCTTTCAATCCGGCTGGTGCATGGCATTGTGGCCGTTGTCTTCGTGATTCTGGGAATTGCGGTTTTGGCAGGGGTGGATGAATCACTGGGGTTCTGACCCGGGTTGGTTTTTATACAGCGAAGGGGGCATCAGGCCCCCTCGATGACTTCCGTATCTGGCCGGCGAATACCCACTGTGGTGATCCGGTTTTGCAGCATGCTCCGGACGGAGAGGATCACTTCACCCCGAAAGATTTCAGCCCCTTCGGTGACCTGGTCGCCGAGTTCCTGCCGCAGGAACTGGTCCAGCGTCAATTCAGGGTCCGTGCCCAGATCCAGGCCATAGGAATGCAATAGATGCTTGACTCGATTGCTGCCTTTGACGCGGAGCTCCTGGTCGGGCAGATCACTGGCGCCTATTTCCGCGGCATCCGAGAACACATAATCCACAAAGGCCCGCGTTTCTGGTTTGATGACCACAAACAGGCTGTCGCCGGCGTATAGCCGGGTCGAGCCGCGGGGAGGAATAACCTCGGTATTCCGGGCAATCATGGCGATGACCACGCTTTCTGGAAGTGCCAGTTGTGATAGTAGGCGTCCGGCTGCTTTAGAATGGTCGCCCAGCGTGTATTCCACAATTTCCGCATCCACATCGCCTAGTGCTGTAATCTCAAGGGTCGCGGCAGGCGTGGCGGGGGGCTTTTCCGTCAGGCCCAGTTTGCGGGCCACCATGGGCAAGGTGGAGCCTTGGACAGTGGCAGAAATCAAGACAACGAAAAAGACCACGTTGAAAATCAGCGGGGCCCCCGGGAGGTCATAGATCAGGGGAAAGATCGCAAGGATAATGGGTACCGATCCCCGTAGTCCGACCCAGGATACCAGGGTAATTTCCCGGGCGTTGAAGCCGAAGAGCTGAAGCACTGGAACGACTGCAATGGGCCGTGCAATAAACACCAGCACCAGGGCGATCATCAGGCCTTCCTTCCAGACTTCCAGGAGTGAAGTCGGGTTAACCAAGAGTCCCAACACCACGAACATGGTGATCTGACTGAACCAGGCCAGGCCGTCATGAAACAGGAAGGTACTGCGCTGGAACACAAAGCGGCTGTTGCCGATCAGGACCCCCGCTAGGAAAATAGCCAGGAAGCCGCTGCCCCCGAGGTTGGCTGCAATACCAAAGGCTGCCAGGCCACAGGCTGCAACCATCACCGGGTACAGGCCCGAGGCTCCCAGTTGAATCCGGTTGATCACGTGGATTGCTGCCCAGCCCACGGCCAGGCCGACGGCGGCGCCTATCCCCATCTGCATGACAAATAGCTGGAGGAGGGAAAAACCCAGCGGCAGGTCATTGACCAAGACCTCCAGCAGGCCGACCGTTAGGAAAATGGCCATGGGGTCGTTGGAGGCGCTCTCAATTTCCAGAATGGATTTCAACCGTTTGTTGATATAGATGCCTGCATTCCGTAACAAGGAAAAAACCGCGGCAGCATCGGTAGAGCCGACAATGGCTCCTAGTAGCAGGCCTTCCAGAAGGGACAGGTCCAGAACCCAGGCTGCGGCTAGTCCGGTGATTGCCGCTGTGACCAGAACGCCGAGGGTGGCGAGCACTGATGCGGGCTTCCAGACCAGCTTTACGGAAGACATTGGAGTTTGCAGGCCACCATCAAATAGGATCATGGCGAGTGCGAGGGTGCCCATGGCGTGGGCCGCAACGGGGTTGTCGAATACAACACCGCCAATTCCGCCTTCCCCGGCCAGAATGCCGGTGAGCAGAAAAAGCACAAGGACGGGGAGTCCGAGACGAGCAGAGAGCTTGCTGGAGAGAATACCCAAGAGGATCAGGATGGCCGCCAGCAGAATCAGCTTATCGATGGCAAACAATTGCAATTTTCCTTAGTTCGTTCACTGCATGACAGTGTAAAGTGGCGCACTTAGGCCGTATCCGCCGAAGGATCGCACTATGGTGGAGGCCTGAGTCATCATAAAGAAGCTGCTTACTTTACAAGATCGGTACGGAGTGTGGCGAGTACCGTGATAGACTTTCTTTTTTTATTAAATCGGCATCGTAAACAAAAGCATGGGGCGCCCCGTCCTGGTAGATTGGCACCATCAGGAGCTCTTTATGCTGATGCTAACGGATGACCGATGTTCAGCATTGGCAGTCACAGAGGTAAAGCTTCATGAAGAAAATTGTTATGGCAGGCGTGCTCGGATTGTTTGCAGTCGGTGCATCTGCTGAAAATATCCCCTACGAGCAGGCTCAAAATGCCGGCATTAAAAAATGCCTGCCCGCCATCAAAAAGATCACCGATTTCATTATCGAAGATGGCAATGCCGGCGCCCATAGCTTCTGGAACACCAATAACCCCGATGGTTCGGCGTTCTCTACCATCATTGAGCGCAACTTTTCCGACGGCACTATTCTGACCAACGTCACGGTGGCTCCGACCCCGAATGGAAGCTGCTATGTGGAGTACCAGAAGATTGTTAACCTGAACAAGACTTGTCTGGCGGCAGCTCAAGGGCTGGAAGGGGCGAAGTACAAAGCCGAGTTGAACCGGGAGGTGGCAGTGCTGGACCATGGGACGGTATCCGTTTACCTGCTTCCCAACGGCAACCAGTGCACCATGATCCGCAAGGAAGTCATTATGGATGGTCTGGCCCTTTAACCATTCTGCCGATCCGGCCCTGGCACTTTAGCCAGGGCTCGCCTAGCAGTAGCCTGATCGGGCACTTGGGAGCTTAGCCCGCAAGCTGGTTATGAGTACGGGCAAGCTCCATAAACGCCCGCAAGTAATCAATCTCCACATCCCGTTCCCGAATTCCCAGAAAGATCTGTTTGGCAATCCCCTCAGCTCCTAACTGGACCGGGACGATAGGCAGCCGGGTCGCGTATTCCTCAACCAGCCAGCGGGGCAGGGCAGCCACGCCCCGGCCTGCCGCCACCATTTGCAGCATGATATCCGTCGTCTCAATGGTTTTATGCCGTTTGGGGCTGCAATTGGCTGGTAGCAGGAACAGGCTGAAAATATCGAGACGCTCCGTTTCCACCGGATAGCTGATCAGGGTTTCGCTGCTTAACTGTTCGGGGCTGACATAAGCCGCAGTGGCTAATGGATGCTGCTTGCCGACCACCAGTACCTGTTCGTAGTCGAACACCGGCTGGAACTGTAATCCGGCCATAAAGAGCGGATCGGGGGTAACCAGAACATCAATCTCATAACCGAACAGGGCGCCGATTCCGCCAAACTGGAACTTCTGCTTTACGTCCACATCCACGTCCGGCCACTGCTGCAAATAGGGCGCGACCACTTTCAGTAGCCACTGATAACAAGGGTGACATTCCATGCCGATTCGTAGTGTTCCCCGTTGTCCTTGGGCAAACTGCGCCATGATTTCTTCCGCATGCTCCAACTGAGGGAGCAGCCTTTGTGCGAGGTTCAGCAGGTAATTGCCGGCCTGGGTAAACCGGAGGTTGCGGCCTTCCTTGATCCAGACGGCAGTGCCGATCTGCTGCTCCAGCTTGCGGATGGCGTGGCTCAGGGCTGACTGGGTCAAGCACAGGGCGTCGGCGGCAGCGGTCAGCGTCCCCTGGCGGTGGACTTCCCGGAGAATGGCCAGATGATGGCGCTCGATCATGATTTCGACTCATGAATAAAATGAATGGATGAGTGAGATAATACCATTATTTCTCATGTTTTAGGCTGGCTAACATGGGCTCATCAGAAAGAGGAGCTTCATGATGGTCACGACACATAACCTGGGTTTTCCCCGTATCGGCAGCCGGCGCGAACTGAAGTTCGGCCTGGAATCTTTTTGGCAAGGGCAGTCCACCCACGAGGCGCTGCTTCAGCTTGGAAGCGAGTTGCGCCAGGCTCACTGGCAGCAGCAGTCGGGACTGGATCTGGTCCCGGTGGGGGATTTCTCCTTTTACGACCACGTGCTGGATATGAGCTTTACCCTAGGCAATGTGCCCGAGCGGGTTAGCGGCTTGCAGGGGCAGGAACTGGATAACTACTTTCGGGTTGCCCGCGGGCGTTCTGCCAAGGACTCTGACTGCCAGTGCGTCCATGCCGGGGAAATGACCAAGTGGTTCGACACCAACTATCACTACATCGTGCCTGAGTTTACGGCGACCACCCAGTTTCAGTTGCAGCCCGAGCGTATCCTTCAGCAATTGGAGGAGGCCCGGCAACAGGGGCATCAGGCCAAGCCCGTCATTATTGGTCCGGTCACCTATCTATGGTTAGGCAAAGCAAAGGATGACTCTGACCGGCTGGCACTGCTGGACCGGCTGATTCCGGTTTATGCACAACTCCTGAATAAGCTTACCGAGGCCGGTGTGGAATGGGTGCAGATCGATGAGCCTATTCTGGTGACAGAACTGGATGCGGCTTGGCAGCATGCGTTCTACAAGGCCTATCATGATCTGAGAACCTGCGGCATGAATCTGTTGTTGGCGACCTACTTTGGGAAACTGGAGGAGAACCTGCAGCTGGTCTGTGAACTGCCGGTTCAGGGCGTGCATCTGGACGCGGTCAGTGCCCGGGATGAAGTCACACGCCTGGTGGACTGGCTGCCCGGGCATCGGGTGCTGTCCTTGGGCGTGATCAATGGTCGCAATATCTGGAAGACCGATCTCAACCACACCTTGGATTGGCTGGAACCCATCCATGCCCGTTTGGGCGATCGTCTGTGGCTGGCGCCCTCTTGTTCCCTATTGCATGTGCCGGTTGATCTGGACAGTGAAGCTGCCCTGGATCCAGAAATTAAATCCTGGATGGCTTTTGCCCTGCAAAAACTCCAGGAGCTGTCGATCCTGGCCAAAGCCTTGAACGAGGGGCGGGAGGCCGTGGCGCTTGAGCTTGCGGACAACGCACAAGCCATCCGCAGCCGACAGCAATCGGAGCGGGTTCATAATCCTGCAGTTCAGCAAGCGGTTGCCCGTATCAAGCCGGAGGCCGGCTGTCGCCAGAGCCCATATCCTGAACGGGCGAAAAAGCAGGCCCAGCGTCTGAAGTTGCCCCTGTACCCGACCACAACCATTGGTTCGTTTCCCCAAACAGCGGAGATCCGACAGGCACGGCTCAAGTTCCGCAAGGGAGAGCTAGACGAAGCAACCTATAAGGCCCTGATGCAGCAAGAAATTGAGCGGGCGGTGCGAGAGCAGGAAGCCCTGGGACTGGATGTACTGGTCCACGGTGAAGCGGAACGCAACGACATGGTGGAGCACTTTGGCGAGCAGTTGAGCGGCTATGTATTCAGCCAGTTTGGCTGGGTGCAATCCTACGGCTCACGGTGTGTGAAACCACCAATTATCTATGGCGATATCAGCCGCCCCAAAGCCATGACTGTGGACTGGATTACCTATGCCCAAAGCCTGACGGATAAACCCATGAAAGGCATGCTCACCGGGCCGGTGACCATCCTCAACTGGTCCTTTGTGCGGGACGATCAGCCCAGGTCTGTCACCTGCCTGCAGATCGCCCTGGCGATCCGCGAGGAAGTGCTGGATCTGGAAAAAGCGGGCGTGCAGATTATCCAGATCGACGAAGCGGCTCTGCGGGAAGGTCTGCCGCTTCGCAAGTCGGAGTGGCAGGCGTATTTGGACTGGGCCGTGACCTGTTTCCGGGTCAGCGCCAATGGGGTGGCCGATGAAACCCAGATCCATACCCATATGTGTTACTCCGAGTTCAATGACATCATCGAGTCCATCGCCCAGATGGATGCAGACGTGATCACCATTGAAACCTCCCGCTCGGATATGGAACTGCTGGATGCCTTCGACCAGTTCCATTACCCCAATGAAATTGGGCCGGGTGTCTACGATATTCATTCGCCCAATATTCCAACGGAGGAGCAAATTGTCGGGTTGATGCAGAAAGCGGCGGAGCGGATTCCAGCTGAGAGGCTTTGGGTGAATCCGGATTGCGGCCTGAAAACCCGCCAGTGGGAGGAAGTGCGGCCGGCGCTGCAGAATATGGTGCAAGCAGCGCGGCGTTTGCG
>CAZEWG010000038.1:0-21641 GCA_964514485.1 uncultured Pseudomonadales bacterium
TGGGAAGGTCCAATCGACACACTACAGCAGCCTTCCAGACGAATGGGAGGCTGCTGCAGGTAACAAAGGAGAGATATCAGATCGTCAAGCCGCCGGCAGCTCGATCACACCCGCCGGCTTGCCGCCCTGCAGCACATGCAGCCGTTGCGGCAGCAGATACAGCTGGTCATGACGTTGCGCTTGGAGCTGTTCAAACTGGGCAGGGCTGATTTCTGCTTCCAGGTAGTCTTCTGCCCACTCCGCACTTAACTCCAGCCGCACCAAGCCGCCAAAGGTATTGCACTGCTCCACCCGAACCGGCATATGGACGCCGGCAACAGGCTTGGTGCTCAACCGCAACTCGTGGGGACGCAGGTACAGGGTCAGGGCCTCTTCGCCGCCCTGCTCCGTTACAGGTAGCTCACAGTAGGCATCACCCCGGCTCCAGCGGTTATTGCTCACCTGCCCTTGCAGGCGATTGACGTGACCGAGGAAGTCATAGACAAACCCCGTCGCCGGGCGCTCATAGACGGTGCGCGGGCTGCCGACTTGTTCGATCCGGCCCTGGCTCATCACCACCACCTGGTCGGACACTTCCATGGCCTCGTCCTGGTCATGGGTGACGAACACGCTGGTGACTTTCACTTCATCCTGCAGACGACGCAGCCAGCGGCGCAGATCCTTACGCACCTTGGCGTCCAGGGCACCAAACGGCTCATCCAGCAGTAGTACATCCGGCTTCACCGCCAGGGCGCGAGCCAGGGCGATCCGCTGGCGCTGGCCACCGGACAGCTGGGCGGGGTAGCGATGGGCCAAGTGCTCCAGTTGCACCATGCTCAACAGGCTCATCACCCGCTCGCGGATCGCGTCCTTACCCGGACGCTCCTTACGGGGCATGACGCTCAAGCCAAATGCCACGTTGTCGAATACGGTCATATGCCGAAACAAGGCATAGTGCTGGAACACGAACCCCACCCGGCGGTTACGTGCCGGCACCTGGGTCATGTCCTGGCCGTTAAACAGGATGGTGCCGCGATCAGCCTGTTCCAGGCCGGCAATAATCCGTAGCAAGGTGGTTTTTCCAGAGCCTGATGGCCCCAGCAACCCGACCAGTTGACCACTGGGCACTTCCAGACTGACTCGGTCGAGAGCCTTGAAGTGGCCGAAGGATTTTTCGATGGCGTCTACTTGTATACTCATTTGCTCTCTTCCTCCTCGACGACATCGGCCAGCAGGCGGTTTTGCCGCCATTCCAGCACCGTCTTGAGAATCAGCGTCAGCAGCGCAATAGAGGCCAGCAGCGCTGACGCGGTAAAGGCTCCTGTGGTGTTGTAATCCTGGTGCAGAAGCTCCACGTGCAGGGGCAAGGTGTTGGTTTCGCCCCGAATGGAGCCGGATACCACGGCCACCGAGCCGAACTCACCCACCGCCCGGGCATTGGTCAGCACCACCCCATACAGCAAGGCCCATTTCACGTTGGGCAAGGTCACCCGGCGAAAGGTCTGCCAGCCGGAAGCCCCCATCAAGGTGGCGGCCTCTTCTTCATCGGTTCCCTGGGCCTGCATCAGGGGAATCAGCTCCCGTGCCACATACGGGCTGGTCACGAACACGGTCACCATGACAATGCCAGGCCAGGCAAACATCACTTGCAGGTCGTGCTCCATCAGCCAAGCCCCGATCGGGCTTTGGCTGCCGTAGACCAGCAAATAGGCCAAACCCGCCACCACCGGCGACATGGCAAAGGGAATATCAATCAAGGTGAGCAGGATTTTTCGGCCCGGAAAATTGAACTTGGTCACCAGCCAGGCCAGGAAGGTGCCAAACGCCAGGTTCAGGGGCACCGTAATGACCGCCACCAGCAGAGTCAGGCGAATGGCGGCCAGCATGTCGGGTTCCAGCAGGTTGGAGACGAACAGGTCCCAGCCTTTGTGGAACGTCTCGTAGAAAATTAAAACCAGGGGCAGCACCAGAAACACAAAGGTAAAGGCCAGCCCCAGGCTGATCAGGAGCAGACGCTGCCATCCGCCGGCTTGGCGAGAACGTTCGGAATGTGTAGGCATACGCATGGTTAGGCTACTCCCAGTCGTTTGAGGAAGCGCGCCTGAAAGATCTGAATGGCAAACAGCAGGAGCAGCGACACACTCAGAATCACCGTAGCAATAGCCGCGGCGGCCAGCTGATCAAACTCCTGAATGCGGGTAAAGATCATCAATGAAGCCACTTCCGTCTCAAACGGCATGTTGCCGGCAATAAAGATCACCGCCCCGAACTCACCCAGGCTACGGGTGAAAGACAAGGCCACTCCGGTCGACAGGGGCAGCATGATATGGGGAAACACCACACGCAGGAAGGACTGGATGGGCGAAGCGCCCAGGGTCTCCGCCGCCTCTTCATATTCAGGCCCCAGATCTTCCAGTACCGGTTGCACCGTACGGACCACAAAGGGAATGCTGGTAAACATCATGGCCAGGATGATGCCCACCTGGGTGTAGGAGATCTTCACGCCAAAGGGCTCGAAGAAACTACCAATCCAGCCATTGGTGGCGAACATGGCCGACAAGGTAAGGCCGGCAACAGCTGTGGGCAGGGCAAACGGTAGATCTACCAGAGCATCAACCAGGCTGCGGCCAGGAAACCGGTAACGCACCAGAATCCAGGCCAGCAGTAACCCAAAAATGCCATTGAGCAGGGCAGCGACCGCCGCGGTTAATAAGGTCACCTTATAGGCTGCGACAACCCGGGGATCGGTTATTGCAAACCAAAACTCCGACCAACTCATTTGAGCGGTCTGCAGGAGCAAGGTGCAAAGCGGTAACAACATTACCAGACTAATAAACAAAACGCTTAGCCCAAGGCTAAGCGTAAATCCGGGAAGAACCCGCTTGGTTCGACGAATCACTTTTACTTCCGGTCGTTACTTGCGGGCGTTTCTCAGCAGTTGATCCAAAACGCCGCCATTGTTGAAGTGCTGGTTCATGGCTTCGTCCCAGCTGCCGAACACGGATTCTACCGAAATCAGGTCCACTTCAGGAAATTGATTTGCAAATTCTTCTTTCACCTTGGGGTCATGAACCCGGTAAAAGTTCTCCGCCAGAATCCGCTGAGCCTTGGGTTGATAGAGGAAGTCCAGGTAAGCGTTGGCCACTTCCGTGGTCCCACGAGACTCGGCGACCTTTTCCACCACGGCAACCGGGAACTCTGCCAGAATACTGGCCTTGGGTACTACCACCTCATATTTGTCCTCACCATACTCCTTGCGAATCAGGTTCACTTCGGATTCGAAGGTAATAAGCACATCGCCCAAGCCGCGCTCGACAAAGGAAACAGTTGCCGCACGTCCGCCGGTGTCAAATACCACCACGTTGCTCAGCAGCTTGCCCACCAGATCTTTGATCTTCGCTTCATCGCCGTTAAATGCCTTGTTGGCGTAGAGCCAGGCTGCCAGATAGGTGTAGCGGCCGTTACCGGAAGTTTTCGGGTTGGGGAACACCAGTTTCACGTCGGGTCGGGCCAGATCATCCCAGTTCTGGATGTTTTTGGGATTCCCCTTACGAACCAGATAGGCCATGGTGGAGTAATAAGGAGAGCTATTGTTGGGGAACTTCTGCTGCCAGTCCGCAGGGATCAGCTTGCCCCGATCATGCAGGATCTGCACATCAGTCACCTGGTTGAAAGTCACCACATCGGCCTTCAGTCCCTGCATGATGGACTGGGCCTGACGGGAGGAACCAGCGTGCGACTGTTTGACCTCTACCTCTTCCCCTTTTTGCTCTTTCCATTGCTCTTGAAACACCGGGTTGATCTGCTGGAACAGCTCACGAGCGATGTCGTAGGAGGCGTTCAGAATGCTGGTTTGCGCTTGCGCCACGCCCGCAAACAGGGAAGTGCTGGCGATGACCGCCGCCAAGGTTAAAGCTCGCAACTTCATAATCTGGTTCCCTATACTAAGTTAAGAGTTATATGACCTGCGGATGGACTGGTCAGTGAAGGACACTGTCTGCAGGATATTTTTGATGGGTTGAGCGGCATTATAGGAAAGCCAAAATCAATTAAAAAGAAATAAAAAGTAATTTGCTTATTCCAAAATAGAATAATAGATTTCTTTTCCCTACCCCCTGCTCAATCAGCAAGTCTTTCCCCGTTGAGCCACAGAATCCTTTTCAGCATCTGCCTTGTGTGAAATAGCGACATATTGTTACTTATGAGCTGTCCACAGCGTCCCGGGTGGCACCCGTAGAGTTCCAATTTTTTGCGCGGCCAAGGTCTTTTGCTGGCCGGTTACGACTTCATCAAAGGAATGATCCATGATTCGACCCACTTTCCACTCCCCTGTTTCAACGATCCTGGCCCTCCTGATGACCGCCTTGGCTCAGGCCGGCACTCTTACGACCGATGGCCCGGACTTGGTGATTAAAACCAAAGGCGGTCTGGAAGTTCACAGTGCAGACCAAGACTTCGGCTTCAAAATCGACGGGCGACTGCAAGGCGACTATGCCAGTTTTGACGGTGTCTACACCGTCAACGGTCGCAGCGCCGATGAGTTCTACTTTCGCCGGGCCTTTCTCACCCTCTCCGGCTATGCCTATACGGACTGGAGTTATATTTTCAGCCTCGACTTTGGCGACAGCGGCACCAGCAACTGGTTTGAAGCGTCGGTTAGCTACTCAGGCTTTGACGGCATCACCTTGAAGGCCGGCCGCTTCGACTTGCTACCAGGCCTGGAGCGGGCGACCAGCTCCAACTGGATTACCGCCATTGAACGCTCAGCCATTTATGATCTGGCCAGTTGGGCCCAGGAAAAAAGCGGTTATGGTATCCAGGCCAGCGGCACCTATGGCGATCTGGTCTACGCCAACGTGGGCTTGTTCCGCCAAGACGCCAATGAAGATGAAGACACCGGCCGCGGCAAGAACACCTTTTTAATTCGCAGCGTGGTAGCCCCCATACAGAGCAATGGCCAGGTGCTGCACCTTGGCGGCAGCTTCGCCCTGCGCAGTATCGAAAATACCGACGGCAATGACACGGGGGCCATCAACTCCCGCCTGGGAGTGCGGGGCGTGACGGAGGATGAAATCAATGGCGCTCGAGCAGCCCTAGCCGCAGGTGTGGAGGATGGTTTCGACCATGATCAGGTTTGGCTGTTGGAAGCCGCTTATCAACTGGGCCCAGCATCCATTCAGGGAGAATACCTGCGGCGGGATCTGGATGGCCAGAACGGTCAGGCCGACCGGAAAGCCGCCGGCTACTATCTGCAAGCAGCCTATACGTTAACCGGCGAGGCGCGGGGCTATCGCCTCAGCGGTGCACGCTTTGACCGGATTCGGCCTGCGAACCCGGGGCCGGGAGCCTGGGAAGTGTTTTATCGCTACGAGTCGCTGACCGTGGAAGAGCGCAATCTGGCTGACCGGGAAGCCAATATCCATACCCTTGGGGTCAACTGGTATGCCAATGAGGCGGTCAAAGTTGCTTTCAACTACCTGATGACAGATACCCGGAATGTGGTTACCCCGGCAGAAAGGGAGGCCGGCCGTACAGGGGACGGGCAAGCCTTTTCCGCCCGCTTGCAGTACGTGTTCTAACCGTCATGCCTTGATGACCGGAAGTCGGGCCGGCGTCCGCAACGCCGGTGCTGTAAAGTCGCCTGCCAGAGCAGGCACCAAAGCTGCGGTTTAAGGCACTAAATACCTATTTTGCAAACTTTTACGTTCTCTCACCCCCCAAAGCCCGCGGTTTGCCGAGCATTTTGGTACATTTGCTCAGACCTTGGCCGCGAACGCCCACTTCTTCTACTACACTGTTTGCTAACAACAAGAATAATTCCGTACTTTTTCATGGGAAGCATCACGAAGTGCTGAAAAGAATCGCCCTGAAATGGCTGGCACTCTTCGCCTTACTGCTACCAGCATTAGCCTTGGCTGACACCATTTCCGTAGCCGAAAATACCGCACATCTCAATCTGAGCCCACAACTGGAATATCTGGAAGATCCTGAGGGTTCCCTAACCATCGAATCAATCAGGCAAGCGGGGCATGCCCATCATTGGACACTCTCCGAACAGGAGACACCAAGCTTTGGCTATACCGACTCCACCTATTGGTTTCGATTCAGTGCGACAGCAGATGCCTCAACCCCTCTCGACTACCTGTTGGAAGTTGCTTATCCGGTTCTGGACTATCTGGATATTTTCATCTTTCAAGACGATCAACAGGTCCAGCATTACCGCCTGGGAGACCGCTACCCTTTCTCCCAGCGCCCGATCGATCATCCCAATTTCGTGATTCCTCTGGAGATCCCATCCGACGGCATCATTCAAGTCTATTTCAAGGTTCAATCCGGCTCTTCCCTGCAAGTGCCCGTGCACCTCTGGCATAGCCATGCCCTGCTGGAACACCGGGACAAGGTGGTGACGGGGCAAGCGCTTTTCTACGGCGCCATGCTGGTTATGGCCATCTACAACCTGCTGATCTTCATTGCGATTCGCGACATCAGCTACTTCTACTATGTGATGTACGTCCTCTCGACGACCATGCTCCTCGCCGGCATCCAAGGGATCACCTTCAAGTATCTGTGGCCGAACACCCTCTGGCTGAATGATGCCAGCCTGGTGGTGGCACTCAGCGGCATGATTTTCTTCCCATCCCTGTTTTTCCGAAGCTTTCTGGATATCCCGCGAACTCGTCCCATTCTGGCGAAAATTCTGCTGGGCTTCGCCGCTCTCGCCATCCTGACCGCCATCGGCGCCTTCCTGCTGCCCTACCGCCTGATGATGGTAACCACCATGGTCATTGTGATGCTGGCGATCCTGATGGGTTTCTGGTCGGGTATTGTACGGTGGCTGGACGGTTACCACGCGGCCAAATATTTCAACCTGGCCTGGTCCGCCATGCTCTTTGCCGGGCTAATCCTGGCGTTTAACAAACTTGGTGTCCTGCCCCGCACCTGGTTCACGGAGCACGTGGCCCAAATCGGCGCCACCCTGGAGATGATGCTACTGTCCTTTGCTCTGGCCCATCGTATTTCCCATGAGCGCAAAATGCGGGAACAAGCCCAGCGAGAGTCCGCTTATGCCCAGCAACAGCTGCTAGAACACCAGATTCAGGCCAACGCGGATCTTGACCGGATCGTTCGCCAGCGCACGGAGGAGCTTGAAAAAGCCAATGCCAAACTCAAGCAGATCAGCGCCACTGACGGCCTGACCGGCTTGGTGAACCGGCGGGCTTTTGAAGAGCTGTTCGAGGCCGAGTACAAACGGGCCTATCGGGAAAAGTCTCCGCTCTCCCTCATCATGGTGGATCTGGATCACTTCAAGAAAATCAACGACCAGTACGGCCACCCTTTTGGCGACCAGTGCCTGATCCAGGCCGCCGGTTTGATTCGCCGCAATCTCCGTCGCCCACCCGATGTGGCAGCTCGCTATGGCGGCGAGGAGTTTATCCTACTGCTGCCGAATACGGACCTGGAGGGCGCTCTCTGCGTTGCCCGTAACATTCTGGAATCCTTTAACCAGACCGAAGTAAAAAGCGACGGCATTCAGCTGAAAGTCACCGCAAGCTTTGGGGTTTCCTGCCAAGTTCCGAGTAACCAAACGAGTCGGGAGGGCCTGATCAAGGAAGCCGATCAATATCTGTATCAGGCAAAGGAAAAAGGTCGTAATCGCATTGAGTGGGAGTAGTGGGGGATTTTCCTAGCGTCGATCTCTTGTTGAGAAAGCAGTGGGAGAATCCAATGCCAGCCATTACAGGCTGGCATTGGACAGGTCTTCTTACTCGCCGTCTTGCTTGTCGCGACGACGACGTTGCAATGCCAGAGCAGCCATTCCAAGGCCCAGCAACGCAGCAGAGGCAGGCTCCGGAACGGAAACGGGCGGTTTTTCCGGCTTGGGTGGTTTCGGTTTGTCGTGGTATTTACCCGCCACAGCGGAGGTGCTCAGAGCGATACCGAAAACGACAGCCAAGGGTTTTGCAATCTTCATCATTTTCATATCTTCCGTGCCTCATTCATTGAGTGGTTTGTTGTTGACTCTCAACCGTTACTCCTCCTTGAGAGCATCAGCGATAGAGCAGCATCCAGGCCCAACAACAAATAAACATTTCTTTTCAAACACTTAAAAACCAAGCCCAACTCAAGAACAAAGCACTGTGTAAAAAGCATTTGACGATTTATCCTGTCCCTGGGAATCAATGGTCTCCCCTTATTCAGACAAGCTCACATCCCCTTGACCTAATAGGGTTAGCACCCGCACACCATCCCGTAAAAAATTCCGTATAAAATCCTGACGGAAGCCCGTGACGGCTTATCTTGCCGCCCCAAAATTTTTTTTCAGTTTCAGCGCAGAATGCCGGTACCTTCCAGGGCACCCTTTACCTGTCTTGAATTGAGGGGTTAACAAACGCCGACCCAATAGCTGCGGGCTTGCGGCTGATCATGGAATGTTTGACAGGGTCATTACGAGCGGAGCCGGCGAGGTGCCGGCTCCAGTCATCATGCAGGGGCTTATGAGGAAGCAGTCGCCGGGGAACTCAAGTTCAAGGTCGCCGACGCTTGGGTTGGGCGGACAAATTCCAGCTCGGCGCCTGTTAGCGCACCAAAGCGGAAGTTCAACAAATCCAGCAGATAATTCTGGTTCAAGCGCCAGGGGGTGCGATCCCCCTGCTTCGGCAACCAGTTCAGGGCCCGCAGCACATAGCCGGATTTAAGATCAAGAATCGGCTCTTTCTGCACTTCTCCCTGCTCGCGGGGCACGCAATAGGCATAACCCTGCCGATCCATATAGTTGATCAGTCGACAGATGTAGTGGCTGACCAAATCCGCCTTCAACGTCCAGGAGGCGTTGGTATATCCCATGATCAAGGCGAGATTGGGAATATCACTCAACATGCTCCCCCGGTAATTGAGGGTCTGGGCCAGATCCACCTGAGCGTTATCCACCCACACCTCGGCACCGCCCAGAATCAGCATGTTCAGTCCGGTGGCGGTGACGATGATATCCGCCTCCAGCTCTTTGCCTGACTGTAAACGAATACCTTTTTCGGTGAAGGCTTCGATCTGATCCGTCTCCACCGAGGCCCGCCCCTTGCGCAGCGCCCGGAACAGGTCGCCATTGGGAACCAGGCACAGACGCTGCTCCCAGGGGTTGTAGCTGGGGTTGAAGTGGGTGTCGATATCGAACTGTTCCCCCAACTGGGCCCGCAGCTGGGACAGGATCATCTTGCGCGCCAATTTCGGGTAGCGACGGCAAAAGTTATAGAACAGCGTCTGCAGGGACACGTTCTTCCAGCGGGTCAGCTGATAGGCCGCCATGGGCGGTAGCAGCCGGTCCAGAGTCCGGGCGATCAGATCCACGTCGGGCAAGGAGACGATGTAGGTGGGCGAGCGCTGCAGCATGGTCACATGAACGGCCTCTTCCGCCATGGCGGGCACCAGGGTTACCGCCGTTGCCCCGCTGCCAATCACCACCACCCGCTTGCCCCGGTAATCCAAATCTTGGGGCCAGTGCTGGGGATGGACAATCTGCCCCTTGAAACGGGCACTGCCGGGAAATTCCGGTGCATAGCCCTGGTCATAACGATAGTAGCCGCTGCAGTTGATCAAGAACCGGCAGCTCAACTGACGGGACTTGCCCTGGTGTTCCACCTCAACGGTCCAGGCCGCCTCTTCACTGGACCAGGACAGCCGTGTTACCCGGTGACCATAACGGATGTGCTGGTCAATACCGGACTCTTGGGCTGTTTCTTCCACATATTTCAAAATGGAGGGGCCATCGGCAATCGCCTTGCCCTGGCGCCAGGGTCGGAAGGAGTAGCCAAGGGTATACATATCGGAGTCGGAACGAATGCCGGGGTAACGGAACAGATCCCAGGTGCCGCCCATGGTGTCGCGGGCCTCCAAAATGGCATAACGCTTGCCGGGGCAATGAGTCTGTAGGTGCCAGGCGGCACCGACTCCGGACAGACCAGCACCGATAATCAACACATCGAAGTGAGTGTCAGACATAAAGCCACCTTTTCCTTAATCAATCTTCGGCCAGGTATTCCTTTTTGACCATGTCCCGCTGCAGTCGTCCGTCATACTGGGACGGATGAAAGTCACGCCGGTAGTACCGCAGGTAGGCGGGAATCATTTTCCGGAACACGCCGGGCCGCCCCCAGAAATAATTAATCCCCCCAGCCCACATTTTGAGATCCGTCAGGTGCCCGGAGTGGCGCATCAGGCTGACCATGTCCAAGGTCGTGAAAAACATGAAGTTGAAGGTGGTGGTGACCATTTCCGACAACCGGAGCCACTCGCTGTCCGAGACCGCTTTAAACACATCGAACGCCACCGACTTGTGTTCGGCCTCCTCAATCGCATGCCAGGCCCAGAGTTTCGCCATCTGCGGATGCATGGAACCCAACTCCTGAAGGTTCAACATGTAGTGTTCGGCCATGATCGCCGTAAAGTGCTCCAGCGCCGCGGTTTTCGCCAGCTGGCGCTCCGGCGACAGGTACTTGCGATACAGGCGCATCATGGTGCCCACCTCCCGGTCGATCCGGGAGACCGGGTAGCCCCGGGATTCAATCCACTGATTGAGCGCGTGATGTTCCTTGGAGTGGTGCGCTTCCTGGCCGATAAAACTGCGAATTGCCCGTTTCAACTCCGGGTCCTGAATCCGGTCTTGAAAGTAACGGACCGAGTCGATGAAAAAGCGTTCGCCCTCGGGGAAGCCTCCGGAGAGCGCATAAGCCAGGATGGTGCGGAACGGATCGTTGGCGTACCAGAACTCGGGAATATCGTCTGGAAAATCGAAATCCATCGGCCGCACGGTCAGGTCATAGGACGCAGTGGCTTGCGCGGGGGATTGAGTGATTGCGGTAACGCTCATGGCGGATGCTCCATGCAAGGCGAGTTGAACCGGATGGATCTGCTCGCGAAAGATTTCTGGTGACAAAACACCTTCGTCGACTCGCCAGCCAACTCCCGCCACCGAGCCCTTTTTCAATCCACTAGATTATTTGCTCCGCCATGGAAAGCGTGAGAGGCTAGAGGGACAATAAGCTTGTCATTTAAGGCCAAATAATCATAACGACTATGCCTTTTCAAGAAATCCATCATCTCCACATGCCCGTCACCTACCCGCAGATCTACCTGGATCTCGCCCAGGAACGAGGCATCGCGCCGGAACAGGTGCTGCACAAGGCCGGCCTGGAGCCTGCTTTGTTCGCCGATCCCCAGGGCCGGATTTCCCTGGCTCATCATTTTCGACTGGTCACCGCCATCGTTGAACTGACCCAGGACCCGGGTATCGGCTTTGAACTTGGCTGCCGCTCCCCCGTTACGGTTCATGGAAGCCTCGGCTATGCCCTGCTGTGTTGCGCCACTCTGGGGGAAGCCACCGAGTTGTTACAGCGTTTTTGGGAACTCCGCGCCAAAGGGCTGGGGTTCGTCTATGAGCTGCAGGACGACTGGAACGTAGTCAGTTTTTTTTCGAAACTGCCCCTGTCCGGTCAGCTTCGCAGACTGGTCTTCGACTTTATCCTGACCAGTGTCTATCGCGGCATCCAATTCCTGGCCGGGCCGCTGGACGCACCGGGCGAGATCTGGTTCGACTACCCAGAACCCGACTACTATGCCCGCTTCAAGCACCGCTTGCCGCCCATTCGCTACAACATGCCAGAACTACAGATTCGCATTCCAGGCGCCAACCTGATGCACCGGCGTCTGCCCCTCGCCAACCCGGAAGGTCTTAGCCTGGCGATCGCCCAATGCGAGCGGGAATTTGCCCTGCTCGGTCAAGGGCGAGAAGATGTGTTGAGCCGGGCCAAAACCCTGCTCACTCTTTCGGGCGCGGGCTACCCGACCCTGGACACCCTGGCCAACCAGTTAAACCTGTCACCTCGTAGTCTGCGTCGTCAACTCCAGAGCCAGGGCAGCAGTTATCGACGGCTTTTGGAAGAAGCCCGGCGGCGGGATGCCATCAGTCTGCTGAGCAAACCTGAACTGGAAATTCAAAAAATCGCCGAGTTGCTCGGCTATACCGACCCGGCGAACTTTACCCGCGCCTTTCGTCAGTGGACCGGGAAATCACCCAGCCAATACCGGAAGATGCTGGTTTCCTCCCATTAAAACGCCCCGTCTCTTTCTTGCCACACGCCTGGAAGCCCCTTCTGTCACCTTTTCCCATTCGTGACGTCGGCTTTTTTTACACCTTTTTGTTGGCTGTAAGCATCTCTAACATAACGTGAACTGGATCACTCACGCAGCGTGACCAGCCCCTGCTGTCAGCTCTAATCCATGTTTGTATTAGGAATGACGCTACAGCGCTTTACCTATGACAGGAATGTAACGAGGAAGAGGGATTTGCTATGAAAAAGCTGGGAAATATGCTCGTTTTGGCTACTTCAGTAATATTCGCGTCAGCTGCAAACGCAGCACTGATCGAAGCACAGGGAGGCAATAGCTGGACGATCGCGGGCACCAACGGACAGCCCAATGACTTCGGCCTGGAAGGCGCAACCGGAACGGTGGGCAGCACCATTGTCTCCACCAGCGATGCACCGATCCTGCTGACCTTTGAGTATCTGTTCAAGGAAGCGGACTTCACCAACGGCTTCTATGTCAACGGCGCTCAGGTATTCAGCACCGGCTCCACCGCTTATGGTGCCACCCACACCATTGAATGGACCGGGACCGGCGCGCTGGATTTCCACTTCACGCCTGGCACGCTTGGCATTGTTACCAACGCTGGCAATGATGGTGCCAATCCGGCCAACTTCTGGACCCAGTGGGACGGTGTCAGTAACTCTCTGATCATCGCCCTGGATGACAGCGGCAACCGGAACGATGATGACTACGACGATATGATTATCCGCGTCACGGCAAGCCAAGTACCTGAGCCCGCCACGCTTGCGCTGTTCGGCATGGGTGCCGTGGGTCTGGCCCTGTCCCGCCGTCGCCGCAAGGAGTAATCCAGGCGACCGACTGGAGGAGGCCCTGCCTCCTCCAGCCTCAAAACCTTCTGCCTCGCGCCCTTGGTGCTCAGCTCTTACTCGGGCTGGCTGACAAAACCGATCCGAACCACCCCTTGGCGATGAGCCTCCGCCATCACCCGGGCAATGGGATCATAGGGCGTTGCCTTATCGGCCCGCAGCCGTAACTCCACCTCCGGGTTTTTCTGGGCGGCCAATTGCAAACGCTCACTCAGCTCGGTCTCAACCACGGGTTGGTCATTCCAGTACAGTTGGCCGTCAGCAGTAATGGCAACGGTAATCTGCTGAGGGTCTTCTTCCAGACGCTCACTGGAAGCTTGCGGCAACTCCACCTTGACCGCATGAGTCAGCACCGGTGCGGTGATGATAAAGATCACCAGCAACACCAGCATCACGTCGACCAACGGAATAATGTTGATCTCCGACATCGGGGTATTCTGATCGTTATTGAAGCCGCCGAATGCCATAGCTTTAGCTTCCTTCCCGGATACGCACCACTTGGGCGCTTTCCGCGGCCTTCGGCGCCGGAACCGACAACAGCTGGGCATGCAGATCGTGGGCAAAGCCATCGAGCTGGGCGGCGATCAAGCGGTTTTTACGGTTAAAGGCGTTGAACGCCAGCACCGCCGGCAACGCTGCGGCCAGACCCGCCGCCGTTGCGACCAGCGCCTCCCCCAAGGGACCCGCTACTGTTTCCAGATTGGCGTTTCCTTCGGCCGCAATACCGATCAGGGCGTGATAAATCCCCCAGACCGTCCCGAACAACCCCACAAAGGGCGCGGTACTGCCCACCGAGGCCATGATGGTGAGTCCAGACTCCAAGCGCATGGTCGCCTGGCTCAGCCCATTGCGAATGGCCCGCACCAGAAACTCATCCAGACCACAGGAGGCACCCAGCGTACGGTCGGCGTTAGTATGGTAATGGCGCCAGGCATCAATGCCAGAGCGGGCCACCAGGGCAATCGGCAGCGGGCTGTTATCCGTCAGTTTATAAGCCTCGTCCAGATTCTTGCTTTTCCAGAACTCTTCCAGAAACAGCCTCTGACCTTTGCGAAAACGCCACACCTGCACCCCCCGATACAGAATCAGATACCAAGTCAGCACCGACATCAAAAGCAAGGCGCAAAAGACACCAATCAGGACCGCATCGCCCTGTTGAAATACATACATAAGGTCCATTGGTTTACTCCAACCGGAAATGAATAGGCACTAAAACCCAGGCTTCAACAGTACGCTCACCCATCCGGGCCGGCACGAAGCGCCAGCGTTTGACGGTCATCAGCGCCGCCCGGTCCAGCCGTGGCGAGCCACTGGAGGTGTCCAGCTCCACCTCTTGAGCAGTCCCCTCGGGGCTGACCAGCACTTTCAGCATGACGGTACCTTCCTCACGCCGCGCCCGGGAAGCAGACGGATAAACCGGCTTGGGATTGCGCAGATAGTCCGCTTCAAACATTGGGGGTGTTTCCCGGGCAACCGTCGGATCCGCCGTTGCCGATTCCTTGGCCTGTTCGGTGACAGGCTCAACGGGAGCTTCCTGCTGAGGCAGAGCCTCCGGCTGGACTTCCTGCACGGGTTCCGGTTCGGGCTCCACTACAGGCTCTGGCTCCACCACGGGCTCCGGTTTAGGTTCCGGCTTAGGCTCTGGCTTGGGTTCGGGTTTAGGCTCTGGTTTGGGTTCTGGCTTCGGTTCGGGCTTGGGCTCTACCACCGGTTCTGGCTGAGGCTCCACCGGTTGCGGCGCCACTGCTGGGGCTTCCGCTTTTTTGGGGGCTTCAACCACAAAAGAGACCGCGATGGTACTGGTCTGCAAAGGAACCTGAGGTGGCTCAATGTAGGTACCGGCGGCCCAGGCAAACAGACCACCATGCAAACCCAGCACTAACAGAAATGCCAGGGGCTTGACCCACATCTGGCGGAGTTGACGAGGAGGGTCGGCATACGTCGCCAAGGAATGCATCCCATCAAGTGATGCCTCCTGTGCTTTGGGCTGTGTATAAGCCGGCGTTGCAGCAATCATAAATGAGCCTCGTCCGTCCCGGGCTAAGACTTGCAAGGGCCGGGATCAGCTTACGAAAGTCAGGATTATAATAAGAAAGAGACCCAAATGCGAATAGTTACTATTTAATAATCGCGCAGATGTAATTAGTACTTGCCTATTAACAACAGCGTGATGCCAGTATAAAAAGATGATCCCGCCCCTGGATTGATATTCATCAGGTGCGGCACAACTTTGACCGCAGCGCTCCTTGAAGCAGACGCCCCCTAAGCAATCCTCAAAGAGAACGCCCAAGGCCTGCACAGAGTGAGGAGATGTGGAATCCGGTTCCCCGGGCTCCACACACCCCTTACGCTCAGAGCCAGCCTTTCCGCTTGAAATACCAGTACGGCGAAATGCCCGCCAACACCATTAACACCAACACCACCGGATAGGCCCAAGGCAGCTCCAGCTCAGGCATAAACTTAAAGTTCATGCCGTAGATACTCGCGATCAGGGTCGGCGGCAGGAACACCACGGCGGCGATAGAGAAGATCTTGATGATCTGGGCCTGCTCAATGTTGACAAAGTTTTGCGCCGCATCCATCAGGAAGTTCACCTTGTCGAACAGGAAGGTGGTGTGAGACAGCAGCGAGTCGATGTCGCGCATGATTTCACGACAGTGGTTTTGCACCTCCGGGCGGTTGCGCACTTCCCGCAGCACAAAGGACAGGGAACGCTGGGTATCCATCAAACACAGCCGGACCTTTCCGTTGGTGTCTTCCAGCGCCGCCAACTGTTCAATGGCTTCCTCGAACTGGGTCTCTTCATCTTCCAGCACCATATGGCTGGTCCTCTCCAACCCGCTGTAGATGTCCTCGAGGGTATCCGCCAGATGCTCCACCTTGATTTCAATGAGGTTCATCATGATATCCATGGGTGAACTCACATCGACCGCTGAATGCCGTGCCCGCATCCGCAGCAGACGAAATACCGGCAACTCCACATCCCGGGTGGTAAACAGGCGGTCTTTGCTCACCGTACAGGCAACCGTGACGTTCTTGCTCCGCCCTTCGGTGTTGTAGAGGAACAACGAGTGAATGTGCAGCCCTTGCTCGTCCTTAAAGTAACGGGCACTGGCCTCAATCTCCTCCACTTCCTCCGACTCGGGAATGTCCTGCTTATAAAGGCGCATGACGCTTTCCCGCTCGGCGTCATCGGGCGCGATCAGATCTACCCAGATGGAACGGTGGAGCATATCGATATCGACAGGACCGTCATCGACCTTCTGTAACCTGCCATTCTCTACACAATATGCTCTCAACATGTTCTACCTCCAGGATTACTTCTTTGGATCGATACGCACTAACCACCGATAATGGATTTTCCAGACTCTGGATCCGGCCTCTACAGGCCCAGGATTCACACTACCTTCTCACTGTTACCAATATCCCCCACCAATGCAATGCGTATAAACATTTGCCTGATGGGAGACCACCACTTCCCCGGTTGGGAACCAGTTTTGCCAACTGACGGAAAGTTATGAAGAATCGGTGCGAATTGTACTGAGGAAATGATTAAAAATCGCTGAGTTTTTTATGGCCGTCAAATCCAACAGCCAAAAACCAGAAAGCCCCGTCGGGCGGGGCTTCAGGATTCCAGGGCGGGCTTCACTCACCTCAAACACATGCAGGCAATTTCATGCTCATCCAAAAGTCGCGGCTTTTTACCCTGGCGATAACCGTAAATGACTGAATAAGTTAAAACATTCTGCACATAGCCGCGGGTTTCATAATACGGCAGGGTTTCAATCCAGACATCGTAGGGTAGCTGGTCACCGCCCTCTTCAAGCCACTGGTACACCTTACCGGCACCGGCATTATAGGCGGCGGTGGCCAAGATCCGGTTGTTGCCAAAGCGCTCCAAAAGCTCCCGCAAATGAGCCGTTCCCAATTTGATATTGGTCTCCGGATCCAGCAGCTCATGGCTGCCCTTAAACCCCATGCCGATACTGCGGGCCGTTTGCCTGGCCGTGCTCGGCAAGAGCTGCAACACACCGAGCGCGCCCTTGGAGGAGCGGGCATCGGGTACGAAAGCGCTTTCCTGACGGGCCAGCGCCAGCACCCAGTTCATATCCAGACCGAAATCCCGCGTAAACACCTGAAACACATCCTGGTACACCAGGGGAAACCGCACCTGCAAATCGTCCCATTCCCGGGCGGCAATCGCGCCCATCATGGATTGGCTATACCAACCCCATTGCTGCACCAGGTGGGAGACCGCCAGCAGTTCATCGGAAGACAGCCCCTGAATGGCGAAATTCCACTCCCGCCGCGCCTCAGGCAACTGCCCCAGCAAGAAAAACTCCCGGGCACGCTGCAACCCGGGCTGCAATTCCACCTGGGCAATCAGCTCCGGATCCACCGGTAGGGGCCGATGATTCAGGTGATAGCTGTTGCCAATCCGATCTGCAGCCAGAAACCCATAATAATCCCGCTGCTGGGCAACCTGCTCATAAATGGACTCGGCCTCCGCCAACCGGCTTGAAGCATCTTTTCGCTCCAGCGCCCGGGCCAGCCAATACTGCCAGCGGGCCGTGTTGCGAAGTTCCTCCGGCATTCCGTCAATGGCTTCTTGCACGCCGGCCCAGTCGCCCTTGCGCAGGGCAACCCGCACCAGCCATTCATGCAAGCTGTCATCTTGCTGTTCCGCCAGTGCCTGCTGCAACCAGGCCTTGGCCTCTGGATAGAAGCTGGTGGCCAAATGCAGCGCCAGCATCCGGGTCAGTTTGGCTTGTTCCTGGGCACTAAATGACAGGGCCTGGCGGTATACCGGCCAGACTTCGGCGGCGGCTGCAGTGTCTCGACGAATCAGACGCTGCAACCCCGTCAGCACAATCTGGCGCGTCCATTCCGAATCCTGCTGGAACCGCTTGGTTTCCACCAACAGCTGCGGCTTGTCATACACCTGACGATAGAGCGTCAGGTGCTCGCGCTCTTTTTGCGGCAAGTCACGGGCCAGATAATTGGCTAACGACCAGTTGCCGGCCTGCACCGCCAAACCGATTCGCTGGCGTACCAGTTCGGGAGTGAGACCACCCTGGCGACGCCAGGCCTCCAACAGGGGATCACACACGTCCGGCAGCGAGCTTCCAGTCAGCCAGAGCTCAGGAACCGCCGCCAGGGCTTCTGCCTGATTACCGGTTTTGAAGCGGGCCCAGTGGTAGTGACAGGTCATTTCACGGCCACGCACCTGGGGACTGTAATGGGCCAGAAACTCCTGCCACTGCCCGGCCTTGGCCAACGCCGCCAACCACTGATATTGCAGCCGTGTACTCAGAGGGGTATTGGGGTAGCGGTTGAGAAATTCCTTCACCCGATCGGCGGCAGCAGGATTAAGACGCTGGCGCAGTTCCTCATACTCCAGGTAAAGATACAGGGGGTAGTCCCGCAGAGCATCCCGTAACGACTCAAACTCGCTCACCCGCCCTTCGGCCCGGGCCTGCAACGCCTGCCGATACAAGTCACGCTGACGCTCCAGGCGCTGTGCCTTGGCCTGCTCGGTGGCGAGCACCGGCGCCTTGTAGTTTTCCTCGCGCTCGTCGAGCGCAGCCACCGCCCACGGCATGCCCAGCCCCATGGAAAGCACCAGGGCAGACAGGCGATAAAGGTTTTTGTGAGAAAAAAATCTTGCCACCACTGCGCTCCGAAAAAATGACGATGCCCAGCGATCAAATCTGAGATACCACGGAAGACTAGATCGATGTCCTAATACCTGTTTCCCCAAGCCCAGTTGGTACCACACTGACCGAGGAGATGAAGTCACAGGCTCTGACGAAATGCCGCCAGACTTCCTGGCGAAACGCTTTCAATCATTATGCTTCTAGCATAGCAAAAGAATGGCGGGAGCAAGCCCGGAAAGAGTTAACATTTTTTCATTAAATTTATCCGTAAGGCATTGTTTCTTTTAGCACTTACCTGTCTCCAACAAGTAACATCCGTGGTAATCCGCTGATCTTTCAGCCCTTTATACGCTTCCGTATACACCGCTCATAATCCAGCGTAACAGATAGGCTAAGGCAGAGACCGCTCCGACCCCCGCCAGCCAAAGGATCAGAAACCACAGGAGGCGCCAACGGCGGCTGTTGGACTCAGTGGTAGCCTTGGTTTGGATCGACTTTGCCACGGAACACCCAATAGGCATAAAAGGTATAGGCAATAATGAGCGGTACCAGGATCACCACGCCGACCAGGAGAAAAACCAGGCTGGTTTCCGGAGCCGCGGCATCCCACAGGGTAATGGTGTGGGGAACCACATAGGGAAACAGGGTGATGGCGAAGCCTGCAAAGGAAATCAAAAACAGGCAGAGGCTGATGAAATAGGGCCAGGTCTCATGGCGACGATGGATGGCCACATAAAAGGCAACCGCCAGCACCGCGATCAACAGTGGAATAATCCAAAACACGGCAGAGGCGGGAAAGCTGAACCAGCGTTCCGCCGCATGGGCATCCAGCAGCGGCAACCAGATACTGACCACTCCGATACAGAGGATCAGCAAGATCGCCGGATAAGGGGCCAACCGGAAAAAGCGCTCCTGTAGGTCACCACTCGATTTAATAATCAGCCAGGTACAGCCCAGCAGCGCATAACCCACCAGCAGGGCCACCCCGCAGAACAGGCTGAAGGGTGTAAGCCAGTCGAACCAGCCACCGGCATAACTGCGACCGGAAATTTCCACCCCTTGTAAGATGGCGCCAATCATTATGCCCTGGCTCAGGGTTGCCACAATGGAGCCGCCGGCAAACCCCCAATTCCATAGAAACTGGCGACTGGTCTTGAACCGATACTCAAAAGAAACGCCCCGGAAGATCAACCCCAGCAGCATGGCAATCACCAGCGGATAAAGCGCCGGCATCAGGATGGCATAGGCCACGGGAAAGGCCGCCAGCAGCCCCCCGCCACCGAGCACCAGCCAGGTTTCGTTACCGTCCCAGACCGGTGCGATCGAGTTCATCATGACATCCCGATCATGGGGAGCTTTGAAAAACGGGAACAGGATACCGATGCCCAGATCGAAGCCGTCGAGAATGACGTAGACCAGGATGGCAAACGACAGAACTCCGGCCCAAACCAATGCTAAATCCATGACGGCCTAACCTCCCTTGATAACCCGATCCGGTGCGACGGACGGCGCCGGGGTAATGCCAGCGGCCTGGATGGGACGGCCGCTGGGAGGTTCGCTCTCCACGTCCTCCGGCCCTTTGCGCATCTGCCGCAGGATATAGAAGATGCCCGCACCAAAGACGAAGATATAGACGATGACAAACGCCGCCAGGGAGGTGGCGACTCCCTCGAAGGCAATGGGCGAGGCCGACTCACTGGTGCGCAGCAAACCATAGACCGTGTAGGGCTGGCGGCCGACTTCGGTAACAATCCAGCCGGCGATGATGGCGACAAAGCCGGCGGGGCTCATGTAAAGAACGAGGCGATGGAATGCCCGGCTTTCAAACAGCCGTTTTCGAAACCGTAACCAGAGACTGATGCCACCCACCAGGATCATCAGCATGCCGATCCCCACCATGACCCGAAAACTCCAGAACACGATTGCAACCGGCGGCCATTCCTCCCGGGGCCAGGCATTTAATCCCTTGATCTCTCCCAGCAGCTCATGGGCCAGGATCAGACTGCCCAGTTTGGGAATTTCCAGCCAGACCTCGGTGCGTCCCGCCTCTTCATCCGGAAAGCCGATCAACACCAAGGGGGCGCCTTGCTGGGTTTCGAAGTGCCCTTCCATCGCGGCCACTTTGATCGGTTGATGTTCGAAAGTATTCAGGCCGTGCAGATCCCCGGCTATCAATTGAATAGGCGCCACAATGGCCGCCATCCACATGGCCATGGACAGCATCAGGCGCGCCCGCTCGTTGGTGTTATCCCGCAACAGGTGGTAAGCCGCCACCCCGCCCACCACGAAGGCCGTGGTCAGGTAGGTGGCAATCACCATATGGGCCATTCGATAAGGAAACGAGGGATTGAAAATGACCTCAAGCCAGTTGTCCGGCACAAACTGGCCCACGTCGTTGATGGAATAGCCGACCGGGGTTTGCATCCAGCTATTGGCAGACAGGATCCAGAATGCTGAAAACAGCGTCCCAATCGCAACCATCAGCGTGGACAGGAAATGCAGTTTCAGCCCGACCCGCTTGAGGCCAAACAGCATGATGCCGAGAAACCCCGCCTCCAGAAAGAACGCCGTCAGCACCTCATAACCCAACAAAGGCCCGAGAATAGGCGCCGTCCGGTCAGAGAACACACTCCAATTGGAGCCGAACTGGTAAGTCATCACGATCCCTGACACCACGCCCATCCCAAAGGCGACGGCAAAGATCTTGAGCCAATAGTTATAGCTATTCAGGTAAATCAGATTACGGGTCTTGACGTAGAGACCTTCCAAGACCGCAAGATAGCTGGCCAGGCCAATGGTGAAGGCAGGAAACAGGATATGAAAGGCGATGGTAAAGGCGAACTGAATTCGTGCCAGCAAGATTGCGTCGGCATTTTCAAGCATGATGACCATCCCTTGCGCCGGGCCGAGGAGGCACCAAGCCCATAACCACTCGACCGCTCCTGAAACTTGCCCGCCACTTCACCACCACATCCGGGGTGATGAACGCAGTAGGCAACCAGGCGTTCAAACCGTTGGTTTAAACATAGTGTTCTCTCTA
>CAZEWG010000039.1:0-12805 GCA_964514485.1 uncultured Pseudomonadales bacterium
GTGTCCGTGTCCGTGTCCGTGTCCGTGTCCGTGTCCGTGTCCGTGTCCGTGTCCGTGGTGACTGTCACTATTCATCTCTACTCCATCAAGCCCATCGACCTGATTTTTCTCAGAGAACCATTATGGCTTGGTTCCGTCGCCCCCGCCATCTTGTCCAAAGACGGAAGCACTCCATGGGTAAATTTAGCCAACACCTTGTAAATAATTCCCACTGTACACGAAGCTCCTCAGTGCTCAGTGCGAAAATCCGGGCCTTCCTTGAATGGCATGGGTTTCGCTTGAGTTCCAAACCAACTCTGCACCTTTGGGTCATTCAATGCGAAAAGGAGCCTTCCAATGAAACTAAAGAAACTTTCCGATCAAGTCATCGTTATTACCGGCGCCACCAGCGGTATTGGCCTGACCACCGCTCGCCAAGCCGCCCAACAAGGTGCCCGCCTGGTCTTGGTCGCTCGTAATGAAGGCGCCCTGAAACCACTGGTTCAAGAAATCAGCGACGCCGGCCATGAGGCTATCTATGTGGTGGCGGATGTGGGCCGCGAGGAAGACGTTAAAAAAGTTGCCAAGGCAGCGACCGACAAGTTCGGCCATGTGGATACCTGGATCAACAACGCCGGTGTCACTATTTTCGGCCGTCTGGAAGAGGTTTCAGAAGAGGATAGCCGCCGCCTGTTTGATACCAACTTCTGGGGCGTGGTTCATGGCTCCCTCCAGGCGGTTAAGCTAATGCGGGGCCGGGGCGGTGCCATTATCAACCTGGGCAGCGAGGTCTCGGACACCGCCATTCCCCTGCAGGGAATGTATTCCGCCTCCAAACACGCCATCAAAGGCTTTACCGATGCGCTACGCATGGAGTTGGAGCAAGACAACGCGAATATCTCTGTCACCCTGGTGAAGCCGGGTTCCATTGACACCATGTATGTGGATCACGCCAAGAACTATCTGGATGTAGAGCCCACTCTACCCCCACCCGTCTACAGCCCCGAGTTGGTCGCCGACGCCATTCTGTTCGCCGCCGAGAATCCCCGTCGTGACATTTATGTGGGCGCCGCGGCCCGATTGATGTCTACCAGCGCCTATTACATGCCCCGTGTGGTGGATAAAGTCATGGAGCGGCTGATGTTTAATCTGCAGATGACGGACCAACCCAAGGCCGATCACCGCAAGGATGCCCTCCATACCCCCATGGAAGACCTCAAGGAAAGCAACGGCCAGAGCCGCAACTCCGGCCTGTATTCATTGGCCTCCAGCACCTTGAGCACGGCCGGACACCTGATCAACAATATCTGGGAGCGACGCCCCCATATGCGCAAATAAAAGAAGCTTCAAAACAAGCCGGGCCGCCGGGTTATCCAGCGGCCCGGGCTGTCAATGAGCGTTACCCCACACCTCAAATGACCTAGGACGTTTGAAAACGCTGTCCCAGCGCCAGGTTACGTTGGGCCATTTGCTGCATCAGCCCGGTCAGCTCCCTGAGACTACTCACGGCCTGAGCCGTTTCCTCGGTTTGCTGGGAAACATCCGCAATATCCCGGGCAATATCGTCTGCAACGGCGGCCTGCTCTTCCGCAGCGGTCGCCACCTGCGTATTGAGATCGTTAATGTCCTCAATGGCACGGGTGATCTGGGTCAGCTGCACCGCCGCCTGCTGGAAAATCTCGACACTATGGCTGGAAATATCCCGCGACTCCGCCATAACCGACACCGTCTTACGGGCGCCTTGCTGAACGCTTTCAATAATTTCCTGGATCTGTGCTGTCGAGGCCTGGGTCCGCTGGGCCAGCGTGCGCACCTCGTCCGCTACCACAGCGAAACCGCGCCCCTGGTCACCGGCTCTCGCCGCCTCAATGGCGGCGTTCAAGGCCAGCAGGTTGGTCTGATCCGCAATCCCCCGAATCACATCCAACACATCGCCCACGTTCTGGATATCCAAATCCAATTGGTTGACGGCATCTCCGGAGGCCGTCACCTGTCTCGAGAGCCGCTCGATGACCTCTCTGGCCTCATCCATTGCCTGCAAACCACCGCGGGCCGCCTGCCGGACTTCCTGAGCCGACTGGGCGGCGCCCTGAGCATGACCAGCCACCTCTTGGGCGGCGGCCGTCATTTGCTGGGTGGCCGCAGCCATCTGGGTAATTCGCCCACTGGCCTGATCCGCGTTATCCGTCACCGACTCCGCAGTAGAGGCCAGCGTATCCGTTGCCTGCTCCAGGCCTTGAGTCGAGTGCTTCAACTCCCCGGCCATTTCCTGCAGAAAAGCCTGCAAGCGCAGGGCGGCCCGCGCCAGAACACCCAGTTCATCCTCTCGTCTGACAGACACTGGGGTATCCAACCGGCCCTGGCTTAAATCATCAATGACCGCAATGACTTGGCGGCTGGGCCGGATAATGCCACGGTATACCGCCAGCAGAGCCGCACCGACAAACACCAGGATCGCGGACAGCAAAATCGCCCCCGCAATCAGACTGGTGGCTTTCACATCCTGGCGGATCTCGGCCGCTCCTCGGGCAGCGATTTCTGTCAGAATGGAAGCCGCCTCATCCAAAAGCCGGGTCGGCTCCCGATCAATCCCCCGCACGGCTTGGTCGCCGGCAACCGGATCAAAACCGCTCATCTGAAAATCTTCCAGAGCCTCTCGATAAGCTTTTCCCATTGTTTGATGGGCCTGCAAAAACTGCTGAATCAGTTGCCGAGCCTGAGGACTCTGAACTTGGTCAGCCAGCCACTTGCCCTGCTCCTGAATCTTGCGCTCCTGATTTTCAAAGCGCTTCCAGTAGGTCGTCAGCTGATGAGAGTCGACCCCTCTCAACAACACATTCTTCCATTCCTGAACCTGAACCCTGAAGTCTTGGAGCAGAGAGGCGATTTCTCGCTCATGAGTCAATTCCTGATCCAGAAGTTGATTGTAGCGTTGGAAATCCGACGAGACTTGAAGGAAGTAATAGCCGGAAGCAGCTACGATCAATAGGCAACCACCGACGATAATCGCCAGTAGACGGTTAAAGAGACTATGTTTAATCCAGTTCATTATCTTTCGTTCGACAAGCCGGGAATCCAGCGAAAAACTTCCTGTCTTTCCACACCCGTACGTCCAATAATCCTGAGCCTCTTCCCTGCTCAGAACTAAAAGAGGTGAATCCTACTCTAAAAAGCCACGAGCGGCTGTAGGCATTATGTCTAGGTTGTTTCACCATGACTGTTGTTGGGAGTCATTTCCATCCCTGATATGATCCTGTCAGCCACTTATGCTCCCTTAATCGATTCTTGCCTACCGGAGATCTGATGCGCCTTTCCAGCCAGATTATCGTTGCCTTGTTGATTCTGTCCTGCTCAGCCGCAGCCTGGTTTGTCATGAATAAAGACGCCGCTTTGACCATCGGCGAGCAACGGGCACGGGCAGCGACTGCCGTTAATGTGGTCACGCCCCGCCTGGGCTTGGTTCGGGACAAGGTCGAAGCAGTCGGAACCGCCAATGCCTGGAGTTCGGTTCGGGTGGTTTCGGAAGTCTCCGGCAGAGTGGCCCGCATCAACTTTCAGGATGGCCAGAAGGTACAACCCGGCCAGGTTCTGGTGGAGCTGGATGACCGCCAAGCCAGCGCCGATCTGCAAGTGGCCCAGGCCCAGCTGCAAGATGCGGAAGCCAAGTACAAACGCGCCCGCCAGCTACAGACCAGCCGCAACATCTCCGAGTCGGAAGTGGACGAACTTCGCAGTAACCTGGAAGTTGCCAAGGCTCGAGTTACCGCCGCCAAAATCCATTTGGCCAACCACCATATCATCGCGCCCTTTAAGGGGATGCTTGGCCTGACCGATCTCAGTGTCGGCACCTATCTCACCCCCGGGGACACCATCACAACGCTGGATGACCTGGAGCGGATCAAACTGCGCTTTGCCATACCGGAGCGGTATCTGGGACTGCTCCACCACAACCAACCCATCCTAGCCCGCAGCGAAGCCTTTCCGGATCAAATCTTCGAAGGTGAAATTCACCGCATCAACTCCCGGGTAGACCCGGTCACCCGCTCCATTACCGTGGAATCTGTCATCGAGAACCGCCAGCGCCTGATCCGCCCGGGGCAATTCATGGGCATCAGCCTGATTCTAGCCACCCGGGAAGAGGCGCTGCTAATCCCCGAACAGTCCGTGTTAACCGAGGGCAATCGCCAATATGCCTTCGTGGTACGGGACGGCAAGGCGGAACAGGTCGATCTGATCCTGGGACAGCGCATGCCCGGTGAAGTGGAAGTGGTGCATGGCATCAACCCCACCGATGAAGTGGTGATCACGGGGTTGGCACGACTGCAACACGGTGATCCGGTCATCATCCTGGAAGACCCCGAAGCCATCCTTTCTACCACGACGTCACTTCAGATGCCGCGACCTTACTGAGGAAACCACTGGTGATCCTGTCTGACACCTCTATCAAGCGTCCGGTATTCGCCACGGTCATCAATCTGCTGATCATGGTGTTTGGCCTGGCCGCACTGGCCCAACTTCCGGTACGGGAATATCCCGATATCGACCCGCCCATTGTTTCGGTGGTGGTCGACTACACGGGCGCGGCACCGGAAGTCATCGATAGCCAGATCGTCCAAATCATTGAGGGTGGCGTCAGTGGTGTGGATGGCATCCGCACCATTGAGTCGTCCAGTGAAATCGGCCAGGCCCGGATCAATATCGAGTTCACCCCTGACCGGGATATTGATGCCGCTGCCAATGACGTTCGGGATGCGGTGTCCCGGGTTACCCGGGATCTGCCAACCGAGGCGGATCCGCCCGAAATCCGGAAGGCCGACTCCGATGCCCGCCCAATGATGTGGATCGCTCTGCGCAGCGATCGACTCTCACCGGCGGAGTTAACGGATTACGCGGTGCGGAACATGGTCGACCGCCTCTCTGTGCTCAGTGGCGTGGCACAGGTCCGCATCGGGGGCGAGCGTCGTTACGCCATGCGGATCTGGCTGGACCGGCAACTGATGGCGGCACGCCAGGTTACCGTGGCAGACGTGGAGCAGGCCCTACGCGCCAATAATATCGAACTGCCCTCCGGAACCATTGAATCCACCAACCGGGACTTTACGGTCCGTACCGACAGTCGCCTAAGCACTGTACAGGCATTTCGGGAACTGGTGATCCGCAAGCAGGATGACTATCTACTGCGGATGGGCGATATCGCCCGGGTTGAGCTAGGCGTGGAAGATGACACCAGCAGGCTACGTTCTGACGGAACCACCGCCATCGGCCTGGGCGTGATCCGCCAGTCCAAGGCCAATACGGTCGAGGTATCCGACCGGGTTCTGGAAGAGCTTGAGCACATCCAGGCCTCGCTGCCGGCGGGCATCAGCTTCAAGGTCAACTACGATGAGTCCCTATTTATCCGGGCCTCCATTGAAGAAGTCATCACCACCTTGGGCTTTGCCGTTCTGCTGGTGGTGCTGGTGATTTTGGCATTTCTGCGCTCGTTGCGCGCCACCCTGATCCCAGCCGTGACCATCCCGGTTTCCATTATCGGCTCCTTTATCGTTCTGGCCTTTCTCGGTTTTTCCCTGAACGTGCTCACTCTCCTGGCTCTCATCCTGGCCATTGGGTTGGTGGTGGACGATGCCATTGTGATGCTGGAAAACGTCCAGCGGCGCATTGAATTGGGTGAACCGCCCTTGCTTGCCGCTTTCCGGGGGGCGCGTCAGGTTGGCTTTGCCATTGTGGCGACCACCCTGACCCTGGTGGCGGTTTTTGTGCCGATCTCCTTCATGGAAGGCAACATCGGCCGACTGTTCTCCGAGTTTGGCATGGCGCTGAGCGCTGCGGTGATCGTCTCCAGCATTGTGGCGCTAACCCTGACGCCCATGCTGTGCTCCCAGTGGCTGCGGGCCAAGGGCGCCAAAACCACCGGTCCAGACGACCAACCCAGCACTCAGACAACCGATCCCACACAAACCCTGTATGGGCGCTTGCTCAACAAAGTGCTGGACATGCCCGTGATCATCCTGGCGGTTGGCTTGGTCTTGAGCCTGCTGGCCGTCTTGCTCTACAGCCACCTGCCCCAGGAGTTGACTCCCATCGAGGACCGAGCCTCCTTCACCATTAGTGCCACCGCGCCGATGGGCTCCACAGCGACTTATACCGATCATCACATGCAGAAGATCGAAGGATTACTGCGCCCTTATCTGGAAGAGGGTGTGATTGATGGGATGATGACCATTACCGGCTTTCGGGGTGATCCTGACCGGGGCAACATCACTGTCAAACTGGCTCCCTGGGATGAGCGGGACTTTAGCCAGCAGAGTATCGTCGCGGAACTCACCCCCAAACTGGCCGAGGTTCCCGGCGTCCGGGCAGTGGCGATCAACCCGCCCGGCCTGGGTCAGAGCGGTTTCAACCAGCCCCTGCAGATTATCGTCAGCGGCCCTGATTATGAATCAGCCCAGCAATGGAGCGACCAATTGCTACGGGCGCTGGAGCTGAACCCCAATCTGATCCGGCTCGATACCGACTTTGAACTCACCCGCCCCCAGATTGGCGTGGAAATTGACCGCCAGCGTGCGGCGGACCTGGGCATCAGTGCCGAAGATATCGGCCGCACGTTACAGACCATGCTCGCCTCCCGAACCGTGACCCGCTATATGGATCGGGGCCGGGAATATGATGTGATGATCCAGGCGGAAGATGGCAATCGTGCGACGCCGTCCGATATCGCCAATATTTTTCTGCGCAGCAGTCAGGGCGAGCTGATCCCCATTGCGTCCCTGGTGACCCTGAAAGAGTACGGCGCGCCCCCCGAACTGCGTCGGATTGACCGCTTGCCCTCAATCACCCTGAGTGGCTCCCTGGCTCCCGACTACGATATGGGAACCGCCATCCGCTACATTGAGCAAACCGCGGCGGAGATCCTGCCTTCGGAAGCACGTGTGGGTTACAAAGGGCTGGCCCGTGAGTTCACGGAGACCTCGGGGGCAATTTACATCACCTTCATTCTGGCCTTCGTGATTGTCTTTTTGGTGCTGGCGGCACAATTTGAGAGCTGGATTCATCCCGCCATCATCATGCTCTCGGTTCCTTTGGCGATTACCGGAGCCCTGATTTCGCTGCTGTTAACCAACAACTCTCTCAATATCTATAGCCAGATCGGCATGGTGATGCTGTTGGGGCTCATGGCGAAAAACGGCATTCTGATGGTGGAATTCGCCAATCAGTTGCGGGATCAGGGAAAGTCTGTCCGAGAGGCGATTATCGAAGGCTCCGTCTTGCGGTTTCGCCCGATTCTGATGACCACCATTTCCACCATTTTCGGCGTCCTCCCGCTGGTGCTGGGAACTGGTGCTGGCGCCGAAAGCCGGGCGGCCATTGGCGTGGTGATTCTGGGCGGGCTGCTGTTTGCCACCACCCTTACCCTATTCATCATCCCTGTGTTCTATAACCTCTTGGCGCCTTTTGCACGCCCCGCCAAAGCGATTGAGCAGGAGCTGACGCATTTAAACCGCCAATCTGATCCAGAGTTGCCCGGCTCTGCCGGTTAAAGGAGAGCCGTCGGTCAGGATGCTACGCAGTACAGCAAAACCCTATCGCTAGAAGGTGCCTCGCTGTACTGCCCGGCTGTCCACCCCCACCACACCAATCACGGCCCCCACTAATTGCTCCGCCTTCCGCAGCTGGCTGTCCGTGTGAACGCAGCCAAACAGCAGCGCCGTGCGCTGTTGCACTTCCACCTGCAACGGCAGCGTTGCCAGATCCCGCGTCAGTGCCAGCATCACTCCGGCATCAGCGCTTATCCGTTCCAGACTCAGCCCCCGGTCCCTGGGCTTGAGGGGCAGGTCATCGCAGACCTCCACCTGAGTTTCCACGGCACTGATGCCCACCGTGTCCTGCGCAAGCTGGCGAGCGAAATCGGTGGCGCGGGCATGGCTGACGCGTCCAACAATTTTGGCCACATCATTACAGACATCCACTTCCAGAAGCTGATCAACGGTATAGCGGTTCAACTGATATTTGAGACGAATCACCGCCCGGGTGTTCAAATCCCGCAGGGTTTGCGCCAACGGGTGACGCTGCTGGATGGCAAGTTTTCCCGCCTCAACCCGTACCCCGTCCCGCACCTGTTCCACACCGGCCCCCTGGCGGGCGATCTCACAGGCCAGTTGTTTCAGGGCCGGGTGATCCACCACTCCATCCAGCGTAGCCAGCCCTTGTTGAACCTGGACCTTTAAATCAAACCGGTTCAGCAAGGGGTTCAGCTGCAATAATGTTTCCAGGCGCGCCTGAGCTGCAATATCTTGGGCGCCACGGCTTTTGTAGAGGCACTGTTGGCACATGACCCCAAACCTCAGTCCGCGAGCTGTTAAGCTTATAAAAATCGATAATCCTGGCCTTGATGGACCGGCTCCGGCAAACGGAGTGCAATACCGGGTTCGTTTCGAATCAAGTGATCCGTCACCGCACAAGCCTGGTTCCAGGCAGTATCAAGATGCCTATATGCAGGGATCAAGCCATTTCCAAGCTGTCGCCAGATACCGCCATTCTTCCGCACATTTAGCGGATGCTGATCACTTTCAAGAGGTAGGAATTGCAGATGCTCATGGCAAAATTTACAGGCAGCCTGCGAGCCATGGCTTACCTGCAAAGGCGGGCTTAACGCTGTAGCTGTTCATAATCGTTCAGTCGGTTATAAAGGGTCTTCAGACTGATTCCCAATTCATCGGCGGTTTTCTGCTTCTCGCCGTTATTCTTCTCCAAGGTCGCCAGAATTAACGCCTTTTCCGCCTCACCGATGGGCTGCCCCACCTTGACGCGTACGTAACCGCTTCCCGAGTCAGACTCGATCCCCTCCCCCAGCAACAGCAGGTCCGAAGCCTGAATCACATCCTCCGCGACGATATAAGCCCGTTCGATGACATTCTTGAGTTCCCGGACGTTGCCGGGCCAATGGTATTCCCGCAGCCGCTTCAGGGCCGACTCACTCAGCACCTTGTAACCGGCCTGCTGAGAGTTGGCCATTTCAATGAAGTACTGAGCCAGCAACTCCACGTCACCCTCCCGCTCCCGCAGCGGCGGAATCCGGATGGGAAACTGGGCCAGGCGATAGTAAAGATCCTCCCGCAGGCGCCCCTCCTTGACGGCGGTCATGGGGTCGCGATTGGTGGCCGCCACAATCCGGATACAGACTTCAATATCCTGCTCGCCACCCACGCGGGTAAACCGGCCGTATTCAAGAACCCGCAACAGCTTCACTTGGAGCTCTACGGGCATCTCCGTTACTTCATCCAGAAACAGGGTGCCACCATCTGCCCGCTCAAAAATGCCACGGTGCTGGCGACTGGCACTGGTGAAACTGCCCTTTTCATGGCCAAACAGCTCACTTTCCATCAGATCATGCTGGATTGCGCCACAGTTGATGGCCACAAAGGCCTTTCCGGCCCGCTCACTCAGGTTATGGATGGACTCCGCCAGCAGCTCTTTGCCGGTCCCGCTATCGCCAATCAATAACGCCGTGGCATTGGTCGGTGCCACTTTGCGGATCAGCCGATACAGTTTGGACATGCTTGGTGAGCGGCCGATCATCCGCCCAAACGCACTCTCCGGCCCCGCAATCTGCCCCAGATCCATGCTCACATCCACTGTGAGGTCTTGCGCAACCTCTATCAGCAAGGCAGACAGCTCCTCAGAACTGTAAGGACGCGCCTCCCTCTCATTGGAACCGATGCGCAAGGCGGTAACAATGCCGTTCTCCGTGTGAAGATTCTCCGACAGTAGTAGTACCTCGGCGGCCTGGGCGAAGCGGGAGTCCTGTAGCAACACCAACCCGTTGCCATCCGGCAGCGTGGGCCGAATCATCGCCAGATCCGGCAGCCTGCGGCTGATTTCCTCCCGAGCCTGGGCCAGTGACCGTGAAATGGAGAAACTATACCCCTGGGACATGAACATGTTCTGCAAGTCGCTGAGATTCCCTACTTCATGAGCCACTACCAACGCATGCGGCATATAAATCTCTCCTTCTGGGGCAACTCCCCTTCCTTACTTGTTGCGGCAGGATGATGTAAGTGGAGGGGCAAGCCCGGCGGCGTAAGTCTGCCCGCAATGAGAAATGCCCCGCCAGCGGCATAGCCCTATTATAGGGTTGCGCCTTGCCCTTGCTGAGGTCGGTGACCAGCCTTGAAAATTTGACGCCGCCAGACTCCTGCCAAAATCCAAAAAATTTGCGGCGTCAATACCTAAATACGAATTTGATTTCATGTTCACTTTTATTTTTCTGTCCAGAACTATTGAATACTTATTGTGCAGGTGTGTGGCAGCTCATGGATTTCGGTGTAAGGAGTCATTTAGTTTTGTGTCTCTGACAGAGCATTCGTCACCAGGCAGCATAAAAATAAGTAAGAATCATAAAGCTCCGTTCCCGTGCGGCTCAGGAGAAAACACCTCGGGCATCAAGTAGGAAGGACAAGCACAGGAACAGACTAGACTCACTACCCCATGGCGTTATGGAGTACAGGTAGTTGACGCAGCGGACTCAGGATGAATTCGTGGAGCAATAAAAGTGATCAATACCGGCACCATCTTAAAAGGGATTTTCGTGACATTCGGCAGCTTTGCATTCAGCTACAGCCTACTCCAATCGCCCTACGCACCACCCTTGCAAGACCCACAATGGCTCAACCCGGAAAGCGCCAACTTATTCATGGGGCATGAAGGAGTGGCCGCGCTCGCTACCCTTCCGGCACCGGCGGCGGGCTCCTCACATTGGGAAGATAAAGCCTCCTCGCTGTCGTTGACCAACGATCAGATCCTGACTCCCAAAGAACAGGCCCTTTATGTTCAGATGAATGCTCGTCGCGGCGAACCCATGATGACCCCCGAGGAGTTTCTCCAGGCCATTCAGACCCCAAACGCCTTGACCCCTGTCGAGGGCACTCCCCCACGGCTGCCTATTCCCATCGGGGTACAGCATCAAGTGGAAGTGGTGCATATCTATCGGGATAAGCTGGAAACCCTGTTCCCAGGGGATGAACTCTCAATCGACAGCGATTACCTGGGGAACTCCCTGGTAGTCGTTATTGACCAGGTGGTGGATCACTTTGATGGCAGCATTACCTGGCATGGCTATTTAAAAGGACTGGATCAGAGCTACCGGGCCAGCTTTACCCAAGGGGCGCTGTTCACACTGGCCGATCTGGCAACCCCCCAGGGCCGTTATCAACTGGAAGCCCACGGGGAGTACGGCTGGCTCATGCCGACCCGGTCGCCGACCTACAGGCTGGAGATTTCCGGCTATGCGGCCCGCAGTCGCCTGCCCTGAGCGGGGGTGCTTTTAGCCTTCCAGAACTTCATCCCGGGTGAAGACCCAGTCGGATTCGTTGCTAAGTTCCGGGTTAAAACGGTAGCCGCCTGCCGTAAAGCCCTTCAATTCTTCTGCCTGGGTGATCCGGTTGCGGATGATATAGGCACTCATCATGCCACGGGCTTTCTTGGCCCAAAAGCTGACTACTTTGTACTTGCCCCCTTTCAGATCCAGGAACTGGGGCGTAATCAGCCGGCCCTGCAACTTCTTGGGCTTCACCGCTTTGAAGTACTCATTGGACGCCAAGTTCACCAGCAAGGGTTCCTCATGACGGGCCAGCTCTTCATTCAAAGCCTCGGTCAGGATATCCCCCCAAAAGCTATAGAGGTTGGCACCCCGTGCATTTTTCAAAGAAGTCCCCATTTCCAGGCGATAAGGCTGTACCAGATCCAGCGGTCGCAACAGTCCATAGAGCCCGGACAGAATCCGCAGATGCTCCTGGGCGAACTGGAAATCCTCTTCACTGAAGGTTTCAGCCTCCAGCCCGACATACACATCTCCCTTGAATGCCAACACCGCCTGCTTGGCATTTTCCGGAGTAAAGGGTGTCTGCCAGGTCTGGTAACGGTTGGCATTGAGTACACCCAACTGGTCACTGATTTTCATCAGGGAAGACAGGTCTTCCGGCGACATGGTTTTCAACTGCTCCACCAGAATCCGGGAGTCTTCCAGAAAGGCTGGCTGGCTATAGGTTGGGGTGACGGGAGGAGTTTCGTAATCCAGGGTTTTCGCGGGGGAAATGACAACAATCATGGAAAATGCTTTGTCCTACTTTTTATGAGTGGCCTCAAAATGCCGATGCCTTGGAGGGAGAGTTCCTCCTGTATTCCCTTTCCCCTTGTGGGAGAGGGTTAGGGGGGAGACGCCTAGTCTGAGGGGGGGCGGCGAAGCCGCCTTAAACAGCAAACGTGTCTGCCCCACTCTTACCCCCGCCCTCTCCCGTCAAAGGAGAGGGAGAAAATATTTTCTTCGTTCCACTAACTAGCTTTGACCAAGCTCTGAATATCGGCTGGAGTAAATGGCCAGCCGATTTCCTGAGCAAGATCCTGACGGCGCAAGACCGGAATCCGTACGCCATAAGCAGCCATCAGATCATCGGAGTTGGCGATTTCCACCAATTCCAGCTCGTAGGTGGAGACCGGCAGGCAAGACCTGATCATGGCTTCCGCCTGCTCACAGAGATGGCAGCCGAGGGTGGTATACAGGGTTAAGTGGGTCATTTAGCAAATACAGCTCTGTTTATTCGGTGGTAACACTCCCCTCCCATCTGGGGAGAGGACGCGAGTTATCGGTCAACTCCTGTTTTTTGAATCTGCTTTATGATCTAGGAGTACTCAAAATAATGTCTTAACGGATAAATCAGGCATCAAGCCCAGTTTTATCCGTGTGGCTGACATACTCTTGTTGAACTGTTAGTTCAGTCGGGCCTGATACTCCGGGCCCTCTCCCCTAACCCCTCTCCCCAGGCGGGAGAGG
>CAZEWG010000039.1:12905-20390 GCA_964514485.1 uncultured Pseudomonadales bacterium
CTTAACTCTTCACCCGGCTGTCGATCAAGTCCTGTACCACGGACGGATCCGCCAGGGTGGAGATATCACCCAGGGAGTCCGTTTCATTGGCCGCAATTTTACGCAAAATCCGCCGCATAATCTTGCCTGAACGGGTTTTTGGCAGGCCCGCGGAATACTGGATCACATCCGGGACCGCAATGGCGCCAATATCCTTACGCACTATTTGACGCAACTCTTCGGTCAACTCCGGCGACTCATCATAGCCAACGGCCAGGGTCACATAGGCGTAGATTCCCTGTCCCTTCACCTCATGGGGGCAACCAACCACCGCCGCTTCCGCTACCGCTTCGTGCTCCACCAGGGCGCTTTCAATCTCGGCGGTTCCCAGTCGGTGGCCGGAAACGTTCAACACGTCATCCACACGGCCGGTGATCCAGTAGTAGCCATCTTCATCCCGGCGGGCACCGTCACCCGTGAAGTACATTCCTTCGTAGGTGGCGAAATAGGTCTGACCAAACCGTTCGTGGTCACCGTAGACCGTCCGCATTTGACCGGGCCAGCTATCCAGAATGACCAGATTGCCATCAGTGGCGCCTTCCAGGATGTTACCTTCGTTATCCACCAGCGCGGGCTTCACGCCGAAGAAAGGCCGGGTCGCTGATCCCGGTTTCAAGGGCGTCGCCCCGGGCAGTGGGCTGATCAAAATGCCACCGGTTTCCGTTTGCCACCAGGTATCCACAATCGGGCAGCGTCTCTCTCCAACCACCCGGTGGTACCATTCCCAGGCTTCCGGGTTGATGGGCTCGCCTACCGTCCCCAACAGTCTCAGAGTCTGGCGGGAGGTTTTCTGAACCGGCTCATCACCCAACCGCATCAACGCACGAATCGCCGTCGGGGCGGTGTAGAAAATATTCACTTTGTGTTTGTCCACCACGTTCCAGAAGCGCGAGGCGTCCGGATAGTTCGGCACCCCTTCAAACATCAGCGTGGTGGCCCCATTGGCCAGCGGACCATAAAGGATATAACTATGCCCGGTCACCCAGCCCACATCCGCGGTACACCAGTAAACATCTCCTTCCTTGTAATCAAAGACGTACTGATGGGTCATGGAGGCATACACCATATAACCGCCGGTGGTATGCAACACGCCTTTTGGGGTACCGGTTGAGCCCGAGGTGTATAGGATAAACAAGGGGTCTTCCGCGTTCATTTCTTCCGGCGGACATTCCACGGGTTGGGTCGCAACCACTTCGTGATACCAAAGATCACGTTCGTTCTGCCAGTGGATCTGACCACCGGTGTGGCGCACGACAAAAACATGCTCCACCGTGCCGGCTTCCAATTGCTCAATGGCCGCATCGACGTTTTTCTTGAGGGGAATGGTCTTGCCCCCACGCAAGCCTTCATCGGCCGTAATCACAAACCGAGAGCCACAGTTACGAATCCGCCCGGCAACCGCTTCCGGTGAAAAGCCACCAAACACCACGGCATGGATCGCGCCGATTCGAGCACAGGCCAGCATGGCCACCGCAACTTCGGGAATCATGGGCATGTAAATGGTTACAACGTCACCTTTGCGGACACCCTGAGCACGCAACGCATTCGCAAAACGACAAACTCGCTCGAACAGATCCTGATAGGTGATATGGGCGTCTGTTGCGGGATCATCCCCTTCCCAGATGATCGCGGTTTGCTGCGCCCGCTCCGGCAGATGGCGATCCAGGCAACTGACACTGGCATTCAAAGTGCCATCATAAAACCAGCGGATGTGCAGATTGTCGCGACTGAAATCCACATCCTTAACCTTGGTGTAAGGTTTCATCCAGTCAATGCGAGTACCGTGCTGGCGCCAGAATTCTTCAGGGTTCTCAATGGACTCCCGGTACATGCGCTCATAAGTTTCTTCGTTGGCCCAAGCCTGACGGGCAAAATCCGGGCTGACTGGATAGGTATGGCCATTGCTCATAGGTTTCCCTCGGTTCTTATCGTTATTGATCTGTTCTTATCGTTATTAACTTACTGAGATAATACCCCTGTTACCCAACTTGGCAACCCTGGAAATATTTATACTGTAGACAGCTGTTCAGACACCTACAACTTCTTGAAAGCCTTTGATTATCGGCTTTTTCAGGGATTCCCGCCCTGCTTTGTCATTGTGGTTGCGGGAAATTGGGCTAGAGTTTTGGGGGTCCACTGGACATAATGGCCCGCTCCCGAACACCGAGGTACAACACACGATGTGGTTTAAGAACATCTATTTTTATCGCTTTACCAAGCCTTTTAATCCAGCCACTGAAGAACTCGAATCCAAGCTTGCAGAAGCCCGCTTCCGGCCCTGCGGTTCCCAGGATCTCACCAAATCCGGCTGGGTGCCGCCACTGGGCCGCCACGGCGTCCAGTTCGTCCATGAAACCAATGGCTACCGCATGCTGTGCCTGAATCGGGAAGACAAGATCCTGCCCTCATCAGTCATCAAGGAAATCGTGCAGGAAAAGGTCAGCGAGATTGAAGAAACCCAGATGCGCAAAGTCAGTCGCAAAGAACGGGACGAACTCAAGGACCAAGTCCTGACCGAACTTTTACCTCAGGCTTTCAAGCGCTCCCAAACCAGCTACGGCTATATCGCCACGCAAGACGGCTTTCTGGTGATCAACGCGGGCAGCCCCAAAAAGGCGGATGAGTTCTCCTCCCAATTACGTCAGGCCCTGGGCAGCCTGCCGATCCGGATGCCGATGGTTAAGCAGAGTCCTTCCGACATCATGACCCAGTGGCTAACCGGCGAGCGCCCGCTCCCCACTGGCTTTGAACTGCAGGATGAATGCGAACTGCGCGAACCAGGCGAAAATGGCGGCATTGTTCGCTGCAAGGGCTGCGATCTGCAAAGCGAGGAGTTCAAGGCCCATCTGGAAGCCGGCAAGCGCGTGGTTAAACTGGCCCTGAACTGGGAAGAGAAGATTTCCTTCGTGATTGCGGAAGACCTGACCCTCAAGCGCCTGCGCTTTGGCGATGTGCTTCAGGAGCAAGCCCAGGATAGTGGCGCGGAAGACGCCGCCGCCCGTTTCGACGCCGATTTCGCCATCCTGTCCATGGAACTGTCGCGCCTGCTGCCGCAGATTCTGGAAGCCTTTGGCGGCGAGGATGATTCGGCGTTAATGAAGGCCAGCTAAGATGCCCTTTCCCAAATTTGGGAAAAGGTAATTTGCAGGGGCGGACCTCTGTGTCCGCCCTGGGCAGACACGCAGGTCTGCCCCTACCCTAGATGGATAGACAGACTGCTGGTCCATTCGAGCCTGATAACTCAAGCCCTCTCCCCTAAATCCTCTCCCCAGATGGGAGAGGGGAATTAATGACTCTGCCTCAGCTCTTAAACACCTGCTCCAGCCCACTTCGTTTGGGGGGCAGCGTTTTGGTCTTGGGCCGCAGTCGTTCAATCTGCCAATCCTTACTGGGTGGATTCAGCTCCAACCGTAACGCCATTACCTCTTCTTCAGGGTCATATCGAATCTCGAAACCGAGCTTCTCAGCCAGTTTCAACATGGGGCGGTTATCGGGGAGCACTGTGCCCACCATTTCCACCGTGCCCCGGGAACGGCAGTACTCGATCATCTTCTTCATCAGAATCGACCCCAGCCCTTCTCCCTTCATCTTTTCGCTGACCAACACGGCAAACTCGGCTTGCAGGTTGTCGGCATCCGTCCAGGTCCGCACGGTACCTAGGGTTTCCTCGCCTTTTCCGTCTTCTTTCGGGGCTGAAGCGATAAAAACCATTTCCCGGTCGTAATCGATCTGCACCATCTGCGCCAGCTCATCGTGGGTGAAAGACTTCCGGTAATGGAAGAAGCGATAGCGGATCGACTCCGGCGACAGGTTGGTATGGAGCTCCAGGTGGGCTGGCTCGTCCTCGCTTCGGACGGGGCGGAGCTCTACCCGCCGGCCAGATCTCGGTAGCGTAATGATCTCCTGCAACTCATCCGGATAGGGCTGGATGCAGAGTTTGGCGGGCTCACCCAAATCAACCGCCACATCCACGGCAATCACGCCTTCCCGGGTAAACAGCAGGGGTAGAATCTCCAACCCTTTGATCTCCGGGTTGTCCACCACAATTTGAGAGAGTTTGACCAGGGTTTCACAAACCTTGTGAATGTCCTGCTCCGGGTGATAACTGTATTCCTTGAGCAGCTTGTACATAAAGGTCTGCCGCAGCAAATCCTTGGCCAGCACCATATTCAATGGCGGCAGCGCAACACGGCGGTCGGTGAGTACGTTTACTGCCGCGCCTCCCGCTCCACACACCACCAGCGGGCCAAAGACCGGGTCACGGGTAATCCCCACGCTGAACGCGACACCCCCCATGGACTTGAAAGACTCCTGCACGGCAAAGCCCAGGAAAGTGCTGCTGGGGTAATGAAAGTGGAACTGCTCCAACAACACCCGGCACGACTCCCGCAGGGCTTCCTCAGTGTTCAAGCGACGGATGGTCCCCCGGTGACGCCCGCGCCCGGTGGTTTGTTCCATGAAGGGATGGTAGCTCTGGCGATGCAGCAAGGTGATGGTGACTGGCTTGCCAATCTCCCGAAACGCTTTAATCACTTCATCTTCATCGCCGCAATACCAGGTATCCACTGTCGGAATCTGATATTCCCGGATCAACTGACGGGCTTCCGCGTTGTTCAGATAGTTCCGCTGGCGTTCCTTGGCGGTTCGGATCAGTTCCCGCACCCGTTCACGCCCCACCATGACATCAATATGGGATTTCGGCGTTTGCCGCAGCAGTCGCTGACTCCGCTGGTGGTTGATCTGGTGCATAAAGGCCTTGATGGCCTTATCCGGCGTAAAGAAGGTGGGAATCCCCGCCCGTGCAAAGGCCGCCCGGGCATCCAGTACCGTACTCTGCCCCAGCCAACAGGTGAATACCGTTAACCGGGTGCGAGATGCTGCCTTAATAACCGCCTCGGCAATTTCCAGGCTGTCTTCGGTGAGAGACGGCGAATACATCACCAGCACATTGGAAATTTCAGGGTCTTTATTGAGAATCTGCAAGGCCTGGGCATAAAGCTCGGGCGTGGCATCATAGTTCAGGTCAATCGGGTTTTTACGGGTCCAGTAGGGTGGTAATAGTTTCTCTAGTGCCTCGGTCGTTTCCGGTGCCAGAGGCGACAGCTCGCCCCCCATGCTGGCCAAACGATCCACCGCCAGTACCCCCGGCCCCACCCCATTACTCAAAATTGCCAGGGTTTCCTTGCGTACCGGCCGCATCTTGGTCAGCGCTTCGATCCCATCGAACATCTCGTCGGTGCCGTACACCCGCAACACCCCGGCCCGACGCAACACCGCGTTATAGATCTGATCACCATCGACAATGCCTGCCGGAATGGTTTGCGGGTGCCACTGGGACTCCCGAACCTGGCCGCTTTTGAGGGCCACAACGGGCTTGGTACGGGACGCAGCCCGCACTGCGGAAATAAAACTCCTGGGGTTTTTGATATTTTCGATGTGCAGCAGAATGGCTTTGGTATCACGATCCTGGGTGAAGTAATCGATCAAGTCGCCAATGTCGATGTCGATCCCATCCCCCAGGGTCACCAAGTGGGAAAATCCCACCCCTCGGGCAAAGGCCCAGTCCAGAATGGCACTGGCAATGGCACCGGACTGGCCGATAAACGCCACCTTGCCAGGCAATGCCCCCATGTGGGCATAAGTTGCGTTCATCTGACGCCCGGGCGCCATAATTCCAATAGTGTTGGGACCCAATACCCGAATCCCCGTTTCCCGCACCGCTTCTTCAACGGAATGCATCAAGGGGCGTCCGCTCAAGCTATGGGTCCGGGACAAGCCACCGGTCATAACCATGGCGGCTTTCAGCCCCATCAGCCCCAGTTGGCGCAACATCCGGGGTACGGTTTCCGGCGGCGTACAAATAATCGCCAACTCGGGCCGGAATGGCATATTTTTAACTTTGCGCACACAGGGAACGCCATGTACGTTTTCATAGCCGGTCTGGTTTACCACCAGTAGCTCGCCTGGATAGCCCGATGCCAACAAGTTGCGCAGCACCATGCCCCCCAAGCTCTGCGGCTTTTCAGAAGCGCCGATCACGACAATGGACGCTGGATTAAACAGGGCTTCGAAATATCTAGTGCTCACGTAGTCCGCCTCATGTCGCTTTGCGTTGACAGGGTTTCCCCTCGCATCTTTCGAGGTAGATTATTGCAAAGTATGGCCGGTGAGTAAGAGGCCTGTATCAATTAAACCTCGATTTGCTTCACAAGCGCCTTTGCCTGGATCAAGTCGTTTCACCGCTGGCCACACTCAACGCGCCCATCATTCCCGTATCTCTATCAAGGGAATTGGCTTTTTTGATGATACAGCCATTTATTCAACCCCAACCCTTGGCTAGACTGTAACAATAAAGTTCAAAATCAGCTGGTGAGATGTGGGCCTGGCGACGATTCGCCGACCGGGACAGGAAGTTATCGGACACCCGCGCCGGTTTCTAAGGAATGGAGTCGCCAGATTCAGTTTTGAGCCCATTAACAAGTTACCGGCATGATAAAGACATGACAACTGCTTTGATTACCCATCAGGATTGCATGCTCCACAACATGGGCGATGACCATCCTGAAAGCCCGTCCCGCATTAGCGCCATCATGACGCAGCTTGAGCAAAGCGGCCTGCTCCGGCAGCTAGAGGTCTATCGGGCCGAGCTGGCCACTCACGAGCACCTGGAACGGGTGCACACGGCCACCTATCTGGAGCAGCTGCATGTGATGGTGCCCAAACAGGGCCGGGTGTTTGTTGATCCAGACACCGCCCTGATGCCCCACACACTCCGGGCGGCCTATCTATCGGCAGGTGCCGCGGTGCAGGCGGTGGATCTGGTCATGTCGGGCAAACATCAAAGTGCATTCTGCGCCATGCGTCCGCCCGGACACCACGCAGAACGCAGCAAGGCCATGGGCTTTTCCTTTTTCAATAACGTGGCGGTTGGGGTTCGACACGCCATGGAGCAATATGGCGTGCAACGGGTCGCCATCATCGACTTCGATGTGCATCAGGGCAATGGAACGGTGGATATCTTCCAAGATGATCCCAATGTCATGATCTGCTCCAGCTTTCAGCACCCCTTCTACCCTTACAGCCATTATTTCATCCAGAAGCCCAACGTCATCAACAGCCCTATCGACGCCAATACCAGCGGGCTGGAATACCGTTGCATTGTGGAAAAGGACTGGCTGAAGCCCTTACAGGAACACAAACCGGAAATCATCTTCATCTCCGCCGGCTTCGACGGCCACAAAGATGACCCGATGGCCGAGTTGAACCTGGTGGAGGCGGATTATCGCTGGGTTACGGAAATGGTGATGTCAGTCGCGAGGGAACACGCCCAGGGACGAGTGGTTTCCTGCCTGGAGGGCGGGTATAACCTGAAGGCATTGGCCTGTAGTGTACAGGCTCATTTGGAGGCGATGATTGCGGGCTGATTAAACCATATCCCCTTGTGGG
>CAZEWG010000040.1:0-19184 GCA_964514485.1 uncultured Pseudomonadales bacterium
GGACGGGAGAAGGTTGGGATGAGGGTGGAGCAGGCAACTCGGTGTTTAAGCGGCTACGCCGCCCCCTCAGACTAGGCGTCCCCCCCTAGCCCTCTCCCACAAGGGGAGAGGGAATGGCGTCGTGTTTGCCACGCATCGAGTGCTTTTACTCCTTCTCCCTTGATGGGAGAAGGTTGGGATGAGGGTGGGGCAGGCAACTCGGTGTTTAAGCGGCTGCGTTTCCATCCTCACACAAGCGAGGTGACAGAGCGTGTCCTAGATCAGCCCCGAGTCTCAATCAGCCAGCGATTAAGCTGGTCCAGATCGCCCGGGTTTAGAATGCCCGCCGCCTGCTTGAGCCTTAAGCTGTTCAGCACATAATCGAACCGGGAATTGGCGTAGTCCCGCAGTGTCTCGTAGTACAGACGTTCCGCATCCAGCACTTCCACGATATTCCGGGTGCCGACCTGATAGCCGGCGCGGGTGGCTTCCAGGGCACTTTCGGCGGAGCGAATGGCTTGTTTGCGGGCCTGAATGGACTCGATATTGGTGTTCAGTGTGCGCAGCAGGCTGCGAATATTCAGGGTGGTATTACGGCGCACCGTTGTCAGGGTCTGTTCCGCCCGTTCCACCTCAAAGCGTGCCCGGCGAACGCCTGCCTGGGTACCGCCGCCGGTATACAAGGGAACGTTGAGCTGAAGGCCAATGGAAAACTCGTTCTGACTCCCGGCGTTAAAAGTGGCTGAGCGGGCGTTGCTGATGTCGACGTCGCTGTAGCTGGCAACCGCGTCCAGGGTCGGATAATGCAGGGAGCGGTTGGTCCGCAGTTGTTGTTCGGCCACGTCCACGGCAAACAGAGCTGACTGGATCGACAGGTTTTGCTGTAACGCGGTATCGACCCATTCATCGGGCGAATTTGGTTCTGGATGGACGACCGGAAAGTCTTCCCGCAGCTTGCCCAGGCTTTGATAGCTTTGTCCGGTCAAACGCTCCAGGGTCTCCTGGGCAACGGCCAGATCACCCTCGGCGGCAATGCGTTGAACCTTGGCGGAGTCATACAGGGCCTGGGCTTCCAGTACCTCGGTGATCGCGATCAGCCCCACATCAAAACGTTGCCGGGCTTGTTCCCACTGGCGCTCGAAAGCTTCTTCGGCCGCTTTGGTGGTGGCCAGATTTTCTTCGGCGCGCAGCACTGAAAAATAGGCATCGGCGGCCCGCAGGATCAGGTTCTGCTCTTCCAGAACATATTGCGCGGCAGCTTGGCGGCTGGCGAACTTGCTACCTTGATAACGGTACCAGGTGTCGGCGCGGAACAGGGGTTGGGTCAGTTCGATGCTGTAACCGAAGCTGTTGTAGGTGTTATCGCCAGTCATTTCACTGTCCCGTTTATTGCGGGACAGCGTGGCGCCAGCGCCAACCTGGGGTAACAGTCCGGAGCGGGCTTCGTTAATGACCTCTTCCTGGGCCTGGTAGGTCGCGCGTGCGGCAGCCAGTTCCGAGTCGTAATCCAAGGCATGTTGGTAAACGGTGACCAAATCCGCGGCCTGAAGTGCGGATGCCCATGAAAGGCCTAGCGCCAAGGCGAGCATGGATGGTTTCAATGCCATAACTTCTTCCTAAAGTAACACTGCCAGAAAAGACCGATTGTATCCGCTGAATGCGTTGCCGGACATATGCTGGATCTGGTGGCAGCCATATTCGGTAATCGTGAGAAGGGGAAGGTTGAAGCCCTTCAGTAATCGCTTACTAAGAGCCGCATTATGGACAATAACCTGCCGCAACTCTACACTCATCGACATTCTTGTCGGGGTGCTGTATCGCTTGGTACGGCTGAGATCATTCGTTGGAACCCGTGGACCTGATCCGGATAATACCGGCGTAGGCAACGAGAGTCGTCATTGCAGAGCCATCTCCATGTCCGTGGAGGTATTCCGCCTGGCTCAGGTGTCGGTTTCCCGCGATCCCCCTTCAAGAAAAGCACGGCAAGGCTGATGGTACGCCAGCCGCTTATGTCCCGAAGGAGGAACTGCAATGAGTGCCCACCCCGAAGATTTTTTGCGTGATCGTGCCCAGGTTGATCACAACAGCATCCAGCCTTTACCGAATTCCCGTAAGATCTATGTCACCGGCAGTCGGCCTGATCTGCGGGTGCCAATGCGGGAAGTGACCCTGTCCGATACCCCGACGGCCTTTGGTGGCGAACCCAATCCGCCCGTGCTGGTTTACGATACGTCGGGCCCTTACACCGATCCGGCCGTGGCGATTGATGTGCGCCAGGGGCTGGCGCCAATCCGTTCGGCCTGGATTGAAGAACGGGCGGATACCGAGGTGCTGGAGCAGTTCAGCTCCGAGTTCACCCGGCGGCGACTGCTGGATCCGGCGCTGGACCCCTTGCGCTTTGGGCATCACCGTCTTCCCCGCCGGGCCAGGGCGGGCGCCAATGTCACCCAGATGCACTACGCCCGTAAAGGCATCATTACGCCTGAGATGGAGTTTGTCGCCATCCGCGAAAATATGAAGCTGCAGGAAGCCCGTGAACAAGGGCTGCTGGCCCAACAGCACCCGGGGCAGTCCTTTGGGGCGGCGATTCCCAAGGAAATCACGCCGGAGTTCGTGCGTCAGGAGATCGCGCGCGGACGGGCCATCATTCCCGCCAACATCAATCACCCGGAACTGGAGCCGATGATCATCGGCCGCAACTTCCTGGTGAAGGTCAATGGCAACATCGGCAATAGTGCGATTACCAGTTCCATTGAGGAGGAGGTGGAAAAGCTCACCTGGGGAATTCGCTGGGGGGCGGATACCATCATGGACCTGTCCACCGGCAAGAATATCCATGAAACCCGGGAGTGGATCGTCCGTAACTCACCAGTGCCAATTGGCACCGTACCCATCTACCAGGCCCTGGAGAAAGTCGGCGGTGTGGCCGAAGACCTAACCTGGGAAATCTTTCGCGACACCCTGATCGAGCAGGCGGAGCAGGGTGTTGATTACTTTACGATCCATGCCGGCGTTTTGCTGCGCTATGTGCCGCTGACCGCCAATCGGGTGACCGGGATTGTCTCCCGGGGGGGCTCGATCATGGCCAAATGGTGTTTGGCCCATCATCAGGAGAACTTCCTCTATACTCACTTTGAGGAAATCTGCGAAATCATGAAAGCCTATGACGTGAGTTTCTCCTTGGGGGATGGGTTGCGTCCGGGCAGTATTGCCGATGCCAACGATGCGGCCCAGTTTGCCGAGCTGGAAACCCTGGGGGAACTGACCCAGATCGCCTGGCGGCATGATGTGCAGGTGATCGTTGAAGGCCCGGGGCATGTGCCGATGCACTTGATCAAGGAAAACATGGATAAACAGCTGGAGTGCTGTGACGAGGCACCTTTTTATACCTTGGGGCCGCTGACCACGGATATCGCCCCGGGCTATGATCACATCACCTCGGGCATTGGTGCCGCCCTGATCGGCTGGTATGGCTGCGCCATGCTTTGCTACGTGACGCCCAAGGAGCATCTGGGGCTGCCGAATAAGGACGATGTTAAAACCGGGATCATCACCTACAAGATTGCCGCTCATGCCGCCGACTTGGCCAAGGGGCACCCTGGGGCGCAGATCCGGGATAATGCCTTGTCCAAGGCGCGCTTTGAATTTCGCTGGGAGGATCAGTTCAATCTGGGGCTCGACCCGGATACCGCTCGGTCATTCCATGATGAAACCTTGCCTAAGGAGTCAGCCAAGGTCGCTCACTTTTGCTCCATGTGCGGTCCTAAATTCTGCTCGATGAAAATCAGTCAGGAAGTGCGGGAGTACGCAGAAGAACGTAAGATGGATTCCGTGACGTCGGCCGTGCAAACCGGCTTGAGTGAGAAGGCCGAAGAGTTCAAGCGCCAGGGAGGAGCTCTCTACCATAAGGTCTAGGTGACAGCCACAAAGGATAGCTGACGTTTACCTGGAACCTTGTCCCCAGGGCCGGCGAGTCGGCCCTGCTCGGACTGTTGGGGAATATTTCGGGGCGCGCAAAACCAGGAGAAAACCAGCAATGAGCGACGAAAAAGAACGATTCACCCACAACGATGTTCAGGTGGTGGCCCGCGAACAGTGCTTCAAGGGTTTCTATAGCATCCAGAAGTACCATGTGAAACACCGTCTGTTCTCCGGTGGCTGGAGCAATGTTTTCCAGCGAGAGCTGTTTGTCCGTCACAACGCCACCTGTGTGCTGTTGTTCGATCCGGTTCGGGATAAGGTGGTAATGGTGGAGCAGTTCCGGATTGGCGCTATTCGGGAAGCCAATACCCCCTGGTTGCTGGAGTTGGTGGCCGGGCTGAATGGCGAGGGTGAAAACCCTGAAGAGGTGGCTCGCCGTGAGGCGCTGGAAGAGGCCGGGTGCGAGCTCAAAGAGTTGATTCATATCTGCAGTTATCTGCCTTCCCCGGGAGGGAGTTCCGAAAAGGTCGATCTTTACTGTGCTCTGGTGGATTCAGAGGGGCTCGGTGGTATTCACGGGCTGGAGGATGAAAACGAAGACATCCGGGTGCATGTGATTGATTGGGCGGAAGCCTGTGCCATGGTCCGAAGCGGAAAAATTAATAACGCCGCCAGTATTATTGCGATACAGTGGCTGCAGCTAAACGAAGCCAAAGTAAGAGAGGCTTGGGGCGGGCGTTCCTGACGCGTGCCCAAAGTCTGGTTGGTGTACCAAAAAGATCAGGAGTGCCCATGAAAGCCCGCTACGTGCCGAATTTGGCCAAGATCGGTGCGATCTGTGAAGCCAATTATCTGCGCCTGCAGAAACTGATGCCGGCGATGCGGGCCGGAATGTCGGTGGAGTACGAGTTGTTTGCCGAGGGAAAGCATCTGGGCACGGTCTGCTTCAAAGTGCTGGAAACCGCGAAATACACACAGGTGCTGTATCTGGAGCAGATTCAAACGGCCGGCAAATGGCTGAATAACCCGGAAATGACCGTGCGGGTCTATCACGACGCTCGCATGGCCGAGGTGGTGAGCTGCTTTCGTCAGCGTCAGATTCCAGCCGTCAATGACTATCCGAATCAGAAGATGCATCTGCCCGATGAAAAACTGCAACTGAACAGCTTTCTTGCCGACTGGCTGAACTACTGCATCAAGCACGGCCATTTGCCTTTCCAACTTGTCGCCAAAATGTGACTCTCATACTGGAAAAAAAACGGTCGCCGCATATATTCTCCGGAGCATAATATGCCAGGTAGTGAGGTCTGCGCTGCATGGTTGAAACTGGCTGCTGGAGGCCGATTCAGGTGGCGAATGAAAACGATATAGCGTTGCAGGTCATACAGCTGACAGACCCGCATTTGCGTCAAGACGAGGATGGCCTCCTACTTGGCATGAACACCCGTCGTAGTTTGAGTGCCGTCCTGGAGCTGGTGCAGCAGGATGGGCATGATCCCGATCTGGTGGTTGCGACAGGTGACATCTCCCAGGATGGCTCGGAAGAGTCTTACCAGAGCTTCCAGGAATATATGAGCGTGTTTAATTGCCCGGTGTATTGGTTTCTGGGCAATCATGACCGTCAGAGCGCCATGGTCCAGATTACGGCCGGTACGGAGGCCATGGACCGGGTCGTCGTGCGTAATGGCTGGAAGCTGATTTTTCTCGATTCATCCGTTCCCCATAAAGTCTTTGGTCGTTTGGGTAAAAATGAGCTGCGTCTGTTGGAAGAGGAGCTCAACCGCGACCCCGACCTGCATACCATGATTTGCTTCCATCATCACCCCATTGATATTAACAGTGCCTGGCTGGACGCCATCGGTCTGCGCAATCGCGAAGAGTTTTTCGAGATCGTCGACCGCTATGCCAATGTGCGGGTGATTCTGTGGGGGCATATCCACCAGGAGGTGGATTGTGAGCGAAATGGCGTGCGCCTGCTTGCCTCACCGTCCACTTGTGTGCAGTTCAAACCCGGTTCACAAGAGTTTGCCGTGGACGACGCGGCACCCGGCTACCGATGGCTGAACCTGATGCGGGACGGCTCGGTGGAAACCGGTGTCAGGCGCTGTGACCATCTCGACTTCGAAGTGGATCTGAACAGCACCGGCTATTGAGCACTGACGCCTCGGGGCTACTTGGTCCTGCTTTGGAGAGCGCATTGCTGCGGGGATTTGGGCTTCCGGGTTTGTTTCATTACACTTCGCCCTATTTCAAATCGAAAATCCTGTTTTCATGGCTGGTGAGAAGTTAGGTAGACATGTCCGTTCAGTCTCCGGTTGTGGTTTATTTGCATGGGTTTAACAGTTCACCTGACTCTCGCAAGGCGCAGATCCTGCGTGAGTGGGTCAAGGTGTATCGGCCACGGGTGCAGGTGGAGGTGCCGGCTTTGCCATACTCCCCCAAGGCAACGGCTCAATTGCTTGAGCAGTTGACGCAGCAGTTGGGTTCCCGTTGGGTGGGCTGTATTGGCAGCTCTTTGGGAGGCTACTACGGAACTTGGCTGGCCCACCGTTATCAAATCCCCGCGGCACTGGTGAACCCGGCGGTGCGCCCCTATGAGTTGCTGACGGATTATCTGGGGGAAAACACCAACCTCTATACGGGCGAGCGGTATCTGCTCACAGAACAGCATATGCAAGAGTTGCTCGATCTGGAGGTAGGCGAGATCAGCCGCCCCGAGCTCTTTTTCCTGTTGCTACAAACGGCCGATGAAACGCTGGATTGTCGTCAGGCCGCCAGTAAGTTTGCCCAGGCTCGAGGCTGGATTGAAGGAGGCGGGAGCCATGAATTTAACGGCTTTGAACGCACCCTGCCGGCCGTATTCGAGTTTTTTGGCTGTTGAAAACGGGGGGACTTGGGGCGGGGCGCTTTTTCTCCATTGCTTTGAAGGAAGTGCCGGTTAATATAGGCGCCCAGGTGTTAGTAGAAATGCGTAGCAGGCGGATGCCAGCAGGTTTGGTGTCAACGGCAAATGAGAATGGACACTTTTATCGGCCGGCGCGCATCCCGAAGAGTTCAGTCATTAACCCAGTTCCAAATTAGGATATTTGATGCATGAGTTATATTCCGAGTGATCTGAAGTATTTGTCTAGCCATGAATGGGCGCGCCTGGAAGATGACGGTGAAACCGTAACGGTTGGAATCACCGATCATGCTCAGGAAATGCTGGGTGATGTGGTTTTTGTTGAGTTGCCGGAGGTGGGCGCTGAACTGGCCTCGGGTGATGAAGCCGGTGTGGTGGAATCGGTGAAGGCGGCGTCTGACATTTTCTGCCCGGTCAGCGGTGAGGTGATCGCGATCAACGAAGCCCTGGAGGAAAATCCGGAGCTGGTGAATGCCGACCCCTATAACGATGGCTGGTTCTTCAAGGTACGGATCAAGGATAAGACCGAGCTACAGACTTTGCTGGATGCAGAAGACTACGAAGAGGTTTGTGAGTCGGAGTAATGCCTCCGCCACAAATGTGACGCCCGAGCGCCCCGGTAGAACCGGGGCGCTTTCGTTTTGAGGCAGGGAGGAGCGAGTAAGTCAGGGAGCGGGGCGTGCGCTTAACTGCTTCAGCAGGGCAATGGTAAGGGCCTGCGCTTTAACCAGTTGCTCCAGGTGTTCGGCTTGGGGCGGTAGGCTGGCATCAAATAAAGGCCCTTTGATTTTGGAGGCTTCGGCCTGGAGCTGAGACAGCTGGGAGACGAGGTCCTGCTGACTCTCCGTCACGAACAGGGGCAGGATCTTGGTCACCGAATTCAAACTGGCCAGGAGGTCGCCGCGGCTGTTTTGGCTAAAGGTAGATTCTGGTTGCCAGGCCTCTTGTTGCTTGGCTGCGATGAGCGCGGCTTGCAGCGGAGCGCTGACTTCCTGATCCAGCACTTGAATGACCGCCCGATGAGCCCGGCGGTACTGCTCTTGTGGCGGCAGCGTTAGAAACTGGCTCGGATAGTGCCCTCCCGGCTGCCAGGCTTGAGCAAGGATTGCGACGTCCTCGGCAAGTTTCTGGGTGATCAAGGCGAGCAGTTGACGACGGCGCAGTTTGGCGGTGCCTTGCTCCGTGGTGGCCTGGTCGTCCGCCTGGGGCGGCGCTGACTCCCCCGGTGGGCGCTTGAAGTCATGCCAGGAGCGGCGTGTCTGTTGGCTGTGGCTCTCGCCCCATAGCAGGAATTCTAGCGGATGAAAGCCAAAGACCACGTAGTTTGGGTCACTGAATTGATGTTGCTCGTTTAAAGAGTCGAGAGTGATTGGGACGGACTCTGAGAACACCAGGCCGCTAAAAGGATAACCTTCTACCCGATCCAAATAGCCAGGCTCGAGTGGGTATAAATCCAGGCGACTCCGGAGAGAGTGTTGTACTTCGGCTTGCGGAATGGGGGCTTCCTCAAGAGGAGCCAGCTTAAGCAGCTGATAAATACGCACAGCCTTATAGGCTTGGTGGGCGGTACGCCAAGCATCACGCGCGGCCTTGTGACTGTCATTGCCGGGCTCTGCCAGGAAGGCGTTCACTTGCCGGGCGAGCTGATCTGTCGCTTCCTGCAAGGCTTGGTGAGCCTGCTGGGCATCCTGGAGCAGCTCTTGAGGCCAGTTTTCTGAACGGGCCTCATGGGTTGGGGCTTCCGTGGCCGGCTGGCTGGACTGAGGCGTGGAGTCTTGTGCTGGCCGGTCGCAGCCGGCCAGCATGAAGGTGATGAGTAACAGAGCAAGAGGTGTTCTCAAGCAACAGGCTCCTATTCCCGTAGGCTAATGACCTGCCAGCCCCGTTCGACAGCCAGGTTGTGCAAGGTTTGATCGGCATCGACGGCGACGGGGTTGCCCACCTGTTCCAGCAGGGGCAGGTCGTTGTGGGAGTCGCTGTAGAACCAGGCGTTCTTTAAGTCGTGAGGATTTTCCTGAAGCCAGTTCTGCAGGCGGATCACCTTGCCTTCCCGGAAGCTCGGTGTGCCTTGCACCCGGCCGGTATAGGCGCCATCCAGCAGTTCGGGATCGGTGGCGATTAACTCGTCCACCCCCAGCAATTCGGCAATGGGCTCAGTGATGAAACGGTTGGTGGCGGTAATAATCATCAGGTAATGCCCTTGCTGGCGGTGTTGCTCCAGAAGCGCCTTCGCCTTGGGAAGCATCATGGGGGCAATGCAGGTTTCCACAAAATGCTGGCGCCAGCGCAGTAAGTCATCCATCGGGTGGGCAGCCAGAGGTGCCAGGGAGAACTCCAGATATTGGTTCATATCCAACTGGCCGTCGAGATACTCCTGCATGAATCGATCATTGGCTTTTTTATAGGTTTCAGCATCCACGATACCCTGATCGACCAAATACTGTCCCCAGGCGTGATCACTGTCGCCGGCTAAAAGGGTGTTGTCGAGATCAAAAATGGCAAGGCTCAACTGACTATTCTCCGCAACAAATTTGGAATGCAGCGATTGTAGCACTAATGAATGCCCGGAGGTGGTGTCGGCAGCACGGAGCAAAGCGGGGAAAGCTCCCGGTTACGGGCCCGGTGCTCATAAATTATGAGGACGAACTATAAATTTCAGATAAACCGACTATAAATAATAAAAATGTAAGCAAAATCAGGCGATAAAAACTTTTTTAAAATGCCTTATCTCGGGCAAATCGAGGTTTGCTGAAATTGCTGATTTTGTGGAACAATGAGGCCAGTTCGAAACACTTTTGGGGTTAGTGACGTGATTGACGCCGATGGCTATCGTCCCAATGTTGGGATTATTTTGGCCAACCAGGAAGGAGAGGTTTTTTGGGCTCGGCGTATTGGGCAGGATTCTTGGCAGTTTCCCCAGGGCGGCATCAAAAAAGATGAGACTCCGGAGCAGGCCCTGTTTCGCGAGTTGCGAGAGGAAGTGGGCCTGATGCCGACGGATGTCGAGATCATCGCTTGCACGCGGGGCTGGTTACGCTACCGCCTGCCGAAAAAAATGGTGCGCTATAACAGTCAGCCCGTCTGTGTCGGGCAAAAGCAGAAATGGTTTTTGCTGCGCATGTTATCGCCCGATGCCCATGTCTGTGTCCACCATTCTGACTCTCCTGAGTTTGATGGCTGGCGCTGGGTCAGCTATTGGTATCCTCTGGGACAGGTGGTTTCGTTCAAGCGGGAAGTCTATCGGCGTGCACTCAAAGAGTTGGCACCACGTCTGATCAAGTCGTCTCATCGGGATGGAAAGGATTGGACAAAGTCTATTTGAGCTAGGGCGGAACAACACCGAATGCTGAGTGTTCTCAAAAGTATTGTGCAGGAAGTCAACGCTGCGGCGAATCTTCGGGAGGCGCTGGAGATTATCGTCAGCAGGGTTCAGGCTGCGATGAACACTCAGGTCTGCTCGATCTATCTGCAAGATCCCAATACTGACCGTTATTGGCTGATGGCGACCGAAGGGCTGAATAAAGCGGCGGTCGGCAAGGTTTCCCTGGGCTACAACGAAGGCCTGGTGGGTCTGGTGGGTAGCCGAGAGGAGCCGATCAACCTGCACGATGCCCAGGCACATCCCCGCTACCGTTATTTTCCCGAAACCGGCGAAGAGCGTTTCAAGTCTTTTTTGGGCGTACCCATTATCCATCACCGCAAGGTGCTGGGTGTGCTGGTGGTGCAGCAGCGGGAAAGCCGCAGCTTTGACGAAGGTGAAGAAGCCTTTCTGGTGACCATCTCCGCCCAGCTGGCGGGAGTCATCGCCCACGGTGAGGCCACGGGTGTCATCGGCGGTCGTGGCTTGACCGGGGAGCGCACCCGGGATGCCTGCTTCAACGGAGTGGCGGGGGCATCCGGGGTGGCCGTGGGACGAGGGGTGGTGGTGTACCCCCAGGCTGACTTGACGGCCGTGCCCGATAAAACGGTGGAGGACGTCGATAGCGAGGTGCTGCGCTATCAGGCGGCGGTTGAGGCCGTGCGCAAAGACATGCAGGCGCTGGGGGAAAAGCTTTCGGTGCAACTGCGCCCGGAAGAGCAGGCGCTGTTCGATGTTTATATCCGGATTTTGGATGACTCGGCGTTAAGCGGTGAAGTCATCAGCCATATTCAAAAGGGGCTGTGGGCCCAGAGTGCCCTGAAGCGGGTGATTCACGAATATGTGCGCCACTTTGAACTCATGGGGGATGACTACCTGCGTGAGCGGGCGGTGGATATCAAGGACCTGGGGCGGCGGGTGCTGGCCTACCTTCAGAAAAACGTGCAGGAACAGCGCACTTATCCGAAAAACACCATTCTGGTCAGTGAAGAGCTGACCCCCACCATGCTGGCAGAGGTGCCGAAGGACCGCCTGGCCGGTTTGGTTTCGGTGCGAGGCTCCAGTAACTCCCACGTTGCGATCCTGGCTCGGGCCATGGGCGTCCCCTGTGTGATGGGGGTATTCGATCTGCCCTTTGGTCAATTGGAAGGGCGTCGTCTGGTGGTGGATGGCTATAACGGCCAGATTTATGCCAGCCCTTCGGCAGAGCTGTTGAGCTTCTACAAATCCATTGTGGAAGAGGAACGGCAGCTGGTGAAGGGGCTGGAGAAGCTCCGGGACTTGCCGTGTGAGACCAATGACGGCCATCGGATGAAGCTCTGGGTCAATACCGGGCTGATGACCGATGTGGTGCGTTCGTTGAGTCATGGCGCTGAAGGGGTGGGCCTTTATCGCACGGAAGTGCCTTTTATGATCAACGAGCGCTTCCCCAGTGAGCAGGAACAGCGTGACTCCTATCGTGAGCAGCTGGAGGCCTTTGCACCCAATGTCGTCACGATGCGTACCCTGGATATTGGTGGCGACAAGGCGCTGAGTTATTTTCCCATTGTTGAGGACAATCCTTTTCTGGGCTGGCGGGGGATTCGGGTCACCCTGGATCATCCGGAGATCTTTCTGGTCCAGGTCAAGGCGATGCTGAAGGCAAGCGAGGGACTCAACAACCTGCGCATTATGTTGCCGATGATTTCCTGCGTGTCTGAAGTGGAAGAGGCCTTGCACCTGATCCATCGGGCCCACCATGAGGTGTGCGAGGAAGGCTTGAGCGTTTCGATGCCGCCGGTCGGTGTCATGATCGAGGTGCCTGGTGCCGTCTATCAGGTCAAGGAGCTGGCTGACCGGGTGGAGTTTCTCTCGGTTGGCAGTAATGACCTGACCCAATACCTGCTGGCGGTGGACCGTAACAATCCGCGAGTGGCAGGGTTATATCATTCCTATCATCCGGCGGTGCTGCAGGCCCTGTTTAAGATTGTCTGTGATGCCCATGCTGTAGGTAAACAGGTAAGTGTCTGTGGTGAGCTGGCGGGCGATTTGGGCGGTGCTCTGCTGTTAACGGCCATGGGCTATGACGCATTGTCGATGAACGCCGCGAGCTTGCCGAAGGTTAAAGCGGTGATCCGGCGGGTGTCATTAAGTTGGGCGCAAGACTTGTTGCGCCGGGTGATGAGCCTGGACAATCATCAGGTGGTGAAGGCCACCGTGGATCTGGCGTTGAAGGAAATCGGGATGGACCATTATCTAAGGCCGGTTCGCCCTATCGAATAAGGGGGGGGAGGTGACCCGATCTGGATGCTAGCAAATAGCATCACACAAGTGACAGGGAGTCAGGAACAGCAGGGTAGAGCGGGCTGTTGGCCAGTGGATTAGTATGATTATTCTAATTCGGCTTGCTAGGGTAACGGCAGACTCGACAAACTCTATGGAACGCTCACCATGCGAGTTACCCAAAGGGACAGGTTGTGCACAGAGCCTCATGCTACTTGCCGATGCTGTCTGAGCACAGGATGCCAGTTTGGACCATTGATGTGTGAGGTGAAACCATGGTGGCCAATCCGCCGGTAGATAGAAAAACCGCAAAAATCGGACTTGCCCTGGGGGGCGGAGGTCCGCTGGGCGGAATTTATGAAATCGGCGCCCTGCGGGCTCTGGACGAATCCCTGGAAGGGTTGGACCTAAACAACCTGCACGTGTATGTGGGAGTCAGTACCGGGGCGTTCATTGCGGCGAATCTGGCTAACCAGCTGACTTCTGCCCAGATGTGCCGAATCTTCGTCAAAAATGAAGCGGAGGTTCACCCGTTTCACCCAGAGGTTTTTTATAAACCCGCCTTTCGCGAGTACTTCCGCCGTTTGCTCTCCGTACCCGGGCTGTTAGTGGAAGCCTGTGGTCGGTTTATTAATAACCCCCGCGACCAGAGTTTTCTTGAGGCGCTTACGGTGCTGTCTCATGCGGTGCCGGCCGGAATCTTTGATAACGAAGGTCTCCACGAATACCTGGAGCATGCCTACAGCATGCTGGGGCGCACCAATGACTTTCGACTGCTGAGTCGCCGTCTGTATCTGGTTGCGGCGGATTTGGAAAGCAGCGAGGCGGTCAAGTTCGGCGCACCGGGTTTTGATCATGTGCCGATTTCCAAAGCGGTTCAGGCCAGTGTGGCGTTGCCCGGGCTTTATACGCCAGTGGAAATTGATGGCCGCTATTATATGGATGGCACCTTACGGAAGGGGTTGCATGCCTCGGTTGCCCTGGAAGAAGGGGCGGATCTGGTGATTGCGGTAAATCCGCTGGTGCCGATTAACGCCAAAAAGGCGGTCGAGAATGGCACCATGAAACCCGGTGCGTTGACCAGCAACGGCATGCCAAACATTCTGTCACAGACCTACCGGACCATGGTGTACTCGCGGATGAAGGCGGGTATGGCGATCTATGAGGATGAGTATCCGGATGCGGAGATAATCACCTTTGAGCCGACCCGTGATGACGCCAAGGTGTTTTTCTCGAACGTCTTCAGCTTCCAGGCCCGGCGCATGGTGTGTGAGCATGCTTATCAGATGACCCGGCGCGACTTGCTGAATCGTTATGATGAGTTGCAAGAACGCCTGGCGCGGTTTGGTATTCGGATTCGTCGGGATATTCTTGAAGATGAGCAGCGTACCATCAGCACCAGTCTCTATGGAGAGATGCTGCCCTTGTACGTGTCCAAAGAGAAAGATGAGAGCCGACCCTACCTGAATCGAATCAGTCACGGTTTAGGTGGCGTGGCTGACTTTCTACAAGGTGCGCGTCATATTCTTTAGACCAAAAGCTTTCGCTCGTACTGGCGGCAGTCAGTTCTGCGCCCGTACGAGCGTGTTGCGTTAGGGCTCGCGGCTGGCCCCGGCTTCGGCAAGTCGCTGAAGGTAATCCTGCCAGTTGCGCTCCCGATTCAGGCAGAGATCCCGCAGATACTGCCAGGTATAAATGCCGGTATCATGGCCGTCGTCAAAAATGAGTTTTAGCCCATAGTTGCCGACCGGCTCTACGCCATTGATTCCCACTAGACGTTTCCCGACTTGTAGCCGCTCCTGGCCAAAGCCATGCCCGCGTACTTCTGCCGAAGGTGAATGAACCCGCAGATATTCCGCGGGCAATTCGAAGAACTCGCCGTCCGGGTAGTGGACAACGAGCTCTTTGCTGCGTGCCTTGAGTTCAATGCGGGATGGCACTGGCGCTGGTGTATGCATGTGGTGCCGTCTCCTTACAGAATGTATCGGCTCAGGTCTTCATTGCTGGAGAGCTCACCCAACTGCTGATCCACGTAGGCTGCATCGATGACCAACTCTTCTTCAAGCTGATCACCGTTGAATGAGGCGTCTTCCAGTAACCGCTCCATAACCGTATGCAGTCGGCGGGCCCCGATATTTTCGGTGGTTTCATTGACCTGATAGGCGATCTCGGCGATACGCTGGATGGCATCGTCGGTAAATTTCAGGCGCACCCCTTCCGTGCCGAGTAACGCTTGATACTGCTCGGTGAGCGAGGCGTCGGGCTCCGTCAGAATCCGGCGGAAATCATCGGGTGTCAGCGCGGTGAGTTCAACCCGAATGGGCAGTCGGCCCTGAAGTTCCGGGATCAAATCCGATGGCTTCGCCAAGTGGAAGGCGCCGGAGGCGATAAACAGGATGTGGTCGGTACGGATCATGCCAAATTTGGTGTTCACCGTGCTGCCCTCAATCAAGGGGAGCAGATCCCGCTGGACGCCTTCACGGGAGACATCGGCCGAGGAATGCTCGGCGCGCTTGGCGATCTTGTCGATTTCATCGATGAACACGATGCCATGCTGCTCCACGGCGAGGATGGCCTTTTGCTTGATCTCCTCTTCGTTGACCAACTTGGCGGCTTCCTCTTCCTTGACCTTGCGTAGGGCATCGGCCACTTTCATCTTGCGGGTGCGTTTACGGTCACCGGAAATATTGGAGAAGATATTCTGCAGCTGGCTGGTCATTTCCTCCATGCCCGGAGGCGCCATGATCTCCACACCCACCGGGGCCGCCTTGATCTCGATATCGATTTCCTTGTCGTCCAATACGCCTTCCCGCAGCTTTTTGCGAAACACCTGACGGGCGGTGGACTCTCGTTCCTGATCGTGTTCACTCAGGGAGCGGGCCGGGGGCAGCAGGGCATCGAGAATACGCTCCTCGGCGGCATCCAGTGCCTTGGACTCCATTCTGGACATTTCCTTTTCCCGAAACATTTTGATGGCCGAGTCCACCAGGTCCCGAATGATGGATTCAACGTCCCGGCCCACATAACCCACTTCGGTAAATTTAGTGGCTTCTACCTTAATGAAAGGGGCATCGGCGAGTTTCGCCACCCGGCGGGCGATTTCGGTTTTGCCAACGCCGGTCGGACCAATCATGAGAATGTTTTTTGGAGTGATTTCTTCCCGCAGCGGGCTTTCAACCTGCATGCGCCGCCAGCGGTTACGCAACGCGATGGCGACGGCCCGCTTTGCCTCGTGCTGGCCGATAATGTGTTTATCCAGTTCGTTGACGATTTCTCGCGGAGTCATGGCAGACATGGCAAATGGCTCTTTTAAAAGTGGGTCATAAATCAATGAATCAAGCGGCTCGGGCGGATGCCGGATTAGCTGTTAATTTCTTCGATTGTGGGGTGGTGATTGGTGTAGATACAAATATCACCCGCAATATGGAGTGCTTTCTCGACAATCTCCCGGGCGCTGAGCTCGGTGTTTTCCAGCAGGGCTCTGGCTGCTGCCTGGGCAAAGGGGCCGCCGGAGCCAATGGCAATCAGGCTGTGTTCGGGTTCGATGACATCGCCGTTGCCGGTGATGATCAGTGAGGTAGTGCTGTCCGCAACGGCCAGCAGGGCTTCCAGGCGACGCAGGGCGCGGTCGGTGCGCCAGTCTTTGGCCAGTTCGACGGCTGCCCGGGTAAGGTGGCCCTGGTGTTTCTCTAACTTGGCCTCAAAGCGCTCAAACAGGGTGAAGGCGTCGGCGGTACCACCGGCGAAACCGGCGATGACCCTGTTTTGGTAGAGACGGCGTACCTTGCGGGCATTGCCTTTCATGACCGTGTTGCCAAGGGTAACCTGGCCGTCGCCACCAAGGGCAACCTGGCCGTCACGTCGAACTGAGACGATGGTAGTCATAGGGGAGAGTGCTCCATTTCTGCGAACCGGGAACTCAAGCCGTTGGGCTGTTCCCGTATCCGCATAGATATGGAGCTGACTTTGGAAATTTCAAGCAAATGAACGAGCCGCCGTTTTACTGGGCGGCTTCGGGCTTCACTCTTTTGACGAGGGGCTGGATGTTGATGGACACCAGCTTGTCGACGGCGCGGTTCATTCGGGAGCGGGACTCGAAGGGCCCCACGTTGACCCTGTACCAGTAGCTGCCATCACTGGCGGTAACGCGGTCAACGGTGCCTTTCAGGCCCTGGAAGGCAATCGTGGCGCGGTGACGCTCGGCATCTTCCGGAGAACGGAAGGAACCAGTCTGGACGATATAGTGAAACACTTCCCGCTGACCGGAAGACTTGTATTCCTCCACTTGGGGGGCAACCACTTCACTCTTGGGCAGCATCTCATAAAACTTAAAACGGGCCTCTTCCTGCGGTGTTTCCTTCTTGGCGGGAGCCGGGGCCGGCTTGGCCGGTTCGACCTTGCGTGGTTCCGATTTGGCTACGGGCGCGGGTTTGGGCGGTTCCTGGTCGGTTGGAACACTGGCCAGGTAATAAAGAAAGCCTGCAAAGCAAAGAAAGGCGGAAATGCCAAATACCCAGACCCAGCCCGGAATGGGAGCGGGGGCCGGAGCCTTGTTTCTGGTAACTGCGGGTTTACGGGTACGACGATTTTTCGACATGGACCTAAACGACCGGTGCCGCCGGTGCTATCTCATCTATGGGTGGGGGCGCGGGCCTTGCGGCCCGCTTGGGGTTACATGGCTTGCGGGGCGCTGACGCCGAGCAGGGCCAAACCATTGTATATGACCTGTTTGACGGCAAGGCTCAACGCAATACGGGCATCGCGTAGCTTCTCGTCGTCAGCCAATACCTTGTGGGAGTTATAGTACGCATGGAAGTCACTGGCAAGGTCGCGCAGGTAATTGGTCAGCTGGTGGGGCTCCAGATGCTTGGCTGCCGCGGCCAGGGTTTCCGGATAGCGGGACAGGGCGGTAACCAGATCCTTTTCCGCTTCTTCGCTCAGCAGGCTCAGATTCGCCAAGGCCTCAGCCTGGTGCCACTGCTGTCCCTGATCCTCCAGCTTCTTCAAAACACTGCAAATGCGGGCGTGGGCATACTGGATATAGTAGACCGGGTTATCCTTGCTCTGGGATTTGGCCAGATCCAGGTCGAAATCCATATGCTGCTCGGGTTTGCGGGTGACATAGAAGAAGCGGGCGGCGTCGTCACCCACTTCCTCGCGCAGTTCCCGCAGCGTCACGAAGGAGCCGCTCCGGGTTGACATCTGTACCCGCTCGCTACCCCGGTACAGGATGGCGAACTGCACCAGTTTCACGATCAGTCGCTCGGGATCGATGCCCAGCGCTTGCAGGGCCGCTTTCACCCGGGCGATATAGCCATGGTGATCGGCACCCCAGACGTTGATAACCTTGGAAAAGCCACGCTCAAACTTGTTGAAGTGGTAGGCGATATCCGAGGCGAAATAGGTGGTCTCGCCATTGTCGCGGCGGATTACCCGGTCCTTGTCATCCCCGAAGCTGGTGGAACGGAACCAAAGAGCGCCGTCTTTCTCATAGAGGTGGCCACCGGCTTCCAGCTTGGCGACCGCCTTATCGATATCTTCCTTGAGGGAGCGTTCGGAAAACCAGGTTTGGTAAAGCACGCCAAACTGGGCCAGATCGTCCTTGATATCATCCAAAATGGCATTGAGGCCGAGGTCGAACACTTCCAGATAGCGCTCGGCTCCCAGCAGCTGGCGGGCTCGCTCCACCAGTGCATCAATATGTTCTTCTTTATCACCACCTTGAGGCTCGTCCGCCGGAATATCGTTGAAAACTTCGGCGGCAGCAAAGCGGAAGGCGTCACCGTGACGCTCCTGCAAGGTTTTGGCGATCTCAAGAATGTACTGGCCCTTGTAGCCATTGGACGGGAAATCAAAGGACTCGCCACAGAGTTCGAGATAGCGCAGCCAGACACTGGCGGCCAGAATGTTCATCTGGCGACCAGCATCATTTACATAGTACTCCCGGTGAACGGCATAGCCGGCCGCCTCCATCAGGTTGGCAATACAGGCGCCGTAGGCCGCGCCCCGGCCATGACCGACATGCAGCGGGCCGGTGGGGTTGGCCGAGACGAACTCCACCTGGTAGGACTCATTCTGACCGAGGTCGCTGCGGCCAAAGTCTTCGCCGGCATTCAGGATGGTGGAGATAATTTCCAGCTGGCTGGCTTCATTGATAAAGAAGTTGATAAAGCCGGGACCGGCGATTTCCACCTTGCTGATGTCCTTGGAGGCCGGCAGATGGTCGAGGATCAGTTGCGCCACTTGTCGTGGCGGCATACGGGCTTCCTTGGCCAGCAGCATGGCAATGTTGGAGGCGTAATCGCCGTGGGCCTTGTCCTTGGTGCCATCGATGTTGATGGGCGGTGTTTGGCTCAACTCCAGTTTCTGTTGTTCCTGGAGCTGGCGGAGCGACTGGGCAATCAGATCGGCGATGAGTTGTTTCATGGGTCGGGAATTCTTCTGAATGGGGTGAAAATTGCTGGGTATTATCGCTGAAGGGGCGGGCTTGGACAACGTGGGAACGCGACAGCGTACTTGGAAAGGGAGGGTTGTGGATTCAGGCGCCAGTGGTTATTGCTGAAAAAAATCTTGATCAAGGGCTACAGCAGGTCGATTGGATCCACATCAACAGACCAGCGTAACCGGCCCAGCAGCCGTTGTGCATCGGCCCATGTCAGTAAGTGGGCGAGAAGGGAGCGTAGCGGCGCGCGACTGGCGGCACTCAGGTGCAGTTGCGCACGATAGCGTCCCGCCCGTTTCTCCATGATGGCCGGCATCGGG
>CAZEWG010000041.1:0-19068 GCA_964514485.1 uncultured Pseudomonadales bacterium
GATGTGCCTGAGGTTTTGGCGGACAGACACATGGGTTTGCCCCTACATTCGAATCGTGCAGCCTATTTATAGGGGCGGACCTATGTGTCCGCCCGCTAAACTTTCAGACGGGTTTCAAGGTGCTGTAAAAGCAATGCATTGCCCGGCAGAACATAATCTCAAAAAAATTAGATTAAACACCACAAGATGCAGCAGAGTTATATCTAAGGTATTGAAATTAAAATGAAATAAGAAGGAGAGTAAACTGAGCGGGAAAATTGGTCGGCGTGAGAGGATTCGAACCTCCGACCCCTTCGTCCCGAACGAAGTGCGCTACCAAGCTGCGCTACACGCCGATTAAGGAGGCGATACTTTAAGAATTTTTCGGCCAAAAATCAAGTTTCATTGGTTCAGACCCGGCTTTCCGGAGCGCCCAGCAGGGCATCACTGGCTTGTCCCCGATGGCTGATGCGGTCAACGGTGGCGTTGATCCAACGCTCCCCTTCCGCGGTCAATTCGGCTTCGCTCTTGCCTTCCGGCCAGATCGGCGCACCAATCACCACTCGAATTTCGCCGGGGTATTTGAGAAACCGGTTATTGGGCCAGTGCTCCCCGGCGTTGTGAGCGATGGGCAGCAAGGGCGCACCACTGGCCAGGGCCAAGCGGGCACCGCCATGGCTGAAGGGCTTGCGTTGGCCGGCATCGACCCGGGTGCCCTCGGGAAAGATCATCACCCAGATTCCATCCTTGAGTCGTTGCGAGCCCTGCTCCATCACCTGTTGCATGGCGTTTTTGCGGTCGGAACGGTCGATCGCGATGGGAGATACCATGCTAAAGCCCCAGCCGAAAAACGGGATCGACAGCAGTTCCTTCTTGATGACGGTGGCTTGTGGGTAGAACAGGGTTTGCAGGAAGAAGGTTTCCCAGGTGCTTTGGTGGTTGCTGTAGACAATGCAGGCCTGGGCGGGAATGTTTTCCAGCCCCTCCACCCGATAGGTGATGTTGCAGCAAATGCTTAAGGCCCGGGTAATGAAGCGGCTCCACCAGGTAATGGCGAAGACATAGCGTTTGTGAAAGGGCAGAAACGGGCTGATCACAATGACTAAAGAGGCCCAGATAATAACGCTGACCACCAGTACGACATAGAATAGCGCACTGCGAAGCGCCTGCCCCAAGGGGAAGAATTCTAACTTGGTCACGGGATCGGTCTTCCTCGGATACTCACTAAGAACCAGTTTCTCAAGGAGCACGAGCACAGGTACCTGAGGTACGAGCCGTCTTCAGCTCCTGGTGGATTCTGCCTCAAGAAGATGATCAACGAATGCTGATAGGTTAGCATGAATTGAAACATCGCGCAGATCGCTCTGGGAGAGCTTCTGGCGGCTTTTCTCGCCCTTGCCGGTCAGTACCAGCGCCAGGCGGCATCCCATCGCCTGGCCTGCTTCCAGGTCGCGAATGCTGTCGCCCACCATATAGGCGCCTTCAACCGGGGTCTCCAGCTGTTGCTGAATCTGTCGCAACAGGCCGGGTAAGGGTTTGCGACAGTCACAGCCATCTTCGGTGATGTGGGGGCAATAGGTGATGGCTTCAATCCGGCCACCGGCTTGGTGAACCAGTTGAAGCATCTTGTTGTGCATGGCATCGAGCGTGGCCACATCATAATAACCCCGGCCAATACCGGATTGGTTGGTGGCGACTGCAATGCGGTAACCGGCGCGGCTGAGCCGGCCGATTGCCTCGATACTGCCGGGAATGGGGATCCACTCGTCCACCGACTTCACGTAGGCGTCGGAATCCTCGTTGATGACCCCATCCCGGTCCAGGATGATCAGCGGCTTGGCGCTCACTGATCAGCTCCGGCCTTGCAGGTAGGAAATGTCGGCCACTTGCAGGAACAGCTGGCGCAGACGTGACAGCAGGGCGATCCGGTTGTTGCGCAGGGCTTCGTCCTCCGCCATTACCATGACCTGGTCGAAGAACTGGTCGACCGCCCCGCGCAGTTCCGCCAGCCGCGCCAAGCCTTCACCATACTGGCGAGCCTCAAACAGGGGCTGCACTTCTGTCTCCTTCGCCACGATCAGTTCGGCCAGTGCTTTTTCAGCGGCTTCCGTCAAGCGCTCCGGATGGAACTGCAGCGCCACATCCGTTGCCTGATGCTTGCTGAGAATGTTGGACACCCGCTTGTTGGCGGCGGCCAGGGCCTCGGCATCCGGCAGTGCGTTGAAGGCACGTACCGCCTGGACTCGTTGGTGGAAATCCACCGGACGGGTCGGCCGGCGGGCGTGAACCGCCTGGAACACCTCGGCGGGAATGCCCTCTTCTTCATACCAGGCCCGGAAACGTTCCAGCATGTAATCGAGCACCTTGGTTTCCACATTGGCGGCCGGCAGTTGCTGGTATCCCTTATGGGCCCATTTCAGTACCTCGGCCAGATCCAGGGGCAGTTCCCGTTCCACGATAATCCGCAACACGCCTAAGGAGGCACGACGCAGGGCGAAGGGATCCTTGGTGCCGGAGGGCGGCTGATCAATTCCGAACAGGCCCACCAGGGAGTCGATCCGGTCGGCGATGGCCAGCGCGCAGCCGGTTTTGGTGCGGGGCAACTCATCGCCGGAGAAACGCGGCAGATACTGCTCGAACTGGGCGACCGCCACTTCTTGCGGCTCTTGGTCGTGCAACGCGTAATAGCGGCCCATCACCCCTTGCAGCTCGGGGAACTCGGACACCATGTTGGTGACCAGGTCGGTTTTGGACAGCTGCCCTGCCCGCTCGGCCAACTGGGGCTCTCCGCCAATGGCCTTGGCAATCAGGCCGGCCAGACGGGCCACCCGCTGGGACTTGTCATAGAGGCTGCCCAGCTGGTTCTGGAACACAATGGGCTTGAGCCGGTCGAGGCGATCCGCCAGTGAGATCTTGCGGTCGGTTTCAAAGAAGAATGCCGCATCGGACAGACGGGGCCGCACCACCCGCTCGTTACCGGCCACCACTTGCTGCGGATCGCTGCTTTCAATATTGGCGATGGTGATGAAATACGGCATCAGCTTCTGCTGGGCATCCACCACCGGGAAATATTTCTGGTTGCCCTTCATGGTGGAGATCAAGGCTTCGGCGGGCACTTCCAGAAAGCGCTCTTCGAAACGGCCCATCAAAGGCACCGGCCATTCGTTAAGGGCGGTGACTTCTTCCAGCAGGTCTTCGTCGATCAGGGCTTGGCCATTAACGGACGCAGCTTGCTCCAGTACCGCCTGACGGATGATGTCGCTACGCTCGGCAAAGTTGGCAATGACGTAGCCTTTCTCCCGCAACAGGGTTTCGTAGAAATCCGGATGATTGATCTTGATGTCCACATTGGCGTGGAAACGGTGACCGCGGGAGGTTTGGCCCGCCGGCAAGCCCAGAATCTCGCAGGGAATCACCTGTTCGCCCAGCATCATCACGATCCAGTGGACGGGCCGCACGAACTCGGTACGGCTGCTGCCCCAGCGCATACGCTTGGGAATGGGAAGGGCATCCAGCGCCTTGCGGACGGTGTCGGGCAAAAGTTCCACCGCCTGTTTGCCGGGCTGTTTGCTGCGAAACACCATCCAGGCGCCTTTGTCGGTTTCCAGGGTGGTTAACTGGTCCGGCGTGGCATTGCAGGAGCGTAAGAACCCTTCCAGGGCTTTGGTGGGTTTGCCTTCCCCATCAAAGGCGGCCTGCTTGGCGGGGCCGCGACGCTCGATGTCGATATCCGGCTGCGCCGTGGTCAGCTGGTTGACCCGCACCGCCAGACGCCGGGGGCTGGCAAATACGTCCATATCCTCAAATCCCAGGTGCAGCTCGGTGAACTGGCTGGCCAGGCTCTGGGCGAAAGCTTCGGATAAAGATTTCAAGGCTTTCGGTGGCAGCTCTTCGGTGCCGATCTCAACTAAAAAATCCTGTGCGCTACTCATGAGGGGCTCCTTAAGCGGTTAACCTTGGGACTCTGATGCCAACAGTTCATTGCGCAACGCTTCCGATGCCATGGGGAAACCCAGATCCTTGCGGCGATCGAAATAGGCTTGGGCAACGGCGCGGGCCAGTCCGCGCACACGCAGGATGTAGCGTTGGCGTTCCGTCACGGAAATGGCGTGACGGGCATCCAGCAGGTTGAAGGTATGGGAGGCCTTGAGCACCATCTCATACGCTGGCAGGGGAAGCCCCACGCCGATCAGGCGCTGGCTCTCATGTTCATAATGGTCAAAGCTGGCAAACAGGGCTTTGGTATCGGCCTGCTCGAAGTTGTAGGCCGACATTTCCACCTCGTTTTGATGGAACACATCGCCATAGGTGACATCGCCCTGGGGGCCATGGGTCCAGATCAGGTCGTAGACGCTGTCCACCCCTTGCAGATACATGGCGATCCGCTCCAACCCATAGGTGATTTCACCGGTGACCGGGTAGCATTCAAGTCCGCCAACCTGTTGGAAGTAGGTGAACTGGGTGACTTCCATCCCGTTGAGCCAGACTTCCCAGCCCAAGCCCCAAGCCCCCAGCGTGGGGGACTCCCAGTTGTCTTCCACAAAGCGGATGTCGTGTACGGTCGGGTCAATGCCCAGCACCCGCAGGGAGTCCAGGTACAGTTCCTGAATGTTGTCGGGAGACGGCTTCATAACCACCTGGAACTGGTAATAGTGCTGCAGGCGGTTGGGGTTTTCCCCATAGCGGCCATCCGTCGGGCGTCGGCTGGGCTGCACATAGGCGGCATTCCAGTTTTCCGGGCCAATGGCGCGCAAGAAGGTGGACGGGTGGAAAGTACCGGCGCCTACTTCCATGTCGAGCGGTTGCAGTACAACGCAGCCCTGGTTGGCCCAGAACTGTTGCAATGCAAGGATAAGTCCCTGAAAGGTGCGGACATCAGGTTGGTTGGTCATGGTTGTCACGGATGTCACCTGCGGAGAATACGGAAAGCGCCCGATTATACAATGGTCAGGGGCTGTTTGCAGGTATGCTGTGTGGGGGCGTGAACCAAGTGGCAGTGTCAGGGAGGGCTTAAAGGGGGCTTGGGGTTCCTTTGGGCGGATTCCGGGGCGCCTCTGCCCTCTTCCGATGCTGGGGGGAGCGGTCTACGGGATAGGTTTGGCAGCTCTATCCTAAGGGATGAGGGGAATGCGCATTGTCAACCGGTGCGACTCCTGTTGAAATAACTCCCTTTCACTTGCGATGAGTTGTTGTTTTGAAGGCCAAAATTGTCATTTTTCTGATTCGTTTCTTCGCCCTTTTTTCGTTGCGCAATCAGCAGCGTATCGGTGCTTGGCTCGGCGCGCTGGCCTGGCGTTTGCGGGGGCGTTCCGCCCGTGTGACCCAAGTTAATCTGGCCAAGTGCTGGCCTGAACTGAGCGAGACCCAGCGTGACCAGCTGGCCCGGGACAGCATGCGCGAGACCGGTAAGACGGCGCTGGAAATGGCCATGGCCTGGGGATGGCCGACCGAAAAGGCCCTGGCCACCATTCGCCGGGTGGAAGGAGAGGAGCTGGTGGAGGAGGCCCTGGCCCGGGGTCAGGGACTGATCATGCTGGGACCCCATTTGGGGAATTGGGAGCTGGTCGGGTTGTATCTGTCGTCCCGCTTCCAGATGGCCGCTCTCTACGAGCCGCCCAAGCTCCAGGAGTTTGAATCCTTTATGATCGACCAGCGCAGCCGGGTGGGTTCGGAGTTGGTACCGACCAATAAGCGCGGTGTGATGCGGCTGTTGCAGATCTTAAAGGCCGGTGGGCTGGTGGCGATTTTGCCCGATCAGGAGCCGGATCTGGCCGGGGGCGAGTTTGCTCCTTTTTTCGGAGTGCAGGCCAATACCATCAAGCTGGTGTCCAAGCTGATTCAGAAGACCGGTGCCCAAGCACTCTGTGTGTTTGCCAAGCGGCTGCCGGATGGACGTGGTTTTGATATCTGTTTCCGTGCGGTGGATGAGCAACTCTATAGCCCGGATCTGAGCACTTCCGTGGCTGGGCTCAATCTCAGTGTGGAAAACTGCGTGCGGGAGATTCCGGAGCAGTATCAATGGGAGTATAAGCGGTTTAAGAAGCGTCCTCCGGGGGAGGCACGCTTCTATGACCGTCGCTGATTAGAGGGGCCCGCAATAGGAGCTGGGCTGGTCAAAACTAATCCGTGGGCAGCTGATGCTATTCAACTCTCCGTTGAGTGTTATGCGAGTGAACACACCTCTTGGATTGAGATGAAAGAGGCCCCGGTCGCCCTGGGAGTTCTTTAGGACGAGCAACAGGTGATCTCCTTCTCCATGGCCCAATTCCGCCACCTGATAGCCCCAGTTCTCGTTCTGAAGGCTGGACATCTTCCGCTCAGGCGTTTGAGGTTGGCCAGTTTCGTAAACCGCTAATTGGGCGTTGCGAAAAAAGCCGTCCTGGTATGTGTTGGTTGCTTGGATCAGCAAAGCCCGGTACGTGTTGGCATTGGTGTAGAAGTGCCAACGCCCATGATCGTGCTGATGGGACGTGGGGGCCAGACTGCCGTCGACTTCTTCATAGACCAAGGCCCGGGCGCTTTCTCCGGCTCCTGGTGGCGTGGCTGTACTGAAATACAGATAGCGTTCTGTGGCCAGGTATTCCTCGGTCACCTGATCGGCAATTTTGGTCGCGGAAGCCCCTGAGCTTTTATTGACTGCGAAGAGCTGCCGTCCGGTGCTGGATTCTCCCAACACCAGCACATGATTGGCGGTAAAGACTTGCGAATGGGGCCTGGCCGAGTTGCCAAAGGAAAGTTTGGTCAGGTTTTCAGCATTAGCGTCCAATAGTGTGAACGCCGTTGGATCGGCGTATCTCACGACCTTGAGCGACGGCCCGTCGATGACATACAAAGCGTCCTGATCAAACCGGATGTTGGCCGCCATCTCCGGCGAGCTCAGCGTTAGCACCGAGCCGGGCAAAACAAAGTCGGGTTCCTGGATTTTACGGGTATCCACCAGATAGACCTCGGTGCCGATCACCAGCACACTCCGGTCCTCTTCATAGGCGTGGTGCAGGGCGACCGGGCCATTGGCCGTGCTGGCAACCTGTGCAACCGGTTGGCCTTCCCGATCCAGAACCTCGATGGGTTGGCCGGCACTGGCATGGATAAAGCCCTGTAGCTGCAAATCCTTATCCAGCAGGGCCTGCCCTAGCGCCCGGGCTTTGTGCACCGACTGGGGGGGTGTGGTTGATGGCGTGTTCAAGGGAATGGCCCAGAACTGATCATCTGGAGAGTTACATTTTTCGTCCGAGCCCGGGGTGCGGACGTATAGCCCTGCCTGCGCCGGCCCGACTCCGGTCAGATAGGAGCCGGTGTCTCGCAGCGGGTTGGTGGTAGGTAAGGGGCAGATCGTCTGGTTGAAGCTACTGAGCGGAGTCAGTTCTTCACCTTCGGGCTCCAGCAGCCAAAACCGGTTTTTTTCACGCAGAACCGCGAAGGCATGATTCATGCGGTCTGGCGCCAGAGCCACCGTGGGTCGCAGCAGTTCCACAGGCCCGCCTCGACTCACCATGGTGGCTTGGTTTTTGTCTGTGTTGTACCGATAGACCCCGGTTTGTGAGGGTTGACTGGGGTTGTCCTGGCTGTACTGATCTACCACGAAGTACAGGCGTTTGACCGCCGGTTCTGGTTCCTGGGGGGTGGTGTCAACCTGGCCGGGAGGAGGCAGGGGCGGGGGAGGTGGTGGTTCGGAATCGCCGCCGCTGCTGCAACCAGCGAGTGCCAGAATCATGAGTCCGGTCGCCAGAGTGCTCAAAGGTTTCAATGCAGACTTCATGGATAACCGCCCTATCGTTTGCTGCTTCTGGAAACCATGCCAGACCTACGGCAAGTCATTCATGGGGCTACTACCCCGCTCTGAGCCATCCATGGGTTGGGAGATGAATGGCGCTGAAATGGTTTCTGAACGGCAGGAATTCACGAGAAATTATTTTTGTAACGAAACTTTACCGGAAATCAGCAGAAGATTTTTTGAACTGGGCGCAAATATTGACAAATAGCGGCGCTGCCTTAGCGGCGCCAGAATTCGGGGGTCAGCAAAATGAGCACGGTGAACACTTCCAGCCGCCCCAGTAGCATGGCAAAGCTCAGCACCCATTTGGCGGTGTCACTGAGGTTGCCGAAGTGAGAGGTCACCTCGCCCAGGCCCGGGCCCAGGTTGTTGATGCAGGCGGCCACGGCCGACCAGGCGGTGATCTGGTCCAGGCCGGTGGCGAGCAGGATCAATAGCAGTACCACGAACATGAACATGTAGATGGAGAAAAATCCCCACACCGCCTCCAGGACCCGGTCAGGCACCAGTCGTTGGCCCAGCTTGACCGGCACCACGGCGTTGGGATGAATCAGGCGGCGGACTTCCCGCATGCCCTGCTTGTAGATCAGCAACACCCGCATCACCTTCATACCGCCGGCAGTAGAGCCCACGCAGCCTCCCATAAAGGACACCACAAACAGCAGAAAGGGTAGAAACAGGGGCCACAGGGAAAAGTCGGCTTTCATATAGCCGGTGGAGGTGGCAATCGAGACGACTTCGAACACGCCGTTGAGTATGGCGTTGGGCACATCGTATTGGCGGGTGGCGATCAGGATGGTGATGGTGATCAGGCTGATCGCGCCAATCACCGTCAGGTAAAAATTGAATTCCGGATCACGGAAGTAGATCCGGGGGTTGCGCTGACGCAGGGCCATGAAGTGCAGCGCAAAACCCACGGCGCCGGCCAGCATGAACAGGATGGTAATCAGGTCGATGGCGGGGCTGTTGAAGTAGCCGAGACTGGCGTCGTGGGTGGAGAAGCCGCCAGTGGACACGGTGGAAAACGCATGGCCGATGGCATCGAAGGGCGTCATGCCCGCGCCCCAGTAGGCCAGGGTGCAGAGGACGGTCAGGCCCAGGTAGATATACCAGAGGGCCTTGGCGGTTTCGGTAATCCGGGGCTTGAGCTTGTTGTCCTTCACCGGGCCCGGTGCCTCGGCGCGATACAACTGCATGCCCCCGATGCCCAGCATGGGCAGTACCGCCACCGCCAGAACAATAATGCCCATGCCGCCCAGCCATTGCAGTTGCTGGCGATACCAGAGAATGGATTGAGGCAGCTCGTCAATGCCGGTCATGACGGTGGCACCGGTGGTGGTGAGTCCGGAGACCGCTTCAAACACGGCATCGGCCAGGGGCAGACTGGGTTGTTCACTCAAAAATAGCGGGATAGCGCCGGCCAGACAGAGCACGGTCCAAATTAATACGGTGATGAAAAAGCCGTCACGGGTACGCAATTCCTTGTGGATGCGCCGGGTGGGAAACCAGCACGCCACACCGAGCACCAGGATAATGGCAAACCCGGCCAAAAAGGGTCGGACGTGGCCATCGTCATAGAGGAGCGACACGGCAATTGGCGGCAGCATGGTGATGCTGAACAGCATCAGCAGGGTTCCGAGCACACGAAAGATAACGGCCATGCGCATGGAGTCAGTTCATCCTAGAAGAAGGTCAGCCCGACCTGGAACAGTTTTTCCACGTCACTGATATGGCGGCGGTTGACGATAAACAGAATGACGTGGTCGTCGGCCTGAATACGCAGGTGATCATGGGCAATCAACACCTCTCCCCCGCGGACGATGGCGCCAATGGTGGTCCCTTCTGGCAGGGTGATTTCATCCAGGCGGCGTCCGATGACTTTGGAGGAGCGCTGATCGCCATGGGCAATGGCTTCGATCGCTTCGGCAGCCCCACGGCGCAGGGAGTGGACATTGACGATGTCACCCCGGCGGATGTGGGTCAGGAGACTGCCAATGGTGGTTTGCTGGGGCGAGATGGCAATGTCGATTTCTCCCCCGTGGATCAGGTCCACATAGTTGGGGTTGTTGATCAGCGTCATGACCTTTCGCACGCCCAGTCGTTTAGCGAGCAGGGACGCCATGATATTGGCTTCGTCATCATTGGTGACGGCGCAGAACACATCGGTATCTTCGATGTTCTCTTCCTGGAGCAGATCCTTATCCGCGGCATTGCCCTGCAGCACGATCGCGCGATTGAGGGTCTCGGAGAGCTCCACGCAACGCTCGTGATTACGCTCGATCAGTTTGACGTGATAGCGGTCTTCCAGCTGCTGTGCCAGGTGAAACCCGATGTTGCCGCCCCCGGCAATGAGGATCCGCTTGTAGGGCTTATCCCGCGGCTGCAGCTCACTCATCACGTTACGAATATGTTTGCTGGCGGCAATGAAAAAGATTTCATCGCCCTCCTCGATCACCGTATCGCCCTGAGGAATCAGCGCCCGGCTCTTCCGGTAGATGGCGGCGACCCGGGTATCCACATGGGGTAGATGCTGGCGCAGGTAGGCCAGCTCCTGTCCCACTAGAGGCCCGCCGGTGACGGCCTTGATCCCCACCAGTCGCACCAGGCCGTCGGAAAACTCCAGGACCTGCAGGGCGCCGGGGTTATCGATCAGGCGGCTGATGTATTGGGTGACGGTTTGTTCCGGACTGATCAGCACATCAACGGGAAAGGCATCCGGGCTGAACAGGGCTTTCTTATTGAGGTAGGAGCTGGCGCGCACCCGGCTGATCTTGGTGGGGGTTTTGAACAGGGTCTGGGCGACTTGGCAGGCCACCATGTTGACTTCGTCGCTGTTGGTGACGGCAATGAGCATGTCGGCATCGTCGGCGCCGGCCTCGCGCAGGGTGCTGGGGTAGGAGGCGGGGCCGTGCACGGTACGGATATCCAGGCGGTCCTGAAGTTCCCGCAGGCGGCTGAGGTCTTTGTCCACCACCGTAATATCATTGGCCTCACTGGCCAGATTCTCCGCCAGTGAGCCGCCTACCTGGCCCGCACCCAGAATAATGATCTTCATTGCGATGCCTTATGCGTCGGTCTTCCGCAATTTTGCATAAAAGAAACCATCGTGGCCTTGCTCGGTCGGCAGCAGCTGGCGACCCGCTGACAGGGCCAGCCCCCAAGGTGCTTCAATGGTATCCAGCTGTGCATCCGACTGCTCCGCGATAAAGTGTTCAATTATACGGAGGTTCTCATCAGGAAGAATAGAACAGGTCGCATAAAGCAGCACGCCACCGGCTTTCAGCGTCTTCCAGCATTCCCGTAGCAGACGCGCCTGGGTGTTGGCCAAAGCGGGAATATCATCGTTGCGCCGCAGCAGCTTGATGTCCGGGTGGCGGCGAATCACGCCGGTGGCGCTGCAGGGAACATCCAGCAGAATCCGGTCAAAGGGTACACCATCCCACCAGGATTGGGCGTCGCCCACATCGGCGGCGCGCACTTCGCAGTGAAGCTCCAGGCGGGCCAGGTTTTCCGTCACCCGTGCCAGCCGGGCCGGGTCCTGGTCAATGGCCCAGACTTCTTTCAGGGCGGGTTCGGTTTCCAAAATAGCGCAGGTTTTTCCGCCCGGTGCGGCGCAGGCATCCAGCACGCGCTGTTCGGGAGCCAGCTCCAGCAACTGGGCGCACAGTTGGGCGGCTTCGTCCTGCACACTGCACAGGCCGTCCCCAAAGCCAGGGATCAAATTGACATCCATGGGCTGGGCCAATTGCACACCCAGGGGACTGTACGGGGTGGGGCCGGCCTCGATGCCGACGTCCTGCAACCGGGCCAAAAAAGCCTCCCGGCTGGTGCGCAGGGAGTTGACCCGCAATGTCATCGGGCCGCGGCCGTTATTGGCCTGCACAATCTGCTGCCAATGCTGGGGCCAGGCGTTTTGCAGGCGCTTGAGCAACCATTTGGGGTGGCTGTAGCGGGCGACCTCGGACTGATCCACTTTGGCCAGCAGGCTGTCTTTCTGGCGCAGGAAGTTGCGCAGGACCCCGTTGAGGACCCCGGTGGCCCAGGGCTTGTTCAGGCTACGGGCCCCTTCCACGGTTTCATGAATCGCGGCGTGGGCCGGTGTATCCAGATACAGCAACTGATAGAGGCCGACCAGTAGCAGACTGTGAATATCCTGGTCTTTGGCCTTGAAGGGGGATTTCAGCAGCTCGCGGGTGATCGCGTGCAGGCGCGGTTGAAACCGGCAGACCCCGAAGCTGAGTTCCTGCAACAGCCCCCGGTCAATGGGACTGACCCGGCTCGCCAGCCCGGGCAGGATGGTGGACAGGGACTCACCTTCTTGCAGGACCCGGCAGACGGCCTGGGCGGCGGCCACTCGGGGGGACAGGCTGGCTGAGGCACCAGCCCGGGGTGGCTTGGCAGATGATTTAGTCATGACGGGCATCCAAGCGGCTGCCCGCTTGCAGGAAGGGTTTGCCACCGTTGAGGAAATCCGCCACGGTCATGGCCCGGGCACCGGGCAGTTGTAGTTGGGTGATGGTCAGCACACCCTGCCCACAGGCGACCCGTACACCGTCCCGCTCCCGGCTCAGCACCGTACCCGGTGGCTGATTGGCGGGCGCCGTGTCGGCCTGGGCAGCCCAAATCCGGATGCGCTCGCCCTGGTCTTCGGTAAAGGCCACCGGCCAGGGATTGAAAGCGCGGATCATCCGCTCGATTTCAACGGCGGGGCGCTGCCAGTCGATCCGGGCTTCATCCTTGTCCAGTTTATGGGCGTAGGTGGCCAGGCTGTCATCCTGGGGCTCGGCCTGGGCTTGGTAATGGGCCAGGTTTTCCAGGCTCTCCAGCAGGGCCTGGGCACCCAGGGTGGCCAGCCGGTCATGCAGGCTGCCGCCGGTGTCGTCGCCATGAATGGGGGTGTGAAGTTTATGGAGCATGGCGCCGGTATCCAGGCCCACATCCATTTGCATAATGGTGATCCCGGTTTCGGCATCGCCGGCGGCAATGGCCCGCTGAATGGGCGCCGCACCCCGCCAGCGGGGCAATAAGGAGGCGTGCACGTTGATGCAGCCCAGCCGTGGCGTGTCCAGCACAACCTTGGGCAGAATGAGGCCATAGGCGGCCACCACCATCAGGTCGGCACCCAGCGCCCGGAGTTCTTCCTGGGCTTCCGGCGTTTTCAAACTCAGGGGTTGGTAGACCGGAATCTGATGGTCCAGGGCGACTTTTTTAACCGGGCTGGGCAGCAGCTTCTGGCCCCGTCCGGCGGGGCGGTCGGGTTGGCTGTAGACGGCGATGACCTGGTGTTTACCCTGATCCAGCAGGGCCTGCAGGCTGGCGGCGGCAAACTCCGGGGTGCCGGCAAAAATAATTTTCAAGGATTCGGACATGGCTCTTCCATATCGTTGGGCGAGAGCATTCTATTATGCCTGCTCCCGGAGCGGGAGACAGCCTGAACAGAGGAAGGTGTCAGCTCTGGAGCTGGGTGAAGGGATTTGCTTGAACCGGCAAATCCACTTCACGGGAGTGAGGCTTGGGTCAGGCGCGGATCCGCTGCTGTTTTTCCAGCTTCTGGCGGATGCGGGTGCGCTTGATGTTGCTCAGGTAATCAACAAAGAGCTTGCCGTTGAGGTGATCCAGTTCGTGCTGGATACACACCGCCAGCAACCCGGTGGCTTCCAGCTCATAGGGTTGACCGTCGCGACCCAGGGCCTTGAGCAGCACGTGCTCAATCCGGGTCACATCCTCGTAAAAGCCCGGCACTGACAGGCAGCCTTCCTGCATGGCCAGTGGCTCGCCTTCCAGCACGGTGACCTCTGGGTTGATCAACACCAGTTGGCCGCTTTTGTCTTCCGACAGGTCAATCACCACCACCCGTTTATGCACATTGACCTGGGTGGCCGCCAAACCGATCCCTCGGGCGTCGTACATGGTCTCGAACATATCATCGACCAGTTGGCGAATTGAATCGTCCACGACTTCGACCGGCTCGGCGATTTTACGCAGCCGGGGATCGGGAAATTCTAGAATCTGCAGCTTGCTCATAGGGACCGTTTAATGAAAATTTGCTATCTAGTTCAAGTTGCCGGCTACTAATATTCGCCATAGCGTCTATTATTCTAATAGTTATTGGGTGTGGGGAACAGTCGAAGCCTTGCACTACCGATGTCTGAGACTCCTCTGTGTCGATAAAGTTCTCGCCCGCGCGGATTTTGCGACTTAACCGGATTACAGCATCGCCATAACGCAAAGAACCATTCATTTTCTGAGTGATGGCCGTGATCGGCCTCGCTCTTGTGCCCATGAGAGTAAGGGAACCTAACCATGAGGAAACTGCTGTCAGTTGTTTCTCTATTTTTCCTCTTCAGCTTCCAGTTGGTGTTTGCTCAGGTGGATTTACGACCTGATCGGCCGGAACGCTATACCGTGGTTAAGGGGGACACGCTGTGGGATATTTCTTCCCGCTTCCTGAATAGCCCCTGGATGTGGCCTGAAATCTGGCACGTCAACCCACAGATTGCCAACCCTCACCTGATCTATCCGGGTGATGTGATCGGCTTGGTGTATATCGATGGCAAACCCCGGCTGACCACCCTGGAGCGGACCGTGAAGCTGTCCCCCCAGGTGCGTAGCACGCCGATGGAAAGCGCCATTCCAGCCATCCCGCTGGATGCCATTAACAGTTTCCTGAGCAATAACCGGATCGTGAAGCCGGAAGAGCTGGAAGCGGCCCCTTATGTGCTGGAGGGCCGCGATGGCCGTCTGGTTACCGGTGCCGGTGACGTGGTTTATGCCCGGGGCGAGGTGGGGGATCAGGACGTATTTGGCCTGTATCGGGCCACCGAACGTTATGTGGACCCTCAAACCAAAGAGTTCCTGGGCCTGGAAGCCCGCTCCATCGGTCAGGGTAAAGTGACCGCCAAAAGCGGTGATATCCTGACGGTGTTGCTGCAGCGCTCGCGGACCAATGTCAGCCAGGGTGACCGTCTGCTGGAAGACGAAGATCGCGCCCTGAGTTCCATCTTCCACCCCAGTTCCCCCAAGGATGAAATCCGTGGACAGATGATTGCGGTACAAGATGGCGTCAGCCAGATCGGCCAATACGCGGTGGTGGTGATCAACCGCGGTGAGCGTGAAGGCTTAACGCCCGGCAATGTACTGGCGATCTACAAGAAAGGCGGCGTGGTGAAGGACCCGATCAAGAACGAGATGGTTCAGCTGCCGTCCGAACGTGCCGGCTTGCTGATGGTGTTCCGCACCTATGAAAAACTCAGCTATGGTCTAATCCTGCGTGCCGAGCGTCCGCTGGCGCTGCTGGACGAGGTTCGTAACCCCTAGTTGAATGTTCCGCCCACTCCGTTCAAGGAGTGGGTTATGAGCCCATTGACCGGAGCAGGATGCTCCGGTTTTCATTCAAGGAAGAAACACATGTTCGACTCTCCCCTGGCCGCCTGGCTGCTACTTCACCATGTACCCGGACTGGGTCCGTTGCGGCTGCAACGCTTATATCAGGAACTGGGCTCTGCCCAGGCGATTCTTCAGGCCTCCCCTCACCTGTTACGCACCTTCAAGGTGTCCTTGCCGATTCTGCATCAGCTTGAAACCTGTCTGGCCTCGGATGCCGCTCACCCCTGGCGGGAGCGTGTGGAGCAGGATTTGGCCTGGGCCGAGCAACAGGGCCATCATCTGGTCTGCCTTGAGGATGACCGCTACCCGACCTTGTTGCGTTGGCTGCCTGATCCACCTCCCGTGCTTTACGTACGCGGTCGGGTGGAACTGCTGGCCAGCCCGCAGATCGGGTTGGTGGGAACCCGTCACCCCACGGCTGGAGGCCGGGATAATGCCCGGGCCTTTGCGGGCGAGTTGGGCCAGGCGGGCCTGACCATCACCAGTGGCCTGGCGTTGGGTATTGATGCTTGTGCCCACAAGGCCGCCCTTCAGACCCAGTCCGCCACAGTGGCGGTACTGGGTACCGGCGTGGACACGGTTTATCCGGCCAGCCATGCCGAGTTGGCGATGGGGATCGCGGAGCAGGGTGCGCTGATTTCGGAGTTTCCCCTGGGCACCACGCCCCGCGCTGGCAACTTTCCCCGTCGCAACCGCATCATCAGTGGCTTGTCCGTGGGAGTGCTGGTAGTGGAGGCCAGCATTCGCAGTGGTTCCCTGATCACGGCTCGTCTGGCGCTGGAGCAGGGGCGGGAGGTGTATGCCATCCCCGGCTCGATCCATAATCCCCAGGCCCGGGGCTGTCATCAGCTGATCAAGCAGGGGGCCAAACTGGTGGAAACCGTTGAAGATGTGCTGGAAGAACTACCTGCCCTGCTGGCGCACTACCAAGCCCTGCCCAAGCCGGTGGTGAACACTAATCAGGAGGACTTGTTTGCTGGTTCCCAACGCCCTAACGGTGCGGCGCCGGCCACTCCAGAATATGAACCGGTGACAGTGTCCGCGGCTGCGTCTGCCCTGCTGGAGGCACTGGGTTATGATCCGGTGCCGGCCGATGTGCTGGTGAGTCGTACCGGCCTGCCGGCCCAGAATGTCAGTGCCGAACTGATGGCCTTGGAGTTGGCGGGGCAGGTGATCCGGACCCCGGGAGGTTACCAGCGCAGTTGCAGTTAGCAGAGTTGCGGTGCAGGTAACGGGTTGAACCTTGATTGCCGCTGGACGCTGGGGTAACGTGCATCCTTTTGCAGCGAGAAGTCTGGCGTGCACAACGGTTTGCTTTCCGAGATAGCACAGCGCCTGCGACAGGGGCAGGTTATTGCCTACCCTACCGAAGCCGTGTGGGGATTGGGTTGTGACCCGGCCAATGAGCGGGCCGCACAGAAAATTCTTGCCTTGAAATCCCGGCCCATGGCCAAGGGGATGATTCTGGTTAGCGGTGACGTGGCCCATTTTGCCCCCTGGCTGGAAGCCCTGCCGGAAGACTGTCGAACACAGGTCCTGGCGAGCTGGCCCGGCCCTCACACCTGGCTGCTGCCGGATCCGGTCGGGATGCCCCAGTGGGTTAAGGGAGAGCATGACCAGATAGCGTTACGCTGCAGCGCCCACCCTGTGATCAGGGCTCTTTGCGAGGCGTTTGGCGGCCCCATCATTTCTACCTCCGCCAACCCGTCGACACAGCCACCGGCACGGACCGAGGCTCAGGTACGTCAGTATTTTGGGGATGCCTTGGACCTGATTGTGCCCGGCGAACTGGGTGGACTGGCGCAGCCGACACCGATCCGGGATGCCCTGACCGGGGCCATCCTGCGAGCTTGAGGAAAACGACATGACAACACAACCCGATATCGCCCAGGTGAAACAGTATCTGCTGGAGTTGCAGGACCGGATCTGCCAGGCACTGGAACAGGAAGACGGTCAGGCCCGGTTTCAGGAAGACGCCTGGGACCGCGAACAAGGTGGCGGTGGCCGCTCCCGGGTTTTGACGGAAGGCGGGGTGTTTGAAAAGGCCGGGGTGAACTTTTCCCATGTGTATGGCGATCAGCTGCCCCCATCCGCCACGGCGGTTCGTCCCGAGCTGGCCGGCCGCAGCTGGCAGGCCATGGGGGTCTCCCTGGTGATCCACCCCCGTAACCCTTATGTGCCCACCTCCCATGCCAACGTGCGCATCTTCGTGGCGGAAAAACCCGGCGAGGAACCGGTGTGGTGGTTTGGCGGCGGCTATGACCTGACCCCTTATTATGGGTTTGAAGAGGACTGCCGCCATTGGCATCAGGTCGCTCATCAGGCCTGCGCACCCTTCGGTGAGGAGGTCTATCCCCGTTTCAAGGAATGGTGCGATCAATATTTCTACCTCAAGCACCGCCAGGAAGCCCGGGGGGTGGGTGGTTTGTTCTTTGATGATCTCAACCAATGGCCGTTTGAAACCTGCTTTCGCTTTATGCAGGCGGTTGGTGACAGTTACCTCCCCGCTTACCTGCCCATTGTGCAGCGGCGCAAGGACATGGCCTATGGCGAGCGGGAGCGGGATTTTCAGCTGTACCGGCGCGGCCGTTATGTGGAGTTCAACTTGGTATTCGACCGGGGCACCCTGTTTGGCCTGCAATCCGGTGGCCGGACCGAATCCATTCTGATGTCCCTGCCGCCCCTGGTGCGCTGGGACTACGGACGGAGTTTCGAAGCCGGGACGCCGGAGGAGCGGTTGACGAGTTATTTCCTGAAGCCCCGTAATTGGCTTGAATCGGATACTTCTGAGCGAGGATGATGCAATGGACGTCTATGCAGTGATGGGCAATCCGATCAGCCATAGCAAGTCGCCCCGAATCCATGGCTTGTTTGCTTCCCAGACCGGTGAAAACCTTAGATACACGGCGATCGAAGCCTCCTTGGAAGAATTTGAGCAAGAAGTGCGGAATTTCTTTCAAGAGGGCGGCAACGGGCTGAATATTACCGTTCCGTTCAAGGAACGCGCCTGGCAGCTGGTGGACCGGCATCAGCCGCGGGCCGAGCTGGCGGGAGCGGTCAATACCATTTGGTCCCTCAATGGGGAGCTGGTGGGAGATAACACCGACGGCATTGGCCTGGTGCAGGACTTGATCGGCAACCAGGGCTGTTTTCTGCGGGAAATGCGCATTTTGGTGGTGGGTGCGGGGGGCGCGGTGCGGGGCATCCTGGAGCCGCTCCTGGAGCGCAAACCCGCCCAGCTGACCATTGCCAATCGGACCCTGGCCAAGGCGGAGCAGTTGGTTGAACTGTTCGGCCATCTGGGGAATGTCCAGGCGTGCCGGTTTGAAGACCTCGACCAGCCTTATGATCTGATTATTAACGGCACCTCCGCCAGCCTGGCCGGGGAGTTGCCGCCGTTGCCCGCGTCGGTGATCGGCCCGGGCACGCAGGTGTATGACATGATGTACGGTGCCCAGGAAACGCCTTTTAACCGTTGGGCACGTGAACAGGGTGCCGCAAAAGTCATGGATGGCTTGGGCATGCTGGTGGAACAGGCGGCAGAAGCCTTTTTCCTGTGGCGGGGTTTGCGTCCCGACACGGCGCCAGTCTTGGCCCAGTTGCGTCAGCGCTTATAATATTTTTCGACATCCATAGGAGAACACAATCGTGGCCGGACCTACGCAACCCGTGACCTTAAATGAAGAATGGAGCGATGAGCGCGTTCGCAGCTGGCTGGACGTACGTCCTTACGACGACACGCCAGTGGCTTACCACATCCTGCTGAAAGCCTATGAGGCGATGCTTCCGGAACACTTTGAACGCTTTCTGCGTTTTTACCAGGAAGCGGGTCATGACCTTAACACCCGTAACCAGCAGGGCAATACCTTTCTGGATCGGGTGAGCCAGCATGCCCAGTCGCAAGCTTTCGTAAAGCTGTTGCGTGATGC
>CAZEWG010000042.1:0-18926 GCA_964514485.1 uncultured Pseudomonadales bacterium
GACTACTTCTTCCTGAAGATCAAAGCGGCGTTTCCCGGTAAAGTGCGATGAACCTAAAAAAAGCCCGCAACTCAAGTTGCGGGCTTCTTGGTTTTACCCTGACCCAAGGTCAAAACTAGAACGGAATATCATCGTCAAATGGATCATCAAATGACTGCGGCGCCTGCTGCTGCGGCTGCTGTTGCTGCGGAGCCTGGGGCTTGGGCGCATAGCCACCGGAGCGGGCATTTTGCTGGGGCGCGGGTGCGCGGCCACCGCCAAAATCAGCGCCGGAATCCATCGGCTGGTCATAATCGCCACCAGCACCGGGACGGCTGTCGAGCATCTGCATGGTGCCGCCCATATCCACCACGATCTCCGTGGTGTAACGGTCCTGGCCGCTCTGATCCTGCCACTTGCGGGTCTGCAAGCGGCCTTCCAGATAAACCTTGGAGCCTTTTCTCAAATACTGGCCGGCCACTTCCGCCAGTTTGCCGAACAGTACCACCCGGTGCCATTCAGTACGGGGCACCAGCTGGCCGGTCTGACGATCCTTATAGCTTTCGTCGGTGGCGACACTGAGGTTGGTTACGGCGTTACCCGAGGGGGTATAGCGGGTTTCGGGATCAGCCCCGAGATTACCGATCAAGATAACCTTGTTAATACCTCGCGCCATGTTTCTCTCCTGAAGACTCAATCATAAACAAGGAACATTAACGCGCAGCAAAGCGATATTGCAAGAGCGCCTGTTCATCCAGAATCGTTTTATCAACTTTCAAATAGGCCGTCTGTTCGTTGACGATCACCGTGGCATCTTCCACCCCGGGAATGGTCAGCAAATCCGCCAGGACTTCCGACGCCCGACCCGGCTCAATAGCCTGCAATTTTAACACAAAACTGGTGGAATAACGGACCGGCGGCATGGTGCGGGCAATGATCCACCACACAAAACCCAGCAGCGCCACCACCAGATAAACCCCACTGAGATCCGCCACCTGGGCCACCAATCCCCCCAGCACACCACCGACAAAGGCGCCAAAGAACTGGCTGCTGGAGTAGATGCCCATCGCCGAGCCTTTACCCCCGGGCGGGCTGACCTTGCTGATCAGGGACGGCAGGGTCGCCTCCAGCAGGTTGAAGGCCATAAAGAAACCAAACAGTGACAGCCAGAACCACACCAGCGACTGGGAGCTCCAGTACATGGACAACGCCGCCAGGGACAGCACGAAAATGGCGCCCAAAAAGATTTCCCGCATGCGGCGCTTCTTCTCGGCAATGATCACAAAGGGAACCATGGCGATAAAGCCGAGCCCCATCACCGACAGATAAATCATCCAGTGGGACGCGGCGTCCACCTCCAGCTGGCGGGTCAGGGTCAGCGGGATCGCCACAAACAACCCGGTCAACGCCATGTGCAGGGTAAAAATACCCACATCCAGGCGCAGCAGATCCTTGTTTCGCAGCGCTGCCACCAGCTCGTTTTGCACCAGCCCCGATTCCCGGTTGGGACGGGCGTGAGCCGGCGTGGGCACCACCCACAGGGTCAACGGAATGCCCATCAGGGCCATGCCGGCGGTGAACCAGAACAAGCCGGACAAGCCAAACCAGTCCCCCAGCAAGGGGCCCAGTACCAGAGCTACCGCAAAGGACAGACCAATGGTCATCCCGATCACCGCCATGGCTTTGGTGCGTTGCTCCTCCCGGGTCAGGTCACTCAGCAGCGCCAGAACCGCCCCGGAAATGGCGCCACTGCCCTGCAAAAACCGACCGAGGATCACCATTTCCACGCTGGTGGCCAACGCCGCCAGCACACTACCGGCGGCAAACAGCACCAGCCCGCCGATGATTATGGGCTTACGCCCCCAGCGGTCGGCCAGAAAGCCAAAGGGAATCTGCAGGATCGCCTGGCTCAGGCCGTAGATGCCGATGGCCAGGCCCAGCGTCAGGTCTGTCGCGCCCTCGAGATGGCGCCCTAACAACATAAAAACCGGAATGACCATGAACAGGCCCAGCATGCGCATGGCATACAGTCCTGCCAAACCAATGACCGAACGTCTTTCCAGTGAATTCAAGGCTTCGTCTCCAGCACAGGCTGCCGTTCAAAGAATCAGCCATTGTAACAAAATTCCCCCGGGGGTTTCTCCTGCCCGGCACTACCCGCTTTTTCCATACCCTCACAAATTCTTTATAATGCTCGGTTTTCCGACAGGTGTTTGAGGTCTATGGACAAAATAGTTATACGTGGTGCCCGTACGCATAACCTGAAAAATATCGACCTTGAGCTGCCCCGGGACAAACTCATCGTGGTCACCGGCCTGTCCGGATCCGGTAAGTCTTCACTGGCCTTTGACACCCTCTACGCCGAAGGCCAGCGGCGCTATGTGGAGTCGCTGTCCACCTATGCCCGCCAGTTCTTGTCGATGATGGACAAACCGGATGTGGACCATATCGAGGGGCTGTCACCGGCCATTTCCATCGAGCAGAAGTCCACCTCCCACAACCCGCGCTCCACGGTCGGCACCATCACTGAAATCTACGACTACCTGCGGCTGTTGTTCGCCCGAGCCGGCGAGCCCCGCTGTCCGGATCACGGCCTGCCGCTGGAGGCCCAGACCATCAGCCAGATGGTGGATCAGGTGCTGACCCTGCCGGAAGGCACCAAAATCATGCTGCTGGCGCCCGTGGTACGGGGTCGCAAGGGCGAGCACCTGCATCTGTTCCAGCAGTTACGCTCGCAAGGCTTTGTACGGGTGCGCATCAACGGCATGATCACCGATCTCGACGATGTGCCGGCGCTGGAGAAAAACAAAAAGCACACCATCGAAGTGGTGGTGGATCGCTTCAAGGTGCGCCCCGATGTGCAGCAGCGTTTGGCGGAGTCCCTGGAAACCTGTACCCAGGTGTCCGATGGCCTGGCCATCGTCGCGCCGATGGACGAGGATGACGAGCACCTGAAGGAGGAGCTGATTTTTTCCTCCCGCTTCGCCTGCCCCATCTGCGGCTACAACATTACCGAGCTGGAGCCCCGGATTTTCTCCTTTAACAATCCCGCCGGCGCCTGCCCCAGCTGTGACGGACTGGGTGCCAAGCAGTTCTTTGATCCGGCCAAGGTGATTGCCAGCCCGGAACTGACCCTGGCCGAGGGCGCCATCAAAGGCTGGGATCGCCGCAACGTCTACTACTTCCACCTGCTGCAAAGTCTGGCCACCCACTATCAGTTTGATATCGACACCCCCTTCCAGGAGCTGCCCAAGGACATTCAGCACAAAATCCTCTACGGCAGCGATGGTGAGTCCATCAAGTTCAACTACCTCAATACCCGGGGCGATGTGGTTCATCGCAACCATCCCTTTGAGGGCGTGATCAACAATATGGAACGGCGCTATCGGGAAACCGACTCCCAGATGATGCGCGACGAGCTGGCCAAGTTTCTCAACACCCAGGCCTGCCCCGAGTGTCAGGGCAGCCGCCTGAAAAAGGCCTCCCGCCACGTTTTCATTCAGGACAAAACCCTGCCCGATATTGCCGCCATGCCGGTGGGGGTGGCCGACCAATATTTCAGCCAGCTGCAGCTGCCCGGTCGCAAAGGGGAAATCGCCGACAAGATTCTCAAGGAAATCTGCCTGCGCCTGCAGTTTCTGGTCAACGTGGGCCTGGAATACCTCACCCTGGAGCGTAGCGCGGAAACCCTGTCCGGCGGTGAGGCGCAGCGGATTCGCCTGGCCAGCCAGATTGGTGCCGGCCTGGTCGGTGTGATGTACATCCTGGATGAGCCGTCGATCGGCCTCCATCAGCGGGACAACGACCGCCTGCTGAAAACCCTCACCCACCTGCGGGATCTGGGCAATACCGTGATCGTGGTGGAGCATGACGAGGACGCCATCCGCCTGGCGGATCATGTGATTGATATCGGCCCCGGCGCTGGCGTCCATGGCGGCCAGGTGGTCGCCCAGGGCACCCCGGAGCAGATCATGAACACCCCCGGCTCGCTGACCGGCGAGTACCTCTCCGGCACCCGGGTGATTGCCGTGCCCCAACAGCGCACTGCACCGAATCCGGACAAAATGCTCCGCCTGGTCGGCGCCACCGGCAACAACCTGAACAACGTAACGCTGGAGATCCCCTTCGGCCTGTTCACCTGTATTACCGGGGTGTCGGGCTCCGGCAAATCCACCCTGATCAACACCACCCTGTATCCGATTGCGGCGGAACGCCTCAATGGTGCCACCACCCTCACTCCGTCGCCCTATGAATCGATCCACGGCCTGGAACTGTTCGACAAGGTGATCGATATTGACCAAAGCCCGATTGGCCGCACGCCCCGCTCCAATCCGGCCACCTATACCGGCATTTTCACCCCCGTGCGGGAGCTGTTCGCCGGCACCCAGGAGGCCCGTTCCCGGGGCTACCAGCCCGGCCGGTTTAGCTTTAACGTGAAAGGCGGCCGTTGCGAGGCCTGCCAGGGGGATGGGGTGATCAAGGTGGAAATGCACTTCCTGCCGGACGTCTACGTCCCCTGCGACGTCTGTAAGGGCAAGCGCTACAACCGGGAAACCCTGGAGATCAAATACAAAGGCAAGAGCATCCACGAAGTGCTGGAAATGACCGTGGAAGATGCCCGCGAGTTCTTCGATGCCATCCCGGCGGTGGCCAAAAAGCTGCAGACCCTGATCGACGTGGGCCTGTCCTATATCAAACTGGGCCAAAGCGCGATTACCCTGTCCGGCGGTGAAGCCCAACGGGTGAAGCTGGCCAAGGAGCTGTCCAAGCGAGATACCGGACAAACCCTCTATATTCTCGACGAGCCCACCACCGGGCTTCACTTCTACGACATTCAGCAACTGCTGGACGTCCTGCACCGCTTACGCGACCACGGCAATACCGTGGTGGTGATCGAACACAACCTGGACGTGATCAAAACCGCTGACTGGATCGTCGATCTGGGCCCGGAAGGGGGCAATAAGGGCGGCGAGATTATTGCTACCGGCACGCCCGAGGAAGTCGCCGCCAACCCCGTCTCCCACACCGGCCGGTTTCTGAAAAAGCTGTTGGAACCGCGCTAACGGCCCGAGCGCTGGGGGCTCCGATCCCCCAGCGGCCTTCCCGACAAAACCCCAGGCACAAAAAAAGCCGGCAGTGCCGGCTTTTTTCGAGATTAAGCAGATGCTTACTCTTCAGCTGCTTCAGGAGCTGCGCGCCCTACCAGCTCAACGTACGCCATAGGCGCCGCGTCACCAGCACGGAAACCGCACTTCAGAACGCGGGTGTAGCCACCGGGACGCTCTTTGTAACGGGGACCGATCTCTTCGAACAGCTTTTTCACTGCTGCCGCGTCACGCAGACGGGCAAACGCCAGGCGGCGGTTTGCAACGCTGTCGTTCTTGGCAAGAGTAATCAGCGGCTCAGCTACTCTTCTCAGCTCCTTTGCCTTGGGCAAAGTCGTTTTAATCAGTTCATGCTCAACCAGGGACGCTGCCATGTTTTTGAACATTGCTTGGCGATGCGCGCTGGTCCGATTGAACTTTCGACCACTTTTACGATGACGCATTTTCGTAGTTCCTTAAACTTACTTGGGGCGCGGCTAACGAATTAGCCGCCCAAAACCCGATCATCGCCCTTCAAACTGGCAGGTGGCCAGTTCTCAAGACGCATACCCAGTGAGAGACCACGCGACGCCAATACATCTTTGATCTCAGTCAGCGACTTTTTACCCAGGTTAGGGGTCTTCAGCAGCTCAACTTCTGTGCGCTGAATCAGGTCGCCGATGTAGTAGATGTTCTCGGCTTTGAGGCAGTTCGCGGAACGAACCGTCAGCTCAAGATCATCCACCGGACGCAGCAGAATCGGATCAACCTCTTCCTCTTCCTCGACCTTCTCAGGCTCGCGCTTGTCGTCGAAATCGACGAACACGGCCAGCTGCTGTTGCAGGATCGTAGCTGCGCGACGGATCGCTTCTTCTGGATCAATGGTACCGTTGGTTTCCAGATCGATCACCAACTTGTCCAGGTCGGTACGCTGCTCAACACGGGCACGCTCGACGCTATAGGCTACACGGCGCACCGGGCTATAGGATGCATCCAGCTGCAAGCGCCCAATGGCACGAGTTTCCTCATCCCCGGCGAAACGCTGATCAGCAGGCTCATAACCACGACCGCGTGCAATCTTAAGTTTCATGTTAATGTTACCGCTGGCATTGAGCGTGCAAATCAGCAGATCAGGATTTGCAATCTCAACGTCGTGGTCCAGCTGGATATCCTTCGCACGAACCTCTCCCGCGCCTTTCTTCTGCAGACTGAGCACGACTTCGTCGCGCCCGTGCATGGTGACGGCCAGGTTTTTGAGGTTCAGGAGGATTTCGATAACATCTTCCTGAACACCTTCAATGGCACTGTACTCGTGAAGAACGCCTTCAATTTCCACCTCGACCACGGCGGCGCCGGGCAAGGAGGAAAGCAGAATGCGTCGCAGAGCACTACCCAGGGTGTGACCAAATCCACGCTCGAGAGGTTCCAGTGTCACCTTGGCGTGTGTTTGGCTAATCTGCTGTACCTCGATATTACGAGGACTTAGGAAATCATTCACTGAACGCTGCATAGATGCCCCTTTGATGTCGTCAAGAGCTTACTTCGAGTAAAGCTCAACGATTAAGTTTTCGTTGATATCAGAGGACAGCTCCGTACGCTCAGGCAGAGCCTTGAATACGCCGGACATTTTCTTGCTATCAACTTCCACCCACTGAACCGGGGCTCTTTGTGCGGCCAGTTCCAGAGCGCCTTTGATACGCAGCTGGTTCTTAGCCTTTTCACGTACAGAAATAACGTCGCCTGGTTTGACCTGATAAGAGGGGATGTTCACCACTTTATCGTTAACCAGAACCGCCTTGTGGCTCACCAGCTGACGGCATTCCGCACGCGTGGAGCCAAAACCCATACGGTAAACAACGTTATCCAAACGGGCTTCCAGCAGTTGCAGCAGGTTTTCACCGGTAGCACCTTTACGGCGCGCGGCTTCGGTGTAGTAGCTACGGAACTGCTTCTCAAGAACGCCATACATACGGCGAACTTTTTGCTTTTCACGCAACTGGGTGCCGTAGTCGGACAGACGGCCGCGACGGGCGCCGTGCTGACCAGGTGCGGTCTCCATGTTGCACTTACTGTCGAGTGCGCGAACCCCACTCTTCAAAAACAGATCTGTCCCTTCGCGACGAGACAACTTACATTTTGGTCCAAGATATCGAGCCATGTGTCTGTCTCCTCAACTCAAACGCGGCGTTTTTTCGGTGGACGACATCCGTTATGAGGGATGGGAGTCACGTCAGTAATGTTGGTAATCTTGTAACCACAGGCGTTCAACGCGCGCACGGCGGATTCACGTCCGGGTCCAGGCCCCTTGACCATAACGTCGAGGTTCTTCAGGCCGTATTCAGCAGCCGCGTTACCGGCTCTTTCAGCTGCTACCTGCGCAGCAAAAGGCGTACTCTTACGTGAGCCGCGGAATCCAGAACCACCGGAGGTAGCCCAGGACAGGGTGTTACCCTGACGGTCAGTAATCGTAACGATCGTGTTGTTGAAAGATGCATGCACGTGAGCGATGCCGTCAACAACCGTCTTTTTCACCTTTTTACGGGTACGTGTACCTGGCTTAGCCATCTTAAATTCCTGTTAACTTATTTACGGATCGGCTTACGCGGGCCTTTACGCGTTCTCGCGTTGGTCTTGGTCCGCTGTCCACGTACGGGCAAGCCGTGACGGTGACGAAGACCACGATAGGCTCCGAGATCTCTCAGCCGCTTAATGCTCATTTGCACTTCACGACGAAGATCGCCTTCAACAGTCATCTTGGCGATTTCGTTACGAAGTGAATCCAGCTGTTCTTCAGTCAGATCTTTCACCTTGACGTCTGGCGTGATGCCGGTCTTGGCTAAGATCTTATGCGAGGTGGTGCGTCCGATCCCATAGATGTAGGTCAGGGACACCCACGTGTGCTTGTTGTCAGGTATATTGACACCCGCTATACGTGCCATCCAGTTTACTCCGCGTTTGAGCTTTTGTTACTTTCCCGCCACACCAAAGGGCGCAAAATAATAGCGCCTGAACTCATAGAATTCAAGCGCTACTGTGTTTTTTATAGCCAACCTTAGCCTTGGCGCTGCTTATGGCGTGGCTCTACGTTGCAGATAATGCGCACGGAGCCGTTACGGCGAACCATTTTGCAGCCCCGGCAAATTTTCTTAACGGAAGCTCTTACTTTCATTTGTCTTCTCCAAAAATCGCTTAACGAATTAACCCGCCGCGACCATAGCCTTTCAGATTCGATTTTTTCATCAGCGATTCATACTGATGAGACATCAGGTGAGATTGCACCTGCGCCATAAAATCCATCACGACCACAACCACGATAAGCAACGATGTACCACCAAAGTAGAACGGCATGTTAACCCAGGCCACCAACAGCTGCGGCAACAAAGACACCGCAGTGATGTATAGCGCGCCGAACAATGTCAGCCGGGTCAGCACTCCGTCAATGTATCGTGCGGTTTGCTCGCCGGGACGGATACCGGGTACGAAAGCACCGGACCGCTTCAGGTTCTCCGCCACTTCCTTCGGGTTATACATCAACGCCGTATAGAAGAAGCAGAAAAACACAACTGCGATAGAGAACAACACGATATACAGAGGCTGAGTTGGACCCAATGCCTCAGAGACTTGCCGCAACCAGTCCATTCCCTCGCCGCGCCCGAACCACTGACCCAGCGACGCCGGGAACAGCAGAATACTGGATGCGAAGATCGGTGGAATCACCCCTGCCATATTCACCTTCAACGGCAAATGGCTGGTTTGTTGAGCGTACACGTGGCGACCTTGCTGACGCTTGGCGTAGTTGATGGTGATCCGCCGTTGGCCGCGCTCCATGAATACCACGAAAGCGACAACCACAACCGCAAACACCGCGATGGCCAGCAGCGCAAGAATGCTCAGCTCGCCCTGGCGGGATTGCTCGAAGGTCTGCCCCAAAGCCTGAGGCAGGCCGGCGACGATACCCGCGAAGATCAGCAACGAGATACCGTTGCCGATGCCGCGCTCGGTGATCTGCTCACCCAACCACATCAAAAAGACCGCACCGGACACAAAGGTGATCACGGCAACGAAGAAGAAGCTGAACCCGGTGCTAAAAGTTACACCCTGGCTCGCCAGACCCATGGACATGCCAAGCGCCTGAACCGCCGCCAGCAGCACGGTCCCGTAACGGGTGTACTGGCTGATCTTGCGGCGGCCCGCCTCTCCTTCTTTCTTCAGCTGCTCCAGCTGAGGGCTCACTACCGTCAACAGCTGCATAATGATCGACGCGGAAATGTAGGGCATGATCCCCAGAGCAAAAATACTCATCCGCTCGAGCGCACCACCGGAAAACATGTTGAACAGACTCAGGATCGTGCCCTGGTTCTGTTGGAACAGAATTGCCAGCTGGTCCGGGTTAATCCCCGGTACCGGGATATGCGCCCCAACCCGATATACAACGATTGCCAGGAAAACGAACCAGAGTCGGGCTTTAAGCTCCGCCAGACCCTGACCCATTCCTGCTGGTAGTGATGATGCCTTCACCAGGTTAGTCCTCGACTTTGCCGCCTGCAGCCAGAATCGCTTCTCTGGCGCCCTTGGTTACTTTCAGACCTTTAACGGTAACCGCTTTCTCAATGGCTCCGGAAAGGATCACACGTGCACGCTTGATATCGTGTCTGATGATATCCGCGCGCTTCAGCGCTTCCAGATCCACCACGTCGGAATCCACCAGCTCCAGTTCGTGCAAGCGGATTTCCACTACGTTACGAGCCATGGCGGAGTTGAAACCGAACTTCGGCAGACGGCGCTGCAAAGGCTGCTGACCACCCTCGAAACCGGCCGGTACACCACCGCCAGCACGGGCTTTCATACCTTTGTGACCTTTACCGGAAGTCTTGCCGAAGCCACTTCCGATACCGCGACCAAGCCGACGCTTTTCAGTCTTGGAGCCCGGCGCGGGACTTAGATTATTGAGGCGCATCTGTTACTCCTCCACCTTGAGCAGGTACTGCACTTGGTTGATCATGCCGCGAATTGCAGGAGTATCCTGCAACTCAACGGTTTGGCCAATTTTCTTGAGCCCCAGCCCCTGAATCGTCGCGCGATGCTTCGGGAGACGACCGAAACGGCTTTTGGCTAAAGTCACTTTCAGTGTTTTTGCGTTAGCCATGACTTACTCCAAAATCTCTTCGACGGTCTTGCCGCGCTTGGCCGCGATGTCCTCGGGAGAGTTCATCGCTTTCAGCCCGTTAACAGTCGCACGAACCACGTTGATGGGGTTGGTGGATCCATAGATCTTAGCCAGAACGTTCTGAACGCCTGCTACTTCCAACACCGCGCGCATTGCACCGCCGGCGATGATACCGGTACCTTCGGAGGCCGGCTGCATGTATACCCGGGACGCACCGTGGCGCGCATGGATCGGGTACTGCAGAGTGTTACCGTTCAGCTCAACGTTGATCATGTTCTTGCGGGCTGCGTCCATGGCTTTCTGAATCGCCACTGGAACTTCACGCGCCTTACCACGACCGAAACCGACCCGACCTTTACCGTCGCCAACCACGGTCAGGGCAGTGAACGCAAAAATGCGTCCACCCTTAACCACTTTAGCGACACGGTTGACCTGCACGAGCTTCTCTTGCAGCTCTAGACCTTTTTGCTCGTTGTTACTCATGTTGCCAACCCCTTAAAACTCGAGTCCGTTTTCTCTGGCTGCATCAGCCAGAGCTTTAATGCGGCCGTGATACTTAAAGCCGGAACGATCGAAGGCAACCTGAGAGATACCGGCGCTCTTTGCTCTTTCAGCGAGGAGCTTGCCAACTTTGGTTGCAGCTTCAGTGTTGCCGGTAGCGCCTTCTCTCAACTCTTTATCCAGAGTGGAAGCGGACGCCAGAACCTGGCTACCGTCAGCAGTAGTGATCTGAGCGTAGATATGGCGCGGTGTGCGGTTCACACACAGGCGATGGACACCCAGTTCACGGATCTTCAGGCGTGTGCGTGTAGCACGACGCAAACGGGATTCTTTCTTAACGTTCATGTCTCGCCCCTACCTACTTCTTCTTAGCTTCTTTACGCCGTACAGCTTCACCGCTGTAACGGACACCCTTGCCTTTGTACGGCTCCGGCTGACGGAAGCGGCGGATTTCTGCGGCAACTTGACCAACTTGCTGTTTGTCGATGCCTTTGACAACCACTTCAGTCTGAGTTGGAGTTTCTACGGTGATCCCAGTGGGAACCGGATACTCAACCGGATGGGAAAAGCCCAGAGAAAGGCTGAGCACGCTGCCCTTGGCCTGCGCACGATAACCAACGCCCACCAGCTCCAGCTTACGCTCGAAACCTTGGGATACGCCGGTCACCATGTTGGCGACCAGGGAGCGCATTGTACCAGCAATCGCACGAGATTGCTTAGCTCCGTCGCGAGGGGCAAACAGAAGAGCATTACCTTCCTGCTTGGCTTCTACAGAGCGATGCAGATCCAATTTCAGGCTGCCTTTGCCGCCTTTTACTTCAATGCTGTCAGCTGACAGCTTTACTTCAACACCTGATGGTATTTCAACAGGATTCTTCGCTACGCGTGACATGGCCGACTCCTTAGAATACCGTGCAGATGACTTCGCCGCCGATACCGGCTTTACGAGCTGCGCGGTCTGTCATAACGCCACGGGACGTTGAAACGATCGCAACACCGAGGCCACCTTCGACCTTGGGCAGAGCGTCCCGACCACGATACTGGCGCAGACTGGGCTTGCTGAAGCGCTCGATCTTTTCGATAACAGGCTTGCCGTTGAAGTATTTCAGCTCGATGACAAGCTCGGGCTTCACGTCACCTTCTACGGTGAAACCGGCGATATAGCCCTCATCGGCCAGCACCTGGGCGACCGATGCCTTCATTTTGGAAGAGGGCATGCGCACGCTTGCCTTGCTTGCCAACTGTGCGTTGCGAATACGTGTAAACATATCCGCTAAAGTGTCTTGCATACTCATGTAAAAGCTCCAAACTTTTTAGTTGTGCAGCGATCCTTATCGCTTACCAACGCGTCTGCTTACCAGCTCGCCTTTTTCAAGCCAGGCACGTCGCCGCGCATCATGGCTTCCCGCAACTTAATACGGGACAGGCGGAACTTGCGGTAGACCGCGTGGGGACGACCGGTGACCTGGCAGCGATTGGTATGACGAGTCGGACTGGAGTCACGGGGCAGCTGTTGCAGCTTCAGCTGCGCCTGCCACTTTTCCTCGTCAGTGCTGGATACGCTGTTGATGATCGCTTTCAGCGCTGCGCGCTTTTCCGCGTGCTTAGCAATCAGCTTCTCACGCTTCAGCTCGCGGTTGATCATGCTTTTCTTTGCCATAACTCAGCGCCTCTTATTTCCGGAACGGGAAGTTGAACGCACGCAGCAGCGCGGCACCTTCCTCATTGCTATTGGCTGTGGTCGTGATGGTGATATCCATACCGCGAATTTTATCGATTTTGTCGTAATCGATTTCGGGGAAGATGATCTGCTCACGAACACCCATGCTGTAGTTGCCACGACCGTCGAAGGAACGAGGGTTCAGGCCACGGAAGTCCCGTACACGCGGAATGGCGATATCCACCAGACGCTCCAGGAATTCCCACATACGGTCACCACGCAGGGTTACCTTGCAACCAATCGGGAAGCCTTCACGAACCTTGAAACCGGCAACGGATTTACGTGCCTTGGTGATCACCGGCTTCTGGCCGCTGATCCGCTCCATTTCAGCAACCGCATTATCCAGCTGCTTTTTGTCGCCGACCGCTTCACCAACACCCATGTTCAGGGTGATTTTGGTAATCCGAGGTACCTGCATCACGTTGGCATACCCGAACTCCTTGAGCAGTGCGGGCGCAACTTCTGTTTTATAAACTTCTTTCAATCTAGCCATAGTACTCACTCACCAGTCACCAATTAGCTACCAATAACTTCTTGGTTAGACTTGTAGATGCGGACCTTGGAACCGTCTTCAAGAACCTTGAAACCTACACGGTCGGCCTTTCCAGTTGCGCCATTGAAAATGGCTACGTTGGAAACGTCGATGGAAGCTTCTTTTTCCACAATTCCACCAGGAGTGCCAAGCAAAGGATTCGGCTTGGTGTGGCGCTTGATCACGTTGATACCGGAAACGGTCACCCGTCCGTTGTCGTGAACCTTCAGGACCTTGCCACGCTTACCTTTGTCTTTGCCTGCTATGATGATCACTTCATCATCGCGTCTGATCTTTTTCATAACTGGCCTCAATCCTCACAGTACCTCAGGAGCCAGCGAGATAATTTTCATAAATTTCTCGCTACGCAGTTCACGGGTGACTGGTCCAAAAATACGGGTGCCAATAGGGGCATCCTGGTTGTTCAGCAGTACAGCAGCGTTGCCATCGAAACGGATCAAAGAACCGTCGCTACGACGAACACCTTTGGCTGTGCGTACCACAACCGCTTTCATTACTTGGCCCTTTTTCACTTTCCCGCGGGGGATCGCTTCTTTGACGGTCACTTTGATGATATCGCCGATATTTGCATAACGGCGATGTGAACCGCCCAGGACCTTGATACACATCACTCGACGCGCTCCGCTGTTGTCAGCTACGTCAAGCATCGTTTGTGTTTGAATCATGGGTCTTCTCCAAAACTCTACTCAATGACGCCTACGAGATCTTCAGGTAGTTATACCCGTCTCGCTTTCTCGACAATGTTGACGAGCTTCCAGGTTTTCGTCTTGGAATACGGACGAGTTTCCTGGATCACAACAATATCGCCAATGCCGCACTCGTTGCTCTCGTCATGAGCATGGAGCTTGGTTGAACGCTTGACGTATTTTCCATAAATGGGGTGCTTTACGCGGCGCTCGACAAGAACCGTAATCGACTTGTCCATCTTGTCGCTTACAACCTTGCCCGTGACAGTGCGCGCTACTTTAACATTCTCGGCCATTTCACTCACCTGCCTTCTCATTCAACACGGTTTTGACGCGAGCGATATTCTTTTTCACGGCGCCCAGAAGATGGTTCTGATTCAGTTGACCAGTCATCTTCTTCATACGCAGGTTGAACTGTTCCTTGCGCAGGGACAGCAGCTCCTTATTCAAGTCCTCGGCAGACTTGTTACGCAGATCACTCACTTTCATCACATCACCGTCCTAGTCACAAATGTTGTTGGGACAGGCAGTTTAGCGGCAGCCAGTGCGAAAGCCTCGCGTGCCACTTCTTCGGAAACACCTTCCATTTCGTACAGCACTTTACCGGGCTGGATCTGGGCAACCCAGAATTCCACACTACCCTTACCTTTACCCATCCGCACTTCGAGAGGCTTCTGAGTAATGGGCTTGTCCGGGAAAACCCGAATCCAGATTTTTCCGCCCCGCTTGATACGACGTGTCATCGTACGACGCGCAGCTTCGATCTGACGGGCTGTTAAATTGCCCCGGCCAGTAGCCTTGAGGCCAAATTCGCCAAAGCTCACTTTGTTGCCACGTTGAGCGAGACCGCGGTTGCGCCCTTTGTGGACTTTTCTGAATTTCGTGCGCTTAGGTTGCAGCATACGTGTGCTCCCTACTTAGAACTCTTCTTCTTGGCGGCATTCTTTTCGGCGCGTACCTGTTCGATACCACCCAGAATTTCGCCCTTGAATATCCAGACCTTCACACCAATGATGCCATAGGTGGTGGTCGCCTCATGCGTCGCATAATCAATGTCAGCACGCAAAGTATGGAGAGGTACGCGGCCTTCACGATACCACTCAGTACGCGCGATCTCGGCACCACCGAGACGGCCACTGACTTGGATCTTGATGCCTTTTGCGCCCTGTCTCATAGCGTTTTGAACCGCGCGCTTCATCGCACGACGGAACATAACGCGGCGCTCCAACTGGCTGGCTACACTTGCTGCAACAAGCTTGGCGTCGAGATCAGGCTTACGAATCTCTTCGATATTGATGTGGACGGGAACGCCCATCAAGTCGGAGATATCCTTACGCAGCTTATCGACGTCTTCGCCTTTCTTACCAATTACGATACCCGGACGTGCCGTGTGGATCGTAATCCGCGCATTTTGCGCCGGGCGCTCGATTGTGATTTTGCTAACCGAAGCCTTCTCCAGGCGCTGCTCCAGAAACTCGCGAACGCGCATATCGTTCAGCAGGTTTTTAGAGTAGTTTTTCTTGTCCGCGTACCAGACCGAGTTATGATCTTTGACAATACCCAGTCTGATACCGTTCGGATTGACTTTCTGACCCATCAGACGTTCTCCTACCTGTCACCCACTTTGACCGTGATATGACACGTGCGCTTGAAAATTCTATCCGCACGGCCTTTTGCTCGGGGCTTGATACGTTTCATGGTGGGACCCTCGTCCACCGAAATGTGGGAGACCTTCAGATCATCCACATCCAAGCCTTCGTTGTGCTCAGCGTTCGCAATCGCGGACTCCAGCACTTTCTTCACGATCGCAGCGCCCTTTTTGGTACTGAAAGCCAGAACGTCCAGGGCCTCTTCGACGCGTTTGCCACGAACCAGATCAGCGACCAAACGCGCCTTCTGGGCGGACAACCGAGCGCCTTTCAATTTAGCGGCTACTTCCATCCTATCCTCCTATGCGCGCTTATCGCTTCGCTTTCTTGTCCGCGGCATGGCCACGGAAAGTGCGCGTCGCAGCAAACTCACCCAATTTATGGCCAACCATATCTTCAGTCACATAAACCGGCACGTGTTGCTTGCCGTTATGGACTGCGATGGTCAGACCTACCATCTCTGGAAAAATCGTGGACCGGCGCGACCAAGTTTTGATCGGCTTTTTATCCTTCGCCTCCAGAGCTGCCTCAACCTTCTTCAGTAAATGAAGGTCGATAAAAGGACCTTTCTTTAGTGAACGCGGCACAGCCTCATCCTCTTAGTGTGTTTACTTAGAACGACGACGAACAATCATGCTGCTCGTGCGTTTGTTCTTACGAGTTTTGTGACCTTTGGTAGGCACACCCCAAGGAGTAACAGGGTGACGTCCACCAGAGGTTCTCCCTTCACCACCACCGTGGGGGTGGTCAACTGGGTTCATAGCAACACCGCGGACGGTGGGGCGTACACCACGCCAGCGCTGAGCGCCTGCTTTGCCAAGAACACGCAGGCTATGCTCGGAGTTACCTACCTCGCCCAGCGTCGCACGGCATTCGATGCTGACTTTACGCACCTCACCGGACTTCAGACGCACAGTTGCATAGGCACCTTCCCGAGCGACCAGCTGTGCCGAACCACCGGCGGAACGGGCGATCTGCCCACCCTTACCAGGCTTCAGTTCGATACAGTGAATCGTGCTACCCAAAGGAATGTTGCGCAGCGGCAGAGCACTGCCAGCACGGATCGGAGCATCCACACCAGACAGAACTTCATCGCCTGCAGTCAGACCTTTCGGCGCAATAATGTAACGACGCTCACCATCGGCATACTTGAGCAGCGCGATGTGGGCGGAGCGGTTCGGATCATACTCCAGACGCTCAACAACGGCTTTGATGCCATCCTTGTTGCGCTTGAAGTCGATCAGACGGTAATGATGCTTGTGACCACCACCTTTATGACGGGTAGTGATACGGCCCGCATTGTTACGACCGCCCGTGTTTGATTGTTTTTCCAGCAGCGGCTGATAAGGGGCGCCCTTGTGAAGCTCGGGGCTAACCACTCTTACCTGATGACGGCGGCCGGCTGATGTCGGTTTTGTCTTAATCAATGCCATGACAAGTCTCCTTCAACCTTACTCGACGGCCAGAAAATCGATGTCGCTGCCGGCAGCAAGACGAACATAGGCTTTACGAACATCGCTACGCTTGCCAAGACCACGCACAGTGCGCTTGGTTTTGCCTTTGATGTTCAGAACCTGTACAGATTCAACTTTGACGTTGAACAGTGCTTCTACAGCCTTTTTGATTTCAGGCTTGGTTGCGTCCGGGGCTACTTTGAAAACGACCTGGTTGCTCTTCTCAGCGAGAAGGGTGGCCTTTTCGGAGATATGCGGCCCTTTCAGAACCTGAAAAATGCGCTCTTGATTCATCCCAGCATCTCCTCGATTTTCTTCAACGCCGGCACAGTCACAACGACCTTCTCATGAGCGATCAGGCTCACGGGATCCAGACCCACCACGTCGCGTACGTCCACGTAAGGGATGTTGCGGGAAGCCAGGTACAGGTTTTGCTCGACTGCGTCAGCCACGATGAGCGCATTAGACACACCAAGGCTCTTCAACTGCTCGGTGAACTGCTTGGTCTTGGGTGTTTCAGCAGAGATATTCTCAACTACCACCAAGCGATCCTGACGAACGATTTCAGACAGAATGGAGCGCATAGCTGCGCGGTACATCTTTTTATTCACTTTTTGTGAATGATCTTGCGGACGAGCTGCGAAAGTAACGCCACCGGTTCTCCAGATCGGGGAACGGGTGCTACCTGCACGCGCACGGCCACTGCCCTTTTGACGCCAGGGCTTCTTGCCGCCACCACTGACTTCGGCGCGAGTTTTTTGCGCGCGAGTGCCTTGGCGACCACCAGACAGGTACGCAGTAACAACCTGGTGAATCAGGGCTTCATTAAAGTCTTTGCCAAACGTGGCGTCGGATACATTTACGACACCGTTGGCAGAACCAGCAATTTTTAATTCCATCTTGTCTCCCCTCAGGCTTTGATAGCCGGCTTGACCAGAACGTCTGAACCGGTTGCGCCGGGCACTGCGCCCTTCAACAACAGCAGGTTCTTCTCGGCATCAACACGCACAACCTCGAGGGACTGAACGGTGACCCGCTCATTGCCCATTTGGCCAGCCATCTTTTTGCCTTTGAATACACGTCCGGGAGATTGGTTTTGACCGATGGAACCAGGCACGCGGTGAGACAGCGAGTTACCGTGCGTGGCATCCTGGCCGCTGAAATTCCAGCGCTTGATGGTACCGGCAAATCCCTTACCTTTGGATTGACCAGCAACGTCTACCAGCTGGCCGGCTTCAAAGATGGATACGGTGATTTGCTCGCCGGCTTTCTTGTCTGCCAGCTCAGATGCTTCAACGCGGAACTCCCACAAACCACGACCAGCCTCGATACCGGCTTTGGCAAAGTGCCCAGCCTCAGGCTTGGTGACTCGGGAAGCTTTTTTGGACCCTGTAGTGACCTGAACAGCTGAGTAGCCGTCAGTTTCCTGGGTGCGGACTTGTGCGATCAGGTTAGGCTCAACCTCGATCACCGTAACAGGAATAGCACGACCGTCATCAGTGAAGATGCGAGTCATGCCGACCTTACGGCCGACAACACCTAATGTCATATTGTTACCTCACGTGTACGGGGCTTTCACCCTCTATGGCCACTTTGATGTAGTTACACTGGGAGCTGTACGTGTCAATTAGCCAAGGCTAATTTGAACATCGACACCAGCCGCCAGATCAAGCTTCATCAGTGCGTCTACTGTTTTTTCGGTCGGCTCAACGATGTCAAGCATCCGCTTATGCGTTCTCAGCTCATATTGATCACGCGCGTCTTTGTTGACGTGTGGCGAAATCAACACAGTGAAACGCTCTTTTTTGGTCGGAAGCGGGATCGGCCCTCTAACTTGAGCACCAGTACGCTTCGCAGTTTCCACGATTTCCTGCGTGGACTGATCAATCAGGCGATAGTCGAATGCTTTCAACCTGATACGAATCTTTTGGCTTTGCATGGGAACGAACTCCAATCTAAGCAGCCGGCGGTTTAAACCTTTAAAAAAGGAGCCGAATTGTAAGCAGGGATTGTACAGCTGTCAACCAGAATACAAAAAAGGGGGCCAAAGCCCCCTTCTTCTGGGTCGAGCAGATCGTCTTAAGCGATGATCTTGGCTACAACGCCCGCACCTACGGTACGGCCGCCTTCACG
>CAZEWG010000043.1:0-18703 GCA_964514485.1 uncultured Pseudomonadales bacterium
CTACAAACCGTGCCAGTCCGTGGTGATGGGCGCCCTTAATCCAGCCACTCCAGCAGCCCCTCCAGATGGGGCTTGCCATCCTTGTGGGATACCAGCTCGAATTCGCAGCGCTTGTCCTGTTCCCGCCACACCATATCTACCGCGCCGGGCAGAAAAATCGGTAGCTTGAAGCTGACTTTCACCCGCAGCGGACGTCGAGCCTGATTGGCGGTCAACTGGGCAATACACCGGGCTTTGGACCACAAGCCATGGGCGATCGGCTGCTTGAAGCCAAAGAAACGGGCCGTCAGCAGGTGCAGGTGGATCAGGTTATAATCCCCGGAAACCTGAGCATACTGGCGGCCGAGGTTTTCCGGTAACTGCCAGAACAGGCGATGTTCGAAGGCCTGGCGCTGTTGCTCCTTGGGCTCACGCTTGCCGCCACTGCGCTTACGGTTGCGGTGTAGCAGGGTGGCGGTGTTTTCCCAGACCAGGCGGCCGGCAATGTAGACCTTGGTGAGAATATCGAATTCCAGGCCCTTGTCTGATTGATGCTGGCCGGCGAGGGAGCATTCGAAATCCAGCACTTCTTCCGGTAGGATCGGTCGGTATTGGGTGATCTCGTTACGCAGATGGACCAGCCCGATCAGCGGGAGCGGAAAGCGCTGATCAGTGAGCAGCCGCATATAAGGGCCGAATGCCATGATCTGGGGATAGGTCGGCGGCAGTACCTGCGTGTCTTGAAAGCCGCATACTTTGTGATATTGTCGCAACCGCTCGTGATTGATCTTAACGCCCCGCATGGTGACGGACAGCGCCGGTAGTTGCAGGTCAGACTGCTGTTTTTGCGGACGTTTGAAAGCGGCCTTGGCAAAAAGGCCCGGCAGAGATGGTTCACGTGATAGGATAATGGATTCCTGTTGCTGCATGTCATTCCCCTGACTGTGCGAATGTCGCCTGAAAGCCGCTGGGTGTCGCAGGGCCAGATGGTCGGGACAGGGCGGGAGACAGCGGGTGTCTGGACTCCTGTTCAGGGGGTCCATTGCTGTACCATGGGAGCCGGCAGCCTCAGGCGTCAGATAAAGATCAAGTCTGCATAAATGAGGTCGAGTTTAAAGGGCCGATAGTCTGATGATATTGGCCGAGGTGCAAGTCTGAGTTGGCGAAGAAGTCAATTTGGCGGGCCAGGAGTGGTGTTGGCATGGAGTTCCATTGGAAGGCGCTGCCTTGCCGTGGTCGTACACTTAAAAAGTGGATAGATAAGCACTCATGATTGAAAACAAGACAGATGCTGGCGTTATGATTCGTCTCATCCACAAAGCGATGTTGCAGCATGGAGTGGATGTGGACGAAGTCTTTCGCCGCTGTGGCATCACTGAGGAGTATCTTGCCCAGGAGCAGTTGCGAACCCCCCATGAAGCCCAGGTATTTTTCTGGGAAGTGTTGGAGGATGTGAGTCAGGACCCGGATATCGGCCTGCACCTGGGGGAATACCTGCCGGTCTTCAAGGGGCAGGTGTTGGAGTACCTGTTTTTAAGTAGCCCCACCTTTGGTGACGGGATTCGCCGGGGGATCGCCTACCAGCGCCTGCTGAGTGATGCCGCCGATATGCGCCTGGAGATCGAGGGCGACATGGTCTGTGTCACCCTGAATGTGGCAACGCCGGCCGTGCGTCAGATCCGCCACTTCTCGGAATGCTTTACGCTGGGTCTGCTGAAGTTCCTGCGGTTTGTCACCGAGGGGGCCTTTCAACCCCATCGGATTGATTTCGAGCATAGGGCGCCGAGCTCCAGCCAGGAGCATGAGCGACTGTTCGGCGCTGAAGTGCGCTTCGAGCAGCCCTCGATGCGGATGTGGTTTGATGCCGGGTTGCTGAGTCTTCCTTCCGCCCATGCCGAGCCCGAGCTGCTCAGGCTCCACGAGCAGTTGGCCAGTCAGCAGATTGCCCGCCTGGAGCTGCAGGATGTGGTCAGCCAGGTCCGCCGGGTGATTGCCGAGCTGCTGGAGTCGGGGGAGGTTTCCTTGGAGGTGGTGGCCCAGCGCTTGAACATCAAGCCCCGTACCTTGCGCACCCGTTTAAGTGAAGCCAATACCAACTTCAATCAGGTGCTGGCGGAGTTTCGCTGTAATTTGGCCAAGAAACTGCTGGCCCAAACGGATGAGAGTATCGACGAGATCGTCTATCTGACGGGTTTCTCGGAGCCCAGCACCTTTTATCGGGCGTTCCGGCGTTGGGTAGGGATGACGCCGGTAGAGTACCGGCGCCAGAAGCGTAACGAGAGCTGATCGGACCGATCAGATCCGTTGCCAAGAGCCGGGTGGGACACCCGATTCTTGGCGATCCGCTTATTTTCCGATCAGGCTTTGTCCGCATACGCGGATGGTCTGACCATTGACCCCGCCAGAGCCCGGATTGGCCAGGAAGGCGATGGTTTCGGCCACATCCTGGGGCTGTCCGCCCTGGGAGAGGGAGTTCATACGACGTCCCGCCTCACGGATGGTGAACGGCATGGCCGCGGTCATTTGGGTTTCAATAAAGCCCGGAGCAACCGCGTTGATGGTGATGCCACCCTTCAGAACCCGGCTCATGGCTTCGGTATAACCAATCACGCCCGCCTTGGAAGCAGCATAGTTGGTTTGGCCAAAGTTGCCGGCAATGCCACCAATGGAAGACACACCAATCAACCGTCCCTGCTTGCGCAGTACTTCGTCGGACAGCAGCTTGTCGTTGATCCGCTGAATGGCGTTCAGGTTGATATCCATCAGCAGATCCCAGAACTGCTCCGACATCCGTGCCAGGGTCTTGTCACGGGTCACGCCCGCGTTATGCACCACGATATCCACGCCGTCGGTTTCCTTGCGCAGGAAATCAGCGATTTGGGCGGGGCTGTTGGCATCGGTGATGTCCACGGCGAGTGACAGGCCATCAATTTCCTTGGCAATGTTTTCCAGATCAGAGGCGGCGCCGGGCACGTCCAGAGCCACAACCTTGGCGCCGTCGCGAGCCAGAACCCGGGCAATCGCGGCACCAATACCACGGGAGGCACCGGTCACCAGGGCCACCTGGCCGGCCAGCGGACGATTCCAGTCAATGCGGCTCTTGGGCTTGGCGGCTTTTTGAATGGTGACCACTTGGGCGTCGACATAGGCGCACTTGGGGGACAGGAAGAAGCGCAGGGCGCTTTCCACCAAAGCCTCGGCCCCTTCTTCCACGTAAATCAGGTTGGCCACGGCACCGGTTTTGCCAATTTCTTTCGCCAGGCTGCGGGTGAAACCTTCCAGGGCTTTTTGAGCGGTGGCCTGGGCGGGATCACACTTCTCGGGCGGACGACCCAGAATCACCACGCGACCGCACTTGGCGATCTTGCGGGCGACCGGGTGGAAAAAGTCATACAGCGCGCGCAGTTCCATGCTGTTGGCAATGCCGCTGGCATCGAATACCAGCGCCTTGAAACGGCGGGTGTCTTCCAGGCTGTTGAGATCCACTTCATTGGCCCGTGCCTTGGTTTTGGCCAGGGCGGACTCGCTCAGGGTGGCGGGTTGTGCGGTGTAGAACACCGTGGCCGGGCTTGCGGCCACCACTTCACAGGCCGCTTCCAGCAGTTTGCCGCCTTGGGCGGCACCTACCAGCGCCTGGCCTTCCAGGAAGGGGGAATCGGCGCGACCCTGACGCTCCAGGATGGCCGGTGTCGGCAGGTTCATGGCGGAAACCAGGGACTTACCCCAGGTGGAGTTGGCGACTTTTTGATATAAATCGGACATAGAGGCTAGATTCCTTTGCTACATGCGCAGTTATGTCGGTTAAAACAGGGCTCTGGCTTGCCCGTGACTGCTTCCGGTCGTCCCCCTTCGACTCCATGATCGGGCGGACAGGCACTTCCGGGTGATTGTTCGCATCTTGGCGACCCATATGGTATCGGCAACCACAGGAAAAGCGATAGAATGTTTCGTCTTTGCTAGCGACGGCAGGATATCTTTCTAACCGGAAAAAATCGAATCGCAATTGGCTGAATTCGATTCTCTAGCCGTCGCATCAGCCAATGGCAGTCTGGTATGGGTCATTAGACTGCGTCCATCAGTGTCCATGAACAGGAGTTCTCCCATGAAATCAGTTAGTGTGCGTCGGGTTGCCGTTATCGGAGGTAACCGGATTCCCTTTGCGCGTTCCAATACTGCCTATTCCCAATTCAGCAATCAGGATATGTTGACGGCGGCATTGCGAGGCCTGGTGGATCGCTACAACCTGCAGGGAGAAGTGTTGGGTGAGGTGGTCGCGGGTGCGGTGCTCAAGCATTCGCGGGACTTCAACCTGACCCGGGAATCAGCACTCAGCAGCGGGCTGGCCGCTGAAACGCCTGCCTATGACATCCAGCAAGCCTGTGGTACCGGTCTGGAAGCGGCAATCCTGGTGGCCAACAAAATTGCCCTGGGCCAGATTGAATGCGGAATCGCCGGCGGGGTGGACACCACCTCCGATGCGCCCATTGGCGTGGGTGAGGAGTTGCGTAAGATTTTGCTGGAACTCAACCGTGCCAAGACGGCTGGTGAGCGGATGAAGGCGCTGTCCAAGTTCCGCCCCAGTCATCTGATGCCGAACATTCCCGCCAATGGCGAGCCCCGTACGGGCCTGTCCATGGGTGAACATTGCCAGATCACCACCAAGGAGTGGGAGATTCCCCGGGAAGCGCAGGACCAGCTGGCCTATGAAAGCCACAAGAAGCTGGCCCAGGCCTACGAGGAAGGTTTCTTTAATGATCTGATGACGCCGTTTGGCGGCCTGGAGCGGGATAATACACTGCGTCCGGATACTACCCTGGAAAAACTGGCCAGCCTCAAACCGGTGTTTGACCGGGAGAACGGCACCATGACCGCCGGTAATAGTACCGCACTGACCGACGGCGCTTCCTGTGTGCTGCTGGCCAGTGAAGAGTGGGCCAAGGCCCGCAACCTGCCGGTGCGTGCCTGGTTGACCTGGAGTCAGGTGGCCGCGGTGGATTTTATTGGCAAGAAAGAAGGCCTGCTGATGGCGCCGGTGTATGCGGTGCCCAAGATGCTGGAACGTGCTGGTCTGACCCTGCAGGATTTCGACTTCTACGAAATTCACGAAGCCTTTGCCGCCCAGGTACTGGCAACCCTGAAAGCCTGGGAAGATCCCAAGTTCTGCAAGGAGAAGCTGGGACTGAGCAAACCACTGGGTTCCATTGATCGCAGCAAGCTGAACGTGAAAGGCAGCAGTCTGGCGGCTGGTCACCCCTTTGCCGCGACGGGCGGACGGATTGTGGCAAGTCTGGCCAAGATGTTGGAAGAAAAAGGTTCCGGCCGTGGTCTGATTTCCATCTGCGCCGCCGGTGGTCAGGGTGTCACCGCGATTCTGGAGCGGTAGGTTTTGGCTCTGTCATTCCATCTCTCCAGGGCGGAATGTGCTTTTTGAGCTGCCAGTCGGTTCGGGGCTGAGGCTTCGAGCCCTCTCCCCCTAGCCCCTCTCCCCAGGTGGGAGAGGGGAATTCATTCGGATGCCCATCAAAGACCTCAGCCCCGCCAGGGACGGGAATGTCGAAAATAGAGGCTGCGCCTCTGAAAATAAAGGTCGCCCCCGGTGCCCGGTGTATGGGCGATGGCATCATGCACGTAGCGGGCAAAAAACAGTCGCAGGGTTTCCGGTAACGGCTCGGCGATTTTCATCCAGGTCAGCATATCCCGCTCGAATGATTTGATGGGCTTCACCACCAAGGCCCAGTCCCCTCGATGACGATAAAGCACGTCGTCTTCCGCCAGTTGCTCATCCCGCTTGGGGTGGAACGCCGAGTTTGGCGCGTTAAACTCCGGAAAGCCTCCTTCCAGAAAACGTTGTCGCCACCGCAAGGCTTCATATTGTTCCGTAAGCTCCTGATAGGCCCGATACAGACGCTCCTCTGCCGGGTGGTTGCTGTTGGGCGGTGGGCACATCAGGGCGTGGTGAAGGGAAGCGGGGCTGTCCAGCACACTGCGCAGCCAGCGGAAGTACAGGCATTCATGGTGGGCCAGGGTGCGATAGAGGTCGGTCTCCGGGGGCAGGCGCAGGCAGTAGTCGTCATAGAGCCGCTGCAGGATGGGCGGAATCTGATACTCACGATACAGGGCTTCATCCAGCACCTGCAGTTGTTCCAGGGGCACAAAAGGCACGCCCTGGCTGCGGGCCGCGTCCAGCATGGCGTTCAGGGGCAGGCGCGCCAGGCTGTTGGAGCGCCCCTGATCCCCCTCGGCATAGCCACCGCCCACGTCCGAGTGCATGCCGGGGTAGAGCTCTTCCCGCTGGTTGGGCGGCAAGGCCTCGGTGGGCGAGGCCCGTAGCGACTGCAGGTCAAACAAGGCGCGCCGTTCATGGGCGGCCACACAATGTAGCACTTGATCTACACTGGTGGGTATTGGAGACAGCGAGGCCACATTGGCGGCAAAGGAGCCGAGGCTAAAGGTGCCCAGGGTATCAAAGAGACCTACAAAGCGGATCTGGAAATCCTCGCCAATTCGAAAGCGGTCCCGCTGGCCCCGCAAATCCGCAATGCCTTGGGCGTCCAAATGAAGGCTCAATGCCCAGGCCAGCGCCGCCCCACGGCCAAAGCCGAACAGGGCGATCTGATAGGGGAGGGGGCTGGCGGTTTCCTGAAAGGTTTGGGCGAGATCATAGAGCGCCCGGTTCAGGGTGGTCTGGCTGTCTGTGGTCAAGCTGCTGGTGGCAGGGGCGGCGGAGCCGGCCAAAGGCCCCAGATCCTCACTGAGCACTCCGCTGCCCCGGTAATAGAAGCGATAAATTCCTTCCGGTTTGGCATTGGGGTGGGTTCTGAACAGCTTGGCAATGTTGGACTGTCGCCCGGAAAGGGCGTCGGCTTCCAGGTCATGGCCTTGTCCGTCAAAGAACAGGCTGATCCAGCAGGCCCGTGGGATCAGACCCTGATGGTCGATGTGGTACGAGTGCGGCGTCATGTCGGGCTAGCTCAGGATTGTTTATTGTTATAACTCCTGATGGATAAGTCACCCGTTCCGCTGCGTGGCAATCGGAGACAGCCAAGAGGGGCGACCCGTTCCTTTAGTAAACAGCTAGCCCGGCGGAATGGCCACGTGACGTGACTCAGGCGGGGCTGGGGCCGCCCCGGAAGATAAAGTAGACCGCTCCGACCAGGCAGAGCCCGGCCCAGAGAAAGTCCCAGCGGGGTGTTTCCTTCATATAGAACACCGCGAATGGCACGAATACCGACAGGGTGATCACCTCCTGCATGATCTTCAGTTGGGGCAACGACAACGCGGTATAACCGATACGGTTGGCGGGCACCTGCAACAGATACTCAAAGAGGGCAATCCCCCAGCTCAGCAGCGCCGCAATCCACCAGGGCTTGTCTGACAGATTCTTGAGGTGGGCATACCAGGCAAAGGTCATAAAGACGTTGGATGCGATCAAAAGCAGTGAGGTTTTGACAATGGTGTCCACAGCAAACATCCGGATAGGAAAAATTGGGGTCATTTCACGGCTGACGGCGGAAAAAAGCAATAGGGAGTTTGGGAAGAGCAGAGTGGGACTCCTGGGATTGGGACAGATTGTTCAGAAACAACGGCGAGGCACCGAACAGTTCCCTCGCCCGCCTGGGGGGAGGGTTAGGGCGGCCCGCGCAGGGAGAGGGCGCGAGTTGTCCAGCTCGTAGGATGTTGCGAATTGGCCTGAGACTTCAGGCCCTTACCCTAGCAAAAGCTAACACGCAGATACATCCCCCCTTTCGTAAAGGGGGGTAGGGGGGATTTCTGCAGAGTACCCGGTATGTCCTGCACTGGTTGTGTTGGCATATTGCGAAGGATTGGCTGCACTGGAATATGTATTAGTCGAGGTGCCCGCTAGCACACAGCATGTCCGCCCAAATCCCCCTTATTCCCCCCTTTACAAAAGGGGGATGCACCAGGTGGGTGGGAGAGGGGAAGTTTACTTAAGCTCCGCCGAAGTCTTGTTCAGTAGGCGACGGGCAATAATCAGCAGCTGGATTTGTTGGGTTCCCTCGAAAATATCCAGGATTTTCGCATCCCGAGCCCATTTCTCCAGCAGGTCCAGTTCACTAAAACCCAGGCTGCCAGCCAGTTCAACACACTTCAAGGTGATGGCTGTGGCGGTGCGTCCCGCCTTGGCTTTGGCCATGGAAGCCTCGGTGGAGTTGGGCTGGGCATTGTCCGCCATCCAGGCCGCCCGCAGGGTCAGCAGGCGGGCCGCTTCCAGTTCCGCCTCCATCCGGTACAGTTCCAGGGCCGCGGCATGGGACTGATAAGGCGAACACTGATAATCCAGGCTAACGTCTGCCTGCTCCAGCAGCTCCCGGGTCCGCTCCAGGGCGGCGCGGGCCACGCCAATGGCCATGGCGGCCACCACGGGGCGGGTGTTGTCGAAAGTCTTCATCACCCCGGCAAAACCCTGTTGGGTATCAATCTCCGGGCTGCCCAGCAGGTTCTCCTTGGGAACACGACAATTCTCGAAGCGGAACGCGGCGGTGTCGGAGGCGCGGATCCCCAGCTTCTTCTCCAGACGCTCCAGGGTCATGCCCGGCGTGCCTTTCTCCACCACAAAGGATTTGATGGCGGCCCGGCCCAGTTTCTTGTCCAGGGTGGCCCAGACCACAATGGCATCCGCCCGCTCGCCGGCGGTCACATAAATCTTTTCCCCATTGAGGATGTAATGGTCGCCATCCAAAACCGCGGTGGTGGTAATGGCGGCGGAGTCGGAACCGGCACCCGGTTCGGTGATGGCCATGGCGGCCCATTTCCCCTTGAAGCGCTGTAACTGTTCATCGGTGGCCACCGCGGCAATGGCCGCATTGCCCAGCCCCTGGCGGGGGAGAGACAAGGCCAGGCCAACATCGCCCCAACAGAGTTCGGTCAGCCCCAGCACGGTCGCCATATTGCTGCCATTGCGCACGCCGCCCAGGGTGCCGGCATTGTCCTGGCGCAGTTGGGCGGCCCCGGCGCCGCCGTTGATATTGCCGTCATTCATGCCGTCCATAATGGAGGCCAGCATGTCCAGCTCCTTGGGGTAGCTGTGTTCGGCCAGATCGTATTTGCGGGAAATCGGCCGGAACACATTAAGTGCGACCTGATGGGCCTGGTCGATCAGGGGCTGAAAGCGTTTGGGGATTTCCAGATTCATGAGTTTCTCCTATCCGTCAGCCTGAGCCTTATGCATGTACGCCGCCATGGAGCACGGCCACTGAACGCAAATCCCGATACCAGCGCTCGACGGGGTGCTCCTTCACGAAGCCGTGACCGCCCAGCAACTGGACCCCCTGGCTGCCAACCAGCATGGCTTTGTCGTTGCACAGCAGACGAGCCAGATAGGCTTCCCGATGGAACGGCAGACCCTGCTCGGCGCGGCTGGCGGCCCGCCAGGTGAGTAGGCGCATGGCGCTGATCTCAATGGCCAGATCGGCAATGGCAAAGGCCACCGCCTGGCGATGGCTGATGGGCTCGCCAAAGGCAATGCGATCGTTGCAGTAGGGAATGACGTAATCGAGCACCGCCTGGCTGGTTCCCACCGCCAAGGCACAGCGCATCAGGCTGGCCAGATCCAGGAATTCGCTGTAATTGAACTCCTGTTCCGAGCCAATCAGGGCCTCGCTGGAGACTCTCACCTGATCGAGCTCCACCCGGCACAAGTCTGCCGCCCGTAATCCCATGCCGGGGTTTTGGCTCAGGGTCAGGCCGGAGGCTTTACGATCGACCAGGAACAGGCGCGGGCCAACGGACTCCAGCTCTGCCGCCACAATGAGGAAATCCGCCTGGTCAGCCAGGGGGACCGCAATTTTGGTGCCCTGCAGCAAATAGCCCCCGCTGTCGGGGCGGGCGAGGGTGTTAAGCTTTAAGGGATCGAAGAGCGGAACCGGTTCATCCACGGCCAGGCTGGCAATCGGCGGTGTGTCGCTAGCGAACGCCGGCAGATACTGGGCCTGTTGAGCGGCGGTGCCCCAGCGGCTGATCACCTGGGCGACGGAATAGGGGGCCAGAAGGGCTGCGGCACTGCCCATATCGCCCCAGGCCAGGGCCTCGGCGATCAACACGCTGGTGACCGGAGCCTGTTCATGGGCTACCCCGCCAAACTGCTCGGGGACGGCGTACTGACAAAGCCCCAGCTCCAGCCCTTCACGCCAGAGCACCGGACTGATGTTGCCTACTTCGTCAGCCTCGGCGGCGGCCGGGCGGATACTGTCCTGAGCCAGACGCTTCAGGCTATCGAAAATCATCTGCTGCTCATCGCTGAGGGACAGGTCAAACAGATCGGGCTTGCGAGCTTTGTTGAGCCGGGTGCCGGGCAGCATTTTTTCCAGCTGCTTCAGCTCCCGGTTGGCGGTGGAAATAATCTGAAAGCCAGTGCGGGTAGAAAGGTAGGCGATTTTCTCTGCCGGTTTGCGTAACTTCAGCCGGTCGGCAAGCTCGGAGCCTGCAAAACGGTTTACGGCAGAGAGAGCCAGGCCGATGGGGTTAAGTGACATTGAACTTCTCCCTTGCTGGTGAACAAGGGAATCATGAAACCAGAGCAAGCCGCTCGCATTGGCTTAGCGGCCTGGTCGGGTGGTCTGTCGGGTCAATGGCGACGGACCGGCCTGGCGGCTTTTAATCGCCAGGCCGGTAGTTTATCCGCGGGGTCTCTAAGCGCTGGGCCTGCAATCTAATCGCCTGGGTGAAGCTCACCCTAGGGCAGGTACAGGCAAAAGACCCCGCCGCCCAGCACACCGCCATTGCTGAGCTCGATATAGCCCCGGTGGCCCCCCTGCTGGTGCAGCTTGGCGATTTCCCCGGCGAAGTAGAGGCCGAGATGGGTGCTGCCCGTTTCAAAGTTGATGCCGAGGTTGAGTTGTTCCGGCATTTGCAGCATCCGTTGGGGAAAGCCCGGGCCATTATCGCAGATGCTGATCTTGAGATAGTGATCGGTCTGCTCGGCCTCGATGCGGATCTGATCCTTGGTGTAACGGATGGTATTGGCAATCACGTTGCAAATGATGCCGGCCAGCAGCTCATGGTCGAAGTAGCCGACCAGTCCGTCATCACAGACCAGTTCACAGGTCACGCCCCGTCCTTCGAACAGCGGCTGGTAGCGGGCGATCTGCTCCTCGAGGAAATCCCGTACGAAATACTCATCGATACGGATCGGCAGTTGCTGGCGCTGCAGGCGGTAGATACCGAGCAACTGTACCAGGTCATTGGTCACCCGGGACGCCTCGTACTGCAGCATGCCCACCTGTTGGGACAGATGCTCATCCTGTTTGAGTTCGGCACTCAGCTGTTCCAGGGAGTGGAGAACCATGCTCAGGGAGTTCTTCATATCATGAACCGCCGAGGCCATGACCATGGCAAAATCCAGATGGGGCGACTCGTTCATTGGGCGGCTCCGTTCAGCTTGTGCTTAATGCTCTGTAATTTGGTGGAGAGATACTGCCAACGCTTGTATTGGCGATGTTGCTCGTCGAGGCTGCCGACCCGTTGCAGGGCGGCCTCGCAGTGTTCCAGCAGGCGCGGATTGGCCTGGCTTTCTTCGAAAATCTTGATCAGCGCCTGGATCAGGTTCAGGTTCAGCGCCTTGTGGTGAGGCGTAATACGCAGGGCGGCCTGGAAGTGCTGGATCGCCTCCGGGTAATTGCCTTGCTCATAGGCCTTGATGCCCTGGCGGTTACTCTCACGGGCCTGCATTTTCTCTTTCATGCCGACTGGCTCTTCTAGCAGCTCTTCGATCTTGGCGCGCAGGGTTGGATCATCCGGGTGACGCTCGCCGAGCTCCACCAGCAACTGCTGGGCCTGTCCGGGCTCCTGGATGCTGTAGAGGGTTTGGGCCATCTCCAGCGCCAATTCCGGATCCGGGTTTTCCTGCTCCGCGAAGAGCGTTTGGGCCTGCTTGAAGGCGCGTTGGCTGAGGTCTGACTTGCCCAGGCTCGCATACACGCGGGTTTCCACCATCAGCGCCTGCAGTTTAACGCCGGGGCGATCACCGTACTTGGCGCGGGTCTTCTCCAGGGTTTTGATGGCCTCGCTGGCCATCACATCGGTGACCTTGCTGCTGTCAGACTCCGACAGGTCCGACAGGCAGCGGCTAAAACTCAGATAGATGTCAGGGGACTCATGGATCGAGTTGTCACTCAGCCGTGCGGTGGCCCGATAGGCGTGGGTCGCGGTTTCCAGGTCCTGATTGTTCAGGCTGATTTCCGCCAGGGTTTTCTGGCGTTGCAGGGCCCTGGGCGAAATCTCGACCGCTTGCTTCAAGGTGCTCTGCGCCTTTTGCAGATGGCCCTGCTTTTGATAGGCCTGGGCCAGCCAGTCGTAGGCTTCAATACACTGGTTGTTATCTTCCAGAAGCGCTTTGAAGGTGGCGATGGCGGCGTCGTAATCCTGCTCGGCCAGTTGGATTTTACCCAGCCCCAGACGGGCCCAATCCAGCGGGCGCTGGCTGATCACATCCTGATAGATTTCCCGGGCGTGGGCCAGATCCCCCGACAGGTAATAGAGGTTGGCCAGGGTCTTGATACACCAGCTCTTATGTTTGCTGTTGCGCTTGATCTCGTCATGGCACAGGGTAATGGCCTTGCCGTGGTCTTCCAGGTCCATGGCTTCCAGAATGGGCTTTAACGCCTGCTTTTGCTCTATCAGCAGATTGAGCCGCTTCTCCAGCTGGGACTGGCTGATGGGCTTGGCGAGATAGCCGTCGGGCTGGGACTCCAGCGCGCCATAAACCATATCCTTGGCCACTTCGGCGCTGACCATGATAAAGATGGCCGTGCTTTTCAGGAGCTTGCGATGGCGAAGCTCTTCCAGCACCTGTTGGCCGTTTTTTTGGCTGCTGCCCATGTTGTAGTCGCACAGCACCACATCGTATTGGGTGTGCAGGCAATGGGAGACGGCTTCCTGGCCGCTGCGGGCACTGTCGATGTGTTCCGCGCCCAGGCTGCGCAGAATCTGGCGCATGGACAGAATAAAGTTGTCGAAGTCGTCGACAATCAGAAAGCGTTTCTGTTTGTAGGCCTGAAATGAAATCAAAGTAAAGGGCCTCTCAATGAAGGACTCTGACCTGACGGTCTGTCTAGAATCACGTTATATTAAAACAAAATCAGATAATTGGCGTCTGTGCTCAACAGGACGCGGCACCGGCTGTAGGGTTAAGCCGGTCTTCTTGGTATCCTACCGGCCCGCCGACCAGTCGTCGGATGATTCCGGAAGAAGGTGGAATTACGAGGGTCTTATGAAGAACGTTGTTGGCGGCACTTCCAATATAACACTCATTATAGGAGTTAAAACACATGGAGCCCGTTTCAGTGGGCCAGTCCTTGACCGGCCTGGGTAGTTTTCTGCTTTATTTTGTAAGCTCACTGGTGTTTCTGGTGCTGTTTAAGTGGCTCTATCCCCTGATTACTCCTCATAAGGAATGGCAACTGGTGCGGGAAGAGCGTAATACCGCCGCGGCGGTTGCCATGGCAGGGGCCTATGTGGGCTTCAGTATCGCCCTGGGGAGCGCGGCCAGCCATTCAGTTGCCTACCTGGACTTTGTGATTTGGGCGGTGGTGGCGCTGCTGGCCCAGGGCGTGGCTTATGTGATTGCCAATATCGTGCTGTCCGGCGTGTCCCAGCGCATTAAAAATCAGGAGCTGAGTGCCGGCGTGATCGCGGGCGGAACCTCCGTGGCGGTCGGCATTCTAAATGCTGCGTGCATGACTTACTGAAGGGTGAATGGAATGAAAAGAACCGGCTTCATCAACCTGGAGCGGATGCGCAAAGGGCTGCGGGCAGGTCGCAAGCCCGTCGCCGTGGCGGTCGCGGCGGCCTTGATCGGCGGCTGTGGGCAAACTGAAGAGGTGGATATCTACACCTCGTTGCAGGAGTGTTTGCAGAAGCAACTGGGTGAGGCCCAGATGTGTCACGCAGCGTTTCAAGAGGCCCTGCGGGAAGCAGAGCAAACCGCGCCCAAGTATGCCACCCAGGCCGACTGTGAATATGACTTCGGCGAGCAGCAGTGCGTAACCCAGGAGCGTCAAGGCGGCAGCTGGTTCATGCCGGCGATGGCCGGCTTCATGATGGGCCGGGCTCTCAGCGGTGGCGACCGGGTCGCCCCCCTGTACCAGTCTTCCCAGCAGCGCTCTCCGGTGCATGGCAAGTGGGTGACTTCGGATGGCCAGGTGGTGGCCAATGCCAACCAGCGTCAGGCCCGGGTCAGCCCGGATAGTTTCCGCCCCAAGCCGATGTCGGCGCGTCCCCTGAGCCGGGGCGGGTTTGGCAATCAGGCGGCGGCCCGTTCGAGCTGGGGTGGCTGATGCTACGAGTACCTATTGCGGAGCGTTCCTATTGGCGTGACCGGGCCAAGGAGTATGGCTTTGGTTTTCACACCATGTTCGGTCAGACCTATTGGGACGAGTCCGCCTATTATCAGTTCCGCCTGGAACAGATTGAGCGGGACCTGGAAGACCCGACCGCGGAACTGCACCAGATGTGTCTGGAAGTGGTCGACCGGGTGGTGAAAAGTGAGGAGTGGCTGGAACGGTTTCGGATTCCCGAGCCCTTTTGGGACGCGGTGCGCCAGTCCTGGCAAAGCGCCGAGCCCAGCCTTTATTCCCGGCTGGATCTGGCCTACGACGGCCAGTCCCCGGCGAAGCTCTATGAGAACAATGCCGACACGCCCACCAGCCTGTATGAAACCGGCTTCTGGCAATGGCTGTGGCTGGAGGACAACCTCCGCGACGGCCGGCTGAAGCAGGGCGCGGACCAGTTCAACTCCCTGCAGGAAAAGCTCATTGAACGTTTCGCCGAGTTGGCCCGGCAGAATCCGGATTGGGTGCTGCACCTCTCCTGCAGCAAAGGCTCCGACGAGGATCGGGGCACGGTGGAATATATTGGTGACTGTGCCGCCGAGGCGGGCATCCATACGGAGTTTGTCCATATCGAGGATATCGGGCACGGGGAAGGGGATGTGCTGGTGGATCTGGACAACCAGGTCATCCAGTGGATGTTCAAACTTTATCCCTGGGAATACCTGTTACGGGAAGACTACGCGCCGCTCCTGCTGAAAGCGCCCACCCGCTGGATTGAGCCGTTATGGAAGGCGGTGCTCTCCAACAAGGCGATTCTGCCCGCGCTGTGGCAGCTGTTTCCCAATCACCCCAATTTGCTGCCGGCGTACTTCACCGAGGAGGAAGCCCGCAAGCATTTGCGGGAATACGTGCGCAAGCCGATTTTTTCCCGGGAAGGGGCGGGGATCAGCGTGATCCGTGACGGTCAGGAAGTGATGTCCTCCCCCGGCCCTTATGGCGAGGAAGGCTATGTCTATCAGGCCTGGCATCCCCTGCCAAAATTTGGCAACAGCCACACCCTGATCGGCTCCTGGTTGGTGAACGATCAGCCGGCGGGAATTTCCATTCGGGAGGATCAGGGGCCGATTACCCAGGATCTCTCCCGGTTCCTGCCCCATATTATCCTGGGTTAGACGGGGAACAGCGTGCCCATCAACCCGACGCACGCTTCAAAATAATGCCCTGATCACCGACTGCGTAGACGGCCCCGCCGCGGCTGGCGCAACACCAGGCCGAAATCGCCAACCGCCAGCCAGGCGATCCTCGCCCCAGCCCCACAGGCCATATAACGCGGACTGGGTGCCGCTTGGCATGCGTTTCCAGCCCAGGCCGTCAAAGTGCAGAATCAGGCCTTCATCGCCCACCGCAAACAGGCAGTCCGGCGCATTGCCCCACATCGCCAGAATGGTGAGGTCCAGGTGCAGGTCAAAGTGGAGCTGCAAAATTTATCCTAGTGACGGCCCCCAGGCGCCAGCAAGTAACGAAACGTTAAAGTAAGAAGGGTGTTGATTTGCGTCAACGTTGCAGTTTTTTTCTCAATGAGGGTATAAAAAAGTCGGGTAAAGGCTTGCTATTGGATTTTTTAGCAGGGCTTGTCGAGGAAGGGAGGGGCGTCGGGCCGCAGCGGTTCAAGAGTTCTCGCTCGGCGGCTGGTTCCAGCGGGCGGCCGCCTGCTGGTCGCTGTCACGGCCTTCCACCCAATGGCTGCCCGTGGCGGTGAACTCCTTTTTCCAGAAAGGGGCGCGGGTTTTCAGGTAGTCCATAATGAAGGCACAGGCCTCGAAGGCATCTTGTCGGTGGGCGCTGGCGGCCGCGACAAACACAATCGGCTCGGCCGGGGCCAGTTGTCCAATACGATGCAGAATATGCACCGCCTGTAACGGCCAGCGCTGGGCAGCCTGTTTGGCAATCTGCTGGAGGGCTTTCTCCGTCATGCCGGGAAAATGCTCCAGAAACAAGCCTTGCACGTCATGCTGCAGGTTCAGGTCGCGCACATAACCGGTAAAACACACCAGCGCCCCGATCGACGGGTTGCCATCATGCACACGGTTGGTTAACTGGCCGGGGTCGAAGGGTGCGTTTTGCACCTGAACAGCAATCACCGTCAGCCTCCTGTGACCATCGGAAAGAACGCCAGGTTATCACCGGGGCGCACGGCCGCATCCAGGCTGCACATGTCTTCATTCAACGCACACATCATGGTCGGGTCATCCAGCACCGTCCAGGGCTCGCCACGGGCTATCAGGTGGCTGCGGACATCGGCCACGCTCTGCCAGTGGTCCTGCCAATTAAGGCTGAGTCGGTCTGTTGCCAACACTTCCCGATAGCGGGCAAAAAACAACACGTCGATCATCGCCGTCTCCTGTCTGTTGGTGATAGAGTGGGGCAGGGCTGTTCTTGCCGTGTGCAAATAGATGCTGCTTCAGTAGATTAACGGTGCAGGAACTTTGGGCCGTTGTCCACTGTCCTGAATATCTATCCTACTGTGTCAGAGTCGTTAGAAGCTTCATTGCCGGGGATGATCGGCCAGCAAAAAATGCTGGAAACCATGGCCTCAGACAAAAAAGTAAGTGGCAAGACTGACATGGCTGGTCGGAAAATATTGTAGACTGAGAACAGACTTTTCTGTGCAGCCGGCCGTTGCGGGCCTAGCTTTTCTGGGCGCCCATGATGTGCAGGGACAGCCACGCTGCTGCTGAAACCAACAGCATTCGGGAGTCAAAGGTATGCCCGCCGCCTGGGTCGATGGCTATGGCCGAACCATAGATTACGTGCGAATGTCGGTGACGGATCGCTGTGACTTTCGCTGCATTTATTGCATGTCTGAAGACATGACTTTCCTGCCCCGCCAACAAGTCCTGACACTGGAAGAACTCTATCGTTGCGCCCAGCTCTTTGTCGCCAACGGCGTCCGTAAAATCCGTCTGACCGGAGGCGAGCCCCTGGTGCGCAAGGGCGTGATCGGGCTCTGTGAAAAAATCAGTGCCTTGCCGGGCCTGCGAGAGCTGGTGATGACCACCAATGGCTCGCAGCTCACCCAGTACGCCAAGCCGTTGGCCGAGGCCGGCGTGAAGCGGCTCAACATCAGCCTGGACACCTTGAACCCCCAGCGCTTTCGGGAAATGACCCGGGTGGGTGATTTGCAGCGGGTGCTGGATGGCATTGAAGCCGCCCGTGAGGCGGGCTTTGAATCCGTCAAAATCAACAGCGTGATCATCAACGGCAGGAATCAGGATGAAATCCTTTCGTTGACCGAGTTTGCCGTCAACCGGGGGCTGGACATTACCTTCATCGAGGAAATGCCCCTGGGGCATGTCGGGCGCAGTCGCGAACGGTCGCTGTTTCGCAGCGACCAGGTGCGTGATCTGCTGGCCCAGCAATATCGGCTGCTGCCCAGCAGCGCGAACACCGGCGGCCCGGCCCGCTACATGCATCTGCAGGATCACCCGCGGACCCGGGTCGGCTTTATCTCGCCCCACAGCAATAACTTCTGCAGCACCTGCAACAGGGTGCGCCTGACTGCCGAAGGGCGCCTGCTGCTATGTCTGGGCAATGAGCACGATCTGGATATGCGCGCTTTGGTGCGCCGTTATCCGTTAGATGATCAGCCGCTGTTCGATGCGGTTAGCAAGGCGCTGAAATACAAGCCCGAACGCCACCATTTCAACGCCGATGGCGAAGTGCAGATTGTGCGCTTTATGAACGCCAGCGGCGGTTAATTCCATTTTTGATAAAGGAAGTTCTATGAGTCACGCAAGTAAAGACTTTGTGCCTCTCAATGTTGCCGTGCTGACCGTCAGTGACACCCGCACCCTGGAAACCGACACCTCTGGCCAATATCTGGTGAATCAGCTGAAAGAGGCCGGCCACCAGGTCGTCGAGCGCCTGATTCTGAAAGACAACCTGTATCAGGTCCGTGCCCAGGTGGCCCAATGGATTGCCGATGACAATGTGCAGGTGGTGCTCACCACCGGCGGCACTGGTTTTACAGACCGTGACAGCACCCCCGAAGCGGTCAGCTGCCTGCTGGACCGTACCATTGATGGTTTTGGTGAACTATTCCGGCAGGTCTCTTATGCCGACATCGGCGCCTCCACCATCCAGTCCCGCGCGTTTGCCGGCCTCGCCAACCGCACGTTGGTGTGCTGCATCCCTGGTTCCACCGGAGCCTGCCGCACGGCCTGGGAGCACATCCTGCAACATCAGCTGGACTCCCGTCAGGGCCCTTGTAACATGGCTCCCCATCTGGCGCGCTCACCGAATTGCGATAGCCGGGGATAGGCAGGCTCTGATTCACCAGCTCACAGAACGCAAAAGGCCGACATCAACGTCGGCCTTTTTATTTGAATATTGGTAGCGGGGAGCGGATGCGTAAGCATTCGCGGCAGCGACCCTCA
>CAZEWG010000044.1:0-18049 GCA_964514485.1 uncultured Pseudomonadales bacterium
TCTGTAAGGGCGACTCGTAAGTCTGCTTGTTTTTGATTCAGGGCTGGGAGCCTCCAGCCCTGGTTTCTCCAGATGATGGCTTTCTGCTATCCAGCTTCTTGCCACTATCCGGCTTCCTGCCACTATCCAGCTTCTTGTCGCTATCCAGTTTTCCGGCCGAGCCTAGGCTCGGCTTTTTTCGTGGGATAAAATTGCGGATCCACCCACGTTGCGGGTGTGAGGCGTGTCTCGTCTGTACTCTAGTGTCAAGTTCTGGAATGTTTTGTAACGAAACCGCCAAGGAATGTAGTGGAGCCTTGTTGGAGATCGTTCAAAATAAGAATCAGAAAAATCCTTTTGAACTATGGCCCTGTCCCGGTGACTCCTTATGATGATCAAGCGCATCAAAACACCTGTTTCTGATCTTAAGGTTGGCATGTTTGTCGCCGACTTGGATCGTCCTTGGGTGGAGACGCCATTTCCATTGCAAGGGTTTTATGTCCGCCACGCCCGGGATATTGAAGCGCTTGAGGCCTACTGCAAATACGTGTACGTCGACCGAGAGGTGGCCCCGGAAGAGCGCTCGTTTGAGCCCATGGCAGCAGGCGGGCCGGATAAAAAGACGGGGCAAACTTTAGTGTTGCCGCCGATTGTAGTGCGTAACCGTCAGGTCTATCAGGCGGCGATTCCGTTGAAAAAGGAAGCTGCCGTCGCGGAGAAGATCCATGCCCGGTTGACCAGGGTGCTGGATTCGGTTCGCGAGCGGCTGTCGAGCGGTCAGTTGGCCAGCTATGAAGAAGTAAGCCATGTCGCGGCGGATATGACAGAAAGCGTTATTCGAAACCCGGATGCGTTAATGTGGTTAACCCGGGTTCAGGCCAGAAGCGAGCACAGTTATCAACATGCGGTGAATGCCTCGGTATTATCCCTGGTCTTTGGCCGCCATCTGGGGCTGGAACCTTCCATTTTAAAAATGCTGGCAACCGGGGTGTTGTTGTCGCAAGTGGGCAAGGCCAAACTGCCACAGGCCCTGCTGGATAAACAGGGTATGCTGAAGCCCGATGAATTTGAGGAATATAAGAAGTTCGTCGACTTCGGGGTGGAGATTCTTCAGGCAACGGGTTCCATTTCCCAGCAGGTGATTGCTGTTGTTGAGTTTCACCGGGAACGCCATAACGGCAGTGGCTTTCCCAAAGGGGTGACGGGTGAAAAAATCCCCCTGCTCGGCAAGATCGCGGGTATCGTGGATCATTATCAGGAGTTGACGGAGCCTCGTCAGGGCATCACGCCGATGACTTCCCTGGAGGCGGTCGCACGTTTGTATGAGTCCCGTAATATCGAGTTCCAGGAAGATCTGGTTGAGCAGTTTATCCAGGCAATTGGGGTTTATCCGACCGGAACCTTGGTGGAACTCAGCTCCCGGGAAGTCGGAATCATCGTCGGACATAATCCGGAGCGCAAACTATGGCCCAAGGTGATGGTCATCCTGGATGCGGACAAGAAGCCGCTGAAGCAGGGAAGGATTATTGACCTGAAAAGCCATAATGAAAAAGGCGGGATGGATGAAAAAATAAATATCGCCAGCAGCCTGCCACTGGGCGCTTATGATATTGATCCTACCCAGCTTCGCCTGCCCACGGGTGGAGGCCTGTGGGGCTTGCGGCGGTTGGTAAGCTAAGAGCATAGCTTATGCTGTGGCGAATAGTTTTAGCGCCAGGCGGGCTGGGAGTGCAATCCAAACGCTGCCCGGAAGTTGCGTAGTAGGTTTTATTAAGTCTGCTCGTTATCTTTTCATTGGGTTGGGATGAATCCGTACCTTTAAAGGCTTTTTGATCCAACGATAGTCATCAGCCAGCCGGATGTTGAGCCAGAGAGTGGCCTCTGCGGTGGGTTCCGTGGACACATTGTAGAACGTCACCTGCTGACGGGCTGGATCTCTGCTGTGAACAGCAACCACGCTGTCATCGGTACTGACCACTTCCAGTTCGGCGATGCTCAATTCGTTGCGGTGTCCGCGGATAGTGACCGTATGCAGGCTCCGGTCATTGGAAGCGATTTCGAAAGCAAAAGGCGACAAAGAGAGCCCGGTGCTTATGTTGTTGAAGATGAAATCCGACTGAGTCTGCATGTAAGAGGTAGCGTTACCTTCGGACTTGATACGGCGTCCAGCGTAAGGGTTGCTGCAAGTACTGTTTGAATAGCCATCGAAGCACAGCGCCCAGACAAACAGGTTTTCGGGAGCTGTGATCACTTCGTGGTTGCCAAAGTCTTTCGGTATTTTGTGAAAGTTGATTGGCTGATCGAGCGGATAAGCCGCAATATCATCCAGAATTTTATCCTGAATATAGATTCCATTTTTATCGTTATCGTCTGCGTCGAGGGAGAGTAGCAGACGAAAGACGTTGATCAGGTAATGATCAGTCAGGATCAGTTCCGACTCCACCGGCTTGTGGGTACTTAAGCCGTCGACCATGACGCTGTCATGCAGCTCGGCCAGGTGGGCGGGTTCCAGGTCCAGCGGGCTCAGCCTTTCTTTTGCGGGCACATTTTCTGCGAGGACAAGGCTGCCCAGGCGAAACGTGATCGTCTCACCGGGATAATAGCGAAAATCGCCCCGCGGGCCGGTAATGCCAGACTGGCTTTGGGTTTCATAACTCAGGCCGCGGATGCCGTTATGGGTAAGATAGCCAACCTGGGCATCGTTGTCGCTACTACCGCCACCGCTGCTGCAGCCGGCCAATACGCAGGAGCACATGATTAAGCTAAAAAGTCGTTTCATGAAAGATCGGTCCCTGAGTCACACCGAGATGATTGAACCCGATTATATCGGGCTATAGCTTCTCTAACCGGAAACATATCTCAGAATTAGGGGAGCAGGTGGCCGATTGTTCCCGGATCCGTGGGGTTTAGGGCTTGAATTTCCTTGGTTTGCCACCATCAAGAGTAGCTATTCAGTGGTCGAGGCAGGTCATGGCGGCAGCACTTAGTATTCGTGAACTTCGGAAAACCTACAAAAATGGCATGGAAGCGCTGAAGGGGATTAACCTGGATGTGGAAGAAGGGGACTTCTTCGCGCTGTTAGGGCCTAATGGTGCCGGTAAGTCCACGACCCTTGGCATTGTCTCTTCCTTGGTCAACAAAAACTCGGGCAGTGTCCGAATTTTTGGATATGACCTGGATACTCAGCTGGCCCAGGCCAAAATGCACCTGGGGGTGGTGCCTCAGGAGTTTAACTTTAACCAGTTTGAAAAGGTCTATGACATTCTGGTGACGCAGGCGGGCTTTTATGGGATTACGGCCCGTCAAGCGAGTGATACCATTGAGCGGTTACTGCAAGAGCTCGGCTTGTGGGATAAGCGCCATGTTCAGGCCCGTACCCTGTCAGGCGGTATGAAGCGCCGGTTGATGATTGCGCGAGCATTGGTTCACCATCCCAAGCTGCTGATTCTGGATGAACCCACTGCGGGGGTGGATGTAGAGTTGCGGCGCTCCATGTGGAAGTTCATGCAGGATATCAATCAGGCCGGTACGACCATCATTCTCACCACCCATTATCTAGAGGAAGCGGAAGCCCTCTGTCGTAATATTGCGATTATTGACGGCGGAGTGATCCTGGAGAATACCAGCAAGCGCGATCTGCTGCGCAAACTCCATCTGGAAACATTTCTGCTGGATGTGCGCGAACCTTTGGCGCACCTGCCAGAATTGCGAGATATTGCGGCCCGGCTGACCCGGGAGGGTGGCCTGGAAGTGGACCTTCCTGCCGGTCAGACCCTCAATCAGGTCTTTGCTGAGCTGACGGAGCAGGGGATCGAGGTGACCAGTATGCGGGCCAAGAGCAACCGGCTGGAAGAGCTGTTCCTGAGCCTGACCGAATAAACCAATTTCTAAGATTGGGGCCTGTTAGCGGACTCGCGAGCTTGGCCCTGAGAGCCTTTGATGGGGAGTTGTCATGGGGTTTCGCGCCATCTGGGTCGCTTATATAACACTGGTAACAAAAGAAGTTCGCCGCTTCATGCGGATTTGGCCGCAAACCTTGCTACCGCCGGCCATTACCATGGCGTTGTATTTTGTGATCTTTGGCAATCTGATCGGTTCCCGGATCGGCGAAATGGGCGGGTACCGGTACATGGAGTTTATTGTGCCCGGCCTGATCATGATGTCCGTGATCACCAACTCCTATTCCAATGTGGCATCGTCATTTTTCAGCACGAAGTTTCAACATAGTGTGGAGGAGTTGCTGGTCTCGCCAGTGCCGAACTGGACCATTTTGCTCGGCTATGTGACGGGTGGTGTCGCCCGGGGGCTGGCGGTGGGTTTGATCGTGACCCTGCTTGCACTGTTCTTCTCTGATTTGAGGGTGCAGCATCTGCTGCTGACCATAGCCATGGTGGTGCTGACCGCGATTTTGTTTTCCCTCGGCGGGTTTCTCAATGCCTTGTTTGCCCGTACCTTCGATGATGTGTCGATCGTGCCTACGTTTGTTCTGACACCGCTGACTTATTTGGGCGGGGTATTCTATTCCATTGCGCTGCTGCCGGAGCTTTGGCAAAAACTGTCCATGGCCAACCCGATTCTCTATATGGTCAATGCGTTCCGCTACGGTATTTTGGGCGTGTCTGATATCCCGGTAGGTGGGGCGTTTGCCATGGTGTGCGGCTTCATTCTGGTGATGTATGCTGTTGCTTTGTATGTGTTGAATCGAGGGATCGGTATCCGCCACTGACAGCATACGCATGTCTGTCCACCAAGGTTAACGCCGGGTTCTAATTGAGTGTTTATTTGGCCTGAACCAGGCCCGATTGAGGTTGTTATGTCGTTACAGGATTCCCCTTTGGGGAAGCAGACCCAATATGTTTCGGAGTATGCGCCCCATTTGTTGCATCCCATTCCCAGAGCGGCCAACCGCCAGGGGTTAGGGCTGAAGGACGGGCCGCTGCCATTTTTGGGTGTGGATATCTGGAATGGCTATGAATTGTCTTGGCTCAATCCAAAAGGCAAGCCGGAAGTCGCGGTCGCGGAATTTCGTATTCCCTGCGAAAGCCCCAACATTATTGAAAGCAAATCCTTCAAGCTTTATCTCAACTCGTTGAATCAAAGTCGCTTTGCGTCTTTTGAGGCGGTTGAGGCTGCATTGTGTCAGGATCTGTCAGAGGCGGCAGGTTGTCCGGTGGCGGTCAAACTATTTCCTTTGGCGGATGCGCCCCAGACACAGCGGGTTGCCGAGGGTGACTGCATTGATGGGCTGGATATTGAGGTGGAACATTATCATCCAGCTCCGGAGTTGCTCCAGGCGGACTCATCAGAGCTGGTGCAGGAAGTGCTGGTGAGCCATTTGCTGAAGTCCAACTGTCCGGTCACGGGCCAGCCCGATTGGGCCAGCGTGATCATTGACTATGACGGTCCACGGATCGATCGGGCCAGCCTACTGCGCTATATCATATCCTTTCGGGATCATCAGGATTTTCACGAGCATTGCGTGGAGAGAATGTTCTGTGACTTGCGGGCCCGCTGTCAGCCCCGGCGCCTGAGTGTCCATGCGCGCTACACCCGTCGGGGTGGTCTGGATATCAATCCGGTTCGCGCGACCTCTACGTCAGCGGTTGGTAATCCCCGGTTGGTGCGGCAATAAAGGTTGCTGAAACCCCTTCTGGCCAAGCCACGCGATTGGCTAAGCCTGGCGATGAGAGAAAAGATCAGTCGCCATGCTTGAGCTTCTCGGCGGCGTTTTCGAGTGCCTTGACGATCAGATCCCGGTCTCGGGGAGTGACTTTGTCCGTATCAAGATACATGGCAAAGCCTTCGGTTTCGTGCTCCATAAAGCTCTGATTGCCGCCGATATCCCGTCGAAAATCCACGATGGAATAGATGGCAATCGGACGGGTAAAGCCCTTGACCACGATTTCTCCCTTGTCCCGACACATAATCGTGTCCTTGATCAGGGAAAAGGTCTCGTAAGACACCAAAATCTCACCGGGCTCGGCCATGGATTCCAAGCGACTGGCCAGATTCACCTCTTTGCCGATGATGGTGTAGTCCATCCGGTTTTCCGCGCCAAAGTTCCCCACGGTACAGTAGCCAGTGCTGATTCCCATGCGGATCTGGAGTGGGGTGCGGATGCCCTGGCTCTTCCATTTCTGGCGTAGAATCTTCATATGCTTGCGCATTTCGATCGCCATGGCGACACAGGCAAACGTGTCTTCTTTTGAGCCTCGGCTGGTGGGGTCGCCGAAAAAAATCATGATGCTGTCGCCGACGAATTTGTCGATGGTGCCGCCGTATTTCAGGGCGATTTGCGACATTTCATTGAAGTAGTTGTTCAGCAGCTCCGTCAGGCTCTCGGGTTCCATTTCGTCTGACAGTTCCGTGAATCCTTTAATGTCGGAGAAAAACACCGTTAGTTTTTTGCGCTGGGTTTCCAGGCGTACGTCCCGTTCGCCGGTAAAAATAGACTGCCACACTTGGGGGGACAGATATTTGGCGAGCTTATGGGAGAGGGAAATGGACTGCTCCCGCTGGTTTTGAATGAGCGATTTCGCCTGAACCAGGGCGCGGGCTTGCTGGTGCGTGTAGTAAGCGGTGACACAGATATAGATGGCCACGCCAATTCCGCCCACCAGGATCACCAGTGGAGGAGTGGTGGGGGAAAACTGCAGCCCATGGTAGATAGATGTCACGGTAAATCCGGCCAGGGTCGCCAGATTGCCATGAATCCAGGTGGGCATGCCTCCCACGATAATGAAGCTGAAGTTCAGCATTAGCAGAAAGTACAGGGTCGGTGCCAGGCTGAAGTCCATCAGCACAATAATGATGCCGCCAGCCAGCGCGTCGATGATGAGCAGGTTTTGTCGTACCTGGGGTGTGCTCTGCTTTTTGAGGTATCTCAGCGTAAAGTAGAGCAGATGGGGCCAGAGCATTGCCACTGGCACCAGCCAGATCAGATAGGCGCTGAAGTGGTCCACATAAATGCCGGCGATGATGGTTGCCGCTGATGCCAGATAAGCCAGTACTCGGGCGTTATAGTCGGGCATCGGCGGGATGGCAACGGGACGGGCTCCGCTCTTCCGGCGGTTAAGTCGGTTGACGGTCATGGGAGTTATGGGCTTGCTTGTCAAAACTTGATCCGGCCTGTCAGCATGTCTTTCAGCATCACCCAGTCACCCAGAAAACTATAGAAAGGATGCTTGAAGGTGGCCGGCTTGTTCTTTTCGAACACGAAATGGCCGATCCAGGCAAAGCCATAGCCGACAAGGGGAAGTAAAAGAAGATAGCGGAACTGGTTGCTAAACAGGGCGTAGAACAGAACGACTAGAACCAAAATGCTGCCGACATAGTGTAAGCGGCGACAAGTCTGGTTGCTGTGCTCGGCCAGATAGAAAGGATAGAACTCCTTGAAATTGGCAAACTCACGTACTTCTGCCATAGAATCTTGCCCCACTACCAATACGCTGTTTTTATTTGTTTTTGCTTGGCGTCGCCTGGTTTGGCGGGTTGGCTGAAAGCCGGCGGTGCGGCATGTTCAAACCGGGCTTCGCGCATCCTTGCCATTGCTGTAGCTTTATATGCCGTTGGCAATGCTCGCCAAATTGTCGACTGAGTCACATGGTTCGTAAAGTCGTCGAGCTTGGCCAGCTACAGTGGAAGACTAACAGTATTAGTGTTAGTTCACAATTCTAAAATAATTGACGTTGCGTTTGCCTCAGTCTTGTCAGGAGTTGTTCATGGATAATCTCGAGTTGTTGGAGGGGAGGGTCTCGGCGCCCTTGCTGCATGAGCCCGCGCCGCCCCCGGCGGTGGTTGAGCAGGCGATTCGCGCGGCGATCAGGGCGCCGGATCATGGCCAGCTCAAGCCCTGGCGTTTTTTGACGATCCGGGGGGAGGGACTGAACCAGTTAGGGGAGTTGCTGGTGAAAGCAGGGGTGGCGAAGGATCCGGCCACTGACGAGCGTGAAACCAACAAGCTGCGCAATATGCCCCACCGGGCCCCCATGGTCATTGTGGCGATTACCCGTTTACAGGAGAACCCGAAGGTTCCTGCCAATGAGCAACGGCTGTCGACGGGGGCGGCAGTCATGAAAATGATGCTGGCGCTTCATGCGCAAGGTTACGGCAGTATGTGGCGCACCGGTTGGCTGGCGTACGACCCGGTTGTGGAGCAGGGGCTCGGCTTGTCGGAAAACGAGGAAATAGCCGGGTTCATCTATGTTGGAACGGCCAGCGGAAAAGAGCGTCAGGCACCGAAGCTGGATCCTGCCGACTTTTGCCAGGCGTGGGGGAGCGACTGAGAGATGCGGGGCCAGCGCCCCGCCATGATCAGCTAGAAGTCTTCCGGATCGGGAATCTCTCGAGAGGCACGGACCGCGGCAGGAGCCACGACACTGGTGCGATAGCCTCGCAGAGACTTTGCATTAAAGCTTTCGATCGCTTCTTCTTCCAAAGCAACTAACTCTTCCCGGGAGCTGGCTTCCGCCCACTCCTGCACGTCGAAGCTGTGGGCGCCGTATTGGCGAATTTCGTCATACAGAGGGAATTCCAACGGCAGCCCGGCTGCGAGCACCAACTGGGACCAGCGGTCATCAACTGACTCCCGGGTAGTCCCGACATAGACTTGCTGAGTTACTTTGTTTGTCACGGTAAATACGATCACGTCGTTACCTTCTAAACATATCTGGGCTAGTGGAATGATTGGGGTGACGGGATTCCGTACACCGTGGACTAGGCCGCGTGGAGCGCGATCCAGAGACTGCCATAAGCAGTTTTGCGCCCATTATACGAGTGATTCGGTGGAGGGGAAGTCTTGACAAAAATGTCAGAAAACACCTCATGCCAGGCTGGATTTGCCGCAATCGCGATAGTTTTTCCCCTTCTTTTGCCGGCGGTGGCAAAGTGCTGCCGCCGCCGCTTCTTTTTATCTGTATAAAGATCTCTTGAAAATAAATTAAGTCGTTGAAAAATAATGATGTTTAAAAGTTGGCACTGTCATTGCTTTTACCCTGGCAAAGAGAATTGTTTGCCGCATTCAGGGTGGCAGTTGAGAGGGTAGAGCAGATGGCGATTAATTTTGATAAAGCATTGGGGATTCATGAAAGAGCCCTGGGGCTTCGCTCCCAGCGGGCTGAAATCCTCGCCAACAATCTGGCTAATGCTGATACGCCCGGCTTCAAAGCGCGCGATATGGACTTTCAGGCCATGTTGGCGGGTCAGATGGAGTCTGCCGCACCCCTGCGCACCACTAACGAGCGTCATCTGACGACTGCAACTCCGGCTACTGGTGAGCTGCTTTATCGTAACCCGATTCAGCCCGCAATTGACGGCAATACGGTGGATACCCAGCAGGAGATGGCCGAGTTTTCCAAGAATGCCTTGAGCTTCCAGGCCAGCTTCCAATTCCTGAACAGCAAGTTTAAAGGCCTGACCTCGGCGATTAAAGGAGAGTAATGATGTCCCTTAACAATATCTTTGATATCGCTGGCTCAGCCATGACCGCGCAATCCATCCGGCTGAATACAGTGGCCAGTAACCTCGCCAACGCCGAATCCGCCAGTAGCAGTGTTGAGACGACCTATCGTGCTCGCAAGCCCATTTTTGCTGCAATCCAGCAGCAGGCGCTCAATGGCCTGTCGGGCGGCATGGAGGATCCGGCCAGCAAGGGAGTACAGGTTGCGGGGATTGTGGAAAGTGATGCGCCGCTGGATATGCGCTATGAGCCGAATCACCCTATGGCCAATGAAGACGGCTACGTGCTGTACCCGAATGTGAATGTGGTGGAAGAAATGGCCGATATGATCTCTTCCTCTCGCAGTTTTCAGATGAACGTGGAAGTTATGGATTCTGCAAAAACCATGATGCAGCGCGTATTAACACTTGGGCAATAAGGGTTGGGGCAGAGGACTAGGAAATGAGCATGAATAGTGTAAGTGGCGCCAACGACATCCTGAGCCAATATGCCATCGCTCCCAAGGAGAAGCAGAACTCCAATGAGCTGGGGCAGGATGCGTTCATGGAGTTGCTGATTACTCAGTTGAATAATCAGAACCCCTTGGAGCCCCAGGACAACTCGCAGTTTATTGCCCAGCTGGCGCAGTTCAGTTCCCTGGAGGGCATTCAGCAGCTGAACAATACCGTTAGCACCACCGCCAGTCAGTTCCGCTCGACCCAGGCACTGCAGGCGTCAGCCATGGTGGGGCGTTCCGTGTTCGTGCCGACCGATAACGCGACTTTGGGAGCAAGTGGTTCTGTCTCAGGTTTTGTGGATCTGGGAGTTGCGGCGGGCGATTTGCGAATCAACATCTACAACCCCACCGGTGAGCTGGTGCGTCAGATTGAACTGGGCACTCAGGAGGCGGGTGAAGTGGAGTTTGTCTGGGATGGCAAAAATGATAAGGGAGAGGCGGTGTCGGCCGGTGCCTATCAGGTCCGGGCTGAGGTGTCCGCAGGTGGTGTTTCTGAGCAGTTGCAGACCTATATCAGCTCCAATGTGAACAGTGTGTCGATTGCGAAAAATGGCGCGTTGACATTGAACCTGGCCGGGCTGGGTCCCATTGCCGTCGAAGACGTTCGCCAAATTAACTAAAAGAATTTTGCCTAAAGTAGAGGTGTAGTATGCCATTCAATGTCGCATTATCCGGCCTGCGGGCTGCCTCCACCGACCTCGAGGTTACCGGTAATAACGTTGCCAATGCCAGCACCACAGGTTTCAAGAAGTCGTCGGTTCAGTTCGGCGATCTCTATGCCAGCAGTTTTCTGAGTGGCTCCATTAACCAGATCGGTAGTGGGGTGAGAGTTCAGACTATTTCCCAGAACTTTGGTCAGGGCAGTATTTCTGTTACCGCCAATAGCCTGGATCTTGCCATCAATGGTGAAGGCTTCTTTGTGCTGGATCATGGTGGTGAGCGCCGCTATTCCCGAGCCGGGCACTTTGGCGTTGATAATCAGGGCTATATCGTCAATAACACGGGTATGAAAATTCAGGGTTATATGGGCGAGGCCAATGGTCCGTTGGGCCCACTGCGTGTGAGCAGTGAAAACCTGGCGCCTCGTCGTACCGAGGATGTGATGGCCAGTCTGAACCTGAACTCCAGTAGTGCAACCATTCCGCAAGCGTTGAGCAGCCTTACCCCTGGGCTGGACCGGGTGCTGACCGTGACTTTGGCGGATGGGTCTGTTGCCAGGCTGCAAATTTCTGCCGCTGATACGGCAGAGGATATTGCCAATGCTTTGAATGGAATTTCTCCGGGCGTGGCCACACACGATAATGTGACAGTCACCCTGGGAGCGGGCGCTGCGGTCAGTGAGCATCAGTTCGACCCGACCGACCCCAAAACCTATAACCACACCACCTCGACCACCATCTACGACAGTCTTGGCAATGCTCATGTGCTGAGTATGTACTTCATCCAGGAGCAAACCGTTGAGGGTTCGGAAAAGACCCCTTGGACCATGCATCTGCAGGTGAATGGTCGGGATGTGGGTGCCTCCGCCTATAACCTGGTGTTCAACAGTGATGGCAGTCTGGATGCCAGCATGTCGGACAAGATCGAGGTGAACAACTGGGTACCACGCAAGCCGGATGGGACTCCCAATGGAGCAACCGGACCTAATGGCAATCCCAACTCTACCTTTGCGGTGGATATTTCTCAGTTGACCCAGTATGGCAGTCCTTTTGCTGTCAATGACATGCAACAGGATGGCTATACCACCGGACGAATGGCTGGGCTGGATGTCAATAAAGATGGCGTGATTTTTGCTAGATATACCAACGGACAATCCCAGGTGATTGGGCGGGTGGCCTTGGCGACCTTTAAGGATATGGATGGATTGGCGTCGGTTGGTGATACCACCTGGGTGGAAACCTACCGCTCCGGCCAACCTCTGATCGGTACGCCAGGCATGGCGGCGTTGGGGGCCATCCAGTCCAATGCGCTGGAGGACTCGAACGTGGATCTGTCCGACCAGCTGGTGAACCTGATCATTGCCCAGCGCAACTATCAGGCCAATGCCAAGACGATTGAAACCGCCAATGCGGTGACGCAAACCATCATCAACCTCCGGTAGGTTTCGAGCCTCCGGTTAGGCGGGGCTGAAGCCGCCGGAGGCTGATTCAAACAGTGGAGTAGGGTATGGACAAGGCGTTATACATTTCCATGACCGGTGCCAGCCAGAGCATGCTGGCGCAAAAGAATCACGCCAATAATTTGGCGAACGTCAATACTACGGCGTTCAAGGCAGATTTGGCGCAGGCGCGTGCCATGCCGGTTTTTGGTGAGCACTATCCATCCCGGGCTTATGCCATGACGGAGCGTCCGGCCACGGATCTCGCCCAGGGGACGCTGATCCAAACTGGTCGTGATCTGGATATTGCCGTTGCCGGTGATGGCTGGATTGCCGTTCAGGCGCCGGACGGCACTGAGGCCTACACCCGCAGTGGCGACCTTTCGATAGACATCAATGGTGTGTTGCGGACCGGCAGCGGATTGCCGGTGCTGGGCAATGCAGGGCCGGTCGCAGTGCCGCCTTCCGCCAAAGTTCAAATCGGCACGGATGGCACGATCTCAGTGATTCCCCTGGGGGCGGCCCCTAATGAAATCGCGGAAATCGATCGGATCAAGCTGGTGAATCCGCCCGGGCAACAGCTGGAAAAGGGACAGGATGGCCTGATTCACCTGAGACCGGAGTTCCAGACTGGTGAGCCGCTCGTGGCCGATGGTGCCGTTCGGGTGGAGCCGGGCTTTCTGGAGGCCAGCAATGTCAATGCAGTTGATGCACTCACACAAATCATCTCTCTCTCCCGCCAATTCGAGCTGCAAGTCAAGGTAATGCAGTCCGCGGATGAAAATTCCGAAAGAGCGGCACGCTTATTGCAGATCTCCTAGTAACGTTGGATTAACGGCAGATTTTCGCCGGTTTCATCGGGCGCGAGGTTAGGCCTCCGCCCGGGAATGATCTCAACTCATGTTCCTCTGTTATTGATTCGGCGCCCGGGTCTGGGTGCTGCCATCGGTCAGGGGTGAGCATTGATACGAGGAGAAATTCGCATGCACGGTGCACTTTGGGTCAGTAAAACCGGTTTGAGCGCTCAGGATACCCAGCTCAAGACTATTTCCAATAACCTCGCAAACGTGAATACCACCGGCTTCAAACGGGACCGCGCCATGTTTGAAGACCTGTTGTATCAAGTCAAACGTCAGCCCGGTGGCATGACAACCCAGGACAGCCAGCTGCCCTCCGGGCTCCAGGTGGGGACTGGGGTGCGTGTGGTTGGCACGCAAAAGGTTTTTACCGAGGGTAATTTGCAGGTGACCGAGCAGCCGTTGGATATTGCCATCAACGGTCGGGGCTTTTTTCAGATCCTGCAACCCGACGGCACTATCGCCTATACCCGTGACGGCCAGTTTCAGCTGAATGCCGATGGTGACATCGTGATGCCGAATGGGCTGCCACTGGAGCCGGGTATCACCATTCCCGAAAACACCAAATCCATCACCATTGGCACTGACGGCACTGTATCCGTGGTGCTCGATGGCGAAGCCGAGTCGACGGAAATCGGTAATATTCCCATCGTTGACTTCATCAACCCCGCGGGCCTGGAGGCAATCGGTAATAACCTGTTCCGTCAGACCGCGGCCAGTGGTGATCCTCTGGAGGGTGTGCCTGGGCTGGACGGTTTGGGCCGGTTGGAGCAGGGCATGATTGAAGGCTCCAACGTGGAAGTGGTTGAGGAGCTGGTCAACATGATCACCACTCAGCGGGCCTATGAAATGAACTCCAAGGTTATTTCCACGGCAGATCAGATGCTGCAATACATCAGTCAGAATCTCTGATAGTCGTGAGTTGTAGGCTTGTTGCCCACAACCGGGCAAACGGCAACGCAAGGGTGATTGGTATGTTGAGTCTGAACCTGAACAAGCTGTTGAAGTGGAGTGGCCTGGTTGCGGCCCTTGGCCTGCAGGCCTGCGCCACCGTGCATCGGGAAATGCCCCAGCCGGGGGATCCGTTCTGGGCACCGGTTCCAGCACCTGCGCTGGTGACACCGGCGGTGGCCGAGGGCTCGATCTTTGGCGCCTCGCGGGGCAATGGTTTATTTGAAGACCGCTTGGCCCATAAGGTTGGCGATATTCTGACGGTGGTTCTTAACGAGAAAACCCAGTCGAAAAAGTCGGCCGGTACGGAATACTCCAAGTCTTCCAATGTGAACTTCAATGAAGCCAGCATTCTCGGCACCGGGATTTCGGCGGGTAATCTAAGCCTCCTGACCAACCCCAACTTTAGTCGCGACTTCAGTGGCGAGGCCGATGCAGACCAAAGCAACAGCCTGAACGGAAACATTTCCGTCACGGTCGCTGAAGTGCTGCCCAATGGGGTGCTGCGGATTCGCGGTGAGAAGTGGATGACGCTCAACCAGGGTGACGAGTTTATTCGACTGACCGGTCTGGTGCGTCCCCAGGACATTGGCATCGACAATACCATTCCCTCCACCAAAATTGCCGATGCCCGGATTGCCTACAGCGGGACCGGCGAGTTCGCCAGTGCCAACCGCCAGGGCTGGCTGGGCCGCTTTTTCAATAGTGAGTGGTGGCCGCTATGAGGATTTCGATCATGGGTTCAACTTTATCCCGTTGCCTGTTAGTGCTGGTGGCCACTCTGATGTCCGCCCAGGCCGTGGCGGATCGCATCAAGGATATGGCGACGGTGGCCGGGGTGCGCTCCAACCAGCTGGTGGGTTATGGCTTGGTGGTGGGCCTGGACGGCACCGGCGACAAGGCGCCTTTCACCAACCAGACCTTCCGTAACATGATGGAAAGGTTTGGCATCACCATCCCTCAAGGGGTGGATCCCAAATTAAAGAACGTGGCGGCGGTTTCCGTCCATGCCGAGCTGCCTGCCTTTGCCAAGCCCGGTCAGCGTATTGATATCACGGTTTCCTCGCTGGGCAACGCCAAGAGCCTGCGTGGGGGCAGCTTGTTGATGACCATGCTAAAAGGGGCTGATGGCGAGGTTTATGCGGTTGCTCAGGGCAACCTCATTGTGGGTGGTTTTGGCGCGCAAGGCTCGGATGGTTCCCGGATCACCGTGAACGTGCCCAGTGTTGGTCGTATTCCCAATGGCGCGACCGTGGAGCGGGCGGTGGCCAATAGCTTTCATCAGGGCGATAGCATCACGCTGTTGCTGAATAATCCCGATTTCACCACCGCCAAGCGCATGGTGGAAACCGTTAACGGCTTGTTGGGCCCCGACATGGCGGAGGCGCTGGATGCCACATCGATCCGGGTGCGGGCACCCCGTGATGCCTCCCAGCGCGTCAGTTTTCTGTCAGTGCTGGAAAACCTGGAGGTAGAGCCCGGTGAAGAAGCGGCTCGGGTGGTGATCAACTCCCGGACCGGCACCATTGTGGTCGGTCAAAACGTCAAGGTTTTGCCGGCGGCGGTGACACACGGCAAGTTAACCGTGACAATCAGCGAAAACCCCCAGGTCAGCCAGCCCAATCCTTTCGCCGGCGGCGACACGGCGGTCGTGCCCGGTAGTACCGTGGAGATTGCGGAAGATGCGGCGCGGATGTTTCAGTTTGGCCCGGCCACCACGCTCAATGAGATTGTACGGGCGGTGAATCAGGTCGGCGCTGCGCCGGGCGATGTGATGGCTGTATTGGAAGCCCTCAAACAGGCAGGCGCGTTACGGGCGGAGTTGATCGTTATTTAAACTTGGCTCGTATTTTGCTGATAACAATAAAAGGGAGTCCAAAGCGGCAAGAAACCGTCGGGCTCCCGGAGAATGTTGAGGCAGAATCATGATAGACAAGCATCCACTACCGACAAATCACGCCTATACGGATTTGACCCAGCTGCAGTCGCTCAAGGCCAAATCCAACAAAGACGATCCCCGCGCGTTGGAAGTGGCTGTACGCCAGTTTGAGTCCTTGTTCGTGTCCATGATGCTGAAAGGCATGCGTCAGGCCAACGAGGCTTTCAGCAAGGACAACTTCCTCAATAGTGACCAAACCCGTTTTTATCAGGACATGTACGACAGCCAGTTGAGTGTCACCTTGTCCGAACGGGGCGGGTTGGGCCTGACCCAGGTGCTGATGCGGCAACTGGGCGGCTACGGGGTGCCGCCGTCCCCGGTGGATGATCGGAGCGGCCCGGAGACGCCCGGCCTGGATCACTACTGGCGTCATCCACAGCAGGCGGAAATGGCGCGCCAGGCCCGCGAATCCCTGGGGCAGGTGGATGCACTGGTCGAAAAGCTTGGCTTTGCCCAGAAGCTTTATGGAGATGGTCAGGCGGTCACCCCTGAGATCCCTGAAGGGGAGCCGCTGAGCCAATCGGATCCGGTTCAGTTTCACAGTCCGGAAGAGTTTGTGGCCCACTTGTATCCCATTGCAAAGAGCGTCGGCGAGGAGTTGGGGGTGGATCCCAAGGTTCTGCTGGCACAGTCCGCCCTGGAGACCGGCTGGGGCAAGCATGTGATGCCCCGTGGGGGCGGCAGCAGTTACAACCTGTTCGGGATCAAGGCGGATCGGCGCTGGGATGGCGAGGTCACCGTGGTCTCCACGGTGGAATACCGAGGCGGTGTGCCGCTGCGGGAAAAAGCCAGTTTCCGCGCGTATCCATCGTATGAGGAAAGCTTTCGGGATTATCTCAACTTCCTGCGCAGTAACCCGCGCTATGAGAATGCTCTTCAGCAGGTCGGTGACGGGGAGGCATTCGTGGCTGAGCTTCAGCAAGCGGGATATGCGACCGACCCTCATTACAGTGACAAGATTACCCGCATCATGCAGGGCCAGCGCCTGCAGGCGGCTTTACGCCAGAACGGCGGTTGAAGGCGATAGCTTATGAGTAACTCATTGATTCATATTGGTCTGACCGGTTTGAAAGCACACCAGTCTGCGCTTTCCGCCACCGGTAATAACATCACCAATGCCAATACGGCAGGCTACAGCCGCCAGCGGGTTAACCTGGAGGCCAGTCTGAGTGTTCAGACGGTGGGTGGTTACCAGGGGACTGGGGTCAACCTGATTAATGTTGAGCGGCTCAACAGCCACTTCATTAATAACCAGTTGCGGCTGGATACGTCCCACTATCACCATTACAGCAGCTTGAACACCTATCTGGGGCAGGTGGACAAGCTGTTGGGTAATTCAGCGACGGGATTGTCCAACTCCCTGTCAAACTTTTTCAGTGCCCTTCATACGGTTGCGGACGATCCGACCTCTATCCCGGCCCGTTCCACCGTGGTCGGTGAAGCGCAGGCTTTAACAACCCGCTTTCATACCCTGCATAGTCAGCTCAATCAGATTGGCCGTAGTGTGGATCAGGAGATCACCTCGCTTGTTCCCCAAATTAACAGCCTGTCAAAGAGCATTGCGGAGTTGAACGTGGCGATTGTCGCGGCGGGTGGGGGAACCTCAGGTCAGCAGCCCAACGATCTGCTGGATCAGCGGGATGAAAAAATTCGCCAGCTGGCCGAACTGGTTTCGGTGAACGTCGCGGATCAAAAAGATGGAACCGTGAGCGTCTTTATCGGGAAGGGCCAGTCCCTGGTGGTCGGAAGCCGGGCCAGTACCCTGTCGGTGGAGCAAAGTATCAGCGATCCGGCCCGGCGGGATATCTATATCGAACAGAACGGCCAGCGTTCGCTGATTACTTCCGAGGTCACCGGCGGCAAACTGGGGGGCGTGCTGGAGTTTCGAGACTCCATCTGGCGTGAGTCCATCAACAGCCTTGGCCGGATTGCGCTGAATATTGCTGAGGCGGTTAACGAACAGCATCGTCTGGGCGTTGATCTGCGGGGGCTTCCGGGTATGGATTTTTTCCAGGATCTGAGTGGCTCCGCGGCGGTTTCCGCCAACCAGAAAAATCAGGGAAATGGCACGGTTACGGTTCGGGTCAGTGATGCCGGCGCCTTGACTGTTGATGATTATGAGTTGCGGTTTTTGGATGGTAACCGTTATGAAATTACCACCTTAAACGGCGTGGTGGTTGGCAGCGGTCAGGCGCCCGACGACCTGGAGCTGGCCGGCATGACCATCCAGTTCCCGCAGGGGGGCTTCCAGGCGGGCGATCGCTTTTTGATC
>CAZEWG010000045.1:0-8170 GCA_964514485.1 uncultured Pseudomonadales bacterium
CCAATGTATCCCGAATGATAAACGACACCGTGTCGCTTATTTCGGTTCTTTTCACGCCAATATTCTGGAAGAAATGCCAGGCTCTCTGTAACTCGGAAATCGGGCTTTTGGAGACTCAAAAGCTACCGCTAGAAGGAAGGAACTTGAGAAGGGTCGCTAAGGAATTTTCAGCAAGTAAAGGAAAAACATGGCCAGCCACTACTGGGCAATAGTGAAACTGGCCTTTTTATGCGGTGCTACCTGTGCGTTGTTATCTCAGGTAATGGTTAATCATCATCCCGCCGATACTCACCCTCAATAATTTCCGGCCGGCGGTCAGACTGGCCGGGCTGCAGCGGCGGTTGGCCAGGGCGATGGGTGGGACCGGTCGGGCCGGGTCCGTAGTCAAACGGGCCTTGCGGCTGCCCAAAGGGCGACACCCGAACTCGCTTGGCCAGGAATTGGATCAGCAGCGCCCGAGTGGCCGGCAGGATACAGAGCAGCCCCAGGGTGTCGGTAATGATCCCCGGTGCTAACAGGAACACGCCGCCGGCGGCCAAAATCACGCCCTCGAGCATTTCTCGGGCAGGTACCTCCCCTGCCGCCAGGCGTTGGTTGATACGAAACAGGGTATGCACGCCCTGCTGGCGAAGCAGGTAAATACCGGCAATGGCCGTTCCCACCACCAGGGCAACGGTGGGCAGCACGCCGATCGCACCGCCTACCCGGATCAGCAGGGCAAGCTCGATGATGGGCAAGACGATGAACAACAAAAACATATAGCGCATGAACGTCTCTCGTGGGGATGGAGCGGTTTACACCAGCGCCGACAGGGATCAATGGAGGATGGTTAGAGTGGCCGACTGCTTGGTACAAAATGGGTATTGCTGCCATAATACCCGCTCTTTCTACCATGGTACAAACCGGACTTGGCGGGCCCCAGCCCTGGGCTAGACCCTGCACAACGCCCGGTTTCCCCACTCTAGTCAACCGAAGCGAAGGATCAGTATGAATCTCGAAAATGCAGTGATCGCCATCACCGGCGGCGGACAAGGTTTGGGCCGTTGCATGGCAACTTTTCTGGCCGCTAAGGGTGCCAAGCTGGCGCTGATCGACCTGGGCCAGGACAAGCTCGATGAAACCGTGGAGCTGTGCAAGCAAGCCGGTGGTGACGCCCGCGCCTATATCTGCAACGTCGCCAAAGAAGACCAGGTGATCGCCACCTTCGACCAGATTGTTCAGGATTTCGGCGGCATCGACGGTCTGGTGAACAACGCCGGTATTCTGCGCGATGCCCTGCTGGTGAAAGGCAAAGACGGCGTGATTGAAAAGCGCATGAGCCTGGAGCAGTGGCAGTCGGTGATCGACGTGAACCTGACCGGCGTATTCCTGTGCGGCCGTGAAGCGGCCACCAAGATGATCGAAACCGGCCGCAAAGGCTGCATCATTAACATTTCCAGCGTGTCCCGCGCCGGCAACATGGGCCAATCCAACTACTCCGCTGCAAAAGCCGGTGTTGCTGCCATGGCCGTCACCTGGGCGAAAGAGCTGGCCCGTTACGGCATCCGCGCCGCGGCCGTCGCCCCTGGCTTTATCGAAACGGAAATGACCAGCTCCATGAAGCCTGAAGCCCTGGAGATGATGACCAAGCAGATCCCCCTGCGCCGCATGGGCAAGCCCGAGGAAATCGCCCACGCCATCGCCTTTATTCTGGAGAACGACTACTTCTCCGGTCGCGTGGTGGAAGTGGATGGCGGCATCCGGGTTTAACCGGGCGCCTGCAGGTACAAGGCAGCGGTACTCACACCGCTGTCTTTTCCAATGAGTGAAGCAACTCCCACGGATATCCGGCTACAAATGGTCTGGCAAGCAGTGCAGGCCATTCCGCCGGGCCGGGTCTCGACTTATGGAGACGTGGCTCGTGCCGCGGGCCTGCCGGGTTTGGCCCGGTTTGTTGGCTATGCACTGCGGCAGTTGGCGCAGGACACCCGCATTCCCTGGCATCGGGTGATCAATAGCCAAGGGCGGATTTCCCTTCCGCCGGGTTCTGAAGGCTTTCAAGAGCAAAGCCAGCGGCTGCTGGCAGAAGGTGTAACCGTGAACCAGGGTCGCATTGCGCTGCGCCGGTTTCGCCACGACTTTGGCTAATCCGCCTTCGACTCTGCCCGCGCTGGCGTCCATTCCGGGTGGCGCATCAACAGCAGCAACAGGATCACCGCCGGGATGCCGGCACACGCGGTAATCACAAAGAAGTGACCGTATCCCAAGCCCTCGACCACTACCCCACTGAACCCGCCCACAAACTTGCCCGGCAGCGTCATCAACGAGCTGAACAGCGCATATTGCGTGGCCGAATAGGCACTACTGGTGAGGCTGGATAAGTAGGCAATAAACGCCACGGTGGCAATGCCCGCGCCCAGGTTATCGGCGCTGATCACCAACGCCAGCAACAGTTGGGTGGGCTCCTGCAGCGACAACCAGGCGAACAGCAGGTTGGTGGTTGCCGCCATGATGGCGCCCAGCATCAGGATGGGCAGAATTCCGAAGCGCACTACCAGCACCCCGGCAAGAGCAGAGCCGGCCATGGTCATAAAGAAGCCGAAGACTTTACTCACGTTGGCGATCTCTTCCAGGGTATAGCCCATATCCACATAAAAGGGGTTGGCCATGGCCCCCATCATGATATCGCTCAACCGATACAGGCTGATGAACAACAGCAGCAACAGGGCCGACCAGCCATAGCGCTTAAAGAAGTCCACAAAGGGCCCGGCCACGGCGGAGACAAACCAGGCAATCGCCCGCGACAGGCCGGCAGGCAGATGGCCCCCTGCTTGTGCGGCCTGCTCCACCTCCCGGTCCAGATCCAACGCGGGCGGGCGCCGACGGGGTGGCTCACGCACCAACAATACGGTGACAATCCCCACCCCCATCAACAGCGCCATCACCGTATAGGCCAACTGCCAGCCGCCCGCCTGGGCGATATAGAGGGCGCCAGCGCCGGCGACCAAGAGCGCCAAGCGGTAACCAAACACGTAACAGGCCGACATAGCCGCCTGGTATTTGTCACTGGCAGCTTCGATCCGGTAGGCATCCACACTGATATCCTGGGTGGCCGCTGAAAAGGCGACCAGCAAGCCAAACCAGGCCACCTGGGTAATATTGGTGGTGGGGTCGGTTGCCGCCATGCCCAACAGCCCGATGGCGACGCCAATTTGGGCGACCAGCATCCAGCTGCGGCGCTGACCCAGCCAACGCTCCAGCCAGCCCAGTTTCAGGCGATCCACCACCGGCGACCAGAGCACCTTGACGGAATAGGTCACCCCCAGCCAGCTAAAAAAACCAATGGTGGCCCGGGACACATCGACACTGGCCAGCCAGGCACTGAGAGTGGAAAACACCAGCAGATACGGCAGGCCCGCGGAAAACCCCAGAAACAGCAGGGCAAACACGCGGGGGCGGGAATAAACGGTAAAGGCTTCCCGCCAGGAAAAGGCAGACTGATTAGTCATGGATAGAATCTATACCTGAAAAGTTACGGCCCGGCCCGAATCGCCAGATCCGCCAACAAGCGGTGCCGACGCCGGCCGGCCACCGCTCAAGTATAGATGAAGGGGCTGGCATCAATCGCGGAAGTTGTTGAACTGCAGCGGCAGCTCAAGCTCGTCCGAGCCGCGCAGCATGGCGATCACTTCCTGCAGGTCATCACGCTTTTTACCCGTTACCCGCACCGAGTCGCCCTGAATGGAGGCCTGCACCTTGGCTTTGGAGTCCTTGATCATTTTCACGATCTGCTTGGCCGTGGTCTGATCGATCCCCTGTTTGACCGGAAAGGTACGTTTGACCTGTTTGCCGGATTTCTGGTCTTTGCTCTCTCCCAGCACCCGCTGATCAATCTTGCGTTTGGCCAGGGCCATTTGCAGCATGGGCAGCATCTGGTCGATCTGGAACTCTTCCTGGGCTGCCAGGGTAATCTGCTCGCCCGACAGTTCAAAAGAGGCTTCCACGCCCCGGAAATCGTATCGGGTTTCCAGTTCCCGATTGGCCTGATCGACCGCGTTCGTTAATTCGTGCTTGTCCACTTCGGAAACGATATCGAACGATGGCATTACTTATCCTCGCTTCGTCATGTAAGCTCCGGGCTGGGCCGGAGCGGAAGAATATCCGGTGATTGAGCGGCCGCTCACGCCAAAAGAGCGGAGAAATCCCAACTCCTGGCCGCTAGGTCGGTATATTATAGGGGGCAGATCCACTCGTCTCTACAAGTCCGGCTATAATGTAACAGTTTGTCAGAGCCGCTCTGACCAGATTCATCACAAACCGGCTTTTAATCCTCTAGATCGGAATCAGTAGCTTTTATGCCGAATCCAGACCTCCCCATTCTTGCTGTCGATGACGCCAGATTCAGCAGCACCATCATTGCAAGAACGTTGAAACTTGCAGGCTATCAAGACATTCGTATCGCCAACACCGCCAGCGATGCCCTGCGCATGCTGGAACAGCGCCCGGTCAGCGTATTGATCGCGGACTGGCTGATGCCGGAAATGGATGGCCTGGAGCTGGCGGCCCGGGTCCGGCAGCTGGATGAATCGCTCAACCACTTCACCTATGTGATTCTGCTCACCGCCAAGGAAAGCCCGGAAGCACTGCGGGAGGCATTCGACCGGGGCGTGGATGACTTTATCTACAAGTCTGAAATGAACCGCCAGCTGCTGCCTCGGATTTATGCGGCAGACCGGATCTCCAACATGCAAAACTCCCTGCTGATGGCCAACCAGTTGCTGATGGACAGCAATCGGGAATACCAGACCAAGAATGTGGTGGACCTGGTCACTGGCGTGGGCAACCAGACCTTTGCCCACACCCAGCTGCAGGATCACCTGCGCCAGACCGATGCCCGGGGTGGCGCCTGCAGCTATCTGCTGTTAGGGGTCAAAAACTGGCAGCAGCTTCAGCAGCAATACAACCGCGGCATTCTGGATGAGATCGCCACCGGCATCGCCCGTCGGCTGCGGCATTTGACCCGGCCTTTGGATACCGTCTGCCGGGTGGCGGAAAACCAGTTTGCCATCATCAGCCAGTTTTCCCAGCTCGATCACTGTTCCCCGGCCTGTTATCGCCGTATCCACGATGGCATTAACCTGAAGGCGTTCAAGACCTCGGCCGGGTTTGTGTCAGTGCAGGCCGGCACCAGCGTCTGTGCCTATGGCAGCGGCAGCGAGCAACCCACCGCCGAGCAGATGGAAAAAGTGGTCAAAGACCAGCTGCAGTACGCCTACGATACCGGCACCATTGCGGTGAAACATTGGCACGAGGTGGCCCCCAAAGCCCAGTAGGCCGCTGCCCTCACCTGCTGATCGAGCTCCCCGACTGACGGACAGGCCCCACCTGTCCGTCACACAAATTTACAAAACCGCCTGCCATACCGCCCGCCCACTTACAATACTTGACAACTCATTACCCAAATACCACGGACTCTCTAGAAATCCTGGCTTATTCTTATAACCGTGGATTAAGCAGTATCCCCCGGCGAAGACGAGGGTTAAGCAGTACCTATCTCCGCCCGGGTCCACCCGAATTCGATTTTGTTTCATTTCCTCCGTTTTAGTCTGTTTGCCTTTTCTTGAGGTACTTTGGCGGCTCGTAGTTAGGCCGCCTTTTTGTTTTTCTGCCCCCTGAAATTTTTCCTCGCCCTTTTACGCCCTAACCCTTTAGCGGGGATATCCGGTAATGGCCCGAATCGACTGGTACAGCGGTCTGAGCTGCTTGTACATCCGGGTATACACCTCCCGATACAAGCGATCATAGATCCGTACGGCTTCAGGATTGGGTTGAAAGGTCTGGCCGACTCGGGTCATTCGCGCAATCGCGGTCTCAAAGTCAGGATGAACGCCCAACCCGACCATGGCGTCAATGGCCGCCCCAAGCCCTGAGGTTTCATAAGTGTGAGGGCGCTCGACCGGAAGATTGAAAATATCAGCCGTCAGCTGCAGGGCCAGATCACTCTGTGAACCGCCGCCGGATACCCGCAGCTTTTCAATTCTGACCCCGCCACGCCGTTCGATCCGCTCCCGCCCTTCTCTTAATCCGTAAGCCAGCCCTTCCAGAATGGCGCGGTAAATATGGGCGCGGGTATGGACATCACCAAAACCAATAATGGCTCCCTTGGCCTCCGGCCCCGGATCTCGCACACCCGGCGACCAGTAAGGCTGCAAGGTGAGCCCCATGGAACCTGGTGGCACCTGGCTGACCAGCTCATCGAACAAGACTTCAGGCTCAATGCCACGTTCGCGAGCAATCCGCTGCTCGCGCAACCCGAATTCTTTCTTGAACCAGCTCACCATCCAAAAGCCCCGGTAAATCATCACCTCCGCGCAGTAGGCGCCAGGAATGGCCGAAGGGTACGGCGGCATCCAGGGAATCGCCTCAAGATAACGACGGTGCGTGGTGTTGATGGTGGCGGTGGTGCCATAACTCATGCAGGCGATATGAGGCGCGTTGCCGCCCGAGCCCAGAATTTCACAGGCCTTATCCGAGGCTGCGGCAAGCACCGGCAAACCGGCGGGAAGGCCCAGGTGGGTGGCAGCCTCCCCCGTCAGCTCCCCCAGCTTTTCACCGGGCAACACCAACTCCGGTAACTGCTCAGGCTTAATCGGTAACGCCTTCCACCGCCAGTCCCGAGGGCCCGCCCAGCGCAGTTTCTTGAAGTCGAAGGGCAAGTAACCCACCTGGCTGCCCACCGAGTCGCGAAAATGGCCGGTCAGGCGGTAATTCAGATAGCCGGACAACAACAGGAACTTGTGGGTTTGCTGCCAAATCTCAGGTTGGTTCTGCACCAGCCAGTTCGCCTGGGCCTTCTCCCGAAAACGCCTGACGGTGGGCTCCAGTCCCATCGCTTTGAATAACCAGCCCCAGGGCCCGGCGATCTTGCTGTCGATCCGGGCATGACGCTGGTCCAGCCAGAGAATGGCGGGCCGCAGGGGTTGGCCGCTACGATCCACATTTACCACGGTGCCACGCTGGGTGGTCACGGTCAGCCCCAGCACCTGTTCTGGCAGCACCTCGGTGGTTGCCCAGAGCTGGCGACAGGCCTGCCCTAACGCTTCCCAATAGTACTCCGGGTGCTGTTCCGCCCAGCCCGGATGATCGGAAAAGTAAGGCTCGATCGGCTGTTTGCCCTTGCCCGCCAGGTTGCCATCCTGGTCGAACAACAAGGCACGCACGCTTTGAGTGCCATTATCAATCGCCAGGACGTATTGCCGAACACGGGTCATCGCTATCTTCCCGCACCAGTCGACGAGTCCGGCAGGCTGTAGCACTCCCGCCAGAGCCGTGCATAATCTTCCGTCTCACGCTGCCAGCGGGCCTCGTCCCAGCCAAGCGTTTCCTGGCAAAGGGGCTTGAGGTGTGTCAGTTGCGGTAACCCGCCCTGTGCCAGAAGCAACCCCAGCCGGGTACGCCGCAGCAACAGATCTTCCAGGTGCACCACCGACTCATGAAGACAACTCCAGCGCAGTTCGGCCCAGAGCGTTTGGGTGCCGGCAACGGTTTCCCGTTCATGAGGCGGTGCCTGTTCCAGCAGTTGTTTCGCCTCGGCTCCAAACCGCCCAATCAAGCGCTTTTTCTGCTCATAGCTCAGCCCATAGCCATCCAGCAGTTGCAGGGGCGGGGTATGAAAAACCTGCTCGTTGTCGGCTTTACGGCTGGGATGGGCAAGATAAGCTTCAGCCTTCTGCAGTACATCCAAGGCAATCAGACGAAAGGTGGTCAATTTGCCGCCCGCTACGGTAATCAGCCCCTGCTCGTCCCAGATGGCATGATCCCGCTTTTCCTTGGAAGGGTCGCTGCTGCCTGAGCTGACCACCGGGCGCACGCCGGCATAGGTCGACAGGATATCGCCGCGACCTAACCGGGCGTCAGGGAACAGACTGTTTGCCCCGGCCAGCAGGTACTCTACCTCCTGATCGGTGATACGGGCTTCTTCATCCAGGTCGGCATGATCCAGATCCGTGGTGCCGATCACTGTCATGCCTTCCCAGGGAAACACAAAGACTGGGCGACGGTCCTGGGGATGTAAAAAACTCACCGACCAGGCCAGCGGAAGCCGCCAGAACGGCAGCACCAGGTGACTACCCCGCAAGGGCCGAATCTGGCGCTCTTCTCCGGTTTTTTCCCGTAATCCATCGGTCCAGGC
>CAZEWG010000045.1:8270-17982 GCA_964514485.1 uncultured Pseudomonadales bacterium
AAATGCAGCGGCTCGACCAGCCCGGGCGCCTCTTGCAATAGGCGCTGGCGCTCCCGCACGGCATCCCGGGTCAGCTTGAACTCCCCCAGAGCCAGATAGCGCAGCCCGCCATGGACCATCTTGGAAGAGCGGCTGGAGGTCCCCCAGGCGAAGTCATGCTGATCGACCAGCAATACCTTACGTCCCTGGCGCACTGCTTCACGCAGAATGCCGGCGCCGGTGATACCGCCGCCAACGATGATCAAATCCCAAGGCTGGTCCTGATTGGCTTTCAAGGCCTCCCAGATTGCTTGCCGTGAGTTGGAAGACAGCGACGCCTGCTGCATGTTCCGCCTCCTAGTCATCAGACAACAGGGTCTGGGGATTCATCAGCCCCTTCGGGTCGAACTCCCGGCACAGCGCCCTGATCGCCCGGATGCCCAGCCCGCCTTTCTCGGCCGGCAGATACGGCGCGTGGTCTTTACCGACGCCGTGCTGATGACTGATGGTGCCCCGGTTGTTCACGATCAGACTGGACGTGCTGTATTTGAGCTGCTTCCACCACTCCAGGGTTTCCGCGTAGGTCGCGCCGGCTCGGAACACGTAGGTGGTGTAGATCGAGCAGCCTTGGGAGTAAAAGTGCGACAGATGGGTAAACACATGCACGGCCTCCCCCAGGGGAGACAGCGTGGTGCGGAGATTGTTTTCAATCAGGTTGGCCAGGTGATCCACATTGTCCCAGTCGGTCGCCGTCTCCAGGGTGTCCACCACATATCCCAGCTGCCACAGGGCTTCCCGTAGATAGGGCATGCGAAAACGGTTGGCGGCCCACTTTTTACCCAGCAAGGTGCCGGTATTGATGCCACCCTGGGCCTTGGTGATCGCCCGCGCCTGGGCCAGGACCGCCTTGGTCTGCAGCTTGGTGCCGGTCACCCCGAGGGTCATCATGCACTTGCCCTGATCGGCGCCGCGCCGTGCCAGGTAGGCCTCCAGCAGCCGGATCAGCTTCTCATGCCCCGCCAGTGCCAGTTGGGTCTCGGTTTCCACCGCATTGCTCAGCCGCAACATGGACAGCTGGACGCGCCCTTGCACCAGCTGGCGGGCCGCGGTGCGCGCCTGCTCCCAGGACGGAAAGAAAATCACATAGAAGTTTTCCTGCTCCGCCAAGGGGCTAACCCGCACTTTGACTTCGGTCAGAATCCCCATTCGCCCTTCCGAGCCGAGAATCATTTCCCGCACATCCGGCCCGGCGGACGACGCCGGGAAGGTGGGAATATCCATTCGTCCCACGGGGGTTTCCACCCGTCCGCCCGCAAAGAGCTGCTCGATGCGCCCATAACGCAACGACTGCTGACCACTGGAGCGGCTCGCCACCCAGCCTCCTAACGTGGAGAGTTCAAACGACTGGGGAAAATGCCCCAGGGTGTATCCCTTGGCGCGCAACTGGCTTTCCACCAAAGGTCCCGGCGTGCCGGCACCGAAGGTGGCAATCTGGCTTTCGGTATCCAGCTCCAGCAGGCGGTTCATCCTGCCCATGTCCACGGTGAGCACGGGCTTGTCCACCTCCGGCGGATTGATATGGCCGGCCACGCTGGTACCGCCGCCATAGGGAATCAGCACGATATCCTGCTCCAGGCAGAAATCCATCAGCTCCCGCACCTGATCACTGGTCTCGGGATAGGCGACCCCGTCTGGAAAGCGGCCGAACTCGCCACTGCGCATCGCCAGCCAGTCTGGCAGGCTTTGACCCCGGGCATGGCGCACCCGCGCCTCCGGGTCGGTGGAAATCAACGGATGTGCCGGCAACCGGGAGTCGGGCACCTGCTGCAGGACATCCGCCAGCGCCACATCGGGCAGCGGGCTGGCCGGCCCTACCCGCTCCACCAGAAAGTCCTCACCATTGCCCGGAATGGACATGCTTGTCGCTTCACTCCCCCAACCATTCCAACGACGCATTGCTTTCCCCTTCATTGAATCTGATACCCTATGGAACAACCGCTAAACCAGCTGCGACAGCGCCCAAACTAGTCTGTAAGCACCTATACTATAAAAATGTGGCAAGCTGTCACTGTCGCTTGACGACAGCAATAGCGTCATTTCATGCCACCCTTGATGAGTCACCCTCACCGGAATGCTATGAAATCTCTGGGATTCGCCTCCATACCCGCCGTACGTCAGTATGTGCGGTTCGCCCAAGACCAGCAGCTGGATGTGGCTGATGCCTTGCAGGCCACCCAGATTGCCCCCGAGTTGCTGGAGCAGACAGACGCCCGGATCAGCGGCGAGCAGTTTCAGGAGTTTATCCTTCATCTGCTACAACAGTCCCAAGATCCGCTGTTTGGGCTCAAGAGCGGTGAATACGTTCAACCGGGGTCTTATAGTGTGCTGGGATATATCGTGATGAGTTGCGCCACCTTAGGCGAGGCCATTGAACGGATCCTGCCCTATGAAAAGCTGGTGGGTGATATGGGCGTCACCACGGTGGAGCAGGAAGCGGACTGTACCCTGGTGAGCTGGCATTGCGCCTACCCCCAGTCCCAGGTGCGTGCCCAGATGATCGACAACGTGCTGGCCTCCTGGGTGACCTATGCCCGCTGGCTTTGTCATGACGCCACCGCCACCCCGCTGGAGATACGATTCGAGCACTCCCTACAGCAGCCCGAGCATCAAGCTTGCTATGAACGCCTGTTCGGTTGCCCACTCAAGTTCGACCAACCCCAAAGCGCCATTCTGATCAGCGCCGAGCACCTGGCACTGCCCTTGCGCCAACCCGACCAGACGTTACGCCGCACCCTGGAAGATCACGCCCAATCCCAGATCCTCACCTTGGACGATACCGACGCCAACCTGGTCATCCGCGTCAAGAACATGATTCGTCATCTATTGCGGGCCGGCGTCAGCAACATGGATCTGGTGGCGGAGAAGCTGCAAATGACGCCGAGAACCCTGCAACGGCGATTGAAACAGCAAGACCTCAGTTATCAGCAGTTGCGCGATGACATCCGCCTGGAGCTGGCGGAAGACTATCTGCTCAACACCAACCTCTCCATTGCAGAGATTGCGACCTTGCTGGGCTTTGCCGAACCCCGCTCCTTCCACCGCAGCTTCAAGGGCTGGACAGGCCTGACACCGGGCGACTATCGAAGCACCAAGAGCCAGTAGCGCTGGGCGGAGTTTAGCGTTCCGCCAGCTCTTGGGACGCCTGTAGACACTTCAGAGCCCTCAGCTTACCCTTGAAATAGTCAGTCATTGCTCAGTCCCTTCGTAACGCTGCAGCCCTCGATGGCACAAGCAGCTCGAAAGGAATCTCTATTCGACTCTGAATCAAGAAGGCATCGCCATGGTCAAAACCCGTACCGAATCCGACAGCCTGGGCCCCATTGAAGTCCCAGCCCAGGCCTTGTGGGGCGCCCAGACCCAGCGCGCCGTGGACAACTTTCCCATCAGTGGCTGGACCATGCCCGCCTCTTTCATTCAGGCGGTGGCCCTGATCAAGCTCTGTGCCGCCGAGGTGAACCAGGAACTGGGCCTGTTGGACGAGGCCAAGGGCCGCGCCATTGTGAACGCCGCCAAGCAGGTGGTTGATGGCGCTTACGCCGATCAGTTTCCGGTGGATGTGTTTCAGACCGGCTCCGGCACCAGTACCAATATGAACGTCAACGAGGTGCTGGCACGGCTGGCCAGTGAGCAGAGCAAACTCAAGATTCACCCCAATGACGACGTGAATCTGGGCCAAAGCAGTAATGATGTGATCCCCACCGCGATTCATGTCAGCGCGGCCCTGCAGTTGATGCACCAGCTACGCCCGGCGCTCTTGCACCTGCGCACCACCATTGAGGAAAAAGCCGAGCAGTTGGGTTCCCAGGTTAAAACCGGGCGAACCCACCTGATGGATGCCATGCCGATCCGCATGGATCAGGAACTGACCGGCTGGGCCCACCAGCTGCAGAAAAACGAAATGCGCCTGCGGGACTGCATGAAGCGCCTGAGCCTGCTGGCCCAGGGGGGCACGGCGGTTGGCACCGGCATTAATGCCCACCCGGATTTTGCCGCCCGGATTGCCCAGCGGCTTTCGGAGTGGACGGGGGTCCAGTTTCAGCCCAACACCTCGTTCTTCGAAAGCCTGAGCAGTCAAGACACCGCCGTGGAGCTTTCCGGCCAGCTGCGTACCCTGGCGGTCACCTTAATGAAAATCGCCAACGACCTGCGCTGGATGAACAGCGGCCCCATTGCCGGCTTGGGGGAAATTACCCTGCCCTCTTTGCAACCCGGCAGCAGTATTATGCCCGGCAAGGTGAATCCGGTGGTGCCGGAAGCGGTCGCCATGGTGGCCGCCCAGGTGATGGGTGCCGACCAGACCATCAGTATTGCCGGCGCGTCGGGCAACTTCCAGCTCAACGTGATGCTGCCGGTGATTGCCTATAACCTGTTGCAGAGCATCCACCTGCTGGCCCAGGCCTCACAGGTTCTGGCTGATAAGGTGATTCGGGACTTTATCGTGAATACCGGGCAGTTGCAGGGCAGCCTGCGCCGCAACCCGATTCTGGTCACGGCTCTGAACCCAATCATCGGCTATGAGAAAGCGGCGCAAATCGCCAAGACCGCCTATCAAAGCGGGCGCGACGTGATTGATGTCGCCGAGGAAATAAGCGGGCTGTCGCGGGATGAGCTGGAAGGCCTGCTGGACCCCATGCAGTTAACGCATGGGGGAATCCAGTCTGGCGGTTAGCAAAGCGTTCGGCCTTACTTAACGGCCTTGAGCTTCGCTTCAGCCGCGGGCTCAGAGGGGGCAGCCAGCTCCTGAACATTGAAGTCGCTGGTTTTGCCCCGCAGAACGTTCATGAACTGCTCTTTGTTCTTGGCGATCAGCAACCCGAACTCTTCGGCCTGCTCTTCAGAAACGCCAGTGATCAGATGCTGTACGGATTCGCTGATCACCTCGGCGATTTCCAGCATCTTGTCATATTCATCGGCCGCCTTGCGGTCGGTAAAGGTCGGGCCTTGGGGATCTCGATCAGACATATAGATAGTCACCACCGCCATGGAAAGCTCCTCGATACTGTGTTTTCATACAGTATAGCAATGCATCCCAAGTCTGACCACTCTAACTTTTTGGGAGACCACTGGCCGCCAGCGGCGCCGGCTTGATGCCAGCCGCTGACGGGCGCTCATCTATTCCGCGCCGTAATGGGTATCCAGGTATTCCAGGATATCCGCCGACTCGAACAGCTCCAGCGCCAGGTTCGGGTCAATCAAAAATGGCACCTGGACCCGGCCGTAACGGTTGAGCATGGCCTCCCGCTTACTGTTGGGCAGCGGGCGGTAAGGCCCGCGATGGAGACGAAAGGTCGCCGGCCCCATATCGGCCATCTGCTGCTTGCTGAGGTTGATCAGCAAGTAAGGGATTTCCAGCTCGGTGAGGCGCTCACGTACCAGCCGGCAAAAGGGGCTGGACTCAAAGCTGTACAGCGTCATGGGCTGGGCCGCCGGACGGGATGGCCTGGCAACCCGACCGGCCTCACTGCGCACCCGAGAGGCCAGCCTGGAGCTCAGCAGCGTGAACCGGTTCGCCACCAAGGCCTGCGGGGCCGAGGTATTGCCATATTGATTGAACAGATAATCCACAATCGCCGCCGCGCCTTGCAGTTTGCGCTGGGTGTTGGGGTCGTACAAGAAGGGGATTTCGTCATCGCCGGAGAGTTTGCGCAGTTGGTCAAGGTGACGGGAACCACCCTGGGGACAGGGATAGATCATCGCATCCAGCCCCAGCTCGGTCAGGGCCTCACGCACCAGACGACACTCCGGCACGCCTTCCGCCTCAAACAACTGAAGTGGCTGACCGGGCTGGGACATGACCTTGGGTCCTTTGGTGCCACGCCATCCGCGCAAGGTAGAAGCCAGTGTAGAGGTCAGCAGATCCAGAGTCCGGTTCATGTTTTTTCCTTCCAAGGGTCACGTTGAATCAGCGCACCTTAAATCCTGCAGCGGGACACTGTCCAGCCCACCGCCGCTCGAATCTCTAGCCAATCACCTTCCGGGCTTTCAGGGCCTGGATCTGCTCCTGGGAATAACCCAGTTCCGCCAGCACTTCCTGGCTATGGGCTCCCAAGGGTACGCCGGCATAGCGGGGTCGACTGGGAGTGGCGGAAAACTTGATGGGGCAACCCAGCTGACGTTGGGTTTGTCCGTCCTGATCCGCCACCTCCACCACCATCTCCCGCGCTTGCAGTTGGGGGTGCTCGGCGGCTTGCGCCAGGCTCAGCACCGGTTCCACACAGGCATCCAGGCCGGCAAAAATGTCCCGCCACTCGGCCAGGGTGCGACTGGCGATGGCTTCCGTCAGCACCTGTCGGATCTCGGCCTGATGGGCCGGATTGGGGCTGATGCCTTTGCTCGCCAGATCGGGCCGACCAATCACCTCACACAGCACTTTCATAAACTGGGGTTCGAGACTGCCCACGGAGAGATAGCCGCCATCTTGGGTACGGTAGTAATCATAGAAAGCCCCCCCGTTGAGCATCATGCCCTCCGGTTCCGTTGCCACACCGCCGCCCAGATAGGCAGCCGCCGCCAGGTGATTCATGGCAAAGGCCGCATCAGTCATGCTCACATCCACATGCTGGCCCTGCCCGGTTTGCTGACGCTGGATCACCGCTGCCAGAATCCCCATCACCGCATGATGGGAGCCTCCCGCCACATCGGCCACCTGGATTCCCAACGGCGGCGGGCCGGAACTCTTGCGGCCGCTGTAGGCGGCAATGCCCGACAGGGCCAGGTAATTGATATCGTGACCGGCACGATCCTTATAGGGGCCGGTCTGCCCATAGCCGGTAATGGAGCAATAAATCAGCCGGGGATTGAGGGCGCGGAGGGCCTCATAGCCCAGCCCGAGCCGTTCCATCACGCCGGGCCGGAACTGTTCCACCAGAATGTCATAGCGCTGGATCAGTTCCTGAACGATCTCCACCGCACCGGGCTGCTTCAGATCCAGGCTTAACGAGCGTTTGGAGCGGTTGAGATAGGCATGCCCCGCCGAGACCTTGCCGGTCATGGGCGGCATCAGCCGCAGCAGATCCGGCCGGTTGGGAGACTCCACCCGCAACACTTCGGCCCCCATGTCCGCCAGCATCATGGTGGCACAGGGACCGGGCAGTAAGGTGGAAAAGTCCAGTACCTTCAAGGATGCCAAAGGGCCCGCCGCCGGGGTATCGCCGTTTGTTTTCATAATGGGGTCTCAAACAGTGTTCCGATCTCCCCTACAAGCTAGGCAAAGAACGCCCGTCGGACAATGAGCGATATTGCCAAAGAGATTAACATATCCGCTCACATTGAAACCTGATAACTTGGCTGGTTAAGATAGGGGCCGGTAAGGTCTTGGGGCTTCTCTATTCCTGGAGAACCGGGATCACAGGTGACTGGCCGTGAACAATATTAGTGTCTCTACCCATTTTGTGGTCGCCGCCCTGGGTGGCGCCCGCAGGAAAAACTTTGATACAGACGCCATCCTTCGGGCCGCGGATATTCCGCCGGAGCTGATTCATGAGCCTCAGGGGCAGGTGTCTGGCCATCAATATACCCGACTGATGCAGACTATCTGGATGGTGATGCAGGACGAGTTCATGGGATTTAAGGAGCCGCGCAGCAAGCCCGGCACCTTTGCCACCATGTGCCATCTGGTGATTCGCTGCCACAACCTCCGGGCTGTTTTTCACCGGGCCTGCGCCTTCTATAACCTGTTTGAACAACCTCTGTCCCTGGCGCTGTCGGAGCAAGATGATCTAGCCACCCTGACCATTGAAACCGAAGCCGAGATCTACGACCCCCACCACTTCCTGCAAGAAAGCCTGCTGGTTATTTGGCATCGCCTCGCCTGCTGGCTGACTGGGCATCAGATCGAGCTGACCAGCTCTTGCTTCAACTACCCCGCACCGGACCATGTGAAGGAATACCGGCACCTGTTCAACAGTCCCCTGCAGTTCAACCAACCCAAAACCGGCATCAGCTTCCATAAACGTTATCTGGAATTGCCGGTGCTGCGCGATGAGCGGGCCCTGAAACGCTTTCTGGATACCTCCCCGGCGGACCTCTTGGCCAAACCCGATGGCAGCCGCACCTATGCCGCCCGGATTCGATCCATTATCGGCCGGGATTTCAGCACGACGGTTCCGGATTTCGACCAGATTGCCCAGCAGATCAACGTCAGCCCGCAAACCTTGCGGCGCCGACTCAAGGAAGAAGGCACTTCGTACCAGGAGATTAAGGACCAGCTACGCCGGGATATGGCCATTCACCACTTGTCCCGCAATGATCTCTCCATCAATGAGATTGCCGCACGGGTCGGCTTTACCGAGCCCAGCACCTTTCACCGGGCCTTTAAGAAATGGACGGGAATGACGCCCGGCGCCTATCGGGCGGGTACAGAGCGCTAGGCTCACCCACCCGGCCCCCGGGCTCGGAATGTTAGGCGGTGATGGAGGGTTTTAAGGCTTTCATGGCGTACAGGCGCTCGTCGGCCTGGCGCAGCAGCGCCCGCAAGCTCCACTCTTCCAGCTCTTCCACCGACGCCACGCCATAACTGATGCGAACCGGGATCTGATGCCCCTGATACTGCAGCGGTTTTTGCCTCAGCTCTTCACGAATCCGCCCCGCGATCACTTCGGCCCCGTCCAGACTTTGGTTGGGTAACAGCAGCACAAATTCATCGCCGGCAAAACGAAATGCCGTATCACTACGGCGGATCAGTTCCGTCAGGCAATCCGCCACATGCTTTAGATAGCAGTCGCCGCAGTCGTGGCCGTAGGTGTCATTGACCCGTTTGAAATCGTCACAATCGATAAACACCAACGCCAGGGGGCTTTGGTGGCGACGGGAGCGGCTCAGTTCCTGCTCTACCGTTTCTTCCAGCTCCCGGCGGTTACGAAGATGGGTGAGCGTATCCCGGCTTGCCAGATAGCGCACCTGCTCATGGGCCATCACCGAAGACAGGGAAATGGCCGCTTTCACTGCAAGCTGGCGCAGGAAGAAGTTATCCTTGCCGGGGTCATAGCGCCCGGCTGACTCGGAGCCCAGGTTCAAGCTGCCCAACAGCTTGCCATCCACCACCAAGGGCAGAATGGCGAGCGAGGCAATTTCGCGCCGGACTTCACTTGGCATCATGGGCCAATAACGGGACAGCGCCTGATTGACCAGAATCGGGTCCCGGCTGCTTCGCGTCAGGGTGTGATAGATTGAACAGGAAATCTGAACCGGCTGCTGGACTTCGGCGTCCAGCGCATCCAGGATCTGGCGATTGACCAGGGCATCGGTCAACGTGATCCAAACATACTCGACCCGAAAGGTTTCCCTCACCAAAACCAGCAGCCTCTCGAAATATTCCGAGAAGTGACTGATATTGAGAATCTGAACTTCCAGATCGAATAGCTTCCGGGCTATTTCTTCATTCCTTCGAACACGTTCGACCAGTTCTTCAATCGTTTGCATGCACTATCGCCAAACCAAGCTCTTTTGTTCACTTAATAAACAGCACTGCAAATTTATCCCTTAATGCTAGCAGGGAATTACGCAAATGCGGCCTAAATTAGCGATAAAAGAAGCTTTTATGTCAAAAGGACTTGACTCACCGGGGGGCGCTCCGTATTATACGCAGCATGTTGATGCGGGGTGGAGCAGCCTGGTAGCTCGTCGGGCTCATAACCCGAAGGTCGTTGGTTCAAATCCAGCCCCCGCTACCAAT
>CAZEWG010000046.1:0-14063 GCA_964514485.1 uncultured Pseudomonadales bacterium
TTGACATGGTAGAGGTCGGCGGTTCGAATCCGCCTGGTCCTACCACCTGATTTCGAAAGGGCTGCGAGAAAATCGCGGCCCTTTTTTGTTTCCGCTGGGTAGGTTTTGGGGGTGCGATAACGCAGGAACCCGCGACCGCTCTTCCTGATCTGATGGCACGACCGTCACCAGCCCGTTTGCTCCTGCCTGCTTTGTTCTTGATGACAGCCTGCGGATTGCCTCTGGTGGTGTTGCTGCTCTATAACGCTCCGGGTGGTATGCTGAACGCCCCTGTTCACGACGGTCTTTCCCCGTCTGAACCTATACAACCATGGACTGGCTGGGCCGGACCATTTTCTGAACTAGAGAGTTTCTATGCCATTCGCCGATCTGGGCCTGTCCGAACAGTTGCTGCAAGCCATTTCTGAAAAAGGCTACACCGAACCTTCGCCAATTCAGGCACAGGCGATTCCTGTCATTCTGGAAGGGAAGGACGTTATGGCGGCCGCCCAAACGGGCACCGGGAAAACCGCCAGCTTTGTGTTGCCCCTGTTACAGCGTTTGGCAAGTGGCAAGTCGGCGGGCAGTAACTCCGTGCGCTCACTGATTTTGGTGCCGACCCGGGAGTTGGCGGTTCAGGTAGGCGAAAGCGTAGAGCAGTATGGTCGTCATCTGGCCCTCAAAAGCTGTGTGGTTTATGGTGGGGTGGCCATCAACCCCCAGATGATGAAGCTTCGTAAGGGGGCGGATGTGCTGGTGGCCACACCTGGCCGGCTGATGGATCTCTACCAGAAGAATGCAGTCAAGTTCCAGGCGCTGGAGGCCCTGGTGCTGGATGAGGCGGATCGCATGCTGGATCTGGGGTTTATTCAGGATATTCAGGCGATTCTGGATCTGCTCCCCAGGCAGCGCCAAAACCTGCTGTTTTCCGCGACGTTTTCCGACAGTATCCGGGAGTTGGCAGCAAGCTTTTTGACTGATCCGGTGCGGATCGATATCAATCCACGCACCACAACGGCGACCACGGTGCAGCAGTGGATGCACCCGGTGGACAAACGGCGCAAATCCGAGTTGTTAAGCCATCTTATCCGTACCCGGGACTGGCGGCAGGTGCTGGTGTTTGTTCGCACCCGCCGTGGTGCCGACAAGCTGGTGGCGGAGTTGGGGCGTGATGGCATCCGGGCGGTCTCCATCCATAGCGACAAAAGCCAGAGCTGGCGCGCCCGTGCGCTGGCGGACTTCAAGAAAGGCAAGGCATCCGTGCTGGTGGCCACGGATGTGGCGGCGCGAGGCATTGATATTGAGCAACTGCCCCGGGTGGTTAACTTTGATTTGCCCAAGGTGCCCGAGGATTATGTGCACCGGATTGGTCGCACGGGGCGTGCCGGCTCCAAGGGGCGGGCCATTTCCTTGGTCAGTGCCGATGAAGTGGGTGAGCTGCGGGCGATTGAGCGGTTGATCCGCAAGCGACTCACCCGGGATGAAATCAACGGCTTTGAGCCGGAGCATGTGGTGCCCGCGTCACCTTCGCCAGATGCACCGGTGAAAAAGAAGCCGAAAAAACCGAAGAAGCCCAAGCGCCACCAGCTGAAGGCTGCAAAAGGAGCGAAGGCGAAGAAGCCCAAAGCAGCGGATAAGGCCCGAAAGCCACCCGAAGGGGCTAAGAAGGATTCGGGGCAGGCAGATAAGCCTAAGAAGCCAGCGGGAAGGGCTGGTCAGCCGAAGCCGGCCACCGGTGCCTCCCGGCGCGGACCTGCACCACGTCGCCCAGCTCAGGCTCGGAAAAGCGAATCCTGATCGGCTGGCCGGCAGCAGCCTCCCGACGGCTGTCGTTTTGGGCTGAACTTCAGTAGTACTGTGGGGTCTGGTATGTTTAGTCCGTCTCAAACAGTTGGAGTAAGTTGATGATTCCCTTTTCGATTCTCGATCTGTCCCCGATTGGTGATGGCAAAACCGCAGCCGAAGCCCTCAAAGATACTCGCGCACTATCACAACAGGCAGACCGACTGGGATATCATCGTTATTGGCTGGCGGAGCATCACAACATGCCTGGCATCGCCAGTGCCGCCACCTCGGTGGTGATTGGTTACGTGGCCGAGGGGACTGAGCGTATTCGCGTGGGTTCCGGCGGTATCATGCTGCCGAATCACTCTCCGCTGGTGATCGCAGAGCAGTTCGGCACACTGGAGTCCTTGTATCCGGGGCGAATCGACCTGGGGCTGGGGCGTGCGCCGGGCACGGATATGATGACGGCGCGGGCATTGCGGCGGGATATGGCGGCGACCGCCGAGCGGTTTCCCCAAGACGTGCAGGAGCTCCTGGCTTATTTTGCAGAGCCTCAGTCCGGTCAGCAGATTACTGCGGTTCCCGGAGCCGGGCTTCATGTGCCGATCTGGCTTTTAGGGTCGAGCCTCTATAGTGCCCAGTTAGCGGCCATGCTGGGATTGCCGTTTGCGTTTGCTTCCCACTTTGCACCGGCCGATATGCGGGCGGCGGCGTCGCTTTACAGAAGCCAATTCCAGCCATCTGCTTACTTAGAGCAGCCCTATTTGATGTTGACGGTGAATGTGCTGGCGGCGGAGACCGACCAGGAGGCCCGCTACCATTTCAGCTCACAGCAGCAATCTTTTGTGAATCTGCGTCGGGGAATGCCGGGGCGGGTGCCCAAGCCGATCGAGGATATTGAGAGCTTCTGGTCACCCATGGAAAAAATCATGGTGGAACAGGCTCTGAAATACTCGTTCGTGGGGGCTCCAGATAAGGTAGAACAGGAGCTTGCGAGCTTTTTGGCGGAGCATCAGCCCGACGAGTTGATGATTACCGCGCTGGTTCATGACAACCGAGCGCGGCTGAAAACGCTGGAGCTGGTGGCGGAGATCCAGAAGCGCCTGCCTTAGCAGGCTACGGCTGAAGCATCCAGCTGCCCCTTTCATGGAAGGTTCCTGTAGACATAGGGGCCTTCTCTTTCTTTAGCCGACGTTCTCTGCCTGAGCCGGATGGTTCGGGCGGTCACCGCTGTTGAAGTGATGCAGCATCGTCAGGGACTGCCCGATTAACTCTGCCCGCTTAATCCAGGGTCCAGCCAGCTCCGGTTCTAGCACTTCTTCAACAGTTTGCCGAAACAGTGCCAGCCAATCGACCAGCAGGGCTGGTGTAAAGCCTGCTTCCATATGTTTGCTGGCCACTTCATAGCGATATTTCAGATAGCGTTCCCCACCCAATGAAACCCACCAGAAATGGGTGATCAACTGCTTGTGATGGGGCCAGTCTTCGATGACCTGAAAGGGAATCTTGAGGGTGGGGTGCTGCTGGACCTGATCATAAAAGCGATCCACCACTTCAGCGACTTTGTCGCGTCCAATGAGATGTGCAATGTCTTGCATGATGACCTCGAAACTCGGCAGAGTCACTGCCCGAAGGAGGGGATTATCCCATAGGAAAGAAGTCGTGATAAGTCGGGCTGAAGAGCTTGAATTAATTTATGGTGCTAACTAATTGGAAGGTGATGGCTCATAAATTTACTTCTACTTGAGAAGGTTTTAGGGATTCGGATTTGTTTTCAGAGTGCTTGGCTTGTGGTTTTTATCGATTTTCACCGTTTTTCGTTATCTTTTGGGGCTCAGTAGTTACTTTTTGATCGGAAACCAACCAATAAGTCATTTAGTGCCCTAAATAATAGACCGAGGTGAAAATTGTCGCTATAGTGGGCCTCGCTTAGCCTGATTCCTATATGATCAGCGCAAGGAATACCTTTTCTGACCCCTGATAAAATGCGTTTACTGGCCGCTGGAGCTGGCCAACCCCGTACCACTGGGTCCACGCAACTGACTGATGAGGAGCCAAGGGCTTCCTGATCAGCTCTCGAACTTTTTTCTTCGACACTTTCGGTCACACCTTCCTGCGCTTCGGGCATATAAGGAATCTGGCTGCCTCGTTTTGCCTGCCCCCTGTTCAGTCAACAGGCCCGGGCCAGGCATCCCCTGCTGTTGGTATGGAGGAGAGATGTACCAGTTTTCGACCACGACCGTTCTGACATTGATGATCGGTTTTTATCTGATTACCTTCCTGATGACGCTGCTGATTCGGGAGAAAAAAGAAAACGTAGACGGATACATGGTATCCAATGGCTCTGTTGGCTTCGGGATTTCCGCTGCCAGTATGACTGCAACCTGGATCTGGGCTGCATCGTTTTATGCGGCGGCAAGTTCCGGCTACACCTATGGTCTCTCAGGCCCGCTGCATTACGGGTTCTGGGGAGCCTTGATGATCCTCTTTATTTATCCTTTCGGACGTCGCTTCCGGGAGGTTGCTCCCAAGGCCCATACCTTGGCGGAAGTCGTCCATGCACGCCATGGTAGCTCCAGCCAAATGATCTTGGTCATTTCCAACATCATGGGCAGTGTAATCAGCCTGATGGTGAACTTCACGGCAGCCGGTGCCCTGGTTTCCATCTTGTCGCCGCTGAGCTTTATTCAAGGGGTGGTGATTGCCGGTCTGGGAGTGCTCGGTTATACCCTCTGGTCTGGGTTTCGCGCGTCCACTCTGACGGACTTCGCCCAAGTGGTGGCGATGATTTTGGCTGCGGTCGTGATCATTCCCATGATCTGGTACAACGTCGGTGGTAGCGGTGCATTGGAGGCCGGGTTGAGCCGTTTGACGGCAGAACAGGCCAGCTTTTTCTCGAAAACCGCCTTCCTGGAGCAGGGGGCTCCGTTCTTTGTGGCGGTGCTTGCCTATGCCATTGGCAACCAAACCATTGCCCAGCGCCTGTTTGCGGTGCGTGAGGACTTGATCAAGCCAACCTTCATTACCGCCACCATCGGCTATGGGGCGACGGTGATCGGCCTGGGGATGCTGGGGCTGATTGCGCTGCTGATCGGCTTGCAGCCGGTAGATGGTGATCTCAACAACATTATTCCTCAGATGGCATCGAACTATCTGACGCCGTTTTTTATCGGAGTCTTTTTCATCATGGTGATCGGCTCCCTGTCGTCCACTGCGGACTCCGACTTGGCGGCGCTGTCTGCGCTGGTGATGACCGATATCTACGGCAAAAACCTGGCCCGCGGTAAAGTTAATCCCAAAACCATGCTTTGGATTGGTCGCATGACGATGATTGTGGCGACCATGCTGGCTGTGGTTTTCGCCAGCTTGAAGCTGGATATTCTGGAAATGCTCATCTTTGTTGGCGCGCTCTGGGGAGCCATTGTGTTCCCGGTGATTGCCAGCTTCTATTGGAACCGGGTCACCAACCGGGCATTTACCATGGCGGTCGCCTCAGCCTTTGTGATGTTTATCCTGGTTCGTTTCCAGCTGGTGCCCATGGAAGGCTTGGTTGCTTCGTTCTTCGAACTTTTTGCCATTATTGGGGGCGGAGTCGTGATCGGACTGATGGCTTTCGGTTTCTTCGGATTCCGTCCGGGTATTGCCCTGGGAGGACTGGCAACCCTGTTGTTGGCCATCTATGGGTTCGGTTTCTTGCGTGAATATACGGTATTGCTCAGCTCTCTGACCGCCTATGGCGTCAGTGCAGTGGTTTGTGTGGGCCTTAGCCTGCTCGGTGAGGAACGCTTTGACTTCGACGTGATTGGCGAACGTGTTACCGACTTCCAGAAAAGTTAGTGACTTGCCGAGGTCATCGTTCTCGGTCTGAACGGTGATCTCGATTTTGCCCCGCATCTGGGGGCTTTAAAAGATGGCTGCCCGTTGGGTAGCGCTCTGGCCTTGTGCCATTGATTGACATAATGTTAGGAGGAATAACCATGAGCGAACTGGCCCTTACCAGCTACGTTATGGTGTGGCCTACTGTGGCTGCTATTGTTCTGGTCGTGCTTTGCGCTGGCTTTATCCGTGATGTGCACTGCGCGAAAAAGAACGGCGAATCGGTCATCTGACCGTTTTTCATAAGAGCTTCTATCAAAACCGAGACAGGCACCTGGCCTGAAATTTAGCAGCTTGGTTTTGTTAGACACTCTAAAAGGGTCGGCTGTTGTATCCTGAGGGTACCGCCGACCCTTTTTTGTATGAAGATGATCGTCACGAGCCGGGTGCGGATAAGGCATAGAATAGATGGTCTTTGGAGCCTGGCCTTGAGGCAAACAGTTCCACAACCTTCCGATTTGCTAGCAGATGATGAGGAGTAACCATGCAGGCAATCAAGATTCAGAACGACAAACTGATTTGGACTTCTCACCCAGGCCCTGGCCCTCTTCAAGCTGACGAAGTGCGCATTCGGGTTGCCTGGGCTGGAATGAACCGTGCGGATCTGGTGCAGCGGGCGGGCAACTATCCACCGCCTCCTGGCGCCTCTGAGGTGTTGGGACTGGAAGTGAGCGGTTGGGTTGAAGAAGTAGGGACTGATGTCGGCCGATTTGCTGTAGGCGATGAAGTCTGTGCCTTGCTCGCGGGGGGAGGGTACGCGGAGCAAGTGGTGGTGTCTGAATTGCAGGTACTGCCGGTTCCCCAGGGACTCAGTTTGCGGGAAGCGGCCGCATTGCCCGAGGTCTTCGCCACGGCTTGGCTGAATCTGTATATGGAAGCCCGACTGCAACCCGGTGAGCGGGTGCTGCTTCATGCCGGCGCCAGTGGGGTGGGCACGGCGGCAATCCAGCTCTGTCGCGAGTTTGGTAACCCATGTTTTGTCACAGTAGGAAACCCGGAGAAGGTTGAGTATTGCAAGTCGTTGGGAGCGGACGCCGGCTGGAACCGTCATGACGGCAGCTTTGTGGAGGCGGTGAAAGCCTGGGGCGGTGCCGATGTGATCCTCGACCCAGTGGGGGGAGATTACATTTCCCAGGACCAGGCTGTGCTCAATTTGGATGGACGGTTGGTGTTGATCGGCCTGATGGGAGGGCGTCGCGCAGAACTGGATTTAGGGTTAATGTTAGTCAAGCGCCAACGCCTGATCGGTTCCACCTTACGTAGCAAGTCGCCTCAGGCAAAAGGGGCGATTCTGGACGAGCTCTACCGGCAGGTCTGGCCGCATCTGAGCTCAGGGAAAATCCGGGCCCTGATTGATGCTGAATGGCCGATTCAGGAAGCGGACGCTGCCATGCGGCATCTTCAAAGCAATCAGACCATCGGTAAGGTGCTGCTGCAAGTTGCGGAGACTGGTCGCTAAGGGACAGACTGGAGCGGGATGCTTAAAATGAGTGACAGGATCACCTGTCTAGGAGTTGTCTCAATCGGCTCTAAAACTGGCTGGCAGGAACCATCGGTAAGGAGACCCCCATGGCCCGCCGTTTGTGTAAGCATCCCGCAGATCGCATCTTTTTGGTCTTTGCTCTGTCGATTTTCATTGGAGCCTGTGGGGAGGAATCCCAAACCCCATCAGAAGCCGACGCCGCGGCTCCCCAGGCTTTGCCGGTTACCGTTGTTGAGGTGCAGCCGACCAAAATTCCCGTTACGCTGGAAGCTGTCGGGGAGACCGAAGGCGTCCGGGAAGTTGAGATTCGTGCCCGGGTCGGCGGTATTCTGGAGCAGCGACTTTATACCGAGGGTGAGCCGGTCGAGGCGGATCAACCGCTGTTCCAGATCGACCCCAAGCCCTTTGAAATCGCCCTGGCCCAGGCCAAGGCGAACCTTGCTCAGCAGCAGGCCAGTCTAGAGCAGGCGAGACGTGAAGCTAAGCGTTTGAGCGAGCTGGTGGATCAAAATGCCATCAGTCGTCGTGATTACGATACGGCCATGTCGGAGCTGGAACTCTCCCAGGCTTCCCTTAAAGCGGCGCAGGCCCAGGTGCAGGAAGCCGAGCTTAATTTGTCCTACACCACCGTGCGGGCCCCAGTGGGCGGTGTTACGGATCGTGCCTATCAGTTTGAAGGCGCCCTGATTGATATCAATGGGGAGTCGGGCCTTCTGACCCGGATTTATCAAGTCAACCCGATCCGGGCCCGCTTCAGTTTACCCTACAGTGCGATGGCGGATGCGCCGGAAGGGCAACTGACCCCGCAAAATGTCCAGGGTGCTGAACTGATCTTGCCGTCTGGCGAGGTCTATCCCCACCGGGGCAAGTTGGACTTTACCGCCAGTACCATCAATCCTCAGCTGGGAACAGTGCAGTTTAGAGCAGAGTTTCCTAACGAAGAACGTCGAGTACTGCCCGGTGAGTTTGTCCGGGTCCGGGTCCTGGTGGGCGAGCAGGAGGGTGTCTATCTGGTGCCTCAGATAGCCGTGATGCAGTCAGCCGAGGGCGCCTTTGTTTATGTGGTTCGAGAAGGGAGGGCGACGATTCAACCGGTGCAGACCGGTGAGTGGCAGGGCCAGGACTGGATTATTCAGGGAGGGCTGAAGCCCGGGGATCAGGTCATCGTCAATAACCTGATCAAGATCCGCCCCGGTGCACCAGTCGCTGTTGTGCCTGCAGGTGAACAACCGGCTGAAGCGCCGCAGGGATAGAGGGCGCCGCCATGTCGAGTTTTTTCATTAACCGCCCCATCTTCTCGGCGGTTATTTCCATCATCATCGTGATCGCCGGGCTGGTGGCAAGCAGTAACCTGCCGATTTCCCAGTATCCGGAGATTACGCCTCCAACCGTCAACGTCACTGCCAGCTACCCTGGCGCCAGTGCCGAAACCCTGGCCAAAACCGTGGCGGCGCCCATCGAGGAGCAGCTTTCCGGCATTGAAGGGCTGATTTACTACAACTCCCAGTCCAGCTCCAACGGTCAGCTGGATATTACCGCCACCTTTGCGGTGGGAACCGATCCCAAGCAGGCCACGATCGACGTCAACAACCGGGTGCAGCAGGCAGATCCGCGCCTGCCGGAAGATGTACGCCGCAATGGTGTGGTGGTGGAGCGGCGTTCCACCAGCTTTTTGCAGGTGGTGTCCCTGACTTCGCCCAAGGGCACCCACGACACGCTGTTCATGAGTAACTATGCCACCATCAATATCCTGGATGAGCTGAAACGGGTACCGGGCGTGGGGGATGTGATCGTCTTCGGTGCCCGTGACTACTCCATGCGGATCTGGCTGCGTCCTGACCGGATGGCCCAGTTGGGGGTGACCACCTCGGATGTGATGGCGGCCATCAACGCACAGAACTTCCAGTATGCAGCCGGCAAAATCGGGCAGGAGCCGGCTCCTGAGGGGCAGGTGCTGACCTACAGCGTGATTGCCCAGGGGCGGTTGGCGGAGCCGGAGCAGTTCGGTGAAATTATCATCCGCGCCGGCGGAGCCCAGGGCATGCTGCAGCTGAAAGACATTGCCCGGGTCGAGCTGGGAGCCCAGTCCTATGATTCCTTTGCCACCCTCGACGGCGACCCGGCGGTGAATATCGGGATCTTCCTCCAGACCGGAGCCAACGCCCTGGCGGTGGCGGAAGCGGTAAATGCCAAGCTGGATGAGTTGGCAGACCGTTTTCCCCAGGACATGGTGTATTCGGTTCCCTTTGATACGACTCGCTTTGTCAATGCCTCGATCGAGGAGGTGACCCATACCTTGATCGAGGCGGCCATCCTGGTGTTGGTGGTGGTCTTTATTTTCTTGCAGAGCTGGCGGGCGACCATTATCCCCATGCTCGCGGTGCCGGTGTCGCTGATTGGTGCCTTTGCCGGGCTTTGGCTCTTCGGCTTTTCCATCAATACGCTCACCATGTTTGCCATGGTGTTGGCGATCGGAATCGTGGTGGATGATGCCATTGTGGTACTGGAGAACGTTGAGCGATTGATGCGGGAGCAGAAACTACCGGCAAAGGAAGCCGCCATCGAGGCCATGAAGGAAGTTTCCGGCGCGATTGTCGCCATTGTGCTGGTGTTGCTGGCGGTGTTTGTCCCGGTGGCTTTTCTGGGCGGTATTGCCGGCCAGCTTTATCAGCAGTTTGCGGTCACCCTGGCGGTCGCGGTGGTGATTTCCGGAATCGTGGCTCTGACCCTGACGCCGGCCATGTGCGCTCTGCTGCTGAAAGAAAGTCATCATGAATCCCGTCTGTTTCGCCCGTTTAACCGGGCTTTCGAGCGGCTGACCCGGTTTTATACGGCGACGGTAGGAAGGGTGATCCGTTACAGCCTGATCAGCTTGTTGATCTTTGTATTGGTCATTGGCTTGGCCTGGTGGCTGTTGCAACGGGTTCCCACCAGCTTTGTGCCGGAGGAGGATCAGGGTTACCTGATCAGTTCCATTATGCTGCCCGATGGCGCCACCCTGCAGCGGACCAATCAGACTGCGGCCGAGTATCAACAGGCTCTGGCCAGCAACTCTAATATCGCGAACGTTGTGGCGATTTCCGGCTTTGACCTGATTGGTGGGGGTAGCAAGACCAATGCGGGCACCGTATTTCTGCCTCTGACGCCCTGGGATGAGCGGGAGAGTATCGCCCAGGAGCTGGTGGAGCCCTTGATGGGCTTGGGGATGTCCTTTGAAGATGGGATGGTGTTGACCTTCAACCCGCCACCCATTCAGGGGCTGGGGACGGCTGGCGGGTTCGAACTGTATGTGCAGGACCGCAGCGGTGGCGATATTCAGGCACTGTATAACGTGGTGCAGCAGTTTATGGCAGCCTTGAGCGAGCAGCCGCGACTGACGGAAATCAATTCGTTTTTCAGACCCACCGTCCCGCAGCTCTATATCGAGGTGGATGAGGCCAAGGCGTTGTCCATGGGGGTACCCGTCACCGAGGTGTACAACACGCTGCAAAGCACCATGGGAGCCCTTTACGTCAATGACTTCAACCGCGCCGGGCGGACCTTTCGGGTGCAGCTCCAGGCGGAGCCGGAGTTTCGCTCTCGTCCGGAAGATCTGTCCAAGGTCTATGTGCGATCAGCGAGTGGCGAAATGATTCCCCTGGGTTCCTTGCTCCGGATTCAGCCGATGATCGGGGCTGAGCAGTTGGAGCGCTTCAACGGCTTCCCGGCGGCGAAAGTGATGGGGAACGGTCAGGTGGGCGTCAGTTCCGGGGAAGCCATTCGGCTGGTGGAGGAAGTGGCTGCCGAAGTGCTTCCCGACGGCTACACCATTGCCTGGACCGGACAAGCCTTCCAGGAAAAGCAGACGGGAAGTTCCTCGGTGTTGGCGTTTGTCTTTGCCATCATCATGGTATTTCTGATCCTGTCAGCGCTCTATGAACGCTGGTCGCTGCCGCTGGCGGTCATTACCGCGGTGCCCTTTGCGTTGCTGGGGGCACTGTTGGGATTGCTGATCCGGGATATGCCCAATGATATCTATTTCCAGATCGGCTTGATTGTGCTGATCGGCCTGGCGGCCAAAAACGCCATTTTGATTGTGGAGTTTGCCGCCCAGATTTGGGCAGAGGGTAAATCCCGTCGCGAGGCGGCTCTGGAAGCCGCCCGACTTCGTTTTCGCCCCATTATTATGACCTCACTTGCTTTTATTCTAGGGGTGCTGCCCTTGGCCCTTGCGACCGGGGCGGGAGCTTCGGCCCGTCAGTCCATGGGAACCGGGGTCGTTTTTGGCATGTTGGCCGCGACTTTCGTTGCGACCCTGTTTGTGCCGATGTTCTTTACCCGACTGCTGCGGGAAGGAAAGCAGCGAAGAGAGGCAGGGGCTGTCGAGGTTGTGAGTGGACAAGACCAATCACAACAGCCGCCGGAGCAAAAATAACGCCCGGCAAGGCTCAGCCGTAGTTGTAAAACCAGAATCGGTTCCAGTAGTCCAGCACTCGGGCGGGATACCAGAATTGGCCATAGCTGCCGTTATAGCGGGCCAAGGCGGGGATCACGTTGCCTTTTTCCCGATCCAGATAATGTTTGAGGATGGTGCAGCCGTAACGCAGGTTGGTGGCGATGTCGTGCAGGCTATCCTCCGGGCGGCCGATTTCCTTCTTCCAGAAGGGCATCACCTGCATCAGACCTTGGGCGCCGGCCGAGGAGAGGGCATGAGGATCAAAGGCACTTTCCACATGAATGACGGCAATGACCAGTTCCGGCAACAAACCGGCCCGAGTGGCCTCCAGATGAATGAGCTTGAGGATGTGCAGGCGCTGCTCGGTATTGGGAATATGACGCTGTAAGCGGGCAGACATATCCACCAGCCAGACCTCCGCATCGAAGCGGTCGACGAAGCTGCTGGATTCATTAACGGTTCTGCGCAGGGCCTCCCGCAGTTCAGGATCGGGTTCCTGTTGGGCGGCCAAGCAGGGGGAAAGCAGCAGGAGGGACAGGAAGGCTGCCATAAGCAGCCTCCATCCCGAACGGACTGAAAGTTTGAACTGATACATCATGGTCTGGTTTGGTCACCAACGACGGACTCTACCACCAAGTGTATCAGTGATCTCAAAACCTGCTGCGTGACGGGTCACACCAGGCGCTCAGCCAGGAAGGCTTCCAGCTCGTCGAGTTTTACATCCTGGGAGTCACTGTCGCGGCGACCTTTATATTCCACGGTACCCTGGCCCAGGCCGCGGTCGCTGATGACGACCCGGTGGGGAATGCCCATCAGTTCCATGTCCGCAAACTTCACGCCCGGGCGCTCGTTACGGTCGTCCAGAATGACTTCCACGCCTTTCGCGGTCAGCTCTTCATAGAGTTCTTCGGCCGCTTCACGGACCGCGTCGGATTTGTGATGGTTCAACGGCACAATGGCCAGACGGAAGGGCGCGATGGCTTCGGGCCAGATAATGCCGCGCTCGTCGTGGTTTTGCTCGATGGCGGCGGCCACGATCCGGGAAACGCCGATGCCGTAGCAGCCCATGGTCATCACCACGGCCTTGCCGTTCTCGTCCAGTACAGTGGCTTTCATGGCGTCGGAATAGTTGCGGCCGAGCTGGAAGATATGGCCCACTTCAATGCCGCGCTTGATTACCAGCGTGCCTTTGCCATCGGGGCTCGGATCACCTTCCACGACGCTACGCAGGTCGAAGGTTTCGCCCAGGGGCAGGTCGCGCTCCCAGTTCACGCCAGTCAGGTGCTTGCCGTCTTCATTAGCGCCACAGACAAAATCCGCCAAATGGGCCGCGCTACGGTCGACGATCACCGGAATGGACAGGCCCACCGGGCCGATAGAGCCGGGGTTGGCGCCAGTAGCCGCCTTGATCTGGGCGTCGGACGCCATGGAAACCGGGTTGCCCACCAGCGGGTGCTTGCTGGCTTTGACTTCGTTCAGTTCATGGTCGCCACGCAGGACCAGGGCCACCAGTTTGTTCTCGTCCGGCTCACCATCCTCGCCACGGCCCAGCACGATCAGGGTCTTGACGGTTTGCTCCGGGGCAACCTTCAGGAATTCGCAAACTTCCGCGATGCTGTGCACGTTGGGCGTGTCCACCGTTTCCAGGGCTTTGCCTGGCGCGGGACGTTCACCAGCAGGTGCAACGGCTTCTGCCATTTCCACGTTGGCGGCGTAGTCGGAGTTTTCACAGAAGGCGATGGCGTCCTCACCGGAGGAGGCCAGCACGTGGAATTCATGGGAGGCACTGCCGCCAATGGAGCCGGTATCGGCAATGACCGCGCGGAACTCAAGCCCCAGGCGCTGGAAGATCCGGGAGTAGGTGTCGTACATGACCTGGTAGGTCTCGGCCAGGGATTCCTGGTTGAGGTGGAAGGAGTAGGCATCCTTCATCAGGAACTCCCGGGCGCGCATTACCCCAAAGCGAGGACGGCGCTCATCCCGGAATTTGGTCTGGATCTGGTAGAAGTTCGCCGGCAGGTCCCGGTAACTGCGGACTTCATTGCGAATCAGGTCGGTAATGACTTCTTCATGGGTCGGGCCCAGGCAGAAATCCCGGTCGTGGCGGTCACGAATCCGCAGCAGTTCGGGGCCAAACTTGAACCAGCGGCCGGTTTCCTCCCAGAGCTCGGCAGGCTGAACCAGCGGCATCAGAACCTCCTGGGCCCCGGCGCGGTTCATCTCTTCCCGCACGATTCCTTCAACATTACGCAGCACTCTCAGGCCCACCGGCAACCAGCTGTACAGGCCCGAGGCCAGCTTGCGGATCATGCCGGCCCGCAACATCAGCTGATGGCTGATAATCTCGGCATCGGCGGGAGTTTCTTTGAGTGTGGCAATCAGAAAACGGCTAGCGCGCATGATATGGTTCCATTGCTGTCTGAAACTATGGCTTTGAGGGTTAAAGGAAAGCCCGATAAAGTCAGCTATTGTAAGGAGTGCACCGCAAGCAGTACAGACTTGGGG
>CAZEWG010000046.1:14163-16120 GCA_964514485.1 uncultured Pseudomonadales bacterium
AGGAGACAACCCGTGCCACTAACCGCAAAAGAAATAGAAAACATTATCCGGGAAGGGGTTCCCATGGCCGAGGACATCGACTTTCGAGTCGATGAGGTGAGTGCCGAACGGGCCATTGCCCGGGTGCCGTTTTCATCCCGTCTGGTTCGCCCCGGTGGCACCTTGTCCGGCCCAACCATCATGGCGCTGGCGGATGCGGCCATGTATGCGGTGATCCTCGCGGCACTTGGCCGGGTGGAAATGGCGGTCACCAGCAACCTCAATATCAACTTCATTCAACGGCCGCAGCCGGTGGATCTGGTCGCTGAAGCGACACTATTAAAACTTGGTAAGAGACTTGCTTTCTGTGAGGTGCGGCTCACCTCTGCGGGCAGCCCAGACTTGGTTGCGCATGTTACCGGAAGCTACTCGATCCCTCCCCAAACAGAGTAAAAGGCCGGCTCCAGAAGGGTCTTGCGGCAAAGGCGAGATTGAATTCTGTATATCTTAACCTCAGCATGATTCCAGAGTGACGAAAGTTTGAATTGTGTCACATCATTGGTGGTGCGGTTATCGTGACATCCTGTCATGTGCCGGTGCTGTCTATGGTCTGGTATGAGGTGGTATCAGGTATGACAAAGCGAACAGAGAGTCGATCAGGGGTTGTGATTGAACAACGCCGGACTCCGGTTCAAGAGCGTAGTAAGGACCGGGTGAACTTGATTCTTTCCGTTGCCGCGGAAGTCATCAGCGAAGTGGGTGTGGAGGGCGCCAAAACATCGGAAATCGCCCGGCGAGCGGGAATCTCATTGGCTTCTTTATATCGTTATTTTCCCAACAAGTCGGCTATCGTCAAGGCAATCGCCGAGCAGCATATTGAGAAGCTGGATAAGCAAATCAAGAGTTTTGTGCAGGACTTCGATCTGGAACATGGTTTTGATCAGCTGATTGATACTTATGCGCATTTTTATCGGGAAGAACCGGGCTATAAGGAGATCTGGTCCGGGGTTGAGGCCATGCCCGAGTTACAGGAGCTGGATCTTGGCCAGCTTTATGACAACGCGCAGGATATTTCGGAGAAGGCGAAGGAAGTCTTCCCACGGATGGATCAGGATCGCTTGTGGCTCATTTGCGTGATGTTGCCGCGGATCTGTAGTAGCACTCTGCGACTGGCGATGAATATGGATGAACCAAAAGCAGCGATCATGCTGCAGGAGCTCAAGCTGATGCTGAAATCCTACCTCAGGGAAAAAGGGGCACGACAGAAATAAAGGGTTATTCCCGCGGGGCGAAACCCAGGAGCCGTATTCTCCTTGGCAGGTCAGAAGAGCGGGACGCGCAGATCCAGGCCCAGGGAAAAGAATTTGGCCTTCTCATAATCCAGTCGGTCGGCCATGAAGACAAAGGAAAGCCAGGGATGGCCAACTCGCAGGCCAAATGCCTCTATCCTGGGTTCGGCCAGCAGAGCCAGTTCCCAGCGGCCAATGGAATAAGCCAGGGCGGGAAACACGAAGACTCGCTCCGGTTCTATATAAAGCTCCAGGGGAATGCTGAAATTCCGGTAGTGGAAGCTGGTGCCCAACTGGGCCCGGGGAGTGATCCGCTGGCGAAAGGAGCCGGTACTTTCCTGGCCACGAATCGAGGCCTCCTTATATCGTTCAAAGGGATCGTCCGTGGCTTCGGGTTCTGCGTCGGCGACAGCGACCGTACGAGGGGCGTCTCGCCAATGGATATAAGAGATCAGGTCGAAGGTTTGTAGATGAAACCGCCAGTGGTCGCTGGGGCGCCAATCGACTGCGATATCCAAGGTGTAGCCTGTGCCACGGATTTGTTCCCCACTCAGGTCACGCTCAAAGATGAAGTCTTCATCATACTGATAGTCCAGCTTGAGCTGACCCCCATAGATATTGTTGCCAAGAAACTGAGCCTGACCTTTTATTCGGCCGTCCAGCAGGCCATTGGCAAATAACAGGGAAAC
>CAZEWG010000047.1:0-15620 GCA_964514485.1 uncultured Pseudomonadales bacterium
AACGCACAAATGCAAACCCGACTCGCAGTTGCAAGTCTTCCTTCTCGTTATAGTGAAGCAGGCTCTCGCCATAGCCGTGGAACAACTGCATATAAAGAAAGCCGCCGACCCGGGTAAACATCTGGCTGCGCAAGGGATAGGAGGCGTTGAGCTCAATGCTGGGACGATCCGCCACACGAATCCGGGTGGTGAACTCCCAGTTGTCCACATCCCCATACCGGGCAATCAACTCCAGATACCCCCGATAATCGGTGATATCCGGGTTTTCATCGCCTTTGGTGAGATAGGCATAGAATTTCGGGGCCAGCATCAGTTCTTTTTGCCCCACGGGAAAAAACCACGCCGGCTGGAAAAACAAGGTATCAATACTGCGGGACTTTTCCGCGGGCTGACCATTGGACTCATGTTCATAGCCCATCCGCAGGGCAGCGGGGTACCAGCCCTCATGCCCCAGGATCTCCTGCCAGAAGAAACTGGGCCGATAGCTGCTGTCTTCAAAGGGTCGGGAATCTTCACTGAGATTCCACAGCGTGGTTTGGGTATAGGCAAAATAGAGCCGATCCATCCAACCATACCGTTTCACCAGACTGCTTTCCCGATCAAACAGCCGATACTTGAAGCTCAGTTGGAAGTGTGCGGTGATCTCATCTCCATCGCCACCCACCACAAAATACATGGGCTCGTTCGAACTCAGCAGCTGCTCATCCTGCTCAGTGGCATACAACCGGAAATGGGCCGACGATCCCGGAGTTGAATCCTCCTCCTCGGCCAGCGCTGGAAACGCCAACAAGACAGCGAAAAACCCACAAACCCACTGTTTCCACATAGCGTAATGCACCAATTCACTGCAGGCGCTTCACATCATCAAGCTGATTAAAGATTGAGAAGTCACCACTTCATAATACCTGACAACCTAAAGTGTTGTCCGAGAGCCTCCCCGTCAGCAAGCCATTTGATTGAATTCCGGGAGGCTAAAGCGCCTCGCGCTCTGAATAAGATAGCTTGTCTGAACAGACTGCCAACAAAAAAGGGAGGCTTTCGCCTCCCTTGGGAATAATCTCGAAGATTACGACGCCAGCTTCTGGGCAATTTTTGCCACATGGGCGCCCTGAAAACGGGCCTGGGCCAACTCATTGGCGGACGGCATCCGGGAGCCATCGCCACCGGCCAAGGTCCCCGCACCCAGCGCGGAGCCGCCGCGAGGTTCGGAAATATCAAACAGTTCCGGACAAGAGTACGGCAGACCGACCACGACCATTCCATGGTGGAACAACGTGGTGTGGAAAGACTGGATGGTGGTTTCGTTACCCGCACCGGTACCAGTGCTCACAAACACGCTGCCCACTTTACCCACCAGCGCGCCTTTGACCCACAGACCGCCGGTTTGGTCCAGGAAGTTGCGCATTTGCGCCGCCATGTTACCGAAACGAGTCGGAGTTCCGAAAATGATGGCATCGTAATCGGCCAGCTCATTGGGGCTAGCAATGGGAGCGGCCTGATCCAGCTTGATACCCGCGTTCTTGGCCACCTCTTCCGGCACCAGCTCCGGTACCCGTTTGATGGTCACTTCAACGCCGTCCACAGACTTCACACCCTCTGCCACCGCATTGGCCAAGGTTTCGATGTGGCCGTAAGACGAGTAATACAATACCAATACTTTAGTCATTCAACTGCGCTCCTAAGATGACAGGCTCATGAGGAAACCAGAAAACTTGATTGGTTTTCTGCCAGCCCCACCGGGGTGGCTGATTGATGGAGTTCCATCAATCAGATTGTTCTTGTGAGTTACTATAGGATCATTCGAAAGGCTTTAAAAACGCATATTTTTGCAGCGGATATTCAAGTTTTTTGACCAACCAGGCTTCTTCTTGATCTACGCAGTTTGTAAAGGCGGTGAAGCCGCCCGCATGCCGTCACTTCCCAATACAGAAACTGGAGAAAATCCGCCCCAGCAAATCATCACTGGTAAATTCACCGGTAATTTCTGAAAGTGCCTGTTGCGCGGCTCTTAGGTCTTCGGCCAAAAGCTCGCCGGCTTGATGGACCAATAGCTGGGATTGGCCGGTTTCCAGCGCACTCAAGGCCCGTTGCAGTGCATCCAAATGACGGCGACGGGCAATAAAGCCACCTTCGGTGGTGGTTTCATAGCCCATGCAATCCTTCAGGTGTTGACGTAATACCTCAACCCCCTCACCGGCGCGGGCCGAGAGCCGCAACACCGGAATGCCGTTGGCCTGATCCAGCCCGACCGTTTCACCGGACAGGTCGATCTTGTTACGAACCACCGTCAAATGCTCCAGCGATGGTAATTGGGCGACAAAGTCCGGCCAGATTTCCCGGGGGTCCGAACTGGCTGTCTGACTGGAATCCACCAACAGCAGTACCCGATCGGCTTGGCGGATTTCCTGCCAGGCCCGCTCGATGCCGATCTGCTCCACCACATCCGCACTGTCACGCAACCCGGCGGTGTCGATGATATGCAGGGGCATGCCGTCGATGTGGATATGTTCCCGCAACACATCCCGGGTGGTGCCTTCGATATCGGTCACAATGGCGGCTTCCCGTCCGGCCAAGGCGTTCAAAAGGCTCGACTTGCCCGCATTGGGCCGGCCGGCGATCACCACGTTCATGCCTTCGCGGAGAATCGAGCCCCGGTTGGCCTGCACCAGTACCTGCCGCAGCTGGGCGAGAATCCCTTCAAGATCCTGCTGTACCCGCCCGTCCGACAGAAAATCGATCTCTTCTTCCGGGAAGTCGATGGCGGCTTCCACATAGATCCGCAACTGGATCAGTTGCTCCACCAGGGTGCTGATCTGCCGGGAAAACTCCCCCTGCAGGGACTTCAGCGCGGAACGGGCCGCCTGTTCCGAGCTGCTGTCGATCAAGTCGGCAATGGCTTCGGCTTGCACCAGATCGATCTTGTCATTGAGAAAGGCCCGCTCGGTGAATTCACCGGGCCGCGCCAGCCGTGCCCCCAGCTTAACAACCGCGGACAGCAGTAAGTCCATCACCACCGGGCCGCCGTGGCCTTGCAGTTCCAGCACGTCTTCTCCGGTAAAGGAGTGGGGGTTGGGGAAAAACAGGGCCAGGCCTTCGTCCAGTTGTTCTCCCCGTTCATCCCGGAAAGGTCCGTAGTGGGCATAGCGGGGTTTGGGGACAAAACCAAGCAGGGCTTCGGCAATAGCGGCCGCCTGGGGACCGGATACCCGGACAATTCCGACGCCACCACGGCCCGGGGGCGTGGCGACTGCAGCAATGGTGTCTTGATGTTGAAGCTTCATGGGCCTACACGTCAGTTAAATGGCGACCACAAAAAAGGCCCTCGAAAGGGCCTTTTGGGATTCAGGCGTTACGCCTTTTTCTCTTTACTGGCGTTTTCGATCTGCCGGGTAATATACCACTGCTGACCGATGGAGAGGATGTTGTTCACCAACCAGTACAGTACCAGACCGGCCGGGAACCACAGGAAGAACACGGTGAAGATGATCGGCATCAGCTTCATGATCCGGGCCTGCATGGGATCCGGCGGCGTCGGGTTCAGGGCCATCTGGATGAACATGGTGCCCCCCATCAGCAGCGGCAGGATGAAGAACGGGTCCTTCACCGACAGGTCATGAATCCACAGCATAAAGGGCGCATGACGCAGCTGGACACTTTCCGCCAGTACCCAGTACAGGGCGATAAACACCGGCATCTGGACCAGGATCGGCAAGCAGCCACCCAGCGGGTTGATCTTTTCCTTCTTGTACAGCTCCATCATCGCCTGGGACATTTTCTGACGGTCATCCCCATATTGCTCCTTGAGACGCTGGAGCATGGGAGCCACCCGACGCATGTTGGCCATGGAACGATAGCTGGCCGCGGACAGGGGGAAGAACACCAGTTTGATGGCGATGGTGAGGATAATAATCGCCACACCCCAGTTCTTCACAAAGTCATGGAAGAAGTCCAGGGCCAGGAACAGGGGCTTGGCCACAAACCACAGCCAGCCAAAGTCCACGGTCAGATCCAGGTTGGGAGCCGCCGCTTTCAGGTTGTCCATCACCTTGGGTCCGACATAGACCTTGGCACCGACTTCTCCTTGCTGACCCGGAGCCACCACGGTCTGGGGCAGGACAAAGCCAGCCAGGTAGTGGCCTTGGGTGGTTTTGGCCTGGAAGGTCGGGTTGCTGCCTTCGGCTGGGATCAGCGCGGTGACGAAATAGTGCTGCAAAAAGGCGATCCAGCCGGAATTCACATCCGCTTTGACCGGCTTTTTGACCAGATCGTCGTAATCAAGCTTGGTATAGGTTTCCGCCGGCGTTGAAAGTACCACGCCCAGGAAGGATTGCATTCCCAGTGCCGTGGTCTGGGACGGATCCGGGCTTTGATCACGGAGAATCTTGCCGGAGAAGTTCGCCGCCCAGGGTGTTTCGGTGGGGTTGTCGATCAGGTAAGACACCTGAATCTCATAGCTGCCCCGCTGAAACTGATAGCGCTTGGTGACTTTAACGCCTGATTCGGTGGTATGAAGCAGGTCGACCACCAGTTCATCACCATCTTCAGCCAGGGTATAGCTGGACTGGGCGCTTTCAAATACCGGTGATTGCAGGGCATCACGACCTAACAGCGGCGTTTCCACCACGTAGGTGCGGTAGGGACCATTTTCCAGCAACGCCAGAGGCTCCGGCATATTCAAGGCGCGCAAATAATCTTTCAGATGGGCCTCGACCAGTTCACCCCCCCGTTGGGAAATGCGCACCGCCAGCACATCGGTTTCAACTTGGATAAAACCGCTGGCATCGTTATTCAGCGCCGGATTGGTTGCAACCAGGCTCTGTTGCTGCTCGGGCAGATCAAGCTGTGCGGTGTCGGGAGCTCTCGTGGTGGCATCAATTGCGGGACGTTCCACCACTGCTTGTTGAGGATAGGGTTGCTGGCCGTAATCCTCGTTCCAGGCCAAAACCATGAGGTACGAGACGACGAGCAAAGCGACTATGAGAATGGTCCGTTGAGCATCCATGGGTTAAGACGACTTCACCTGATCAGTTTGACAATGGCAGCTGGTTGGGGAGTGTGTTTCGGTTCCGGGCACCGGATCGTAACCGCCGGCACTCCAGGGATGACACCTGAGTAATCTACGTGTGGCGAGATAACTCCCTTTCACAGCGCCGTGCTGTGTGATTGCAGTCACTGCATAGGAAGAGCATGAGGGATAGTAGCGGCAATGGGGAGCCATGAGAGGGCTGATCAAATATTGATAGCCGCGGATCAGTAACAAAAGGAGCCGACGAAAGATCATGCAGGAGCCTCACTTTTGCTGGCTGCCTCCGTCGCTTGCCGGATCAGGCGCGACCAGAGTTTATCCAGTGCCATCAGAAGCTGACCATTGTCCGCTTGCGCGGCCTCTTTTCGCACCAACACCACGATGTCCAGGCTCGGTAGCTCTGACAAGTGGTGGCGAAAGGACTCCCGAATCAACCTTTTGATTCGATTCCGGTCAACTGCCTTCCGAACATTCTTCTTTGCCACTACCAAACCGACCCGCGCAGACTCCTGCGACGAGCGGGTAGCAAGCATCAAGAAGAACGGATGTGGCGCTCGGAAATCCGTTTGCTCAAAGACTCTCCGAAACTCCCCGGAGGATAAAAGCCGTGCCGTCCGGGGAAAGTCGTAAAGTCCCATCCGCTGACAGCTTATGCTGAAAGACGCTTACGGCCCTTAGCACGACGAGCAGCAATGATCTGACGGCCTTTCTTGGTAGCCATGCGGGCACGAAAGCCGTGAGTGCGCTTGCGCTTCAGAACGCTGGGTTGAAATGTTCTTTTCATGTCGAAATCTCGAATTCGATGGTTGGAGATAAAGATACAGTAAAAATAGGAGCCGGATTGTATTGAATTTAACCGAGGAATTCAATTTCCAATACAGATCCACCTGCAAGTTAAGCGGCAATGTAGCACATCTGCGGAAAAAGAGCTCTTTTGAACAAAAAATAAACAAAAGAAATTCGTTCGCTTATTAATTAATAAAAAGATCTTTTTTAAGAAGTTTTGTTGTGTTTATTAAGACTTAAGCAGGCCGTTTTCTGTGGATAACCTCATAGAGGCCTTTTAGAACAAAGATTTACGGCTTTTATAACCAGGGGGAAAAGGCGGGGGTGACAGGTCCATAAGCTGAGTCAGACCGGTGGATGAAATGTGCAGATATCCACCGGCGAAACCATCCACAACCCTACCCCCCGGTTTTCCACAGGGTGGCTAAGAAGTTGTTCAGGATCGGCGGCTGACACAAAAAATTTCAGGGTCAATTTTGTGCACAACCCTGTTGACAAATCGGTAATTTATTGAAAATAAAAATAAAAAGTATTAACAGGCTGTGGAGTAAGCGGATTTTCGAGGGTGGCTTCAGCGGCCGGGAGGGGGTACAATCCTGTCCTTCGGACCTGACACAAGACCCGTTGGTCGCTTTAGGAGGCTCTTAAAAGCCCGGAGAACAACGGAACAGGAGGTGTGGGTGCCGCCAGGTGTTATCAAGCCGCTGTCTGGATACATATAAAGAAGATGGAAGAGTCAGGAAGCAATGCCTTCCTCTCTACGCAAGGAAAGCCTGTCTCTGTAAATTGGTTGTTCACTCTGAACTTGTGGCCGTGAGCTGCACCGGGTTACTAAGCAATGGAAGGACGTTGAGATGACGTCATTCATGGCCAATAGGATCCGTGAGATTCGGTTCAACCGGACTTGGTGCCTTAGTGCGTCCGGTTCAGGGGCCACCGATTGCGATCGAACAAAATTCGTTCAATACCTTACCTGTGCAGTCGCCATGTCGTAGGCTGGGGGATTCTGTGTCTTTGGAAATATGGAAAAAGTGTCTGGATTATCTGCAGGAAGAATATCCTGCCCAGCAGTTTAATACCTGGTTACGACCTTTACAGGCACAGTACGTGAATGGCGAGCTGCAGCTGTATGCGCCAAATAAGTTCGTGCTGGACTGGGTGTCAGACAAATATTTGAGCCGGATTCGGGAACTATTGGGTGAAGTGGCCGAAGGCCAGGCGCCCAAGATCGTTCTGCGGATTGGCAGCGTTCGTTCAAAAAAAGAAGCGGATGTGGCCTCCCCCGCGCGGGCGGTGTCGGTGAAATCCAATGCCGAGCACCAGAGTGAGCCAGTGCCCCAGGAGCGGTCGGTGGAGGTTGAAGGGGCGATCAAGCATCAGAGTTCCCTGAACCCCACCTTTACCTTCGATACTTTTGTGGAAGGTAAATCCAACCAGTTGGCCCGGGCCGCTGCGATGCAGGTGGCGGATAATCCCGGCGGCGCCTACAACCCTCTCTTCTTATATGGAGGCGTGGGGCTGGGGAAAACGCACTTGATGCATGCCGTGGGGAACGCCATTCAGAAGAAGAACCCCAATGCACGGATTGTCTATTTGCATTCCGAACGGTTTGTGGCGGACATGGTCAAGGCGCTGCAGCTGAACGCGATCAACGAATTCAAGCGCTATTACCGGTCGGTGGATGCGTTGCTGATTGACGATATCCAGTTCTTCGCCCGCAAGGAGCGCTCCCAGGAAGAGTTCTTCCATACCTTTAATGCCCTGCTCGAAGGCGGCCAGCAGATGATTCTCACCTGTGACCGCTATCCGAAAGAAATCGAGAATATGGAAGAACGCCTCAAGTCCCGTTTCGGCTGGGGACTGACGGTGATGGTTGAGCCACCGGAGTTGGAAACCCGGGTGGCGATTTTGATGAAGAAGGCGGAACAGAGCAATGTGAAGCTCAGCAGTGAGGCGGCGTTTTTTATTGCCCAGAAGATCCGCTCCAACGTCCGGGAGCTGGAGGGCGCACTCAAGCTGGTGGCGGCGAATGCCCATTTCACCGGTCAGGAGATTACGCCGGCCTTTATCCGGGAATCCTTGAAGGATTTGCTGGCCTTACACGAGAAACAGGTCAGTATTGATAATATCCAGCGGACGGTTGCGGAATATTATAAGATCAAGGTTTCGGATCTGTTGTCCAAACGTCGGACCCGTTCCGTGACCCGGCCGCGGCAAGTGGCGATGGCACTGGCGAAAGAGCTGACCAATCATAGCCTGCCGGAAATCGGCGAGGCGTTTGGGGGGCGGGATCACACCACGGTACTTCACGCCTGCAAAAAGATCGTGGAGCTCCAGGAGCAGGATCCGTCCATCCGTGAGGATTACCAGAATTTCCTGAGGATGTTGACCAGCTAATGGCGTCGAACGACCTCCATTAGTGGCAGATGCGGTAGGCCCAAGTACAAGCGAATTACCGAGAGCGATAGAGATGAAACTGACCATTACACGCGAGTCACTCCTGACGCCCCTATTGGCGATTGCCGGTGTCGTTGAGAAAAAGCAGACCATGCCAGTATTGGCGAACATTCTGTTGGTGGCGGATGAAAGCGGGCTAAGCCTGACCGGCACCAATATGGAAGTGGAGCTGGTCAGTCATATCGATGATGTGGAAGTGGAAGAGTACGGCCGGGTGACGGTACCGGCCAAAAAGCTGTCGGATATCTGTCGGGCGTTGAGCGAGCAGTCCACCATCGGTTTGAGCCTGAAAGAGAACCGGGTTCAACTCAGCAGCGGGCGCAGCCACTTCACCCTCTCGACTCTGCCGGCGGAGCACTTTCCCAATATTGAGGAAGAAGCCAACGGCTTTGAACTGACCTTGTTGCAAGGCGAGTTGAAAGCGTTGCTGGATGCGACCTCCTTTGCCATGGCGCAACAGGATGTCCGTTATTACTTGAACGGTATGCTGTTTGAAGTCACCCCGGAGCATTTGCGGGTGGTGGCAACGGATGGTCACCGTCTGGCCATGGCGACCCATAAGGCGGCCCTGCCGGTCAGTGAGCCCCGCCAGGTGATCGTACCCCGCAAGGGTGTTCAGGAGCTGGCCCGTTTGCTCACCGATGCCAACGAGGTTTGCACCCTGAAGTTCGGTGACAGCCATGTGCGGGCCACCATCGGCAGTTTTGTTTACACCTCGAAGCTGATCGAAGGTAAATTCCCGGATTATCAAAGAGTTATCCCCCGTGGCGGCAATATGGTGATGATCGCGGATCGTCAGGAATTGCGGAGTACCCTGGCCCGGGCGGCGATTTTGTCCCACGAAAACGTGCGTGGGGTACGACTGCAGTTTGAGCATAACCAGCTGAAGGTCTTTGCCAATAACCCCGAGCATGAGGAAGCGGAAGACAGTCTGATGGTTGAATATCAGGCCGAGCCGCTGCAGATTGGCTTCAACGTCAGCTATCTGACCGATGTGCTGAACGTGATTGACGGCGACACCGTGAAAATGACGCTGGCCAACCCCAACAGCAGTGCCTTGCTGGAATCCACGGAAAGCGATCTGGCTTTGTACGTGGTCATGCCCATGCGTCTTTAATTGGCGCTAGTGTTTGTCCGCGCCCTGAGGCGCGGACGGCAAGACGGGATCGGCCAGTTGCTGATCTGATCGAAAAAGAGTCAAAAGGACGTTGTGTTCAAAAGGATAGCGTGAGCGTATCGGATGATGAAGGATACATTGGTCAATACGTTTAAAGGCGCGTTGCGCATCGGGCAAACCGCAGCGGTGCTTTCCAGAATTGGATTGAACTACGCGCTCGGTGAACGTCCGCCGACGCCGCGTCTGTTGAGGCGCACCTTTGAGGAACTGGGTGCGACCTATATTAAGCTGGGTCAGTTTATCGCCAGCTCGCCCACCTTCTTTCCACAGGAGTATGTGGAAGAGTTCCAGCATTGCCTGGATCGCACCCCACCCCTGCCCTTTTCCGTGATGAAGCGAATTCTCAACGAGGAACTGGGCAAGCCACTGCACGAGATTTATTCCGAAATTGACCCGGTGCCGCTGGCATCTGCCTCGATTGCCCAGGTCCATGCGGCCAAGCTGCGCAGTGGCGAAGATGTGGTTATCAAAATTCAGAAGCCAGGTGTGGCGAATGTGCTGCTAACGGATCTGAACTTCCTGTTTGTGGCGGCCAAGGTACTGGAGTTTCTCGCGCCCAAGTTGTCTTGGACTTCCCTGTCCGGCATTGTCGAGGAAATCCAGCGGACCATGATGGAAGAGTGCGACTTCTACAAAGAAGCGAATAACCTTCGGGTTTTCCGGCAGTTTTTAAACGACACCCAAAATGATCAGGCCACGGTTCCCAAGGTCTACGAGCATTGCAGCACCATGCGGGTGCTGACTATGGAGCGGTTTTACGGGGTGCCGCTTACCGATCTGGAAACAATCCGGAAGTATTGCAAGGACCCCGAGCGGACTCTGATCCTGGCCATGAACACCTGGTTTGCCAGTTTGACCCAGTGCGAGTTTTTCCATGCCGATGTGCACGCCGGCAACCTGATGGTGTTGGAAGATGGCCGCGTGGGCTTTATTGATTTCGGCATTGTCGGACGAATGGCACCCGGCACCTGGCAGGGTATTTCAGATTTTATTTCCGCGATCATGACGGGGAACTTCGAAGGGATGGCCGACGCCATGGTGCGTATTGGCGTTACTAAAAACGAAGTGGATGTCTCCCGGTTGGCCGGCGATATTCGCAACCTCTATTTGCGGATGGACACCATGGTGCCGGAGTATACCGGACCGGAAGAAGTCACCGAGGACGAAGTGAACAATATCCTACTGGACCTGGTAAAACTCGGCGAACAGCACGGTTTGCACTTCCCCCGGGAATTCGCGTTGCTGCTAAAGCAGTTCCTCTACTTCGACCGCTATATTCATATCCTGGCGCCCGAGTTGGATATGTTTATGGATGAACGGCTGAATATGCTGCACTAAAGAAGGGGCCGAGAGCCCCTTCTTTTTTGACGTCCGTTTTTGATGGTGTTTTCCGCGCGAGTTCAGCGCAGCCCCCAAGCTCTGGTTTATGGTGATGGAGTACTGAGGCTTGTCTGAAGCAGCCTGTGGTTCGGTCAGGGCCTGATAGGTTCTGTTGAGGTATATTGGATTCAGGCGTGGCGGTTTTTGAATCTCAGGAGGTGGTATGGAATTTTGGTCGGTCGTGATTTTGCTGTTCATGATTATGGACCCGATCGGAAATGTGCCTCTGTATCTGTCGGTGTTGGAAACCGTGGAGCCGGCCCGGCGCCGTTGGGTCCTGGTGCGGGAGATTTTGATCTCGCTGGTTATTTTGTATTGCTTTCTTTTTGTCGGAAAATATTTCCTTCAGTTTTTTGCATTGCGCCCTGAATCCATCAGCATTGCCGGCGCCATCGTTCTGTTGATGATCGCGATTCGGATGATTTTTCCCCAGCGCAGTGAATGGCGGGATAACCCCTTGGAGGGAGAACCCTTTATCGTCCCTTTGGCGGTGCCCTTCTTCGCCGGCCCGTCCATTTTGGCGACCATCATGTTACTCACCACCCGGGAACCGGAGCGGATGGCGGAATGGTCGCTGGCCCTGTTTATTGCCTGGGCAGCCAGCGCGGTGATTTTGTTGTCGTCCAATCTGCTGTATCGGGCGCTAAAAAAGCGCGGGTTGATTGCCATGGAACGCCTGATGGGCATGCTGCTGGTGGCGATCGCGGTGCAGATGTTCCTGGATGGCTTTAAGCAATACCTGCAAAGTTGATCACGGCGAAGGCACTGCAGGCGCTGGACGCTCGCGCGGCCCCGCGCTTTCGCTGGCACGAGCCTTGGCCTAGAATGGTGTGATCGAAAACCCTCCCCTGAAAGGTTATGACCCAGGTCGTGATGCTGATAACTGGTTTGATGTTGGATGAGTGAGCTACAGAAACTTCGGGTCAATCAGCTTCGCAATCTGTCCTCGGTATCCCTTGAACTGTCACCCCGAATCAATTGGATTTATGGCGCCAATGGCAGTGGAAAAACATCCGTGCTGGAGGCGATCCACCTCCTGGGGCTCGGACGTTCGTTCCGCAGTCGTCTGGCGGCGCCGTTGATTACCAGCGGCCAGTCCGAGCTGGTGATCTTCGGCCAGATCCAGCGGGGGAATCTCTCCCATGCCATTGGCATCGCCAAAACCAAAAGCGGCGAAACCCGGTTGCGGCTGGATGGCACCAATGTGAACTCCATGGCCGAGGTCGCCAAGTTGCTGCCGATGGTGTTGGTGGTGCCCGAGACCTTTGAGTTGCTCACCGGCGGGCCTCGGGAGCGGCGTCAATACTTGGACTGGGGTGTGTTCCACGTGGAACATTCCTATATGGGGGTGTGGCGAAATTTCCAGAGGTCGTTGAAACAGCGGAATAGCCTGCTCCGACGTGGTAGAATAGACGCTGCTGAATTAGCCGTGTGGAACGATCATTTGGTGGAAGCGGCAGAACTGATCGACCGGTATCGGACGGAATACCTGGGTCAGTTGCGCGATACGATCAAAGCCATGCTGATGGAGTTCAATCCCCAGATGGCCGATGTACGGCTGGACTATGTGAGAGGTTGGCCCAAAGATCGTTCCTATCGTGACGCGTTGGAAGAGAGTCTGGAACGGGACCGCACATTCGGTAAAACCAGTTATGGTCCCCATAAGGCCGATCTGCGCATTTCAGTACTGGGGTTGGATGCCCGTGAGCACTTATCACGGGGACAACAGAAAGTAGTGATTTGCGCCCTCAAGCTAGCTCAGGGTTTATTCCTGTCTCGCGTTACCAACGTGTCCAGCGTTTATCTGGTGGATGATTTGCACGCCGAATTGGACGAGGCGAATGCCCTCACCTTTTGCCGAATTTTGGAAAATTCCGGTGCGCAGGTTTTTATCACATCCTTGGATAATGCACTGATTGAAAAGTACTGGAGCCAATCAACTCCGTTGAAAATGTTCCACGTGGAACATGGCAGTATCAGCGAGGCTCCTACCCTCTAAAATTCTGGAGTTCACTCTTACATGACAGAAAAGTCTTATGATTCGTCCAGTATTAAGGTCCTGAAAGGCCTGGATGCTGTACGTAAACGTCCTGGAATGTACATCGGTGATACTGACGACGGCACAGGTCTCCACCACATGGTGTTTGAGGTTGTCGATAACGCGATTGACGAAGCGTTAGCCGGCCATTGCGATGAGATTCGCATCGTCATTCACCCCGATGACTCCGTCTCCATTGCGGACAACGGGCGTGGGATTCCGGTGGACATCCACCCCGAAGAAGGCGTATCCGCGGCGGAAGTGATCATGACCGTGCTGCACGCCGGCGGTAAGTTTGACGACAACTCTTATAAAGTTTCCGGTGGTCTGCATGGTGTGGGGGTTTCCGTTGTAAACGCCCTGTCCAAAAAGCTGCAGCTGACCATCCGCCGCAATGGTAAGGTCCATGAGCAGATCTACCATCATGGCGTGCCCCAGCAGCCCCTCACCGTGGTGGGCGAGACTGAGAAAACCGGTACGACCCTGCGCTTCTGGCCCTCGGAAGAGACCTTTACCAATATCGAATTCCACTATGAAATCCTCGCCAAACGGATTCGGGAACTGGCGTTCTTGAACTCGGGCGTGAAGATTGTGCTGAAGGATGAGCGTAGCGGTAAGGAAGAAGTCTTCCAGTACGAAGGCGGACTGCGGGCCTTTGTCGAGTACCTGAATACCAACAAGAGCCCGATCAACAAGGTGTTCCACTTTGTTAAAGAGCGGGAAGATGGGATTACGGTCGAAGTGGCCCTGCAATGGAACGATGGCTTCCAGGAAAACCTGTTCTGCTTCACCAACAACATTCCCCAGCGGGATGGCGGCACACACCTGGCCGGTTTTCGCAGCGCCCTCACCCGCACCCTGAACGTCTATATTGACCAGGAAAACGTTCAGAAGAAAAACAAGGTGGCCACCTCCGGGGACGATGCCCGGGAAGGCTTGACCGCGATTATCTCGGTGAAGGTGCCCGATCCCAAGTTCTCCTCCCAGACCAAGGACAAGCTGGTATCGTCGGAGGTCAAAACCGCCGTTGAGCAGGAGATGGGTGCCTATTTCAGCGATTACCTGCAGGAAAACCCCCAGGAAGCCCGGATTGTGGTCGGCAAGATCATTGATGCGGCCCGTGCCCGAGAAGCGGCCCGCCGCGCCCGGGAAATGACCCGTCGCAAGGGCGCCCTGGATATTGCCGGGCTGCCCGGAAAGCTGGCCGACTGCCAGGAAAAGGACCCTGCCCTCTCCGAACTATTCATTGTGGAGGGTGACTCCGCCGGTGGTTCCGCCAAACAAGGACGGGACCGTAAAACCCAGGCGATCCTGCCCCTTAAAGGTAAGATCCTGAACGTGGAGCGGGCCCGGTTTGACCGGATGATCTCCTCCGCCGAGGTGGGCACCCTGATCACCGCGTTGGGCTGCGGCATCGGTCGGGAAGAGTTTGATGTGGACAAGATCCGTTATCACCGCATCATTATCATGACCGACGCCGATGTGGACGGTTCTCACATCCGGACCCTGCTGTTGACCTTCTTCTTCCGCCAAATGCGGGAGGTGATTGAGCGCGGCTATATCTATATCGCCATGCCGCCCCTGTATAAGGTGAAAAAAGGCAAGCAGGAGCAGTACCTGAAAGACGAGCAGGCCAAAGAGGCCTATTTCACTCAGGCGGCTCTGGAAGACAGCCAGCTGTTTGTGAACCCTTCAGCACCGCCGATTAGCGGCCCGGCGTTGGAAGCCTTGGTGAACGAATACCGGGCCGTGATGGCGATGATCGACCGCCTGTCCCGCGTTTATCCACCGCAAATCCTGCATCAGATGATTTATCTGCCCGAGCTTGCGGCGGATCAACTGAAGGATCAGGCTGCCGTGGAGGCCTGGACGCAGAAGTTGCGTGAAGCCCTGAGTAAGGATTCCACCACAGGTAGCCAGTTCTCTTATGAAGTGCGCGAAGATGAAGAGCGTGAACAGTATCTGCCCTGTGCCATCGTGAAAATGCATGGCTTGGAAGACGAATACATGTTCAATCATGAGTTCTTCTCATCCCCGGTCTATCAGGCCATTGCGACCTTTGGCAACAAGCTGGATGGTCTGATTGAAGAAGGGGCTTATGTCCAGCGTGGTGAGCGTCAGCATCCGATCAGCAACTTCGAGGAAGCTTTGGAGTGGTTGATGCGTGAAGCCCAACGGGGTCAGTCGCTCCAGCGCTATAAAGGGCTGGGTGAGATGAACCCGGAGCAGCTGTGGGAAACCACCATGGACCCGGACAGCCGCCGCCTGATGCGTGTCACCATTGAGGACGCCATTGCCGCGGATCAGATCTTCAACACCCTGATGGGTGACGAAGTTGAACCCCGCCGTGACTTTATCCAGACCAACGCGTTAACCGTGACGAACCTGGATATTTAACGTCTCAAGAGATGGAATGAAAAAGCCCGCAGGTAGCCCCTGCGGGCTTTTTTGTGGCTGATCACTTGTGCAGGAGTGTAATCGCTAGTTATAAAAATGAGTGTTGTTGAGCGTCTTCGCCCTGCCCTTTTAAGAACAATGTCGTGGATGCAACTTTTGTAGTCTGGATTGTCGTCTGGATGAAGTGATGATGGAGGCTTAAAGGGCTCAAAGGTGATTGCGGACGCCGTGGGCAGACACATGGGTCTGCCCCTACATTCGAATCGTGTGGCCTGTGTAGGAGTGGACGCCCTCTCTGAATGCAGATGTGCCTGAGGTTTTGGCGGACAGACACATGGGTTTGCCCCTACATTCGAATC